>NZ_PQBX01000060.1:346546-512329 GCF_002964625.1 Pseudoalteromonas sp. T1lg21
GTTTGGGTATGTCCAATTCAGTCGCAGGTTCAAATCCTGCATCGCCGACTACTTTTAAAATTTATGCTTCATTCCCTCTATTCGAAGCCAGTTAATTCTTTTCAATACCTCTAAGCAAGCTTAATTCTCCTTTGTTAATTTATTGCGTTCGTTTTTTACGCACTTAAACGCTGAATGCTGCTATATACGCCAAATAATTGCCCCCTAGACTCGACTATCATAAATATTAGGTTATAATGCCGCGTCTATTGTTTAACATAGTGCCCATAGAGGCAAAGCAGCAATGGTATCTCATGGTTACAATGCGCCGTTTTAAGTTGAATTTTTCAGCATTAAAACTTGCTATCACTCATGGAGATCACCTTGTTTGTAAGGAAGGCGAACAGTCGCCAAAATTGAAGATTGAGGTAAATCATGCAAGTTTCTGTTGAGACGACTCAAGGCCTTGAGCGCCGTCTGACCATCACCGTTCCTGCAGAGAACGTTGAGACTGAAGTTAAAAAACGCTTACAACAACTGTCTAAAACCCAGCGTATCGATGGTTTCCGCCCTGGTAAAGTTCCAGCGTCTATCATCAACAAGCGTTATGGTGCTGCAGTACGTCAAGAAGTTGCTGGCGAATTAATGCAACGCAACTACATTGAAGCAATCGTTTCAGAAAAAATTAACCCAGCAGGTGCACCTACTTTCGCTCCTAAAGCGTTAGAAGCTGGTAAAGATTTAGAATTCGATGCAACTTTCGAAGTTTACCCTGAAGTTGAAATCCAAGGTTTAGATAAAATCGCTGTTGAAAAACCAGCTGTATCTGTAACTGACGAAGATCTAGCTAACATGCTAGAAACTTTACGTAAGCAACACGCTACTTGGGCTGAAGTTGACGCAGCTGCAGGCGAGAAAGACCGTGTAACTATCGACTTCGTTGGTTCTATCGACGGTGAAGAGTTCGAAGGCGGTAAAGCTGAAGACTTCCCTCTAGAACTTGGCCAAGGTCGTATGATCCCAGGTTTCGAAGACAACATCGTTGGTAAAAAAGCAGGCGAAGAAGTTGTTGCTGAAGTAACATTCCCTGAAGAATACCACGCTGAAAACCTTAAAGGTAAAGCTGCTTCTTTCGCAATCACTGTGAAAAAAGTTGAAGCGCAAGAGCTTCCAGAGCTTAACGATGAGTTCGCAGCTAAATTCGGTGTAGCTGAAGGCGGTGTTGATGCTCTTAAAGAAGAAGTTAAAAAGAACATGACACGTGAGCTTGACCAAGCGGTTAAAGCTAACGTTAAAGACCAAGCAATCAAAGGTCTTTTAGCTAACAACGAAATCGAAGTGCCTAAAGCGCTAGTTGATCAAGAAATTGATGCACTACGTCAGCAAGCTGCACAACGTTTCGGTGGCAACGCTCAAAACATGCCTGAGCTTCCAGCTGAATTATTCCACGAGCAAGCTGTTACTCGCGTTAAAACTGGCCTATTACTAGGTGAAGTAATTAAAGCGAACGAGCTTAAAGTTGACGACGCTAAAGTTGAAGAGTTAATCGCAACTGTAGCTTCTGCATACGAAGATCCAACTGAAGTAGTAGAGTACTACAAAGCAAATGATCAACTTATGCAGCAAATGCGCAACGTTGCTATGGAAGAGCAAGCAGTTGAAGCTATCCTAGCTAAAGCAAACGTGACTGACGTTGAAAAAGCATTCGACGACATCATGAATCCACAGCAAGGTGCTTAATAAGTCATTGACTTAAGCTCTCGCTAACGATTAAATGGCTCGTGTTACCCTGTATTTATACAGTGTACTCGGGCCATTTTAGTTTGTGCTAAGTAGTTTCTCAAAAAACAACAAAACTGATGTTAATTCAGAACTTTTTTCGACGAGGATTGAATTTGTTCTGATAAGTTCCTATATACTTATAAAGATTGAACAGACAGCTTAATTAACATTAGTATAAATGTGCTTTCCTTATAGTAAGGATGAGTCGCAGCGGATAAGGAATTAAATAAGAATGAATAGCGGTATGATAGACCCTCTAAACGCATTAGTCCCTATGGTTGTTGAACAAACAGCGAAAGGTGAGCGCTCATATGATATTTACTCACGTCTTTTAAAAGAGCGCATTATTTTCTTAACAGGCCAAGTTGAAGATAACATGGCTAATTTGATTCTTGCACAAATGCTTTTCTTAGAATCAGAGAACCCAGAGAAAGATATTTACCTTTATATCAATTCGCCTGGTGGTTCAGTGACTGCTGGTATGGCAATTTACGATACCATGAATTTTATCAAACCTGACGTAAGCACAATTTGTGTTGGCCAAGCGGCAAGCATGGGTGCGTTTTTATTATCAGGTGGTGCTAAAGGTAAGCGTTTCTGTTTACCGAATTCACGTGTGATGATCCACCAACCATTAGGTGGTTTCCAAGGTCAGGCGTCTGACTTTGAAATTCACGCCCGTGAAATCTTATCAATTAAAGATAAGCTAAACCGTTTAATGGCTGAACATACTGGTCAGCCGCTAGAAGTTGTATCTCGTGATACCGATCGCGACAACTTTATGAGCGCAAGCGAAGCTGTTGAATATGGCCTAGTTGACTCAGTATTTTCAAGCCGCGATTCGAAGTAATCTGAATAGCTAATAATATCGTATTGTTAGCTATCACCCTTTACTATGCGAAAACTAATAATCTTTGATATAGTTAAACATAGTGAATTAGCAGTAGCCTCGCGCTGCTGCCAACGTAATAAATGAGGTAGCTGAATGTCTGACACTCCTACAGACGGCGACAAAAGTAATAAATTGTTATACTGCTCTTTTTGCGGCAAAAGCCAGCACGAAGTTCGCAAATTAATTGCTGGCCCTTCAGTATATATTTGTGATGAATGTGTTGAGCTGTGTAACGATATTATCAGGGAAGAAATCAAAGACATTGCGCCGAAGCATAATGCGTCTGATAAACTGCCTGTGCCGAAAGAAATTCGTAATCACTTAGATGATTACGTGATTGGCCAAGACCACGCGAAAAAAGTGCTGTCGGTTGCGGTATACAATCACTATAAACGTTTACGTAATCAAACAATCAATGCGGATATAGAGCTTGGTAAGAGTAATATCCTATTAATTGGCCCTACAGGTAGTGGTAAAACATTACTTGCTGAAACCATGGCTCGTTTACTTGATGTGCCATTCACGATGGCTGATGCAACGACACTAACTGAAGCGGGTTATGTAGGTGAAGACGTTGAGAACATTATTCAAAAGCTACTGCAAAAATGTGATTACGACGTTGAAAAAGCGCAACGTGGTATTGTCTACATTGATGAAATCGACAAGATTTCTCGCAAGTCTGATAATCCATCGATTACCCGTGACGTATCAGGTGAAGGTGTACAACAAGCCTTACTTAAACTAATAGAAGGGACGGTTGCGTCTGTGCCACCACAAGGCGGTCGTAAACATCCACAGCAAGAGTTCTTGCAAGTAGATACATCGAAAATTCTATTTATCTGTGGCGGTGCATTTGCTGGCCTTGATAAAGTGATTGAACAACGCAGTCATAAAAATACCGGCATTGGTTTTGGCGCTGAAGTTAAGCAATCATCAGGTAGTCGCAGCCTTAGCGAAACATTTAAAGATGTTGAGCCAGAAGATCTAGTTAAATATGGTTTAATCCCAGAGTTTATTGGTCGTCTTCCGGTTGTTGCAACACTAACAGAACTAGATGAAGCAGCGCTTATTCAAATCTTAAGTGAACCAAAAAATGCATTAACTAAACAGTTCTCTGCATTATTTGCGATGGAAGATGTTGAGCTTGAGTTCCGCGAAGATGCATTGAGTGCGATTGCTCACAAGGCAATGGAGCGTAAAACAGGTGCCCGTGGCTTACGTTCAATCGTTGAAGGTGTACTACTTGATACTATGTATGAATTACCTTCGATGGATGATGTGAGCAAAGTGGTTATCGATGAAACCGTTATTAAAGGCGAATCAGATCCAATTTTGATTTACCAAAGCGGTAACCAAGACAAAGCTGCATCAGAATAAAACTGTAATAGTTTAAAAGTTAAGCAGTTGAACACGAAAAAGGAGCCAAAGGCTCCTTTTTTTATAAATATGTTGAACTTTCCCTTACATATCCCCATATACTTGAGTAATCTTTAAAATAAATGAAGTGCGAAGAGAATATAATGACGCTTGAGAGAACTGATCGAGTCGAAATCCCCGTGTTGGCACTGCGCGATGTAGTGGTGTATCCACACATGGTGATCCCGCTATTTGTTGGTCGTGAAAAATCAATAAAATGCCTAGAAGCGGCGATGGACAAGGACAAACAAATTTTCCTAGTGGCGCAAAAAGACGCCTCTGTTGATGATCCACAGCAAGATGATATCTACCGTGTTGGCACCATTGCCACAGTACTTCAGTTATTAAAGCTGCCTGATGGCACTGTAAAAGTGCTAGTTGAAGGCACGCAACGTGCAAGCGTTGAAAAGTTTTTAGATAACGATGATTTCTTTGTTGCAGAAGCACAGTTTATTGAATCAGGCCATATCGACGAACAAGAACAAGATATCTTCATTCGTAGTGCTGTGAGCCAGTTTGAAGGTTATGTAAAGCTTAATAAGAAGATCCCACCTGAAGTACTTACTTCAGTATCAGGTATTGATGAAGCTGCACGCCTTGCCGATACTATGGCAGCGCACATGCCACTGAAGGTTCCTGAGAAGCAAAAAGTACTTGAGATTGCCGATGTCACTGAGCGCCTTGAATACTTAATGGCACTTATGGAAGGTGAGATCGATTTACTGCAAGTTGAGAAAAAAATCCGTACACGCGTTAAAAAGCAGATGGAAAAATCGCAGCGTGAGTACTACCTCAACGAGCAAATGAAAGCGATTCAAAAAGAGCTGGGCGAACTTGATGATGTACCTGATGAATTCGAAGCGATTAAAAAGCGTATCGAAGAGTCTGGCATGCCTAAAGAAGCGCAAGAAAAAGCCAATGCTGAGCTTGCCAAGTTAAAAATGATGTCGCCTATGTCGGCGGAAGCAACTGTAGTGCGCTCGTACATTGATACGCTTATCAATGTGCCTTGGAAAAAACGCTCTAAAGTGAAAAAAGACTTAGCTGGCGCACAAAAGATTTTAGATAGCGACCATTACGGCCTAGATAAAGTTAAAGAACGCATTATTGAGTACCTAGCGGTGCAACAGCGCACTAATAAGCTAAAAGGTCCAATTTTATGTTTAGTGGGCCCTCCTGGTGTGGGTAAAACCTCATTAGGTCAGTCAATTGCGCGTTCTACCGGTCGTAAATATGTGCGTATGGCATTAGGTGGTGTACGTGATGAAGCAGAAATTCGTGGTCACCGTCGTACTTACATTGGTTCAATGCCAGGTAAGTTAATCCAGAATATGACTAAAGTTGGTGTGAAGAACCCATTATTCTTATTGGATGAAATCGATAAGATGTCATCAGATATGCGTGGCGACCCAGCATCAGCATTACTTGAAGTACTTGATCCTGAGCAAAATAGCCATTTTGCTGATCACTACTTAGAAGTTGATTACGACTTATCAGACGTGATGTTCGTGGCAACGTCAAATAGCTTTAATATCCCAGGTCCATTATTAGACCGTATGGAAGTTATTCGCCTTTCGGGTTACACCGAAGACGAGAAGCTAAACATTGCTAAGCAACACTTAATTCCTAAACAAGTTAAGCGTAATGGCTTAAAAGATGACGAAGTTGAGATTGCTGACAGCGCAATTATTGGCATTATCCGCTACTACACTCGTGAAGCGGGTGTTCGTAATTTAGAGCGTGAAGTGTCAAAACTATGCCGTAAAGCGGTTAAGAACATCTTACTAGATAAAGACACTAAGAAAGTTGTTATCGACGATAGCAATCTTGAAGAGTTCTTAGGTGTGCAGCGCTTTGACTATGGCAAAGCTGAAGACGGCGACCGCATTGGTCAAGTAACTGGCCTTGCATGGACTGAAGTAGGTGGTGATTTACTGACGATTGAATCAGCAGCCGTACCAGGTAAAGGCAAGCTAACTTACACCGGTTCACTTGGCGATGTGATGCAAGAGTCAATTCAGGCTGCAATGACAGTCGTTCGTAATCGTGCTGAAAAATTACGCATTAATAGCGACTTCTACGAAAAACGTGACATTCATGTGCACGTGCCTGAAGGTGCGACACCAAAAGATGGCCCAAGTGCTGGTATTGCGATGGTAACTGGTTTGGTATCAAGCTTAACGGGTAACCCGGTACGCTCAGATGTTGCGATGACGGGTGAAATCACGTTACGTGGTGAAGTATTACCAATTGGTGGCTTAAAAGAAAAGCTTCTAGCCGCACATCGTGGTGGAATTAAGACCGTTATTATTCCAAAAATTAACGAACGTGACCTAAAAGAGATCCCAGACAACGTATTAGAGGGCCTTGAAATTCACCCAGTTACATGGATTGATGACGTTTTAAAACTGGCTTTGAAGCATCCAGTTGAGAGTTTTTCTGTCGAAACTGAAAAAAACCAGTAAAAAACCGCAAAAAAGTGCAATTAGGGGCTTTTCAAATACAAAGGGTATGATAAGTTAAGCACTAGTTTTCAAGCCTAGGCCTTATGTGGCCTAGGGTTGAGAAAAATATAATAAACTGAGCATAAACTTAATTTGCTCATAAATTTTCAAAACAGTGATGTTATTTTTTATAAAAACAATCGCTCTTGATAATAACAATGAAAGAGGATGATATTGTGAATAAATCTCAATTAATCGATCAAATCGCAGCTGACGCTGACATTTCTAAAGCGGCTGCAGGTCGTGCACTAGATTCATTCATCGAGGCTGTTTCAGGCGCTCTTAAAGATGGCGATTCAGTAGCGCTAGTAGGCTTTGGTACTTTCTCAGTACGTGAGCGTGCAGCACGTTCAGGTCGTAACCCGCAAACTGGTGAGACTATCCAGATTGCTGCAGCAAACATTCCTTCTTTCAAAGCAGGTAAAGCGCTGAAAGACGCAGTAAACTAATCAATAAAGATTAGTTGGTGAGGGATACCTAAGCACACTTAAATGAATTTAGGTAACTTATCACCAGTTACTTCAAGTGAAAAAGCGTATCTGGTAAGATACGCTTTTTTTACATGAGCAGGGTTGATACCAATCCGCAATAATTTTTAATTCGCTAATTGGTATAATTTGTACCTGATCAGAATAGAGATAGATAAATGCTTGAGAAAATCAGAGAAGGTTCGCAGGGACCTGCAGCCAAAATTATTTTAGGCGCGGTGATTTTATCTTTTGCTTTAGCTGGGATCGGTGGTTATTTAGGACAAACCACAGAGCAACCCGTTGCAGAAGTAAATGGAGTTAAAATTAGCCAAACCGAGTTCAGCCGTGCATACCAAAACGAACGTAACCGTTTAGAACAACAATTTGGTGAATACTTCGCACAAATCGCTGCTGATCCAAATTACATGGCACAAATCCGCCAAGGCGTAATTGACCGTTTAGTACAACAAGAATTGCAAACTCAACTAGCGGCAGAATTAGGTCTTCGTGTAAGTGATGAAAGTGTTCGTAAAGCTATTTTAGAAATGCCTTACTTCCAAGTTGGCGGCCAGTTTAGCAACGACCGTTACTTACAAGTTATTCGTCAAATGAATTTCCAACCAGACGCTTTCCGTGAGTATTTACGTGAAGACATGACACGCAGCCAGTTGGTTGGTGCAGTTGCTGGTACTGATTTCATCCTAGAAAACGAATTAAACAACAACGTAGCGCTACAACAGCAAACGCGTAGTATTGATTACCTTGTTGTGACAAAAGAATCATTACAAGCGGGTGTAGCGGTGAGTGAGCAAGAAATTGCTGATTACTATGAATTAAATCAACCGCAATTCTTGGCTCCTGAGCAAGTATCAGTTAGTTACATTGATTTAAATGCAGCAAACCTAACGCTAGATTCAAGTGTTTCAGAAGACGACATTAAAGCGTATTACGAGCAAAACAGTGCCCAGTACGTTGAACCAGAAAAGCGTCGTGTATCGCACATCTTAATTGATAACAGCGAAGATGATGATGCAGCAAAAGCGAAAGCAGAAGAGTTACTAGCACAATTACAAAATGGTGCTGATTTTGCCGAGTTAGCTGAATCGTCTTCAGATGATGTTGTGAGCGCTGAAATGGGCGGTGACTTAGATTGGATTGAACGTGACATGATGGACCCTGCGTTTGAAGATGCAACTTATGCTCTTGAAAATAAAGGCGACATTTCAGACGTTGTAGAATCAGAATTTGGTTACCACATCATCAAACTTACTGACATTCAAACACAACAAGTTAAGCCATATGCTGACGTAAAAGATGAGCTTCGTGCTGAACTTGAACGTACTAAGAAAGTAAATGCGTTTTATGAAAAGCAAACTCAAATGGGTGAGCTGGCGTTTGAAATTTCAGATACTTTAACGGATGCCGCTGAAGCTGCTGGTGTTGAAGTACAAAAAACTGAACTAGTGACACGTAACTCGTTACCTGAACCACTAAACAATCCACAAGTGATTGCTGCTATTTTCTCTCCTGAAGTGTTAGAAGATCGCATGAATTCAGAAGTGATTGAAGTGGGTGATGAGCATGCCGTTGTTGTTCGTGTAAACGATCACAAAGCGGCGACAACGAAAGTGCTTGCAGATGTTTCTGAGCAAATCAAAGCGACGTTAGTTGCACAAAAAGCATCTGAACTTGCTAAAGAAAAAGCACGCACACTGTATGCTGACATCGAAGCAGGTAAGAGCTTAAATGATGTTGCACAAGCTGAAGGCTTAACAGTGCGTCAAGAAGCTGCACTTGCTCGCCAAGCTTACACAGTTTCACCTGCGATTGTTCAACAAGCTTTCAAAATGGCTCACCCTCAAGGTGCACCAGTGGTTGATGTTGTTGACTTAAACAATGGTGATGCGGCTATCGTTGCACTAAAAGCAGTTAATCCAGCGGCTAACGCTGAAATTAACGAGCAACAAAAGCAAAACATCACTATGGCTCAAGTGAATAAAAACTACATGGTATTCATCGCTGCACTTAAAGCACAAGCAGATGTAAAAGTACCAAAAGTTGTGCAAGCTGCTGAATAAGTAGCAAAATGACTTAAATAAAAGGCGCCTTATGGCGCCTTTTTTGTTACCGTTGAAGCTAATCGCACTCGCAACTACAAGGAGTATTTATGGAGTATCGCCTAATAGAGCAGTTACCAAGTGCAGAAGAATACTGTGCAATGCGCCTTAAGGCTGGCTTATCCGCTCGTTCATTAGCAGCAGCGAAGGCGGGATTGCCAAACTCTCTCTATGCTATTTGTATTCGCAAAAACAATGAGTTGATTGGCATGGGTCGTGTTATTGGTGATGGTGGTTGTAATTTTGAAGTGGTTGATATTGCTGTATCACCTGAATATCAAGGGCAAGGGTTAGGGCGTGTGATTATGGAACATGTTGACCGCTACATCGAATCTGCCGCTTATGAAGGTAGTTACGTCACTATGGTCGCCGACAAACCCGGCTTTTACGAAAAGCTTGGCTACAAGTTTGTCGCACCACAAAGCCAAGGGATGTATAAAAAGTTTTGATAAGAGTAAAGTTGCAAGGGGAAAGAGTAAAGTTTCGAGGGGAAAGAGTAAAGTTTCGAGGGGAAAGAGTAAAGTTAATTGGGGTATCTGCTTACTCGCGTAGGAGGCGTTTTAACGCCGAATTAAACTGACAGCTAACGGCTGATAGCTGGCAGCTCACTATCAGCAGTTCAACAATTTCTGCGTCACCACCGACTGTGGATCTTGGAAAATCGCTTCAGTTTGGCCGTATTCAACAATTTCACCGTGATCAAGTACCACAAGTTGGTCGCTAATATGACGCACTAAACTTAGGTGATGCGTAATAAGCACATAGCTAAGGCCGGTATCTTTTTGTAGACGCAGTAATAAGTTTACCGTTTGTGCGCGCACAGATGGGTCTAGAGACGATAACGCTTCATCGAGCACCACAACCTTAGGATCTAAGATTAAAGCTCTTGCAAGCGCTATACGTTGCAATTGGCCGCTACTAAACATGTGTGGGTAATAGTGTTGGTGGTCTAATAGCAAACCCACTTTTGCGAGAGTTTGTTTTATTTTTTCTTCACGGGCTTCTTTGTTTAAATCAGTGTTGTACTGTAAACAGTCATTCAGCATGTCGCCTATCGTCAAACCCGGGTTTAACGACGCTTCAGAGTCTTGGAAGATCATCCGAATGTGGCGACAGTCGTTATCACGTAAGCCATCATTTTCGATGATATTGCCATCGAGTAGAATTTGCCCTTTATCGGCGTTATCGGCTCCAGCCAGTAATTTTGCCAAGGTACTTTTACCTGAGCCAGTTTCGCCAATAATGGCTATCGTCTCGCCTTGTCCTAAGCAAAACGAAATATCTTTTAGAACAGAGAATCGTTTACGCGAAAACAAGCCTGCACGTAGGTTAAAACTCTTTGATAACGCTTGAACTTTTAACAGCGGTTGCATTATTTCATCGCCTTAATTAATGGGAAATGGCAGGCATAACTGTGGCTGTGATGCTTGGTCAATTTCGGTGTTACCACACATTCTTTTTGTGCTTGTGGGCAACGCGGCCCCAAACGGCAACCTATCGGTAGATGCTGTAAGGTTGGAATGGTGCCCTTTAGCGCATAAAAAGGCTCTTTATGAGCAAGCCCTTGCTCATAATCAGGTAAACTTTTTAACAGTGCTTGAGTATACGGGTGGTGCGGCTGGCTAAAGATACGATTTGTTGGACCTGCTTCAACCATTTGTCCGCAGTACAATACATGCATACCGTGTGACCACTCGACAATTTCTTCAAGCTCGTGAGAAATCATCAAAATCGACATGTTTTTTAGCTGGTTCAAGCTCTTTAATAGCCTAAAGACTTGCGCACGAGTGGTGCTTTCAAGGGCTGTCGTTGGTTCATCGGCAATCAGTAGTTTGGGTGTACGCGCAATTGCCATGGCAATCATCACCTTTTGACAAATACCTTCTGAGAGCTCATGAGGATAACTGTCGAGCACCTTTTTATGATCTTTAATACCCACTTTATGGATTAACGCTTTAACACGATCTTTTCGTTGTCTATTACGTTTTAAGAAAAAACCACTGGTTTCTTGTGCGGGTAAGGTCTCGGCAATTTGGTCAAATATCTTGGCTGTTGGGTCGAGGCAGCGGCTAGGATCTTGGTAGATCATGGCAATGTCTTGACCAACCAATTTACGGCGCTGTTCGTTAGATAAGCGCATTAAATCAACACCACGCCAATGCATGCGGTCTGCGGTAATATGCCAGCGCTTGTTCAAAACCCCAACAATAGCTTTTGCAATCAAGCTTTTACCTGAGCCTGACTCACCAACCAATGCATGTACTTCACCTTCTTTTAAGGTCATGCTCACTCTATCTACCGCACGAATAACGGTATCTGAGGTACGTAACTCTATCGTGAGGTTGCGAATATCGAGTAATTGCATAATTAGTCGGCCTTACGTTCTTTAAGCACTTGGCGTAAACCGTCACCTACTAAATTGGTAGACAGTACTGCTAAAAATAATAATACGCCCGGTAAGCCAACAGTCCAAGGGGCAAGGTAAATTAAACCCAGATTCTCAGCCAAAATGGCACCCCATTCTGTGGTGGGCGGTTGTGCACCGAGTTTTAAAAAGCCAAGCGCTGAGATATCCAAAATAGCCGTAGAAAGCGCCATGGTAAAAATAACCACAATATGCTCGTAAATATTCGGAAAGATACCACGGGCGAGAATATGCCAATTTGACGCACCATCCAGTTTAAATGCCGTGATGTAATCCTTGTTTAGCTCTTCAACAATCAAGTTACGTACAGAGTGAATAAACTGAGGCAGCAAGGCTAGAATAATTGCCCATACTGTATTCATCAGGCCTGGACCAAGGATCGCGATAATAATGATGGCAAGCAACAGTGAAGGTATCGATAAGGTAATATCGAGCAAGTGATTTAAAAAACTTGAACGAATACCACGGCTGATCCCAGCAAAAGTACCCACTAATACGCCAATCACTGTGGTGATCAAAGCCGCGACAACCGATAAACCAAACGTGTAGGTCGCGCCATTCATTAAGCGTGAGAGCACATCACGGCCTAAATCGTCGGTGCCTAATAGAAAGCGTACATCTCCAGCATCATGCCAAGATGGCGGTAACAGCAGTGCATCACTGTGTTGCTGGTTAACGCCATAAGGGGCAAGAAGGGGAGCAGATACAGCCAGTAACACTAAAGCGATAAATAACCATAAACCCACAAGGGCAGGGTGATTGGTTTTAAATTTCTTCCAAAATCGCGCCAGTGGCGATTTATTCGACTCTTCAGAGAATAAATTAAACTTTGCCATGAGCTTGGTTCCGCGATAATGGGTCGAATAAGGTATAAGTGAGCTCAGCAATAATCGTAGCTAAAATAACGAACATAGAAACAGCGAGTAAGCCACCTTGAATGGCAGGGTAGTCACGCTGATAAATACTATCGATTAGCCAACGACCAATGCCTGGCCATGAGAAAATAACTTCGGTGATCATCGCAAGGGTGATCAAGGTACTAAACTGTAAACCTATTTGCTTGATAACCGGTAGCAGCGCATTACGCAGTGCGTGGTGAATAATCAGCTGAGCACGGTTTAAGCCTTTTGCTCGCGCTGTTTTAATATAGCTTTGGTCTAACACTTTCAACATTGAATCACGGGTAAAACGCACTAATACTGTGGTTGGATACATAGCCAGTACTATGGTTGGCAAAGTTAAATGATGCAATGCATCTAAAAATGCCATGCCGTGGTAAGGAAAGTCATCAACAATAATATCAATGAGAATAAAGCCAGTCACTGGTTCAATTTCATAAAGTAAACCCATGCGGCCAGACATCGGAAACCAGCCTAACTGCAGTGAAAACACCATGATCAACAACAGTGCTAACCAAAATACGGGCATTGAGTAACCAATCAGCGTGCCTGAGTTTATAAATTTGTCTGGCCAACGTTTGTAATAGGCAGACGCCAAAATACCCGCAGGTACGCCAACAGCAACAGAGACAAACAATGCATAAACACTTAACTCTAGTGTTGCAGGAAATAAGTCTTTGATATGTTGAAATACACTTTCGCCTGATGCAAAAGAGACACCCCAATCACCGTGTAAAATACGGTCTAAAAAGGCAAAGTATTGCACCACATAGTTGTCAGTAAAATGGAACTTATCTTCAAGCGCACTGGTTTGTGAGAAGGTGCTGTTCGTAATACCACTTAAGTTAGTGAGCGCATCACCCGGAAACAAAAAGCTTAATGAAAAGGTAAAGATACTCAGCGTCAGCATCATAAACATTAACAAGGCGAAGCGGCGAAGAATATAATCAAGTATCATTATTCTTTCCTCGCATTAGCAAGCGAGATACCGCCAAATGGACTCAAGCTGATGCCTTTTACATCACTACTTGCGGCTTGAAAGCGCATGCCATGAGCAATCGGTAAAATAGGCAGCTCTTGAACAATAATGCGTTGGGCTTGATTGTAATATTGTTTACGTTTTTCTATGTCGGTGGTGTCAAGCGCTTGAGTCAGTAATAAGTCAAACTCAGGATCACACCAATTAGCCGGGTTTTTACCGCTGAAGGTAGCGGTGCAGCTTAATAACGGACTCATAAAGTTATCTGGGTCGGGCGTATCCGCAGCCCAGCCAAGTAATACGCTATCGTGTCTATGCTCACCAACGCGTTGTAAAAAGGGTTCCACTCGTATTCTACGATATTGACGTTAACGCCAATCTTACGTAAATCACTTTGCATTAGCTCAGCCATTTTACGGGCATTGGGATTATAAATTCGGCTTACCGGCATGGCCCAAATATTCATATCAAAGCCATCTTTGTAGCCCGCTTCGGCAAGTAAAGTTTTGGCAAGTGCAGGGTTAAATTCTGGCATCGCTTTTTGCGCTTCAAATGCCCACGAAGCAGGAGGCAGTAAAGACTGCGCTTTAATCCCATTACCGTAATACACCGCTTGCATAATTTTATCGATATCAATGGCGCTCGCGAGTGCTTGGCGTACACGCACATCATCAAAAGGTGGGCGCTCAGTGTTAAAAGCCCAGTAACCAATATTTAAGTTTTGCTCTTTTTGAACTTTAATGTCTTCGCGTTGCGATAAAATACTCAGCTGCGCGCTGCTTGGATGCGCAGTCACATCACATTCTTTAGTGAGCATTTTTGCAACGCGTGTGGTGCCGTTTGGCGTAATGTCATACACCAGTTGCTCAAGCACAACCGGATGTTTCCAGTAGTCTGGATTGCGGTAATAGCGAATTAAACGGTCGCGGCGGTATTCTTTATATACATATGGGCCCGTACCAACCGGGTATTGGTCAAATAAGTTTTCTTGATTTCGAGCTTTAAGCTGCATGGCGTATTCTTCGGATAACACCACGGCAAAGTCGGTTGCTAGGTTTGCTAAAAAGCTGCTTTCAGCATTATAAAGTTCAAACCGTACTTGGTAATCAGAAACACGCACAATACGGCGAATAAGCTGATCAATACCCACACTTTGAAAATAGGGGTAACTGGCATCGCCAACGAAGTGATAGGGGTTGTAGACGTCGAATAAGCGGCTAAAGGTGAAAATGACATCATCTGCGTTAAAGTCACGGGTTGGGGTAAAATATTTTGTGGTATGAAATTTAACCCCTTTACGTAGGGTAAAGGTGATTGCTTTACCATCTGGGCTAATTTTCCAATCGGTTGCTAATTCTGCCTGAAATTCGGCAGACACTGGATCAATACTCAGTAGTCGGTCATAAAGCTGATTGGCGATAATATCGATAGTTGACCCCGTCGTTGTCACTTGCGGATTAAACGACACAGGGTTTGCTTCAGCGCAATAGACCAAGCCCTGGTTTTTTTGTTCTGTGGTTTTTTCTTCGTTATCTAGGCAGCCTACTAAGCACACCAAAGACAAAGCAAGTAACGGTTTAAACACCTGATTAGCCTCTAACTATTGCTGCTGATCTAATAAATTGTATTTTTTCAAATAGCCACGTAATTGATGATACGTTAATTCTAAGTGTTCTGCAGTTTTCTTTTGGTTAAATTGGCTATGTTCAAGCGCTTTTTTAATGACATCAATTTCAAAGTCGTTAGACAGCTGCTTTAAATTACAAGGAAATTGAATGTCGGGCTTATTGAGTGTCACAACATCTTGATTTTGTGTAGTGGCAATAGGCGCTGCTTCAACGTTTGTAACGGGGGCACTGCTCACGGCTGCTTTTACACGCTGTTTCGGTCTAAATTTACTCGCAAATGGGTCTAAAATAATCTGGTGAACGGGAATATGTTCGTTACCATGGCGATACAGGCTACGTTCAACCACATTCTTTAATTCACGAATATTACCCGGCCAATCATAAGATTGAAGCGTTTCGATGGCGCTTCGAGTAAAGCCACTAAATAGCTCCCACTCAAGGTCGCGGGCCATGTTAATAGCAAATTGTTCTGCCAGTAACATGATATCTTCTTGGCGTTCACGCAATGGAGGTAAGGTAATAACATCAAACGCGAGACGGTCGAGTAAGTCGCTTCTAAATTCGCCTTGCTCAGCAAGCGTTGGTAGGTCTTCATTGGTTGCACACACTAAACGGGTATCGACTTTAACAGTTTGCTTACCACCGACGCGTTCAAACTCGCCGTATTCAATAACGCGTAGCAGTTTTTCTTGCACCATCGCAGAGGTGTTGGCTAATTCATCAAGGAATAGTGTACCGCCATTGGCACGCTCAAAGCGGCCTTCGTGGCGTTTACTGGCACCGGTAAATGCCCCACTTTCATGACCAAACAATTCGCTTTCGAGCAGGTTTTCGTTAAGCGCTGCACAGTTAAGCTTTATATAGTTTTGATCCCAACGCTTAGATAAGAAGTGCAAACGGGCTGCAATAAGTTCTTTACCTGTACCGCGCTCACCAATAATAAGAACTGGCTTTTCTAAACTTGCTAGTTGCGAAACTTGATCAAGCACACTTAAAAAACTGTCAGATTGGCCGAGTAAATTATCCTGTTGGCGAAATTGGCTCATATTCCCTAACTCTTAGTCATTTTTACTAAGATCTAGTGTATTTCATTATCTTGGAGAACTAAAGAAATTTATAAATTTAGTTTAACTGTTTGAATGTATTGGGTTATTCTAAGTTTATAAAAGTTGGCAAGCATATTGATACTAGATATACCAACTGATTAAGTTAAAACACCAAAGAGGTAAATGTTATGGGAATTTTTTCACGTTTTGCAGACATCGTTAATTCTAATATCAATGCCATCTTAGATAAAGCAGAAGACCCAGAAAAAATGGTTCGCCTGATCATCCAAGAGATGGAAGATACATTAGTAGAAGTTCGCTCTACATCAGCTAAAACACTTGCTGAGAAAAAAGAGCTAGTACGTCGCGTTGACACTTTAAAAGTTCAAGTTGCAGACTGGCAAGAAAAAGCTGAATTAGCACTAAGTAAAGACCGTGATGATTTAGCACGTGCAGCACTGATTGAAAAGCAAAAGTCAGCAGATGCAGTCGCCGCTGTTGAATCTGAGCTTGAGCATGTAGAGTCTCACATCGAGAAATTACAGCAAGAAGTGAGCACGTTACAAGAGAAGCTTGCTGATGCAAAAGCGCGTCAAAAAGCAATCATCTTACGCCAACGCTCTGCAGAGTCGCGTCTTGAAGTTAAAAAAGCACTCGACAGCTCTAAAGTTGAAGACGCTTTAAACCGCTTCGAACGTTACGAAAGTAAGATCGATGGTCTAGAATCACAAATAGAGTCTTATGATCTTGGTAAAAAATCATTAGCTGACGAAATTGCTGGTCTTCAGCAAGACGAAAAGATTGATGATGAGCTAGCTGAGCTTAAGAAAAAACTAGCAGATAAAAAATAATAAATGGGGGCGAGTCCCCCAATGCTTAAACACATAACGGATTGACAGGAGAGTACCATGTTCGACGCAGAAGTTTTGATGGCACCGATTATTGTTTTTATGGTGGTTGTTGCCCCACTTTGGCTAATTTTACATTACCGTAGTAAAAAACAAGTGAGCCAAGGTTTAAGTGAACACGAGCACCGCCAATTATTAGAGCTTGCACAAAAAGCGGATAAAATGGCAGAGCGTGTTGAAACATTAGAAGCCTTACTTGATCAAGAGGCTCCGCAGTGGAGACGTAAAGTATGAGTACCAAACGCGAATTATTTAGAGACGCAGAGCGCGGTAAAATAGCTGGCGTATGCGCAGGTATCAGCGATTACTTTAACATGGAGCTTTGGCTGGTACGCATTTTAGTGGTGACAGCAGTACTATTATCAGGCGGCCCGTTTATTGTTGTTGCTTACATTGCTGCTTGGTTTATTTTAGACAAAAAACCGACTGAAAAAGCAGATAAAAGCGCAGACAGCATTCACCAAGACCCGCTTGAAGTAAAATTTAAAGTATGGCAAAAAGGGGAACCACCTCGCCGTGCATTGCAAGATTTAAAAGATCGTCTTGCTCGAGTTGATGGTCGTTTACAAGAGATGGAACGCTATGTCACATCAACAGAATTTACGATTAGCCGTGAAATCAACAAACTTTAAAGGACATATACGCACCTTGTTTGCATCGTGATACCCAGCGCAAATAAGGTGCTAGACACTTTATGAGCCAATCATTCGCAAAGAACACCTTTAATTCGTTAAAAAATAAAGCGGAAAAAGCCCTTCATCGTAGTTTAGACCAACACGTGAAGTTAGCCGTCACAGGCTTAAGTGGCAGCGGCAAAACCGCTTTTATTACCGCCTTGGTTAAACACTTAACCAGCCAAGCTGACGATAAAAACTTACCTTTTTTTGATGTGATGCGCGAAAAGCGTCATATCGCCACAAAAATAGTGCCGCAGCAAGCACTGACAATTCCGACATTTGAATATACCAATGCATTATCGGCGTTGTTACCTGTTGAAGGTGAGCCAACATGGCCTGCCTCTACCGAGCGTATAAATACGCTACGTTTAGCAATTAAGTACCAAAGTAACTCGGGGCTGCGTGGTCACTTCGCACCGCAATCAACACTCTATTTAGACATTATTGATTACCCAGGTGAATGGCTACTTGATTTGCCAATGCTAGAGCAATCATTTACTGATTGGTGTGAGTCACAATACTCACTCTTGCAGCAAACAGCACGCAACGAAAAAGCGAAGCCATTTTTAACCGCCCTTGCTGAACTTGATTTATCAGCCAGTGTTGATGAGAGCAAACTTGCTGATGTTGCTGCGCTTTATCAACAGTTATTAGTCGGCCTTAAAAAAGACACCAAACTTGCCATGCTGCAACCTGGTCGCATGCTGATGCCAGGGGAGCTTAAAGGAGCGCCGCTACTGCAGTTTTTCCCAGTTGCGAATGTGCCTGACGATATAACCGAAGGGTCGAATTTAGCGCATCTTAAAAAGCGCTATAAAGCCTATGTAAAAGAGGTTGTAAAACCTTTTTACGAGCAGCATTTTCGTCATTTTGACCGACAAATTGTGCTGGTGGATGTGCTCAGCGCCTTGAATGAAGGCAGCGAAACGCTGCATGAGCAAAGCCGTGTTATTAACCAATTGTTGGCGCACTTTAATTATGGTGAAGCAAGTTTCTTTAAGCGTTTGTTTAAACCAAATATCGACAAGCTACTGTTTGCGGCCAATAAGTCAGATCATATTAGTGCGCAATATCATAAAGATTTAGCGCTATTGCTTGATTCAATCGTGCATGACCAAACGAATCATTTAAAGTTCGAAGGTGTGCAAATCGAAACCATGGCAATGTCATCTATCTGCGCTACAGAGCCACGCCAAGTGGCTGAGAAAGGCCAGCAGTTAGCTTGTATTTATGGCAAGCCTTTAGGCGAGCAAGAATGGCTGACGTATTTACCGCCGCAGCCGCCGTCACGCCTGCTCAACAAACAAGAGTGGCCAAAACAGGGCTTTGAGTTCTTATCGTTTTCGCCACTGCCATGCCCTGATAAACGGTTAAAGCATATTCGTTTAGATCATGTCATGCAGTATCTGATAGGAGATAAACTAACATGAGTGAGCAAACAAAGGAGATGAACTTTCAGGCTGGTCGCCGTATTTCAAGCTCTGCAAGTAACGAAGCTCCTACAGAGGAGTTAACTGTTGCTAAAGTGATAGAAAACGCCGAATTTATCGACACTGAAGAAGATCAGCAAGATAGCATTGAGCTTGAGCCTGTGTATAAAAAGTCGAAATGGCAAACCCTAAAAGGGGTGTTTGTTGTTAGCTTTTTAGCGTTAGTGTTACTTGAGTTTGCGATGTCATTGTTTGTGACGTTTCAGCAATCAATTATTTTAGGTTCGGTGTATTTAACGGCTGTTCTAAGTGGTGTGCTACTGATTGCCCGTGTTATTTGGCGCGAGTACCGCATGCTAAGAAGTTTGAAGCGTAATCAATTGCATCGCACAGAGGCCGACCGCTTACTCAATAGCGAGCAAGTAGGTGAAGCATTACCATGGCTAGAAAAGCTTAATAAACATCAAACGCTTATTGGGTTTGAAGAGTTTAAGCAGCAAATAGCAAGTCACCATACTGATAAAGAAATCATGACCTTATACGCCGATAGCTTATTGGTCAGCCAAGATCAGCAAGCGAAAAAACTGATTAACCGTTTTGCTACTGAGTCTGGTTTATTGGTTGCGCTAAGCCCTCTGGCTTTAGTTGATATGATGGCGGTGCTATGGCGTGGCACTAAGCTCATTGAACAAATTGGCCGTATTTACGGTATTGGTTTTGGTTATGCAAGCCGTATTAAATTGTATCGCTTATTAGTGAAACAAGTGCTTTTTGTTGGTAGTGCAGAGTTAGTCTCAGATTTAGCAGCGACGGCATTAAGCGCTGAATTACTGGGGAAGTTGTCGGGTCGTGCAGCGCAAGGGCTAAGTGCCGGTATTTTTACCGCACGTATAGGGTATAAAGCGATGGAGCTTAGTCGCCCGTTACCTCGCTTAGAGCATAAGCGTAGCTTGCTGAAAGAAACCGCTAATAGTATTGCCCGTAAAATTGCCTCACGTACGAGCGACAAAGAGAGCGAAAATACAAAATGACAACTTTTGTGTACAGTTAATAAAAACAGCTGAGTGATATTTAGCCATCTGAGCATCCGGCATGCTTGTGCATCGTGGGTATCTACGTTTTATTTATGAGTATGAAGTACTGATAATAAAAACGAGAACACACAATGACTAAGCATCACTTACATACACAATGTATTCATGGTCCAGAAAAACCAAATGACCCACATGGCGCACTGAGTGCGCCGCTTTACCAAACCTCTACCTTCGCATTTGCTAATGCAGCCCAAGGTGCAGCCCGATTTGCTGGTGAAGAGCAGGGCTTTATTTATACCCGTTTAGGTAATCCGACAACGCAAGAGCTAGAACAAAAAGTGGCTCAGTTAGAAAACTGTGAAGCAGCGGCTGCCACAGCGACCGGTATGGGAGCCGTGTCTGCGTCTGTGCTTAGCTTTTTACAACAAGGTGACCACCTAGTCGCATCAAGTGCGTTATACGGTTGCACCTTTGCATTTTTTGCTCACATGTTGCCGCGCTTTGGTATCGAAGTTACTTTTGTTGATATGACTAACGAAGCTGAACTTCGCGGCGCGGTTAAAGCCAATTCAAAAATGATTTTTGCAGAAACGCCAATTAATCCGACCATGGCAGTGCTTGATCTAAGTTTAATTGCTGATGTTGCCAAGCAGCATCAGCTGATAAGCGTTATCGACAATACCTTCTTAACGCCTCTGCTACAGCAACCTACCTCGTTTGGTATTGATATTGTGGTACACAGCGCAACTAAATACCTAAATGGCCATGGTGATGTGGTAGCAGGAGTCGTGTGCGGCACAGAGGAGCACATCAACCTGATAAAAATGACGGTGCTAAAAGATATTGGCGCAACGATTAGCCCTCATGATGCATGGTTAATTAATCGCGGTTTAAAAACCCTTGCTGTACGTATGGAGCGCCACTGTGCGAGTGCCCAAGTGGTTGCTGAATATTTAGAGCAGCACCCATTGGTAAGCCAAGTTTATTACCCAGGGCTTAAATCACACCCGGGTCATCAATTTATTGGCTCACAGATGAAAGCCGCTGGTGGTGTTATTGCCTTTGAAATAAAAGGCAGCCTTGAAGATGGCGAAACATTTATAAATAACACCCAGCTTTGCACGCTTGCTGTCAGTTTAGGGGATGCTGAAACCCTCATTCAACATCCTGCATCGATGACACATTCGCCTTATACACCCGAAGAAAGAGCAGCTGCAGGGATCAGTGATGGCTTAATTCGATTATCAGTTGGTCTTGAGGATGTTAACGACATTATTAACGATCTTAAAACGGCATTTACATTCATTGGTTAGGTTGTAATTTTAAGTTTACGGTTGTGCTTACTTTTATCCCTTTAAAAATGTAGCGTGTAAACTTTTCGATCTTTTGGTGTAATTTTAACTTTACGTTAAGGCTGTTTCTGCAAACCTTAGAAACAGCCTTAACTATTAAAATTTCGCTTACTTTTACATAGTATCGGCTTAACAAGTTAATGAGATTCTGATCAATGCTGATCAAGATTTAACGAAGAAGGTTATTATGGCTAAAGCAAGTAATTACACCTCCAAGCAACCTGATGAAAATGGGGTTATCCATTGGAGCGAAGAAGAAAATAAAATATGGTCTGAGCTCGTTGCTCGCCAACTCGCTTGCATAGAAGGTAAAGCCTGTGATGAATATTTAGCAGGTCTTAAGAAAATTAATTTACCAACAGATCGTATTCCACAACTTAGTGAACTCAACGAAGTGTTACTCGAAACAACGGGCTGGCAAGTTGCGCCTGTTCCGGCACTGATCGATTTTGATGAGTTCTTTCGATTATTAGCAAACAAGCAGTTCCCAGTAGCGACTTTTATTCGCAGCCGTGAAGAGTTTGACTACTTACAAGAGCCAGATATCTTCCACGAGATTTTTGGTCATTGTGCGATGCTTACCAACCCAGCATTTGCTGAGTTTACACACAAATATGGTCAGTTAGGTTATGCCGCTGAAAAGAAAGATCGTGTTTATTTAGCACGCCTTTACTGGTTTACCGTTGAGTTTGGTTTAATGCAAACCGAACAAGGTCTGCGTATTTATGGTGGTGGTATTTTATCAAGCCCAGGCGAAACACAGTATGTGTACTCAGATAAGCCAGAAATCAATGCGATGAACGTGCTTGATGTATTACGTACACCTTATCGTATTGATATTATGCAGCCTGTGTACTACACCATTAACTCAATCAATGACTTATTTGATATTTCACAAATGGATATCATGTCGCTGGTGAGTAAAGCAAAAGAATTAGGGCTACATGAGCCAAAGTTTCCTCCTAAAGAAAAATTAGCAAGTTAAGGATTTATAATGTCTTCATTAAGCACACAAAAGTGTGAAGCGTGTCGTGCTGATGCGCCTAAAGTATCTGATGCTGAATTAGCAGAATTGATCAAAATGATCCCAGATTGGGTTCCTGAAGTGCGCGACGGCATTATGCAATTAGAGCGTGTTTACAAGTTTAAAAACTTCAAGCAAGCACTTGAGTTCACTAATAAAGTGGGCGATATGGCTGAAGAAGAAGGTCACCACCCAGGTCTGTTAACCGAGTGGGGCAAAGTAACCGTTACTTGGTGGAGCCACTCTATCAAAGGGTTACACAAAAATGATTTTATCTGTGCTGCTAAAACAGACGATGTATTCGCTGCACTGTAAATTTTAAGTTCTGCCCAGAACGATAAAAGGCGTAACCTCAGGTTCCGCCTTTTTGCTTTTTTAGAGTCCAAGAATTAACATTGAACTCTTATCTTTGCGAGAACACTAGAAAAGTAAATAATGAAAAACAAAGCGCTTATTTTGCCATTCCTACTCATTTTACTGCCCCTAATTGATAGTTTGTTTATCCCGCAAACATTTGGCATTCAATGGCATAGCCCTAAGCTGATGTATCAAGTAGGCGTGGCGCTGATGATTATAAAGCTCACTATGGTTGCCATTGGGCTTGGGTTATTACTCAAAGCAAAGCGCCTTTATATGGAAGCCAGTAAATCGACTCGTATTCTTAAATTTTCAGTATTTTTACTCGGCGGCTTGCAAGTGGTGATAATGACAGCAATATGCTTTTGGTATTTAGTAGCGGGCACGCAAGCGAAACATTTTATGCTGCAAGACAACATTGCTGTATTTACCGCTGATTATGGCGTATTTGCTCCGGTACATCATGAGTTCTCATTTATATGCTTTGATGCCAACGGTTTTTACCACATGCAACCAATTGCCCAGCTACCTTGGCTCGGAACCTTTACCTTTACTAGCCAAGATTCGCGTTTGATCATTCAACATAAAAACCAAAGTGGCGCGAATACTCAAGAAATTTCATTAAAAGGGTTTGGCTGTTTGCAGTGAGAGGTGTTGGCCTTGTGAAAGGAGGCTGCGATTATAAGTGGTTTTCTGAATACATGCTCTGCAGAAGCCATTATCAGCCATTTTTAAATCATGATTGTGACATGACACATGGAGACAAATTGAACAGTTTAAGGATAGTAAAATACACTTTAGCCATGCTGGCTTTGAATACCGTATTAAGTACCTTTATCACTCTAATAATTGGTAGTGATAACTTAGCTTCACTCTCATTCGGCAAATACTTTACATACCAGTTATTACCATCTTATTTATTGAGCGCAGGTATCTACACCGTTATGGCTAAGCGCAATGTTGTAAAAGCTTGGAATTATGCCCTAAGTGTATACTTACTGAGCTTTATAGTGGGAACAATAATTGTATCGATACTATTACAAACGTTATTTATCCCACCTTTATGGTTTGTCGAAGTGCCTCTGAGTATAGCCTTTGCGATTGTTAGTACTGTCATCGGAATTAAGGTAGGTACTCTGGATAGCAAGGAAGCCAAAGGGCCCTGAACTTGTTTTTTCCTTTCATAAGGCAAAAAACAAGACTTGACCTTCATAACAGTAATTCAATAAAAAAAGAACTAGGAAAAGCACCATATTGATGGTTCAACGATATTTACTAGAAAAGATGGAGAATTCAAAATAGAGTTGAACGGGAAAACTTTAACATACGGAAAAAATTAGAGTTATGAATTTAAGCGATTCAGAACAACAAGTTCAAAATTTGTTGAACTTAGGTTTTAAGCAATTTGAAAAGGCAAAGAAAGATATTAAAGCTATCGGGGTTGAGTGTTTTGCATTAGAAGAAGATCAATTTTCAATATATGACGAAGTCCTATTCTATTCTGAAGTTATCGAAGGTGTAGCCTATAAATACTCTAAACTGACTATTTCCGGACGCTCTGAAAAGTTACTTAAACTACAAAAGTTAACATTATTTGAAAATACTGATTTTAAATCTTGGTTCTCAAAATATCATCTAAAGTACCATGAGTACGCCATGTATTTGCTGGTTTTAGAAAGCTTAAGAAAGCTAATAGTATCTGACCTTGAACTCGAAAGTGACTATAAATAATCTTGGTTCGTTTGCCGCTCAAAAAGGGTCACCCATCAGAAAACTCCGGCCAAGCAGGCAGCTGTGTTTTTTTGATCTTTAGTTCAAAATCAGATGAACCTGTATGCCTATGTTGGAAATGATCCGATTAATATGGTTGATCCTACAGGCGAGTTCGCTGTTGTGTTGCTTTTTGTCCCTGAAATCGTAGCATTAGGAAAGGCTGCTTTCTTTGTAGGTAGTGCTGCTCTTGCAGGTTACGCGGGTTCTGAAGCGCTGAATGCTTACAACGAATCTAGTGAAAATAAAGGTCAAACTAAACCTGAAGTGAGCGACTGCCCAAGTTGTGGTGGTGATACCTCAAACAAACCCGGAAAAATCGGTAAAGCCCATGGTTTAAAACCCAAGGAAGTCAAAGATGCTATACACGGTGTAAAAGGAAATGCTAATTTGCCAAACAACCCCGATGTAGTGGTATGTAATGATTGTGAGAGGTATTCCCGCAAACTGAAGATGGTGGCTTAGGTGATAGCATCGGTAATATTGAAGACGAAATAAGGGTTATTAGAAATGCTTGAATGTAAAGCTTCTTTAAGAGTTAAGTCAGATTCCCTGTCGTTAGAAGAAATAATCAAGGACCTAGGAGAGCCAACGAAAGGTTTTTCCATAGGGCAAGAGTTTGGTAAGGCAAAAAAGAAGAGACCGTATACTCAGTGGACGCTAACGATTGAAGATGAATCCTCTTTGATGCAAGAATCTATTGATCAACTTTTGTGTTTTTATTTGGAACGAGATTTAAGCACTAATATAAAAGCTAAAACCACCATTGATATATTTTGCATGGTTAGCTCAGATAATGGGCAAGGTAGTTTTACTTTAGATTCGAATTTATACGGCAAGTTACTAAAAGCTGGTTTAACAATTACCTTTGACTTTTACTCGGATTAGTTAAGTTTAGAAAAATGATTTTGAATCCTAGCCTCGCTAGTCGGAGCTAGGATTCAACCAAACTAGCAATACTTGCTCTCAATCCAAAGCCAGCAGAATCTGGTTTTGTTTTTTTTGGTTCAATGAAAACGGTCGTTTGGTGCCAAATTCAATTGGGTGATTTGCTCAGGACTGAATCCGTGTCGAAGAAGTTGGAAAAATCTCATCTGAAAAAATGAAGGGGTCAAGTCTTGCTTTTTGCCCTTGGTAAGTCTTACTTTATCACTACAAAGCACGGGTTTACCACCCTGAATTAGGGCGTTTTATGCAGACTGTTCCCATTGGATATAAAGATGGGATGAATATGTATGCGTATGTAGGTAATTGGTGAGGTAGTAGTTTTAGATAGACATGAGCAAAGTGGCAATAATGAGACTTATCACGGTCATGTACAAAGTACTATCACAGATCAGAAAACAAGAAATGCGGCTTCAAAACTACCAAATGTTGTGGTGAACAAAAAAGGGAAATGGAAAGTTAAAATGAGAAACTAAAATGAATGAAAAGTTTGTGAATACATTATCAATACTGCATAAAACGGCATCTGTTGTTGAGGCAACTAACTTCTTAAATGAAGAAGTAAGTGCAGACATTAAAGCGCAAGGGGGTATTACACCGCTGCACTTTAATGAAAATTATAAAGTCTTGAAACTTCTTATTGATAGAGGAGCTGATGTCAATGCTTCAAGGGATGATGGACAGACTCCACTTCATATACAAAATGATTCTAAAATTGTTCAACTGTTGATCGACAATGGTGCAAACGTTAATGCGTTAAATATGTATGGTGATACTCCTTTGCATTTATCGGAAACTTTGGAAAAAGTGAAGCTTTTAGTATCAAATGGGGCGGATATTAACATTTTGAATGAAGATAATGAGCTACCTGACGATTGTTATGGTGAAGACATGGAAAGTCAAAATATGATTAACTTTCTAGTAAGTATGCGAGATTAATGTGTTCGTTGAATCAAAAGCCTCGCTAGTCGGGGCTTTGCTTTTTTGTGGTAAGTTCGTTATGTTGCTGTAATTAATAAGGAAGTTGAATTAAGGAGTATTATGTCGATTATTCGTCACATCGCTATACGTAATTTCAGAGGAATTCAGTCTCTGGATTGGTATCCAACGGAAGGTGTAAATTGCATCATTGGCCCTGGTGACTTAGGAAAATCTTCAATACTTGATGCGATTGACTTATGCCTAGGAGCAAGGCGCAATATTAGTTTTACAGATGCTGACTTCCATAACTCCAAGATTGATAACCCAATTGAAATCTTTGTCACTTTAGGGCACTTAAGTGATGAACTTCTTAGCATTGAGCGCTATGGCAGTTTTCTCCGTTCTTACAACCTTACTACTAAGGAATTCTATGATGAGCCTCAAGTAGGCGCTGAAACTGTTATTACAGTTAGGTTGGTCGTGGATAAAGGTTTAGATCCAGACTGGGGCTTATATTCAAATCGCGCTGCTCAGGAAGGATTAGAGAAGCGACTTCCTTGGAGTCACAGGGAGCTAATTTCACCCAAGCTAGTAGAGTCAGGTCTTGCTTTTTGCCCTTGGTAAGTCTGAAGTGGCAACTTATCAGTGAAAACGAATGGCTCAGGTTCAAGAATAGCAACACATAATCTTGACTCATTTGGTGAGCCGGTTAATACAAGCTCATCGCGTTTTCCTTATACAGGTCAAATCTTAATTAGGTACTGGGCTTTATACTATAAAGCACGGCTTTATCATCCAAAGCTAGGGCGTTTCCTCCAGACTGACCCTGTAGGTTATGAAGAACAGATGAATCTTTATGCTGATGTGAGGAATGATCCGGTAAATATGGTCGATCCTAGTGGCAAGTTTATGCACATTGTGGCTGGAGGAATAACCGTGGCGACAAGTGGAGCTGCATCTGCAATCTTAAATTGGGAGTGCTAATGGTTCTGTTGGTAAAGGTGCTCAGGCAATGAAATTTTAGGGTAACGCAAATGCTGCTATCGCTGAGACGACAAATGTACTTATATCTTCGGAAAAAGACGAACTGCAAACTAGGAAGTAGAAATGGGCTATACAGTTCTTAAAAAAAGAAATCTATACAACTGGTTGAAATTCATACTCTTGGTTCCTCAGATTGTAATAATTGCAATATTTGTAACTGCTGTTAATTTTTATGGGATAGAGTGGGTTGTTGGAGCCATTTTATTTTGCGCACTTCTATGGGTATATAGGGTCTCATATTCATTCAGTGATGCAGAAGTAATTGTAAGATACTCTTTTAACTTACTTGGCTTTTATTATTTATCTGTGGAATTAAACGATTCAAAAGTGAAGAAAGTTACTAGAGAAAAAATCATCAAATTCAAAGTCGGTGAAAAGAAAGAGTTCATTTTGGACTCGACTCAACTACATAAAACAGGTCCCCAATTCAAGCTAGAATGACAATATAAATAACGAAATGTCAAAAAACAAGCGCAACTCTTAATAATCATTACTACCCTTTATCATAACTGCCAGCTCTTAAAATATTAAATAGCTGGCAGTCATCTCAAGCCTAGCAGTTATTGCTTTACCTGAACTTCGACTTCTTGTCCGGTTTGCAGTTGCTCGGCGCCGCGTACTGCCACTTTATCGCCCGCATTTAAAGTGATGTTAGAAGTCGGGGTGACTTCAACCAGTTTATCTTTGCCATTACCGACTTTTACGGGAATTTGCAGGGCCTTGTTGTCGTTGTCGATTTTGACGATATGGGTGCCTTTTTTGCGTAAGATCAGCGCATCGCGATTCACCAGTAGTACATCCCCTTTGCTTTTTAGTGGCACGGCTACATCAACCAGTTGGCCAATTGCCCATGTTTGCTCGGCATCATTTGGTAGTAAGGCACGTACTTCTACGGTTTGTGAACGCGGATCGGTTGATGGGATCACCGCTGTTACAGTGGCTGTTGTCATATCTGGGGCTGATAAGTCGCCGGCTTGAATTGGTAACTCTATGCCTTTGTGCAAAAACTTTAAGTATTTAACAGGCACGTACAAACGCACTTCTAAGTTATTAATATCAAGCAGGGTGACCAGTTCATCTGCGCGATTTATTTCGCGACCAGCGCGTTTAAAACGCTCGCTGATCACGCCATCAAATGGGGCGCGAACGGTTGCACGGGAAAGCTGATCGTCTATCACTTTTAATTCAACCTTAGCCAGTGTGATATCAGATAACGCAAGGTCATGCTTATTTTGCATATCATCGACTTGGCTTGCTGCAGCACTACTGGCTTTGGCGAGTTTTTGTAAACGAGCGAGCTCTTGTTGATATAAGCGTAGGTTTATTTTGGCGCGATTGAGCATTTCTTGCTGGCGTGCTTTTTCAAGTTCAAGCGGTAAGGTGTCCATACGAACTAGGGTGTCGCCACTTTTAACCAGAGTACCTGGCTCAACAACATATAATAAACGCCCGCTAACGCCTGCTGTTAAGGTTACATCATCTTTGCCATACAAAGTGCCACTAACTTCAATTTCGCTTGTCAGCGGAGCTTGTGTGACGGTTTCTACCGTAACAGGTACGACTGCAAAGGCGTTAAATGCGATAAGACTGAATAGCGCACAAAAGCGAGCGGTTAATTTACGAAAAGGTGTGTTCATTGTTTTAATACTCATTGATTCGATACCAAGCTTAAAGGCGTTTTTTCTGGTTGCTGTTTGTTATTAACGGGCGGCAGCTGTCTGCCAAGTTGCAATAAACTTGGCATTAATATCAGGGTAAATAGGGCACTAATGGCCATGCCGCCGACAATCACAGTGGCAAGACCACGGTAAATTTCTGATCCTACCCCCGGCATTAGCATCAGTGGCAGCATGCCAAATAAGCTGGTTAAGGTACTTAAGTAAACGGGTCTTGCGCGCAGCAGCACTGCTTGGCGAACGGCGTCTTCTCGACTGAGCCCAGCGGCCATTGCGACACGGGTTTGGTCAACCAACAAAATGGCATTATTTACCACCAGACCCAGCAAGATAATAAAGCCAATCATGGTCAGTAAGTCGAGCGATTGGAAGGTAAATAAGTTAAGTACGAATAGGGCCAGTACACCGCCTGCAATTGCCAATGGCATGACCAGTAAAACTAACGCGCTGTCTTTGGCTGACTTAAACAATGCGGTCATTAGCAAGAATAAAATAAACAGAGCCAAGATAAAGTTGATTGTCATTTCTTGCATGGCCGAATTCATCTTTTGTGCGTTACCCGCCAAAATCGCGCCAGAGCTGTCAGGCAAGCTTGCACGAACTTTTGGCATAACTTGCTCTGAGAGAATAGTTTGCGCTTGTTGCAAGCTCATGTCCGCTGGTGGCGTGACAACAATACTCACGGTACGGCGGCCATTAACACGTCTAAGCTGGGTTGGCCCCACGGTGCGCTCAATATTGGCAAGTTCGCCTAAGGTTTGAATACCTGATTGTGGGGTCACAATGGGAAGGGCTTTAAGCTCCTCTGGAGTTTGCCACGGTATGCCACGCAAAATCACGTTCATGCGTTCGTTGCCATCAAAGTATTCATTAACAAATAACCCACCTGTGTAGGCTTGCACTGCTTGAGATACATCACGACGAGTTAGCCCAGCTTGGGTTATACGACGGTCATTGGGTGTGAGCCTAAGTTCTGGCTCTGCCATATCGAGTCGTGGTTGTGGCCTTGCAGTGGCATTCGGCATTGCGTCGGTGACAGCTTGCAGCGCCACATTAGCACCGGCGATTAGCTCGTCCATATTCGGACCCGTTAAATCGATATTGATATTACGACCATCACCGCCATTAGCAACTTGGATCATCGACCCTCTAAAGAAGAATACTTGGGTGTCGGGTAAATCGATGAAGATTTCTTCTCGGGCTACCTTCATTAATTCTTCAACACGTTGCGGATCAGCAGAATAAATAAAGCCGCCAGCATTCGAACCAAAAGCATAAAAGTTAAAATCTTTTATCCCCGGCTCTTTTTCACCTGTGTAATAAGGCATTAAGCGCTTTTTAATACGCATCAGCAGCTCTTCTTCCATAAACTGTACATTGCCGCCTGGCGGGGTATTCAAGTTAAAGAAAAAGCCATCGGTTGGTGCGCGCGGCATAAAATCAGTTTTCGGGAGCATGGTCATGGTCGCGACGACTGAGCCACCCAATAACGACACTATCCATACTATTTGTTTAACGCGGGTATTGGTTAGCGCCATGATGAAGTTAGTTAGCTTCTGCCAATATTCACGATAAGGATCCGCTTTGAGCTCTTTGTCTGGCCAAAAATGGTTAGCCAACGGAATAAGTGTAATTGCGCAAATCATAGAGGCAATTACAGCAATGGATAAGGTGAGCGCCAAGTCAGAGAATAATTGCCCCTCAATACCTGCCATAAATAAAATTGGCAAGAAGATAGCAACGCTGGTGGTGGTTGAGGCAAATAAAGCGCCTGTTACTTGAGCTGCACCTTTTAGCGCGGCTTTTTTACTATCAAAGCCTTCGCTTCTGAGCCTTGCGATGTTTTCTTGCACTATGATGGCGGCATCAAGTACTAAGCCAACAGCAAAGGCAAGGCCCGCCAATGAAATAACATTTAAGCTACGGTCAAAAATATTCAATGTTAAAAACGCAACTAACAAAGAGACAGGAATTGTCGCTGCAATGACAAACGTGGCCTTTAAGCCTCTAAAGAACAGCCATAAGATCAAACACGACAGCAGAACACCCAAGCCTAAGTTACTTTTAACTAACGACAAGGCATTACGAATATGCACTGAGGCATCAAAACTTAATTCAATCGATAAGCCATTCTCAGCCAGCGGCCCTTCGTTTAGCTCTTTAATGGCAAGGTTAATGTCGTCGAGTAGGGCAACGGTATTGGCTTCGTTAGCGCGCGAAATACGAATGTAATACGCGGGTTTACCATTTCGACCACTCATCCCTAAACGGTCAGAGAAAGTGCGCTCTACACTTGCAATATCACCAAGGTAAATGGGTCTATCGCCTGAATAACCAACACGCATTTGTGCCATGCTCGATAAATCATATTGCCCAGTAAAACGTACGGTATATTGACGACGGCCAACATTGGCAAGGCCACCAGAGGTATCGCGAGAGCTGGCTAATACGTTACTAATTTGGTCAAGGCTGACGCCAAGTGCAGCGGCTTTGTGAGGGTCAAAGGTAATACGTAATTCTTTTGGTCGTTCACTGGCTAAGTCAACGCGGGCAACACCAGGGATACGTGCCAAACGGGGCTCAACAAATTCATCGATTTGTTTTTGGAACTGCGCCATGTCTAAATCAAGGCTGTCGCTATTAAAATCTTTCGGGGTGACCAGTAACGTTGCTGCGGCTTCTCCATTATTACCGCCAGCAAAAACCACAGGATCAAATGCATCTAACGGCAGGGGCGGCGCTTGGTTAAGGCTTGTTAACACATCAAGCATGGCCTGTTGCATGTTTTGTCCAACAGCAAAAGTCAACGTGATAGAGCCATTGCCACGGTTAATGTAAGTATTAACCTCTAGCGCACCCGGGGTGTTTTTTACCGCGTTCTCGAGCGGCTCAATGATCACCGATTCAATCTCTTCAGGTGCAGCTTGACGCCAGCCAGAGAAAATAGTGATCTGCGGTTGCTCAATATCTGGTGTGAGCTGAATTGGCAGCTTAAAAATACTCAACATGCCAAACAACATAATCAACACCAAGATGACAATAACACTCGCAGGGTTTTTCAGCGAACTACGTGTCAGGTTCATTGTGTGTGTTCCAAAATCAGTTTGTCTGCATTGTAGTGCGATGTAAAAAAAGTGCCAGTGAGGTAAATGAAATGTATGTCAGAAGTAACGCTGAATAGCCGTAATTAAGCGATAAAGTGTGTATTTGAAATAAGATGTAACAATTTAGCCGAGGAGCTTTAAGTTTTAAGCCTTAAGTTTTAGAGTCTGAAACTAGTGAGTCGTATCTTTTCGGCTAAGTGCAGCCACATTTTGCTCAAACACACGCTTTACTTCTGCACTGTAGTGATTGTGGTCGTTAATGGTGATAAACGGATTCGTGAAACTAACATCACAGAAAGCTGTATAACACTGGATTTTAACTGCAACTCGATCGGGTGTTGTAAGGCCATCTAAGGTCGTTTGCAATGCTTCAAAAACATAATCTTTATTAACGTGCGATGTTAAAGCAACTTCAAGCTCTTTGACCTCAGTGCGATGTGAATTTGTGTCGGTGACAAAAAAATCGTATAGGTAGCTACGTGATGCAAACAGTATGATTGCCACAAGATAGAATAGTCCTGTGTAATAAAATAATTCCGTGTGGGTAAAACTCCGAAAAGACTTGAACATTTTCACTATTATTTTTTGTTTGTTTTTTATACTAAAACATATTTGTGAGTATATCTCAACAAACTAGCTAAAAATCATTGCATTACAGATAATAAAAAAGCGCGAAACTAGTTAGCATCGCGCTTCTTATCTCAAACTTAAGCTGACGGCTGACGGCTGACGGCTGACGGCTGACAGCTGACGGCTTAAAGCTCCGCTTTATTATTCATCAATCGAGCGAAGTAGGGCATTAATACCTACTTTTTCGCGAGTTTGTTGATCAACTTTTTTCACGATGATGGCAGCGTATAGGCTGTGCGAACCATCTTTTGACGGTAGAGAGCCTGGAACAACAACCGCACCTGCTGGCACTCGACCGTAATGAGTTTCGCCAGTTTCACGGTCATAGATACGTGTGCTTTGGCTGATGTAAACACCCATTGAAATAACCGCACCTTCTTCGACCACAACGCCCTCAACAATTTCAGAGCGTGCGCCGATAAAACAGTTATCTTCGATAATAGTTGGGTTTGCTTGCAGTGGCTCAAGCACACCACCAATGCCTACACCGCCCGACAAGTGAACGTTTTTACCAATTTGTGCACACGAGCCAACCGTTGCCCATGTATCAACCATCGTACCTTCATCAACGTAGGCGCCAATGTTGACATAAGATGGCATTAGCACCACGTTTTTACCTACGAAGCTGCCTTTACGTGCCACAGCATTTGGCACAACACGCATGCCGCCTTGTTGGAATTGCTCTGGTGTATAGTCGCTAAACTTAAGGGGTACTTTGTCGTAAAACTGATTAACACCATCGCTCATTGGTTGGTTATCACGAATACGGAAAGACAGTAGCACCGCTTTTTTTAACCATTGATGTACAACCCACTCACCACTGATTTTTTCAGCAACACGCGCAGCACCGCTATCAAGTAATTCAAGCGCGTCGATAATTGCTTGTTTAACTTCACTTGATACTGTGCTTGGGCTGATGCTATCGCGATTGTCCCAGGCGTTTTCGATCATGGTTTTTAAATCTGACATAAGATCCTCTTATTCGGTTTCTGCGTTGAGTTTTTTACGCAATGCTTGATGAATTTTAGCCTGTTCTTCGTCTGTTAATGCTTGGTATTCGTTATTTGATACCACGAAGAAATCTTCTGCACGCTCACCAACAGTGGTGATCCGCGCGGCATGAATATGTAATAAGTGTGCTTGAAATACTTCCGCAATTTTCGTTAATAGACCCGGAATATCCACCGCTTGAATTTCAATTAAGCTGCGATCTTTACGCGCATGCGGTCTAAGCACAATTTTTGGTTTGATATTAAAATCTTTGAAGCGCTGTGAGCGGTTCTTTTTGATGCGAATTTTCTTTTTCGGATCGCTAATCGCCAGTTCTAAAGCGCGTTTAATACCTTGTGCTCGGTTACTTGCAATTGGGTCACCATTAACCTCTAAAATAACAAAGCTAAACAGCACGTAGCCATCTTTGGTGGTTAACACTTGTGCATGTTGAATTTGCGCTTTTTTCGAACCAATAACGCTCACAAGACGGGAGAATAAACTTCCCGAGTAAGGGCTGTAGGCAAACACTTGCGTACCACCATGCATTGCGGTGTCAGACACGGTCACGCTTGGTAGGCTTAAATCTTCACAATTTAATAAGTGTTCTGTGTGCCACGAAATTTGTTGTTCACTAAAAGCGGTAAAGTAATTGGCTTTAAAGCGGCTCCAAATTAAGTCGATCTGATCTTCGTTACAGCCGTGGTTCAATAAGCGTTGTTTAGCTTGCTGCTTTTTATCTCGAATTTGGTCACGTTGGTCCATTGGATTTTCAAGCCCTAAGCGCAGTGCTCGCTGGGTATGCAAATACAGCTCACGGAGTAGGGTGTTTTTCCAATCGTTCCACAGATTATCGTTGGTCGCGCGAATATCGGCCAACGTTAAGCAGTATAAGTAATCGAGCTGACGCTCATTTTTTACTTTGCTTGCAAAGTCTTTAATCACATCAGGGTCATTAATATCTTTACGTTGCGCTGTGACCGACATAAGTAAGTGATTAGCTACTAACCAAGAGATGAGCTTACCGTCTGATGATGGGAAGCGGTGCAATTTAGCAAACGCAATCGCATCAACTGAGCCTAGCTCTGAGTGATCGCCGCCGCGCCCTTTGGCGATATCATGAAATATACCGGCTAAATAAAGTAACTCAGGTTTATCCATGCGGGTGACGATTTCACTACAAAGTGGAAACTCGCTCACTTTTGACTTATCAAAATACTTATAAATATTGTTAATAAGCTTATGGGTGTGCTCATCCACGGTATAGGCATGAAATAAATCAAACTGCATTTGCCCGAAGATGTTTCGCCATTGTGGTAAGTAGGCGGCAATAATGCCGTGCTTGTGCATTAGCGTAAATGCACGGCCCATACCGTTAGGGTGTTTTATTAAGCGTAAAAATGCTTCGCGACAGGCGGCGTAGTCTTGTAAATCACCCAGTAAACGACGACGCACTTGGCGCATTGTACGTATGGTACTTGGGTAAATATGGGTGATCTCAGGGTTATCAGCAATATGCTCGAACAACACAAATAGCTGATCCCGGCGAAAGAACACCGACGGATTTTTTACACGAATTTGATGGCCAATGCGCTCAAAGTTACGATCAAGTTCAATCACAGGTAGCTCACCGGCACCCGGTAAAATGCTTTGCTCGAAATATGACAGCAGCATTTGGTTAAGCTCACGTACGCGACTCATGATCCTGAATAAGCGTTTCATCATGCGCTCAACCGAAGCTTTACCATCACTACCAAAGCCGAGAATTTCTGCCGCGTGAGGTTGGTGATCGAACAGCAAACGGTTTTCAGAGCGCCCCGCAGCTAGGTGCAGTGCAAAACGAATATTCCAGAGGTTTTCTAAACACTCTAGTAGTTCTTGATATTCTTCATGGGTGAGGTAGCCGTGATTGATCAGCTCTTGTAATGTTTCGGCTCTAAAGTGCTTTTTAGCAACCCAAATAATAGTTTGTAAGTCGCGCAGGCCACCTGGGTTCTCTTTGATATTTGGCTCAAGGTTATAAGCCGTACCATGGCATTTTCTATGGCGTAGATTTTGTTCTTGTACTTTCGCCAAAAAGAATTCGTCTGAGCGCCAAATTGGCGAATCAATTAAATGATTTTTTAATTTTTCGAATTCGATGTGATTACCGAAAATTAATCGGCTCTCAAGTAAACTGGTAGCAAATGTCACATCTTCGCGTTTTTGTTCTAATGCTTGTTCTATGGTGCGAACGCTGTGACCAATTTCTAAATTAAGATCCCAAAGCATGGTGACGAACTGGCCAATTTTCTCACACACGGCTTCGCTTGGCTGTTCACTCACCAGTAGCATAAAGTCGATATCGGAGTAGGGATGCAGTTCGCCACGACCATAGCCGCCCACAGCAATTAGGGCTAAGTCACTTTCGTGAGCAAGGTCGTAATCGTGAAACAATTTAATTAATAGGCGGTCGATAAACTCAGCGCGGGCATTAATTAAGTTGCTAACGGGTTGTTTTGAGAATTCGTTCTGTAGCCATTTATAAAAATAACTAGAACAGTCGCGATAATCGCTAAGTTGCTCAGCTTGGCTGAGCAACTTTTTTACTTTATTGGGTAATGCCACAGGGGCTGGCTCCTAGTGTTCGATGATCCTGTCGATAGTATCATCTGATCGGAGCGTTAAAATTTCAACACCATTTTCAGTCACTAACAGGGTGTGTTCCCACTGTGCAGACAATGAACGGTCTTTTGTTACAACTGTCCAGTTATCTTTAAGTAACTTACATTGGCGCTTACCAGCATTAACCATTGGCTCGATTGTTAAGCACATACCCGCTTTTAGCACTTCGCCAGTTCCAGCTTTACCATAGTGCATGACTTGTGGTTCTTCGTGGAACTCAGCACCAATACCGTGACCACAGTATTCGCGTACGATTGAATAGTTAAAGCTTTCTGCGTATTTTTGAATTGCAGCGCCAATATCACCTAGGCGAACGCCTGGTTTTACCATTTTAATTGCAAGGTAAAGGCTTTCTTGTGTGATATCAGCAAGGCGTTTGCCTTGGATATTAGGTGTGCCCACATGGAACATTTTAGATGTGTCGCCGTGATAGCCATCTTTGATCACCGTAATATCAATATTTACGCTGTCACCTTCTTTAAGTGGTTTGTCGTTAGGAATACCGTGACAGATAACATGGTTCACTGAGGTGCAGATTGATTTTGGGAAACCGTGATAATTAAGCGGTGCTGGAATAGCATCTTGAACATTAACGATATAATCGTGACAAATTGTATTTAGTTCATCTGTGGTTACACCTGGCACCACATGCGGTTCTATCATTTCAAGTACCTCGGCGGCTAAGCGCCCGGCAACACGCATTTTTTCGATTTCTTCAGGGGTCTTGATCACAGCACTCATTGAGGCTCCAAAGTTGTTTTTCAGGTCAGTTTTCAGTGCACAAATTTTGCACTAGACGTTGAGTTTTCAATTTTAATATGGTATAAAGCGCGCCGTCTTTTTACAAATAAATTCTTAACTGATTTTTTGTATTTAAGGCAAACACAATTTTATTTTAACACACACACGTATCGTCACATACACTTGGGTGCACTTAAGTTACAAATTAACTACGGTGTTGGTGCTATGGGATATGTGGAGGCCTAACCCTAAATTATAGAGGATTATACAAATGGCAAACGTTTCAATGCGCGATATGCTTCAAGCTGGTGTTCACTTTGGTCACCAGGCACGTTACTGGAACCCTAAGATGAAGCCTTTCATCTTCGGCGCTCGTAACCGTGTTCATATCATCAACCTAGAGCAAACTGTACCAATGTTCAACGAAGCACTTAAGTTCTTATCGAACGCAGCTTCAAACAAAGGTAAAGTACTTTTCGTTGGTACTAAGCGCGCAGCAAGCGAAGCAGTTAAAGAAGCAGCTCTTCAAAGCGAGCAGTTCTACGTAAACCACCGTTGGTTAGGTGGTATGTTGACTAACTGGAAAACAGTTCGTCAATCAATCAAGCGTCTTAAAGACCTTGAAGCGCAAAGCCAAGACGGTACTTTCGAGAAATTAACTAAGAAAGAAGCGTTAATGCTTACTCGTGAAATGGAAAAGCTTGAAAAGAGCCTTGGTGGTATCAAAGACATGGGCGGTCTTCCAGACGCGCTTTTCGTTATCGATGCAGACCACGAGCACATCGCTATCCGTGAAGCTAACAACCTAGGTATTCCTGTTGTTGCTATCGTTGATACAAACTCTAACCCAGACGGTGTTGATTACATCGTTCCTGGTAACGACGATGCGATCCGTGCTATCCAACTTTACACTGGCGCTGTATCAGCTGCGATCACTGAAGGTCGTGAGAACAACATCGTTGCTCAAGCTGAGAAAGACGACTTCGTAGAAGCTGAGTAATTAGCTGTCATCAAGTCTTCATCTATTTGAGGTGAAGACTTGTTATTCTTGTTAAGCGGCCTATACCGCTTCCCTATAACAGAATTCAATTGAGGATATTCTAATGGCTGTAACTGCTGCCCTAGTTAAAGAATTACGCGAGCGCACAGGCGCTGGCATGATGGATTGTAAAAAAGCGTTAACTGAAACTAACGGTGACATCGAGTTAGCGATCGAAAACATGCGTAAGAGCGGTGCTGCAAAGGCTGCTAAAAAAGCTGGTAACATCGCTGCTGAAGGTACAATCTTAATCAAAGAAGGTAACGGTTTCGCTGCACTTCTTGAAGTTAACTGTCAAACTGACTTCGTTGCTAAAGACGCTAACTTCCTTGGTTTCGCTAACCAAGTTCTTGACGCTGCTGCAGAATCTAAAGCTGACATCGAAGCACTTAAAGCACAGTTCGAAGAAACTCGTGTTGCTCTAGTTGCTAAAATCGGTGAAAACATCAACGTTCGTCGCGTTGAGTACATCGACGGTGACAAACTTTCTTCTTACCGCCACGGCGACCGTATCGGTGTTGTTGTAGTTGGTGACGCTGACGAAGAAACTCTTAAGCAAGTTGCTATGCACGTAGCTGCGTCTAAGCCTGAGTTCGTAAACCCAGAAGACGTACCAGCTGACGTTGTTGAAAAAGAAAAAGCAGTTCAAATCGACATCGCGATGAACGAAGGCAAACCTGCTGAAATCGCTGAGAAAATGGTTGTTGGTCGTATGAAGAAATTCACTGGTGAGATCTCTCTTACTGGTCAAGCTTTCATCATGGAACCTAAGAAAACTGTTGGCGAAATTCTTAAAGAGAAAGGCGCAACTGTTACTAACTTCGTACGTTTAGAAGTTGGTGAAGGTATCGAGCGTAAAGAAGAAGACTTCGCTGCTGAAGTAGCTGCTCAAATCGCTGCTGCAAAAGGCGAGTAATTTTCTAAGTTAGTGACGTAGGGCAATTAGATGAAATTAATCTGCTATTAGCTTTTGCGTCACTGATGAAAATTCTTTAAAATAACCGCGTTTTATGTGTAACCATAGCGCGGTTATTTTTTATCTCATTACTAAGGCTGGCCCAAATATTATGACTATCAATCGTAAACCTATTTTTAGACGTGTTCTTCTTAAACTTAGCGGTGAAGCATTAATGGGAGACGAAGGCTTCGGCATCGACCCGAAAGTACTTGACCGTATGGCTCAAGAAATTAAAGAACTTGTAGAGCTCGACGTAGAAGTAGGTTTAGTTATCGGTGGCGGTAACTTCTTGCGTGGTGGTTCATTGGCAGAAGCGGGTATGAACCGCGTTGTGGGTGACCACATGGGTATGCTTGCCACTGTAATGAATGGTTTGGCAATGCGTGATGCACTACACCGTGCATTTGTAAATTGCCGTTTAATGTCAGCTATCCCGCTTAACGGTGTGTGTGATGCTTACAACTGGGCAGAAGCTATCAGCCTATTAAAATCTGGCCGTGTTGTTATTTTCTCAGCAGGTACAGGTAACCCATTCTTCACGACTGATTCTGCAGCGTGTTTACGTGGTATTGAAATTGAAGCAGATACTGTAATCAAAGCGACTAAAGTTGACGGCGTTTACTCTGATGACCCAGTGAAAAACCCAGAAGCTACACTATATCGCCACTTAAGCTACAATGAAATCATTGAAAAAGAGCTTAAGGTTATGGATTTAGCTGCATTTACGCTGGCGCGTGACCACAACATGCCACTAAGCGTATTTAACATGAATAAATCAGGCGCGCTTAAGCGTGTTATTATGGGCGAAGATGAAGGAACGCTTATCTCTTCACAAGCCTCAGATGAAACTAGCAAATAGATTAGGATTGAACCGTGATTAACGATATCAAAAAAGATGCGTCAGAACGTATGCAAAAAAGTGTTGCGGCACTAGGCAGTCAATTATCTAAAATTCGCACAGGCCGTGCACATCCAGCATTACTTGACGGTATTCAAGTGTCTTACTATGGCGCTGATACACCATTAAACCAAGTTGCTAACGTAACAATTGAAGACTCTCGTACACTTGCAATCAGCGTGTTCGATAAGTCACTAGCGCAAGCAGTAGAAAAAGCGATCATGGCTTCAGACTTAGGTTTAAACCCGATGTCTGCAGGTACTGTTATTCGTGTTCCACTTCCTCCACTTACAGAAGAGCGTCGTAAAGACCTTATCAAAATCGTACGTGGTGAAGTTGAAGGTGGCCGTGTTGCGGTACGTAACATCCGTCGTGACGCGAATGGCGATATCAAGAGCTTATTGAAAGAAAAAGACATTTCTGAAGATGAAGCACGTCAAGCTGAAGACGAGATCCAAAAGCTTACTGACAAATTCATCAAAGAGATGGATGCACAGTTAACAGCGAAAGAAGCTGAGCTAATGGAAATCTAATTGTCGCTGTTTATCTTTCAGACATTGATACTGAAAGCGAACAGCAGCAACTAAATTTATTAGTTTTGAAACGCCGTCTAGGGTATACTAGACGGCGTTTTTTTATGGAATACTCGATATTTATGGTTCTTAACGCTGATAAAATTTCCCAGCAAAGTTTGCCTAAGCATGTCGCTATAATCATGGATGGCAACGGACGTTGGGCGCAAGCGAAAAATCGCCCACGTGTTTATGGGCACAAAAAGGGCGTTGATGCGGTTCGTCAATCAGTGCAATTTTGTACTCGCTTAGGTATACAGTCGTTAACACTGTTCGCATTTAGTAGCGAAAATTGGCGACGTCCAGAGGACGAAGTAAATACGCTTATGGAGCTATTTTTATTCGTTTTGGGCAAAGAAGTTAAAAAACTTCATAAAAATAATGTAAAGCTGAACATAATTGGTGATTTATCACGCTTTTCAGAAGGTTTGCGCAATAAAGTTGATGCAGCCCATGAATTAACCCGTAATAATACGGGTCTACAGTTAAACGTAGCAGCTAATTATGGTGGTCGTTGGGATATCACTAACGCCGCAACAACGCTTGCGAAAAAAGTCGCAGCCGGTGAAATGGCTGCAGAAGACATTACTGAAGAGCTAATGGCCGAACAAATGAGTATGGCCGATCAAGGTGAACTTGACTTAATGATCCGCACTGGCGGAGATTTACGCATCAGTAATTTCCTTTTATGGCAAGCGGCTTATGCTGAGCTTTACTTTACCGATACGCTTTGGCCAGACTTCAATGAAGCTGCATTTGCTGACGCTATCGCATGTTACGTTGCCAGAGAGCGACGATTTGGTTGTACAGGCGAACAAATAAAACAATTACTCGCCGAGACCTAATTACTAGTTGAAGGTACACACATTGCTAAAACAACGAATTTTAACCTCGCTCGTGTTGGCACCACTTGCACTTATTTTGGTTTTTTTTACCCCATTAACACTATTTAGTTATATCGCCGCCGGTATTGTTTTACTTGGTGCATGGGAATGGTCTGCGTTTATGGGCCTGTGCGATAAAGTTAAGCGTTTTGGATTTGTTGCAGCAACGGCTGCGTTTTTGGCACTACTCAACTGGCATTGGCCGATTGAATCACTTTGGCAAAATGGCCAATTAGTGGGTGATGCAAACTATTTATTTACGCTGTCATTTGCATGGTGGATTGTGGCGACTTACTTAGTTTGGCGCTACCCAGCAATGGCTAAAGCATGGAATGAAGGCATTGTCATGCGTGCTATTGCAGGCTTTTTAACCTTAGTGCCACTGTGGCTTGCATTAAATACGCTACGCAGCGCAGGTTATGGCGAATCAACTCACTTTGGCTCAATGCTTATCTTGGTTGTACTTGGTATCGTTTGGAGTGCAGATATTGGTGCATACTTTACCGGTAAAAACCTAGGTAAACACAAGTTAATGCCTAAAGTGAGCCCGAATAAAACCATCGAAGGTTTATTAGGTGGTGTGGTTGCCTCAATTATTTTTGTACTCGTATTTTGTCACTTCACCAATGTTGATATGACTGTGTGGCCAATTTATGCCGTTATGACTGCATTTATCGCGTTATTCTCAGCAGTGGGCGATTTACTAGAAAGTATGTTTAAACGTGAAGTCGGCTTGAAAGACAGCGGTTCATGTTTACCTGGGCACGGCGGTATTTTAGACCGTATTGATAGCTTAACCGCAGCTGCGCCAATCTTTGTACTTTGCTATGCATGGACATTAAGTTTATGAGCAAAGTAGAGCAACTTGTCGTATTAGGCGCAACTGGTTCAATCGGTTTAAGCACCTTAGATGTTGTTTCTAGAAACCCAGAGCGCTTTGCGATTTTTGCATTAGCAGCGGGTAAAAATGCAGAAAAAATGGCTGAACTGTGTATCGCACATCAGCCTAAATTTGCTGTTATGGCTGACCAACACGCTGCCAAAGCCCTTCAACACTTACTCGCGAACAGTGCGTGTAAAACTGAGGTGCTAGCGGGTATTGAAGCGATGAGCGAACTTGCTGCTCACGTTGAAGTTGATGCTGTGATGTCGGCGATAGTGGGTGCTGCGGGTCTACTGCCGACGTTAAGTGCGGTTGAAGCCGGCAAAAAAGTACTGCTTGCAAATAAAGAATCACTCGTTATGTCGGGTCAGTTGTTTATTGATAAAGTTAAACAACATGGCGCCACCTTATTGCCAATTGATAGCGAACATAATGCTATTTTCCAGTGTATGCCTGCATCGCTACAAACTGCATCGGGTTTACTTGCCGATCATGGTGTGAGCAAAATTTTGCTTACTGGTTCTGGTGGTCCTTTCTTAACGCGTGATTTAGCGACATTACCATCCGTGACTGTAGCAGAAGCGGTGGCACACCCTAATTGGTCGATGGGACAAAAAATATCTGTCGACTCAGCCACTATGATGAATAAAGGCCTTGAGTTTATTGAAGCCAAGTGGCTCTTTAACTGTCATGCCAGCGACATTGAAGTAGTGATCCATCCACAAAGTATTATCCATTCAATGGTGCAATATAAAGATGGCTCAGTGCTTGCGCAAATGGGCAACCCTGACATGCGCACACCAATAGCTCACGCATTAGCCTTTCCGGAACGTGTTGATGCCGGTGTCAAACCGCTCGATTTTTCACAAATGGCTGACTTTACCTTCACTAAGCCAGATTACGCTCGTTACCCTAATTTAAAACTTGCCATTGATGCGTGTGAAATGGGGCAAGGTGCAACAACGACGGTCAATGCGGCGAATGAAATAGCCGTTGCCGCCTTTTTAGGTGGGCAAATCGGCTTCACAGATATTTATCGCGTTAACGCTGAAACGCTCAATGCAACACAAAACATTAATGTGCAAACGCTTGATGAGATTTTAGCTTGCGACCAAGCAGCACGTTTAAAAGCAACTGAGTTTGTCAAAAGAGGCATCAACTAGCATGTTTGATTTTTTCTGGAATCTTGGTTCATTCATTCTTGCCCTGGGTATTTTAGTGACTGTGCATGAATATGGTCATTTCTGGGTTGCGCGCAAAGCGGGTGTGAAAGTGCTGCGTTTTTCAATTGGCTTTGGTAAGCCATTAGTCAAATGGTACGACAAACAACAAACCGAATATGTGATTGCAGCTATACCACTTGGTGGTTATGTGAAAATGCTTGATGAGCGTGTAGATGAAGTGCCGCCAGAGCAGCGTCATTTATCATTTAATGCTAAATCAGTAAAAGCACGTATTGCGATTGTGGCTGCAGGCCCGATGGCAAACTTCTTATTTGCTATTTTTGCCCTTGCTGTAATGTATATGGTGGGCGTTCAGTCATTAAAACCTGTGGTGGGTGAAGTGACTCAAGGCAGCCGTGCTGCTGCGGCCAATATTGAGCCAAACCAGCAAATTATTAAAATTGGTGAAGACGACATTAACACTTGGCAAGATGCCACATTCTCGTTAATGAGTCGCTTAGGTGAGCAAAGTGTTGTCATAACGCTTCGTGATCAGAATTATCAAAAGCATGTGCGTACTCTTAATTTAGATGGTTGGAAGTTGGATCAACAAGATGTTCCACCATTAACCTCTATTGGTATTGTGCCATTTCGCCCGAAAGCACTTCTAGAAGTGGCTATGATCAGTAAAGGCTCTGCGGCAGAGGCTGCGGGCTTGCAAGTTACAGATAAAATTATTGCCGTAAATGGCGAAAATATCAGCAGTTGGAGCGAGTTAGTTTCACTAATTCAGCAATCACCTAACAAATCCTTACAATTTAGTGTACAAAGGCAAGATAGTATAAAAGAGCTGTCAGTGACGCCACAAAGCAGAACCAATGATGCGGGCTTTGCTCAGGGCTTTTTAGGTGTGTCTCCGGTGGTTGAGCCATGGCCAGAAAACTATATTGAAACTAGACATTATGGCCCAGTCGATAGTATTGTGCTGGGCATACAAGAAACATGGCGTTTAATTACCCTTAGTTTTGACATGATTGGTAATTTAATTACCGGTCAGGTGTCGGTTAAAAATTTAAGTGGCCCGGTGGGCATTGCAGTTGGCGCGGGAACTAGCGTAAGCTATGGCTTGGTTGCATTTTTAAGCTTTTTAGCATTAATTAGTGTAAACCTTGGCGTATTTAACTTATTACCGCTGCCAGTGCTAGATGGTGGGCACTTAATGTATTACATAATTGAACTTTTTCGCAAAAAGCCGGTCTCTGAAAAGACGCAAGAATTTGGTTTTAAAGTGGGGGCCTTGTTGCTTCTGTTTTTAACATGTTTCGCTTTGTTCAATGATGTATCGCGTTTATAACAAATAAGCGAAAAATTCCAATTTGAACACGATTGTAAAACACCGCAAAAGTTAAATTTATAAGGTGTTGAGCGGTAATACAGTTGTAAAGGATAAAGATAACAAAATGGCTATAAAAAAACATTTGGCAGTTTCAAGTTTATTAGGTGCTAGCTTTGCAGCCCTAGGCCAAAACTCCTTTATTGTGAATGATTTAAAAGTTGAAGGTTTACAGCGAGTTGCACTAGGTGCAGCGTTAACGCATATTCCGATCAACGTGGGCGATAATATTGATGAGTATACAATTTCTAGAACCATAAAGGCTCTCTATCGTTCAGGTCACTTTGACAATATTAAAGCATTACGTGATGGCAACACAGTTATCTTCCGTGTGACTGAGCGCCCAACGATCAGCATGATCGAATTTGATGGCAATAAAGACATCAAAGACGAGCAGCTTAACGAGTCGCTTGACCAGCAAGATATCCGTACTGGTGAGCCGCTTGATAAAACTGTTCTTGATAATATTGAAAAAGGTTTAACAGAGTTTTTCCACAGTATTGGTAAGTACAATGCAAAAGTGGATGTAAGCATTACTAAGTTACCGCGTAACCGTGTAAAATTATTATTTGAATTTGATGAAGGTGACGCAGCGTCGATTCGTCAAATCAACTTGGTTGGTAACGAACTTTTCTCAGATGAAGAGCTACTTAAATTAGCTGAATCACAGCAAGATTTACCGTGGTGGAAATTCATGTCGAGTGACCGCTACCAAAAGCAAACCATCGAAGGCGATTTAGAAAAAATTCGTAGCTACTACTTAGACCGTGGTTACCTACGTTTTAATATCGATTCGACACAAGTATCAGTAAGCCCAGAGCGTGATTCTGTTTATGTAACAGCAAATATCACTGAAGGCGTTAAATACAAAGTGAAAGGCTTTGACTTTATTGGTGACTTGCTAGGACGTGAAGAGTTAATCAGAAGTGTTGTACCGCTAAAAGCTGGTGAACTTTATAATGGCTCAGTGGTGACTTCGTCTGAAGAGTTTATCAAAAGCTACTTAGCACGTTTTGGTTATGCTAATGCTGAAGTGCGTACCATCCCTGATATTAATGACGAAACTAAAGAAGTGCAGTTAACGCTTTCTGTTAATCCAGGAAAACGTGTTTATGTTCGTCGTATAATTGTGGGTGGTAACCAAAATACTTCAGATGAAGTAGTTCGCCGTGAAATGACGCAGCTTGAAGGTGCATGGTTATCAAATCAAAGCCTTGAACGCTCTAAACTACAAATTCAGCGTTTACCTTATATGGAAAGTGTTGACTTTAACGTGGTGCCTGTACCAGGTGTTGATGACCAAGTAGATGTCGATTTTACAGTTAAAGAACAGTCGGCAGGTAGCTTTAACGCAGGTCTTGCCTACGGTCTTACTTAGGTCTGCAATTTAACATCGGTGTCAGTGAATCGAATTTCTTAGGAACGGGTAACCAAATCGGTTTCAACATTAATACCTCGCGTGGTTCAGAGCGTGTTAGCGTATCTTATACAGACCCTTACTTTACGCCAGACGGTGTATCGCAAGGTAGTAGTATTTTCTACAGTAACTATGATGCGAGTAAATTCAGCCTAATCGACTATAAATCGAAGAGTTATGGTATTGGTACAAATCTTGGTTTTCCAATAGATGCTGTGAATCGACTTAATTTTGGAATTCGTTGGGTGCAGGAAGAGTTATCTGATATAGCTGAGTACGAGCAAACACGCGTACTTCGCGAAACTTTCTTAGATCCAGATAATCCAGATGCGGGCTTCGACTTCACTAAATATGAGTTAAGTGCTGGTTGGTCTCGTATCACTGTAAACCGAGGTTTATTCCCAACAGCAGGTTCACGTCAGTCACTTAACTTGACAGCAACAACGCCGAACTCAGATTTACAGTACTTTAAGCTAAATTATGATTCGCGTTTTTACTGGCCAATCAGTAATGACCACCGCTGGGTATTCTCAACGCGTGCCGCACTTGCGTATGGTAATGGCTATGGTACAACCAATGGCTTTGATCAAACACTGCCGTTCCAAGAGTTCTTTAGAATTACTGAGATGGAATTACGTGGCTTCGATCGAAATACGATTCTACCACGAGCTGTTGCTAGAACCCCTCAGACTATTCCTGGTACACCGTCTGATGATGGGAATAGTACAGGGAATATTGGTGGCGCATCAGAGTTTGATCAACTAGAAGCATATGGCCGAATTGGTGGTAACGCCAAAGCGGTAGCAGGGATGGAGCTTATTGTTCCAACACCTTTCTTAGATGAAGAAAACACCAGCTCTGTACGTACTAGCTTCTTCGTAGATGCAGCAAACGTATGGGATACAGAGTTTAATATTGACCGTTATCAAGATCTTCCTGCAGCGCAACGTGATAAGTTAGATGATTATTCAGATCCGATGCGTTTTAGGGTTTCAACCGGTCTTTCTCTACAATGGATCTCTCCGATGGGTCCAATGCTGATCAGTTTTGCTTATCCATTGCAAAAAGAAGAAGATGACGATACGAAGACCATCAGCTTTAACATTAGTAATACATTCTAAAGGAGTTTTTTGTGAATAAATCAATTAAATCAACAGCTTTTGCACTACTTGCTACTTTATCTATGGGTCTATCTACTAACGCATTCGCGCACAAAGTAGGTATCGTTGATATGCAAGAAATCTACAAGCAAATCCCACAAATGGCGAAAGTAGAGCAAACTTTAGAAGCTGAATTCTCAGAGCGTCGTCAAGAGCTAGAAAAACTTCAAGGTGATATTCGTTTTGAAGCTGAAAAGTTCAAGCGTGAAGCGACAACAATGAGCGACAAGCAAAAAGAAGAATTACGTACTAAGATTCAAGGTATGCAGCAGCAACTTGCAGAAAAAGGTCGTCCTTTAGAGCAAGAAATCAAAATGCGTCAAAACCAAGAACTAGCTAAAGTTCAAAAGCTAATCTTAGATGCAATCGAAGAAGTAGCGAAAGCTGGCAAGTTCGATGAAGTTAAAGTTAAAGAAACAACGATTTATGTTAACCCTAAAACTGTCGATGACTTATCAAGCAAAGTTGTTGAAAAAGTAAGTAAGCAATAGAAATCATATATGCAAAACTACACGCTTTCGCAGATAGCGGATCTTCTGGGCGCTGACCTTCAAGGTGACGGCGCCACAGAGATTAAAAAAATATCTACACTTGCAAATGCCCAACATGGGCATATTGCATTTTTGGCGAACAAGAAATATCGCTCGCAATTAGAAGATACTCAAGCAAGTGCGGTGATTTTATCACCGGCAGATGCTGAGTTTTTTTCGGGTAATAAACTCATTGTTGCTAACCCTTATGTTTGTTACGCCAAGCTTGCCCAGCTTATGGATACCACACCGCGTGCAGCTGTGACAGGGATTCACCCAAGTGCAGTCATTCACGATTCAGCCTCTATTGGCGATAATGTCGCGATCGCTGCCAATGTGGTGATTGAAGCAGGCGCTGTTATTGCAAACGATGTGCAGATTGGCCCAGGCTGTTTTATTGGTGAGCACGCAAAAATTGGTCAAGGCACTAAGCTTTGGGCAAATGTAAGCGTTTACCATGAAGTAGAAATTGGTAGCGATTGTTTATTCCAAGCGAACACGGTTGTGGGCAGTGATGGTTTTGGCTATGCCAACGAGCGTGGCGAATGGGTGAAAATACCACAACTTGGCCGAGTAATCATCGGTGATAAGGTTGAGGTAGGGGCGTCTACTACGATTGACCGTGGTGCACTAGACGATACTATCATCCACAGCAATGTAATTATCGATAATCAATGTCAAATAGCGCATAATGTCGAGATCGGTTCGGGTACAGCGGTTGCTGGCTGTTCTGTGTTTGCAGGTAGCACTGTGATCGGTAGGAATTGTCAGATTGGCGGCATGGTAGCAATTAATGGTCACATTAGCGTATGCGATGGTGCTATAATCACCGGCATGAGTATGGTGACTAAGGCAATCACAGAACCTGGAATTTATTCTTCAGGCTTGCCACATCTAACCAACAAAGAATGGCGACGTAGTATTGCCCATATCCGTAACCTTGGCGATATGAAAGACCGCATTAAAGCACTTGAGTCACTGACTAAGTCACTCAATATTGAAGACAAATAAGGATGCTATTTTGGCAAATGAATTAAATAGTCTTGATATCCAGGATATCTTGAGTTTACTTCCGCATCGTTACCCGATGCTACTTGTTGACCGTGTACTTGATTACACGCCAGGCGAGTCGTTACATGCGATTAAAAATGTAACAGTGAACGAACCTATTTTTACGGGTCATTTTCCTAATCAACCTATCTTTCCAGGTGTGTTGATTTTAGAAGCAATGGCTCAAGCAACTGGCTTACTTGGCTTTAAGACAGTTGAAAATCGTAGCGATAACGAACTATATTTATTCGCAGCGATCGACAATGCGCGATTCAAACAGCCGGTATTACCTGGCGATACCATGCATTTGCATGTAGAGTTTGTAAAAGAGCGCCGCAATATATGGAAATTTGCAGCAGAAGCAAAAGTTGACGGCAAAGTAGTGTGTACTGCCGAAATCATGTGTGCGAGAAGAGAGTTTTAATAGTGATCCATCCTACGGCGATAATCGAACCAGGTGCAAAACTTGGAAATAACGTATCAGTTGGCCCTTACAGCTATATCGGTAACGATGTAACTATTGGTGATAACTGTATCATCGAATCTCATGTGGTTGTAAAAGGCCCATCGACGATTGGTTCTGGTAACCATATTTTCCAATTTGCTTCGGTCGGTGAAGCTTGCCAAGACAAAAAGTACGCGAATGAGCCAACGACTCTGATCATTGGTGACAACAACGTGATCCGTGAGTGTGCGACAATTCACCGTGGTACGATTCAAGACCAAGGTGTAACAAAAATTGGTAGCAACAACTTATTTATGGCTTACACACACGTTGCACATGATGCAGTTGTGGGCGATAACGTTATTTTTGCTAACAATGCCTCTGTTGCTGGCCACGTACACGTAGGTGACTGGGTGATCCTTGCAGGTAACTCAGGTGTTCATCAGTTCTGTAAAATTGGTTCACATGCCTTTGTAGGTATGTACTCAGGCGTTAATAAAGATGTACCGCCATTTGTAACTACCATTGGTACGCCGGCTGGCCCTGTAGCAATCAATACTGAAGGCATGAAACGCCGTGGCTTTGAAAGCGATGAAATCATGGCAACACGCCGTGCATATAAAACGCTATACCGTAAGAGCTTAGGTGTTGAAGAAGCAATCGCTGAGCTACGTGAAGATGCTGCGAAGTACCCAGCTGTTCAGATGATGATAGACTTTGTAAAAAGCTCTGAGCGCGGAATTATTCGCTAATCATAAGCGATATACTAAAAGCCACCTTAAGGTGGCTTTTTTGTTGTTATAGTTCAGGTTTTGCTAAGTCAGTGCTTGCTATCTTCATGGCAAAAAGGAACTAGTAATATGAATAAACTCATCGTCTTTGCATTGTTAAGCTTAATTTTAAGTGGTTGTAGTAGTGCGCCTTCGGTATCTAAAAGAGCGATAGAAAAAGGCAAAGCCAGTTATTACGCTGATAAATATCATGGCCGAACGACAGCAAGTGGTGAAGTGTTTAATCAACAGGCATTGAGCGCGGCTCATCAAACGCTTGGCTTTGGTAGCAGAGTAAAAGTTACTAATATTGCTAACAATAAAAGTGTGATTGTGACTATTAATGACCGCGGCCCATTTATCCGCGGTCGAATTATTGATTTATCAAAAAAGGCGTTTTCACAAATTGCCTCAGTAAAGCAAGGTGTGATTGACGTCACCGTTGAGCGGCTCGATTAAAAGCGGGTAATAAGCTCTACGTAGTCGGCTTCATTCGCCACTAATTCAGCATGACTCGCAAAGGCTCTTACTTGTCCTTGCTCTAACCAAATAACCTTATCAACACGACTTAGCATTGCTGGGTCGTGGGTAATGGTCAGCATGGTTTTATCTGCCCATATTCTCTCAACTGTAGTCAGCAAGTTTTGCTTAGTGTGATTATCTAAGCTCTCTGTTGGTTCATCCAGAATGATTAAATTACCTTGCCTTAATAGAGCTTGGGCAATGGCAATACGGCGTGACTGACCATGAGAAAGCTTTCTGCCTGCGGTGCCTAAACGAGTGTTTAGCCCATCTTTTAAGTTACTAAGCCAAGAGCCAAGTTCAGCGTGTTCACAGGCTTCAATAAGCATCTCATCTGTCGCATCAAAAGCTGCATAGCGAAGATTTTCACGTAGCGTGCCATCAAAAATATGATGCTGCTGGGCAACTATCGTTAGCTGCTTAAAGCGTGTTGCAGTGCTTAAGCTTTCAAGTTCAAAGGTGCCTTCTTGCTTGGTGGCGAGCTTTAATGAGCCTGATTGCAGCGGCCAAAGGCCTGTGAGTAAATTCACAAGGGTGGTTTTGCCACTACCACTGGCACCGACTAGAGCAACTTTACTGCCGGGCGCAATAGCAAAATTGATATTGCTAAGGGCTTTGCTTTTTGCACCCGCGTATTGGTAATTGACCTCGCTTATCTCAAGGCCAAGTCCAGATTGATCCGCTAATTGGTTTGCTAACTGATTGTCTAAGTTGTTTGGTTTTTCGTCTAAGCTGTTGTGTTTATCTTCAAGATCGAACAGTCGCTTTGCGGCACTTAAAGTAAGCGGCAATTCAATAAATGCAGTAGGCAGGGTAAGCACGGTTTCAAAACTTGCTAGTACAAATAACGCGAGCATCGCCAGTTCAACGTTTTTCATGGTCCCCATTGCAACCAGCGGGATTATCATAAATACACTGACCAGCATGGTGAGTTGGATCACTAAAGTGCTTAAACCATTACTATTTGCCACGGCTTTGTGGCGATTATAGAGCTGGTTGTTGTATTGTTTACTGAGTGAATCACAATGCGCTAATTGCGCCGCGTGTGCTTGATAGACAGCAAGCTCTCTGGCACCTGATAGTGTATCAGCTAGTTCAGCTCTTAGCTCTGCGGAGAGCTGGGTTTCGGTATCCGCTTGTTGGTGAAGCTTATGGCTTAACAATGCGGGAAGCAGCACGCCAATAATCATCAGCGAAGTAAAGCACACTAATGCAACCTCAGCATTATACATAGCCATGAAGGCCATCACGATAGGAATGCTGATCAGAGCGACAATAATCGGCAGCAGTACATTGAGGTAAAATTTATCCAGCGCATCGACATCGTTCTGTAGGCGGTTAAATAAATCGCTACTACGCGTCATTGCTAAGTCAACGTTGTTTAGCTGGCTTAGAGTCCTGAACATGTTTACGCGAATTTCGCTTAGTAATAAGAAGGTGGCGTTATGAGTTATCATCCGCTCACCGTAACGAGATGCTGTGCGCACGATAGCTAAAAAGCGGATCACCCCAGCAGGGGTAAAGTAATTCATTTGCACACTAGCGATTCCCGCCGCTGCCATGGCTGCTAGAAACCAGCCCGAAATTGCAAGCAATCCGACATTAGCAAGTACCGTTAAGCTTGCTAAAAAAGCCCCTAAAAGCAGCATGCCAGTATGAGGTTTGCACAGTTTTAATAGACGTATAAAGTTATTCATTGGCGTCACCTTGGCTCACCAGTTTAGCAAATAGGCCAGCTTGCTTAGTGAGTTGCTGGTACTGACCAGCTTCAACAATGTGACCTTGTTGCATAACGTAAATATTGTCGGCGTGTTTAACCGTATTCAGTCGGTGAGCAATAACCAGCACTAAATGGTCTTTTGCATAATCGCGGATCGCTTGGTTGATTAAATGCTCGGTTTGGCTGTCTAAGTGAGCGGTAGGCTCATCTAGCATTAGCACAGGGGCATTCTTCAAAAATGCACGGGCAAGGGCTATGCGCTGCTTTTGCCCACCAGAGAGGCCTTCTCCTTGTTCACCGAGCAAGGTATCAAAGCCATCAGGTAAGGCTGTAATAAATTCAAGTGCACCTGCTTTACTCGCTGCTTCATCGAGTTCAGCTTGGCTTGCATCAGGTTTAGCTAAACGCAGGTTCTCTGCAACGGTCCGATAAAATAACGTGGCGTGTTGTGGGATCCACGCCAGCTTTGCTTGCCAATCAGCTAATGCAGTATCACTCAGTGGTTGCCCGTTAATGCTAATGGCATTGTTGGCTTGATGATGAAAGCCCAATAGGCAATCAAACAAGGTACTTTTACCCGAGCCACTTTCACCCACAAAGGCAATTAAGCCTGTGCTTGGCAGGCTTAAGTTGATATCAGTTACCCCCTCGTTTGTTTCTGGGTAGTGAAAGGTAAGTGCATTCAGCTGTATGTCTTTTAGCGGTAACTTAAGTTTAGATGACCCGACATGTTCATCAACATCGCTTTGATTGATTATGTCGACCATATCAGCTGCGGCGCTGATCCCTTCGAGTTTTGCATGATAATGAGTGCCCATTTGTCGAAGTGGTAAGTAAAACTCAGGGGCCAGTAGTAACACCACAAATCCAGTGGCAAAATCGAGCGTACCAAAAAATAATCTAAAGCCAATGATAACGGCAACAAGTGCCACACTAATGGTGGCTAAAAACTCAAGGGCGAAAGACGATAAAAAGGCGACTTTCAATACTCCCATAGTTGCACCACGGTAATCATCAGAAATCTGACTGATGCTATTTAGCTCACGCTTGGTTGCATTAAAGAGCTTGAGTTGAGTCAGTCCTTGTAATCGGTCAAAAAAGTAATTGCCAAGTACCGCTAGCTGTTGCCAGCGGTCTTGGTTTAACTGCTCCGCTTTATGGCCCACTAAAATCATAAAAAAGGGGATCAGTGGGGCAGTTAAAAGGAATATGAGGCCTGCTTTGTAATCGGTTGGAAAAATCACCACTAATATCGCTAATGGAATGAGCGCACTGTAAGCCACACTTGGAATGTAGTTGGCGTAATATTGATGCAGTGCTTCAACCCCATTATGTAAGGTGTTAAGTGTTGCGCCATGACCTTTTTGTTCACTGTAGGCTGGCCCAAGTTTGCTGAGCTTTTCTAGCAGTGTATTACGCATCACGTTCTTTATTTTTAACGCGGCGAGGTTACTCACCCGTTCACTTAGCGCAACCAACAACGCGCGAACTATAATTAGCCCTGCCAACGGCCATAATAATGGGCTTACGGCTTGCAAGTTTGCTTGTTCAAACATGACTTGATGAGCCGCGTTTGCAAGAAGGTAACAAGAGGCAATCATTAAAAGGGCGTTGAGTGTGCCCAGACTAATGCTTAATTTAAGAAGTCCTGAAGCGGACTGGCTATACTGCTTTAAAAAAGCGCGCAGCGTTTGCTGCTGCGCGCGATTTGGTCGGGGTTTAGTTGTCATCAGTGTTTTTGAGTCTCGCGTACAGCTCTAGCTCATCATCAGCAATCGAATCTTTATGTTGGTGAAATTCGTACCACATTACGTTGATCACCCCAAGTGTACAGGCTAATAGAACACCTAAAATCCAGGCAAAATACCACATATTTAAATCTCCTTAATAGCTACCGTGCGTGTTGTTTTCAATTTCACTGATGGTTACTTTGCGCCACATCTTCACATAACACCATGTTGTGTAGATAAGAATAAGTGGTACAAAAATAACCGCAGCGATAAACATCACGTTAAGTGTCATATGGCTCGAAACTGCATCCCACATAGTTAAACTAATATTAGGGTTGTTGCTCGAAGGCATTACAAACGGGAACATTGACATACCAGCAGTTAAAATTACGCCTGCAAGCATTAAGCTTGATGCGATCAGGGCCATTGCTGGTTTTTGTAATTTAGATAACACAATTGCCAGTGCCGCCATCACGAATGCTAGGGCAGGAAACAGTATGGTTAATGGCATTTTTGTATAGTTATCAAGCCATGCGCCTGGTGCCTGCGTGACTGTTTTACCAAGCGGGTTTGCAAAGCCTTGAGTATCACCCATGCTAACGATTTTATAACCGTCAATTTGCGATACCCACACACCGGCTAAGGCAAACAACACAATAAACGCCATCAGTGCATATTGACCATATTGTGCTGAGCGTTTAGCGACTTCTGCATCAGTACGAAGTTGTAACCACATACCTGCGTGACCAACCAGCATCAGTACGCTTACTAGGCCAACAACAATGGCAAACGGGTTTAATAACGCAAAGAATGAACCTTGATAACTAACACGCAATAGGTCGTCGATATGATAAGGCACACCTAATAATAGGTTACCGAATGCCACGCCAAATACCAGAGCCGGAATAAAGCTGCCTGCAAATAGGCCCCAATCCCAGTTATTACGCCAGCGTGGTGATTCTATTTTTGAGCGATAATCAAAACCTAGCGGTCTGAAAAATAACGCAAATAACACCAGCATCATAGCAAAGTAGAAGCCAGAGAAGGCAGCTGCGTATACCATAGGCCAAGCTGCAAACAGTGCGCCCCCAGCGGTAATGAACCAAACTTGGTTACCATCCCAGTGAGCGCCAATGGTGTTAATAACTGTACGGCGTTCAACATCGGTTTTACCAACTAGGCGAAGCAAAATTGCCACACCCATGTCCATACCATCGGTCACTGCAAAGCCAATCAGTAAGACACCAATTAACAGCCACCAAATTAGTTTGAGTGTTTCGTAATCAAAAATCATGACTGAGCTCCTTGGCTTGCAAGTGAATCCGCTTTAGCAAGTTCATGGTGATATTTACCGGTATGAAGTGAGCTTGGGCCTTGTTTAATAAAGCGCAGCATCAGCCAGCCTTCTACAGCAGCAAGACCTGTATAGAAAACTAAGAAACCAGTAATACTAATCAATAAGTCATTCACCGTGAGTGACGAGGTTGCCAAGAAGGTCGGTAGAATTTCCGAAATTGCCCACGGTTGGCGGCCGTACTCCGCAACAATCCAACCAAATTCAATGGCAATCCAAGGCAGAGGAATACTCCATACCGCAGCCCATAATAACCAGCGCTTTTGCTCAATAATGCGGTGTGCGTTGTAATAAAACGCGAGAACAAATACGCCAAGCATAATCACACCACAGCCAACCATGATTCTAAATGACCAGAACATAGGGCCGACTTGAGGAAATGAGTCTTTCACTGCTTTTTGAATGTCTTCTTCTGTTGCATCTACCACGTTAGGGGTATAGCGCTTAAGCAGCAAACCGTAGCCAAGGTCTGCTTTTAAAGTATCAAATTTTGCAATGTTTTCTGGGGTGTCTTCACCACCACGAAGTTTTTCTAAATATTCGTATGCAATTATGCCATTACGAATACGCACTTCGTGTTGTTCTTCAAGATCTTTAATGCCCGTTACTTGCTCGTCAATAGAGCGAGTCGCAATGATACCCAGTGCATAGGGGATTTTTACAGCGGCGTGAGTAACTTGCTCTTCAGAGTCAGGAATACCGACTAGCGTAAATGCAGCTGGGGCCTCTTCGGTGTGCCACTCAGCTTCAATGGTTGCGAGTTTTACTTTTTGTACCTCGCCAACTTCGTAGCCAGATTCATCACCAAGTAAAATCACACACAGAATAGACGCTAAACCAAAGCCTGAAGCGACCGAGAATGAGCGCTTAGCAAAAGCAAGGTCGCGGCCTTTTAAGATGTACCAGCTACTAATACCAAGTACAAACATAGATGCTGCAACATAACCTGCTGATACGGTGTGAATAAACTTAACTTGTGCAACCGGGTTAAATACCAGTTCAGCAAAGCTAGTCATTTCCATACGCATGGTTTGGTAATTAAATTCAGCACCTACCGGATTTTGCATCCAACCATTGGCAACTAAAATCCATAACGCAGATAAGTTAGTACCTAATGCCATTAAGAAGGTTGCAGCTAGGTGTTGGCGTCGTGTCAGTCGTTCCCAGCCTAAAAAGAACATACCCACAAAAGTTGATTCTAAGAAGAAAGCCATTAAGCCTTCAATCGCCAGTGGTGCGCCAAAAATATCGCCCACATAGTGAGAGTAATAAGACCAGTTGGTACCAAACTCAAACTCCATGGTTAGACCCGTGGCCACACCAATCGCAAAGTTAATACCAAACAACTTACCCCAGAACTTAGTCATATCACGATAAATTTCGCGACCTGTCATCACGTAAACGGATTCCATGATCACCAAAATCCACGTCATACCTAAGGTAAGGGGAACAAATAGGAAGTGAAATAGGGCAGTGATTGCAAATTGCAATCGCGATAGATCCACAAATGTTTCATCTATCATCGTTTAGCTCCTTGTTAGCGGGTGCGGTAGACACGACAAATTATTGGTTATGAAGTTTCAGTAATTATTGAAACTTTGTGAATATTAAACTTGTATTCATTTTAGTCAATAGGAAAATACGAAATAAAGATGAATTAATCCTGTTCATCTTTTCTACAGATTAGAGATAAAGCTCTAAAGTTTCAAATATTTAATCGTTATAAAAAGTCCTGTTGCTATGGCCTATTTAATTCTTTTATAAAATCTTTTTATAAAGTGGCCAACAAACCCGCAGCCTGCAGATGCAAAAAAAGTGCTTAACCATTGAGCAAGTCGCCATGCTAATTTCGATTTCTAGTATTTATTAACTCTGTGACATTTATCCGACTGCTAAAACACGGTAAACTAATTTTTATTAGTGCCAAAAGTTGCGAATTATCAACGAATGAAAGAACAAACAAAGCCGTTACGTATTGCCTTGGTGGCAGGTGAGTTATCAGGTGATATTTTAGGTGAAGGGCTAATAAAAGCACTTAAACGCCGTTTTCCAGATGCCATTTTTGAGGGCATTGCTGGCCCGCGTATGCAAGCGGCTGGTTGCAATACATTATTCGATATGGACGAATTATCAGTAATGGGCTTGGTTGAAGTACTTGGTCGATTACCGCGCCTACTTAAAATACGCAAACAACTGGTGCAGCATTTTATCGACAACCCACCAGATGTATTTATTGGCATTGATGCGCCTGACTTTAACTTACGTGTTGAAAAACCGTTAAAAGACGCAGGAATCAAAACGATTCAATATGTTAGCCCGTCAGTGTGGGCGTGGCGCGAAAAACGTATACATAAAATCAGTGCTGCCACTAATTTAGTGCTGGCACTTTTGCCGTTCGAGAAAGCCTTTTACGATAAGCACGATGTACCTTGTACGTTTGTTGGCCACACACTGGCAGATGATATTGCCCTTGAGCACGACCAAACTGAGGCTCGTAATCAGCTTGGTTTGGCACAAACTGACAAAGTGCTTGCATTATTACCAGGTAGCCGAGGTTCTGAAGTAGGGCTTTTAAGCGAAACCTACATTCAAACGGCGGCGAAATTACAAGCGCAAAATCCTGACCTTAAAATTGTGGTGCCGTTAGTTAATGAAAAACGAAAAGCACAATTTTGTGAGATTTTAGAAAAAACAGCCCCAGCTCTAAAACTGCAATTATTGGATGGCCAGTCAAATCTTGCAATGCAAGCCGCTGATGCCATTTTACTTGCCTCAGGTACCGCAACACTTGAAGGTATGTTGTATAAAAAACCGATGGTAGTAGGCTACAAAATTAAGCCACTCAGTTACTGGATATTCAAAACGTTATTCACTTTTAATATTAAGTATTTCTCGTTGCCTAATTTATTAGCCGACGAAGAGCTCGTTCCAGAATACTTACAAACTGAGTGTAGTGTTGAAAACTTATCTGCAGCGCTAACACCTATGCTTAATAGCGATAATAGCGAACTAAAAGCGCGCTTTTTAGCCATACATAAAAACATTAGATTAAATGCCAATGAACAAGCTGCAGCAGCAGTCGCGGAGTTACTAAATGCAAATTGAACGACCGAATGTTAATTATATTGCTGGTGTAGATGAAGTTGGCCGTGGCCCATTAGTGGGTGATGTTGTTACCGCTGCGGTAATACTTGACCCGAATAAACCCATTGCCGGGTTAGCTGATTCTAAAAAGTTATCAGATAAAAAGCGCCAATTATTAGCCGCAGAAATAAAAGAAAAAGCCCTGTGCTATGCCATTGGTCGCTGTAGCCCAACTGAGATTGACGAGTTAAACATTTTACACGCCACGATGCTCGCGATGAGCCGCGCAGTTGAAGGTTTAAGTGTAAAACCAGAGTTTGTTTTTATTGATGGGAATAGAGTGCCTAGCCAGTTAACTGTGCCAGCACAGGCGGTTGTAAAAGGCGATAGCCTTGTCGAAGAGATTTCGGCGGCATCTATTTTAGCGAAAGTTGCTCGTGATGATGAAATGATTGAGCTTGATAAGCGTTATCCTGACTATGGCTTTGCAGGCCATAAAGGCTATCCAACTAAAGCACATTTTGCAGCACTTGAACAATACGGGGCAATTGCAGAGCATCGTAAAAGCTTCAAACCTGTTCAGCGCATTTTGGCGTTAAAAGGAGATCAACTGTAATGCCTGCGCCGCAATTTGTTCACTTACGTGTTCACTCAGATTTCTCTATGGTGGACGGCTTAGCTAAAACTAAGCCAATTGTCGCTAAAGCAGAAGAGCTGCAAATGCCAGCGCTGGCCATCACCGATCAGATGAACTTGTGTGGTTTAGTACGTTTTTATGGTGCTGCCCATGGCGCGGGGATTAAGCCTATTGTTGGCGCAGACTTTTGGCTCAGAAGCCCTGAATTTGAAGATGAACCTAGCCGAATTACCATCTTAGCGAAAGATAACGAAGGCTATAAAAACCTCACTTTATTGATCTCTAAAGCATACCAACGAGGGCATTTATTTCATCGCCCAGTGGTTGACCGCGAATGGCTGGTGGAGCACAAAAGCGGGTTGATTTTATTATCAGGCGCAAAAGATGGCGATTTAGGTAAAGCATTATTAAAAGGCAACCCAGCTCTTATCGAGTCTGTGGTTAGCTTTTATAAACAACATTTTAGCGATCATTACTACATTGAGCTTATTCGTACCGAACGTGCTTTAGAAGAAGACTATTTGCACTTAGCTGTTGAGCTTGCTGCAAAAGAGCAGTTGCCTGTGGTGGCAACGAATGAAGTGGTGTTTTTAAAACCAGAGAACTTTGAAGCTCATGAAATCCGCGTGGCAATCCATGATGGTTACACCTTGGATGACAAACGTAGACCAAAACGGTTTTCTGAGCAGCAATACCTTAAAACAGCTGATCAAATGGCTGAGCTATTCAGCGATATTCCCGAAGCGTTAGAAAACACCGTTGAAATTGCTAAGCGCTGTAATGTGACCGTGCAGCTCGGAACTTACTTCTTACCAGATTACCCAACCGGTTCGCTGAAAATTGAAGACTTCTTGGTGAAGGTCTCTGAAGATGGTCTTGAAGAGCGTTTACAGTTTTTATTCCCCGATGAGCAAGAGCGTAAAGAAAAACGTGGTGAGTATGATGAGCGTCTGAAAATAGAGCTCGACGTAATCAACCAAATGGGTTTCCCGGGTTACTTCTTGATCGTAATGGAGTTCATTCAGTGGAGTAAGGATAACAATATTCCGGTAGGTCCAGGGCGTGGTTCGGGTGCGGGTTCATTGGTTGCTTACGCACTAAAAATTACCGACCTCGATCCACTCGAATTTGACTTACTATTCGAACGTTTCTTGAACCCTGAACGTATTTCAATGCCCGATTTCGACGTCGATTTCTGTATGGATAGGCGTGATGAGGTAATTGATCACGTAGCAGCGCTTTATGGCCGTGACGCGGTATCTCAGATCATTACTTTTGGTACCATGGCTGCAAAAGCGGTTATCCGTGACGTAGGCCGTGTACTTGGTCATCCTTACGGCTTTGTTGACCGTATTTCAAAACTAGTACCGGGCGATCCGGGCATGACCTTGGCTAAAGCGTTTGATGTTGAGCCGCGTTTACAAGAAGCCTACGACGGTGATGAAGAGGTTAAAGAGCTGATTGATATGTGTCGCATCCTTGAAGGCTGTACACGTAACGCCGGTAAGCATGCTGGTGGTGTTGTAATATCACCCACCACAATCACTGACTTTGCCGCTCTTTATTGTGATGATGAAGGTAAATTCCCGGTTACTCAATTTGATAAAAACGACGTTGAGACGGCAGGCTTAGTTAAGTTCGACTTCTTAGGTCTAAGAACACTCACCATCTTACAGTGGGCGCTTGATATGACCAATGAGCGCTTAGCCCGAGAGGGTAAAGAGCCCGTTGATATCAACGCTATCCCACTTGATGATAAGCCGAGTATTGAGTTACTACTACGCGCCGAAACCACCGCGGTATTCCAGCTCGAATCCCGTGGTATGAAAGATCTTATTCGTCGTCTAAAACCCGACTGCTTCGAAGATATGATCGCACTGGTAGCACTATTCCGCCCTGGTCCATTGCAATCAGGCATGGTAGATAACTTTATCGACCGTAAGCATGGCCGCGAAGAGTTATCTTATCCTGATGTGCAGTGGCAACACGATAGCTTGATACCCATTCTAGAACCGACCTATGGTATCATTCTTTATCAAGAACAGGTAATGCAGATTGCGCAGGTACTGGCTGGTTATACGCTAGGTGGCGCTGACATGCTGCGTCGTGCGATGGGTAAGAAAAAGCCAGAGGAGATGGCAAAGCAACGTTCAACCTTCGAAGAAGGAGCTGTTAATAACGGAGTTGACGGCGAACTTGCAATGAAAATCTTCGACTTGGTAGAGAAATTCGCAGGTTATGGTTTTAATAAATCTCACTCAGCTGCTTATGCTTTAGTGTCGTATCAAACGTTGTGGATGAAAACCCACTACCCAGCAGAATTTATGGCTGCGGTAATGTCGGCGGATATGGATAACACCGATAAAATTGTTACCTTGGTAGATGAATGTGAAAACATGAAACTGATCTTGTTACCGCCGGATGTAAATGCCGGTGAGTACAAGTTTACGGTTAATCTACAAGGTGAGATTGTTTACGGTATCGGTGCGATTAAAGGGGTAGGTGAAGGTCCGGTTGATGCCATTTTAGAAGCCCGAAGCCAAGGTGGTCCGTTCAAAGACTTATTCGATTTTTGTGCCCGTGTTGACTTAAAACGTTTAAACAAACGGGTTGTTGAAAAGCTGATATACGCCGGCGCCTTAGATCAGTTAGGCCCTGAAAAAACACAGCCTGCACGTGCTACTTTATTAGCAAGTTTGCCAGATGCAATGAAATCAGCTGAGCAACATCATAAGGCTGAAGCAATTGGTCAAAGTGACTTATTTGGCTTACTGGCTGTTGAACCTGACGAAGTTGAGCAAGCGTTTAAAAAAGCAACGCCATTAACCGATAATGAGTGGTTAGATGGTGAAAAAGAAACTTTAGGTCTGTATTTAACGGGTCACCCAATTAATCAGTATCGTAAAGAGTTAAAGTATTATACGTCAGGAAAACTCGTCGATTTACAGCCAACTAATCGCGATGTGCAGTCAACGGCTGCGGGCTTAGTGATTGCAGCGCGTACACTGATTAACAAAAAGGGAAATCGTTGGGGTCTTATAACTTTAGATGACAAGAGTGCCCGTATTGATGTACGCTTATTCCCAGAACAGTTTGAAATGTACCAAGATTTGCTGCAAGTAAACAATATCTTGGTAATATCTGGACAGGTCAGCTTTGATAACTTCTCCGGTGGCATTACAATGACCGCTAGAGACATATGCACCATCGCTGAGGCACGTGAAAAACGTATAAAAGCGATTAAAATGACCTTGAACATGGTGCAAATCGAGGCGAACTTCTTCGATAATTTACAAAAAGTACTGGAACCTTATAAGTTTGGTACTTGTCCTATTAAAGTATTCTATCAACGTCCGGATGCGTTGGCTGAGATTACCTTAGGAACCGAATGGTGTGTTACGCCGAGTGATGACTTAATTCATAAGTTATCGCTGATGGCGGCGCAAGATGTAGAACTAGAATTTAATTAATTAGGTAGTTTAGAGCATGAGCCTCAATTATCTTGATTTTGAGCTTCCAATCGCAGAATTAGAAGCAAAAATTGAAGAATTACAAAATGTAAGCCGCGCTGGCGAATTAGACCTTGGATTAGAAGAGGAAGTCAGTCGATTAAAAGAAAAAAGTGCTGAAATGAAAGAGAAAATTTTCTCTGAATTAGGTGCTTGGCAGGTTTCTCAGTTAGCCCGTCATCCGTTGCGTCCTTATACTCGTGATTACATCGAGCGCATTTTCACGGAATTTGATGAGCTAGCAGGCGACCGTACTTTTGCTAACGACCCAGCTATTTTAGGTGGTGTTGCACGTTTTGAAGGTCAACCAGTGATGGTTATTGGCCAGCAAAAAGGGCGTGACACGGCTGAAAAAATTAAACGCAACTTTGGTATGCCAAAGCCAGAAGGTTATCGTAAAGCATTACGCCTAATGGAAATGGCTGAGCGTTTCAAAATGCCTATCATGACATTTATCGACACCCCAGGTGCATACCCAGGTGTTGGCGCTGAAGAGCGTGGTCAAAGTGAAGCAATTGCACGTAACCTTAAAGTGATGGCAGCGTTAAAAGTACCAACTATCTGTACTGTTATTGGTGAAGGTGGTTCAGGTGGTGCATTAGCAATTGGTGTGGGCGATCGCGTTAACATGTTGCAATACAGCACTTACTCTGTAATTTCGCCAGAAGGTTGTGCATCAATCTTATGGAAAAGTGCAGATAAAGCACCATTAGCTGCAGAAGCAATGGGGGTAACAGCTGCACGTGTTAAAGAGCTTGATTTAATCAACAACGTCATTGATGAGCCGCTAGGTGGCGCACATCGTAATTACGATGCGATGGCGCGTAACCTTAAAAACCAACTTAAGCGTGACCTTGCTGACTTACAAAGCCTTTCAACTGATGAAATGCTTGATCAGCGTTACAAGCGTTTAATGTCGTTTGGTTATTGCTAAACATAGCTTATAAATGAAAAAAGCCGCTTTTGCGGCTTTTTTTGTTTTATAATGCCGATAACACAGACGCTTGTATACCCATTGGTTTTTAATGCAAACATCAGATTTATACCACCATTTTTTAGCACAACTACAGCCTTTGCTGACCGCTCAGCACAGCCGCTTTAGTGTTGCCTTATCGGGTGGTGTTGACTCGGTTGTTTTATTACATTTATTGAAGCAAGCTCAACAGCAGTACTCTGAGCTTAAGCTTGAAGCTGTGTATGTTAATCATGGTTTGAGTAAGCATGCCTCTGAATGGCAAGGATTTTGCCAATCGCTGTGTGAAGAGCTCGATGTCGCATTTAAAGCCGTGCAGGTTGAAATTCAGCAGCGCTCGCGTACTTCACTCGAAGCACAAGCGCGAGAGGCAAGATACCAAGCACTCGACGAAAACTGTATACCAGGTAGTGTAATACTGCTTGGTCAGCACTTAAATGATCAACTTGAGACCTTCTTACTTCGCCTAAAACGCGGTTCAGGCTTACAGGGGTTAGCGTCAATGCAACAACAGCGCTTATTAGCATCTGGGCGAGTATGTTTTAGACCGCTGATTAATATTACTCGTGAGCAAATTGAACAGTTTGCTGATGAATTTGCTATTATCCATATCACCGATGACTCAAATATTGATGAACGCTTTGACCGTAATTTTTTACGTCATCAGGTTATGCCTATTTTAACGGAGCGTTTTCAAGGGTTTGAAAAAAGCGCGGCGCGCAGTATTCGACTGTTACAGAAACAGCAATCGTTACTTGATGAATATACGCAAAGCGACCTTACACAGTGTCAAAATGCGCAGGGTGGTTTAAGCTGCGAGGCAATTGCGGGTTTTAGTAAGCCCAGACAAGCAAACCTTGTGCGTGCGTGGCTGAATCAGTTTACCCATCAACTGCCTTCAGAAAATCAGCTACAGCAAATTATTGAGCAAGGTTTAACGGCCAAAGCCGATGCCCAGCTAAAAATTTGTCTGCAAAGCGGTGATGTTCGTCGTCATCAGCAGCATTGGTACTTTGTGAAAGAGCAGGCAATACCTGAGGCGATGGATATAACTTTGCAGAGCATTGTACTGACAGATGGCCGAACGCTAGCCGTGAAACAGGGCAAGGGTATTAGAAAACCACGGCAGGATGAGCAGGTACGGGTTGAATTTAATAGGCCGCAAGCGCGTATCAAACCATTGCATAAACCAGGCTCAAACACCTTAAAGCATTGGTTTAAAGATGCCAAAGTAGCTCCTTGGTTACGTGCGCAGACACCACTTATTTTTTATAACGATCAACTTGTGCAAGTTGTTGGCTACTTTGTTAGTGAGCAGCACAGTGTTGATGATGGAATTCTATGGGAGACACTTTATGAGTGAACAACCACATGTTGGTTTATCACTAGTTAATAAAGCACCACTTGGCTTTTTGCTGTCGGTGTTAGTGGCTGTTATTGCTGGTTTTGCTTATACAGAGCTGACAATAAACACACTTTTTTATGCGCTTGCTGGCGGCCTTGTTTGCTCGTTATTGCTACTCGGTTACTGGTCAGGTAAAGGCGGTATTTTCTTTATATTGGGCGTGCTAACGCCTTTGGCATTAGTGATGGTATCGCCCCTTACCACCATGGCTGCCTTACTTTACTTACTAAGTGGCTTTTTCTGTGGTTTTTGGTTGGTATTACTTGGTTATAAATTTATGAATAAAAAAGCCTAGCGGGGGATGCTAGGCTTTCTTTTTATTAAAATGCTCTTGCGCAATTTCTTCCAGCTGCTTTTGCCTTATAAAGCCCTTTGTCAGCACGGGCAAACACTTCGTTTTCGCAGTCTTGGTTATTGGCGAGTGTATAACCAATACTTGATGTAACATCATACTGTGTCATCAAACCGGATTGAGAAACCAAGCTCATAATGCGATCGGCAATCACTTTATTAGTGGTAAATTCAGGATCGTCAATTAACAATGCAAACTCATCACCACCAAAGCGGAAAATTGAGTCGGTACCGCGCACACTACTGCGTAATACATTGGCAAATTCTTGCAGCACATCATCGCCAATTTTATGACCAAAGTTATCGTTTACTTGTTTAAAGTTATCTAAATCAAGCAGCATTAAACTAAATGGGCGATGTTGACGGCGGCAACGTTCTAGCTTTTGTGCCAAGCTGTCATTAAATTGACTACGATTATTTAAGCCGGTTAAAGCATCTTTAGTCGCTAAACGTAAAACACGGTTATACATAAGTGCATTACGCAGTGGATAAACTAAAGCTGTATGTAGCTGTTTTAATTTCGCTTCAATCGCTTTACCCATAGGGAATTGGCTAAAATAAATTAGCTGCCCTAGTCGTTCACTTTCGATATCTAAATCAAAAGAATACGGCGTTTGACTGGTATCGCTACCAACGCTTTGTGACACTCCGAGTGCAGATTGGAATTGTAATCCAGATAAATTGATCAATTGCTTTGCGTGCTCTGCAAAAATCGTCAAAATACCTTCGATTGATAACGTGGTTTGTAACCTCGCGACCAAGTCATGTGGACTATTCGGTTCACTTATTCGGTAATGCTCTGCCGAAAACGGCAGAAACTCGCCTCGCGCAGACACCCGCTGCGTCAAAATATGGACATTTTCCATGATAATTCTCCCCCCGGAGTGTTTAGATACTCCTACATAGCGAGATTTGTGCCACATTTTTAAACTGGCTGAAAAACAGAAGGTTGCTATATTTAAAGGAGGGTACAGCTTTATCATCAAGTAGAAGGGAGTTTATTGCTTGCAAAATGTGCTGATTCAAGTGTTTGGCTTGCTCGTCGCTGCCGTATTATTTGTTTGGTTCTTCAAACGAATTGGTTTACCACCTATTCTTGCTTATCTTGCCACCGGCGTGCTGGCGGGGAGTCATGGTATTGGCTGGATGGCACAAAGTCATGAAATGCACTTTGTTGCCGAGCTTGGCATTGTATTTTTACTGTTTAGCTTAGGGCTTGAGTTTTCATTGCCGCGTTTAATGGCAATGCGCAATATTGTATTTGGCCTTGGCTCTTTGCAGGTGGTGGTAACCAGCATTGTGTTTATGCTTATTTTACTGCTGCTAGAGCACAGCCTTTTAAATAGTTTTACCATTGCCAGTTTAATGGCGTTGTCTTCAACGGCAGTGGTGGTTAAGTTACTTAAAGAATCAGGAGACTTAAACCAGCGCCGCGGCCAATTGGCAATAGGGGTGTTGCTGTTTCAAGATATTGCCGTTGTCCCTTTACTCATTGTCTATCCTTTACTGGCTCAAAGTGGCTCTGAAGAAATTGTCGGCGCACTGGCTTTTGCACTCACCAAAGGCGCTTTAGTGTGTGTTTTATTGTTTGGTATAGGTAAATGGATTTTGCCTAAAGTATTTAGTGAAATAGCGCTCGTAAGAACCGATGAGCTATTTATGCTAACGACTTTATTGGTTGCCTTGTTTGCCGCAGGCTTGACTTACCTATTTGGCTTATCAATGGCGTTAGGCGCCTTTTTAGCCGGCATGATGTTAGGTGAAAGTCATTATCGTCACCAACTAGAAGCCGATATTAGACCGTTTCGCGACATATTAATGGGGCTATTCTTTGTGACCGTCGGTATGCAGCTAGATGTGCTTTATGTGCTCAATAGCTGGTATTGGATCATCATCGTATTAATTGGCTTATTGCTATTTAAAATTGCGGTGCTCGCGATTGCGGCTCAAGTGATGGGGGAGCGTAAGCAAGATGCCGTATCGGCGGGCATTATGCTTTGGCAAATGGGGGAATTCGGCTTTGTATTAATTGCACTTGCTTCGCAGCACTTGTTGATAAGCTCAGAGCAAGCTTCGTTTTTAATTGCAGTTGGCGTACTTTCAATGGCGCTAACGCCTTATCTTATCGAAAAAACACCGCTCATTCTTAAAAAACTCGGCCTTTTAAGCCATGCTGGGCAGTATTGGCAACAGCCTGCTACTAGTAGTCCCTTGTATCAAAATCATGTCGTTATTTGTGGTTTTTCACGGGTTGGGCAAACTGTTGCGCGCTTTTTAAAGCCAGAAGCAATCGAATACGTCGCCGTTGAGAGCAACCCCATCTTATTACAAGAAGCAAAAGCGGCCGGTGAGCCAGTGATATTTGGCCACGTAAATCAAAAAGATATTTTAAAATCAGCGGGCGTAGAGCGGGCAAGGCTAGTCATTATTACCTTTACTGATTTTGAACAAACGCAAATAGTCGTTGATGCGATTAAACAAATTGCGCCCAAAGTAAAAATACTGGTACGAATGCGTGATGATACTGAACTTGAAACCCTCAAAGAACTCGGCGTGACTGAGGTGGTGCCAGAAACCCTTGAAGCAAGTTTAATGTTGGTTTCACATGTGCTGTATATGTCTGGCGTGCCGATGACACGGATCATTCGCCGTGTAAGTAAAGAGCGGCGCAACCGTTATAAGTTTTTAAATGGCTTTTTCACTGGCGATAAACTTGATGGCGAAGAGGCAAGTTCAGACAGGCTTGAGTATTTACATGTTATAGCACTGCCTGAGCATGCTTATGCGGTAAATCAGAAAATTAGTGAGCTTAAGCTTGAGCAGCGCCGTGTGTCGGTAAGAGCGCTGCGCCGACAAGACCGCGAAATTGACGCGCCTTCATCACAAACCATTTTATTGGCAGGCGACATTTTAGTGCTGCAAGGCAAGCCTAGGCGAGTAGAGCGGGTCGAACGGTTTTTACTCGATGGTATGGAGTAACAATAAGTTACTCCAGCTCTAAAAATTTACGAATTTCAGGTAATTTTTTGAGGCCGTCTTGGTAACCAATTTCTATAAGCTTTTGGGTATAACGTTTTTCAAACAGTAAGTAGCTCGTTAAACTTGATTGTGAACGTTTTTTCACACCGATCATACGCAATAACAGTTTGATTGCCATGGGCATGTCATCATAAAACTGAGCAGCAATTGCATTAAAGTTTTGCGATGGGTTGATCACGCAAGTTTCGATTTGTTTTAACTCTTGGTGTTTGTCGCGGGCAGGTAAAAGGCTCAGTGTGCGATTGATACGCTGTAAGCGCTCTAAATCAGACTGTAGCGTGTCGGTAAAGACGCTATCGAGTAAGTGACCAGCAATATTAGAAAGGCCCGGGTAATGAGGCTGATAACCCGGTGGGTGCAATTCTTTTGGTTCATCAACACCAATAATAAAGATTTTTTCAGCACCTAAGTGTACCGACGGGCTTAGTGGTGAAAGTTGGTGAATAGAGCCGTCGCCAAAATAGTGGTTATAAACATTCACACTTGGAAACACCATAGGAATAGCGCTGGATGCCATTAGGTGATCAACATTAATGCGCGTTGCTTGCCCCTCACGTTTTGCTCTGCGCCAGGGCTTTTGTGTCAGTGACTGAAAAAAGGCCACAGAGTCACCGGTAGTATAGCTCGAAGCAGTAATCGATACTGCATCTAGGTAGTTTTTATGTAAATTCCGTTCAATACGCGATAAATCGAGTATTTCGTGCAGTAGTTTTCGCAGCGGTTTATTGTTCAGCAAACTCGCTGGTGGGTGATTAATATGTTCAGATTGAAAGCTCGTGAGCATGTTGCGAGTAATATGCAAAAACACACTTAAAAAGTCGCTTTTATAAACCTGAGAAGTCGAAAAGTTTTTCCACACCCATTCAAGTTTTTTGCATGCTAAATGTGCACACGATGCATAACATGCTAACGCAGCGGAATTAATTGCGCCAGCTGATGTCCCATTAATAATAGTAAAGGGCAGCGGTGCTGTGCGAGGCATACTTTGCGTTATCGCTTTAAGTACACCAACTTGATAAGCCGCTCGCGCGCCACCACCTGTTAGTAATAAAGCGATTTTAGAGTGCTGTGTTTTTTTTAACTTACTGCTCATGGTTGCATTTAAATACTTGTGCGTCTTTACTTTATTTATCAACTGTAAGTCTTTAAGCTAGAAGAAGCAAAGATTAGCTCAAGGCTAAATGTTTTTTTCGTATTTTTTATCTGTTTTATTTTAAGGGAGTGTCTATGTCAGAGCATTCGTCAGAACCTGAAGTACAAAAGGGTTCATCAAATAACAACCTGATTTTTGCGGTGGTTATTCTTCTCCTTGTTGCTGGTGTAGCAGCGTTTATTTTATTGAAACCCGAAGATAAACCAGTTCAAGTTGTTGAAGACATTGTTAGCGAACAAGCGCCAGTTGTTGAGTATCAAGAGCCTGAACCAGAACCTGAAATGACAGAGCCTGAGCCTGAGCCAGAGCCCGTTGTTGTAGATACTGCACCAGAGCGTACTCCAGAGCCAGTTCCAGACGTTGAGCCACTACCAACGTTAAATGAAAGCGATGATGTGGTGATTGCGCGTATGGATGAAGTACTAAGCGACCAAGTGATGAGCTTAATGGTGACCGATGATCTTATTCGTCGTGGTGTTGTGTATGTTGATAACATTGCAAAAGGTAAAGTGGCATTAAGCCATGCGCCTGTTGAGCGCCCTAAAGAGTCGTTTAAAGTTATTGAGGGCGATATCTTAACAATCGACCCAAATAGCTATGAGCGTTACACGCCATACGTAAAACTATTTACTAGCCTAAGCGCTGCTCAAGTTATTCGTATGTACGATGAATACAAACCACTTATCAACGAAGCTTATGCAGAAATTGGCTACGAAGGTGATGCATTCACAGGCACGCTAGAAGAGGCGATTGACGTACTGCTTGATACACCTGAGCCAAAAGGTGATATGCCGCTTATTCGTAACTCAGTTACGTATCAATATGCTTACTCAGAGTGGGAAAGTCTACCTGATGCGCAAAAACAATTGCTGCGTATGGGTCCAGAAAATATGAAAAAAGTGAAAGCTGCGCTGCGCAACATTAAAGCTGAACTTGAAAAGTAAGCAATAACCCCCTTAATGACAGTGCGATTGTATACCAAGTATGCAATCGCACTTTCTTTTTCGAATACCCCTTGAATAACAGGCTAAAAGTAGAGATAATCCCTCCCGCGCCAAACAAGGCCCTCAATGGTAGTCTTATTGGTCCTCTCGCAACACTAGCAGGTGAACCTGGTCAGGCCCGGAAGGGAGCAGCCACAGCGTGTGACGTGTGTGCCGAGATGCGGCTGGTAAGACTGCCACCCAAAATCTTCTTTGGGTGACTTTCTTCATATCTATCTCTTTTTAAAACACGCTTTCGATACCGTCTTTTATGTTCTAGTTAAATTACGCAGATTTATTAACCTGTCTGAATAATGTCTTTGTAATTACAATTAACTATAGCTCCTTGGCTTCTAACACTATTTTACAAACACTCTAAATCCCCATGCAGGAATTGTGAGTTCTGTTGTTTGAGTCAATTCCATTGCCTGTTTTGAAAAAGCATCCGTGTATTTACCTAAAAACAATGGTTCTTTAAAGCTAACTGTTTGTGGCGCTTTTGATAGGTTGAATACGGCAAATACTTTATCGTTGCCTTTTGCACGAACAAAGCTTAGCACTTGTTTTGGTGCGGTGTTTGGTACATGCACCATGCGGCCGCCAAATTGGCCATTCCACAGTGCTTCATTATTATGTTTGAGTGAAAATAGTGATTGATATAAGTCACCGATAGGGTGCTTTTGCCATTTGATTGGGTCACGTTCGAAAAAGGCGAGGCGTTTATCGTTACCTGCTTCTTGACCGTTATAAATCATCGGGAAGCCTTCACCAACGACAGATAATGCAATAACGGCTTCAAGTGCATCGCCATAGTTTTCGAACATGGTGCCTTCCCATGCATTAGTGTCATGGTTGGCAACACCTACAAGGCGGTAAGCCTCGGCTGGGAATGCACTTTCGTTCCATGAGTAATAAACGAAGAGGGCGCTGACATCAGCATGACCATTTACGATTTTATGCATGTGCTCAGACCATGACCACGCGTAAGTCATATCAAAGGCTTCGGCATGTAAATCGCGAGACTCCCACTCAGCCAGCATTAAGACAGGCTTTATGTTATCAAGCTCACGGCGGACATTATTCCAAAAATCTACCGGCACAAAGCCAGCTACATCACAGCGATAGCCATCAATACCGACTTCTTTTACCCAGTATTTCATCGATTCTGTCATGTATTCACGTAGAGCAGGTTTCGAATAATCAAAGTCAATAATGTCAGACCAATCCCACCACGGTGTTGGCCTAAATTGGCCTTTGTAGTCTCGGTCGTACCAATCGGGGTGTTCATATCGAAGCCAGTTATCCCAAGCACTGTGGTTTGCTACCCAATCTAAAATGACGTACATCCCCATATCATGGGCTTTGTTCACAAAGGCTTTGATGTCTTCAAGTGTGCCAAACTCAGAGTTTACTTTACGGTAATCTTTTACAGAATAAGGGCTACCTAAACTGCCTTTGCGATTTTCTTCACCAATCGGGTTTATTGGCATAAGCCAAATAATATCAACGCCTAACTCTTTCAAGCGTGGCAATTGCTGCTGTGCTGCATTAAAGGTGCCTTCTTTAGTGAATTGACGCGTATTTAATTGATAAAGCACCGCATTTTTTGACCACTCAGGATGAATTAGTTTTACGTAAGGCTTGGGCTCATAGGCAGTGTTTGCAGTTTTAGTGTGTGTACATGCAGTAATGAGGCTTAGCAATAAAATAAGCAAACTTTTGGTTAGCAATGAATTCATATCAGGCCTTGTTGTCGAATAAAGGTGTTGCATGAAAAAACAACACTTCGACTAAATATATACCCTGATAATGAATGTAACAAATATGTGCATACGTATTCACAATGCAGTTACATAATCGATTAAGGTCTTATTTAATGGCTTAATTATAGGTGGGTGGCGGATAAATACTTAAATGATTAAATAGGGTGGGGAAATATGTAAAAACGACAGCCAGGTGTAGCCAAGCTGTCGTTTAAATGTGCTGAGCTAGGCTGAAATCATAAAAGCCGATTTACTGGCATCCCAGCTGATCAGTTTTTTAATTTCCAGCTCTTTTATAATGGTTAGTAATTCAGAGTCACTTAGGCAGCAGCCTTGTTTTAGTTTATCGAGTGATATCTCTTTATTACGGCTATGAAGCTTAGAGGCCAACATAATACGGTAGATTAATTTTGACTTACGGTTCATAACGCATCTCCTCCACATTTTTGTTGATAGCGTTTTAGTTGCTACTTGGTTTTTATAATTTGGTCTAATGTGTACTGATGATTTTTTCGACTATGAGGGATCTTTTTAGCCAAGTCAATTAATATTGGATAAAAATTATACGATTTTGAATCAGCAGGAGAAACGTAGAAGTGAAGTTGTAAGTCATTGAAAATAAAGTGGAGATAAAACTTTTCTGCTTGGGAAGCCTAGTCTATGAGCTCGTCACGGCTAATTGCAATAACATCATGCAGTGCTTTAAATAGTAAATGCTTTTCAATGGGTTTGCCTACATGACCATTAAAACCACAATTCATGTATTCGATGATATTTTCTTTCATCACGTTGGCAGTTAAAGCAATAACAGGCACCTCTTTATCAATACTACGAATATGTGAGCAGGCTTCGATCCCCCCCATTGTGGGCATTTGTATATCCATTAAAACTAAAATGGGGTTGAGTTGTTTAAATAGCTCGACTGCTTCAGCGCCATCTTTTGCAAAATGAAGCTCAGCGTTGGTTTCTGCAAGCATTGATTTGATGATCATGGTATTGAGTGGGTTATCTTCAGCAATCAACAGTGTTTTAGCCGATAAGTCAGGTGCGGTTACATCGGTAAAGCTATCATGTAAGTGCTGCTTTTCAGATACTTTGAGCGGTAAATAAACGGTGAAATGGGTGCCTTTACCGAGCGCGCTGTCTACATCAATACTGCCATTCATACGGTTAATAAGATTCGCGGTGATCGACATCCCTAATCCAGTCCCGCCAAAACGTCGTGTTATACTGTTATCGGCTTGCTGAAAACGGTTAAACAGATGCATTAAACCTTCTTTATTCATACCAATGCCGGTATCAATTACTTCTATCTCAACACCTTGTTTTTGGCTTTGCGAAGATTTATTAATTTTTACTTGCACGCCACCTTGCTCGGTAAATTTAACGGCGTTAGAAACCAGGTTTAAAATAATTTGTCGAACCCGAACTGGGTCTCCTACCCATAAATCTTCAACGTCATCGTCTATATCTATGTTTAATTCAATTGCTTTTTCGTTACAAAGCGGCAGAAAATCAGAGTTGATTGACTCAACAACCTTCGACATTGAAAAGTCCACCTGTTCAATTGAAAGCTCGTTCGCCTCCATTTTCGAAAAGTCTAAAATATCGTTGATGATAGTAAGGAGTGATCGACAAGAAAACAGTGCCTTAGACACAACTTCTATATTTTTCGGTTTTTGAATGTTTGGCTGCAAAATTTGTAAAAGCCCCATAATGCCATTAAGTGGAGTGCGTATTTCATGACTCATATTGGCTAAAAATTCTGATTTTATTCTCGCGCCCTCTAAAGCGCGCTCAGTAAGCTCAATCTGTTGTTTATAAGAGTTTGAAAGCTTTCTAAAGTAAATAAGCAATATGCTAGTGAGCAATATGATTGTTAACACATGCACGATGTAAGCAATTTGGAAGTTTTCATCAATGGCGATGCTTTTATCTTTAAGCATTAAGTTTACATGTCGCTCGAATGTAGCAAGTGCCTTCAATGCATCTGTATCATCTACTTTTACAGAGGTATCTATCTGCTCGCTAGTCGCGCCATTAGCTATCATTCTTAAAACAATATCGAGTTTGTCTTCATATTCAAGAACCGTTTTTTTAACGTCAGTAAGTGCAGTTTTGTCGTATTCTTTTATTGCGCTAAGCTTGGCAAGGATCTCTTTTATTTCGATGAGTTCATTTTCAATGGGCGGAAGATACAGTTCTGTATTTTTTCTAAGCACTAGGTTTTTAAAATGGTGAATAAAGCCACCATAACCGAGTTTTTGAATGAGCTTGTCGTGAAGTACATAAACGTTAGCGGCGGTTTTTGAATAGTCATGCCATTGTGAGTCGACATTTTTGTAAAAGAATAATGAGGTAACAGTAAGCGAGGTTACTAATGCAATCACGATAATTGCATTCACTTTCAACTTGTTTTTAGTTTGCTGCAACGCTTTTGTCATCAGTTTACCGCACCTATCCTGTTGTTATTTTAAGCATAGCGCATTTTTATTTGTTCACATAAGAAAGGGGTTAATTCAGAATGACTTTTTATGAGGGTAATAAAAAATTTTAACAACTAAGGTAAAAGTAACTTAAAGCGAATAATTAAGTTTCTATAAAAAATTTTTTGAAATCAATTTCACTGTACTTTATTCGTACGTGGTGTATCTTAAGTTGGTACGAAATTTTAAGGTTTCATTGAGTGTAAGTTAACACTCATCTGTTAATTGGAGTAAAGGATATGCACGCACACACAGTCAAAGAATCAACAGCGACTATTCAATCGGGTGTCGCAAAAGCGGATGGTAAGCTTTTAGTGACTGAACAAGAGATTGTTTTTGAACCGTTTAATAAAGAGTTAGGCTTAGGTCCATACACACTTTCACGAGCGCACATCAATAACGTTGATAAGTGTTCGGGTAAAGGTGCGGGTATTCTACCAATTACAGCAGATGGAATTCGCATTACTCTAAATAACAACGATGTATTTGAGTTCATCCTAGCAAACCCTGATGAGTGGCTAAGCGTACTTGCCCACTAAGCAAATCTTCAAAAAGTCGGCATATTATAGCAAGTTGTCATAATGTGCCGTGTTAGCCTTTCATTAATTATTTTCCTTTCTTCGCAACACATTGATCTCAAACAATACTAAGGCGAACTTCTTAGGTTATTTTACACATCTAAACCATTAAATTGCTCGTTGCTTATTAACGGAGGCTCTTGGGCAAATGATCAACTTAGATGAACAACGCCTAGTTTCGCTTGAACGCGGTTTTCATATTCCACCAAAACCTGAGCTATTGAGCCAAATTGCCGATGAAATGCAAAAGTCGGATGCAAGCTTAGATAAAATAGCCAATTTGATCTCTCGAGACATTAGCCTGTCGGCCTTATTATTAAAAACTATAAATAGCCCGGTGTTTGGCTTACAACGCACCATTAGTGATATACGCCAAGCGGCGATGTTTTTAGGGTTAGATCAGCTTAATCGGCTAGTCACCTTAGCCTTGCTTAAGCAAAATTTTAAAGGTAATGCCTGTATTAGCTTAGAGCGCTTTTGGGATGAGTCGGTTGAAGTTGCAAATGCCTGTGTACTGCTAGGAAACAGTTATAAGTCATTAATGCCAGTGGACGAGCTTTATTCATTAGGGCTTTTCCATAATGTCGGTATTGCTGCTATGGCATTAAAGTTCAGAGATTATGTTGATGTTCTTAAACAAGCAAATCTAGCTAAAGAGCTGGCTATCACCGACCTAGAACAGGCTCGTTATCAGTGCGATCATGCGGTGATTGGTTATTTTATCTCGGTATCATGGCACCTTCCAAAGCCACTTTGTCATGTTATTTTAAATCATCACAACACGCACTTTTTAGAGCAAAACAATGATGAGCAACAACGTATGGCGTATGCCATCTTAAAATGCGCGGAGAGTGCTGTGGACTATGCCCGTCACCAACAGTATTCGAGCGAGTGGTTTAAAATTAAAGAGCAGTGCTTTGCAGAGCTGGGTATTGTTGATCAAGATTTTGCCGATATGGTCGAAGATTACGTCGACAATGCGATGGCTAGTTAAAGCCAATTAGCGTTTATTTCCTATCATCTTAACTTCGATGAGTTTGCGAGTGGTGAGTTATCATCACTCGCTTTTTTTATATCGAAAGAAAGTATGCATTACTATACTTTCCTGCTGTCGCAAGGCATCATAACTTTTTTCTAAGGAGAGGTTATGATGCTTAAATCTTTGTTGTTACTGGTTTTATGTAGCAGTTCTGCGATGGCTGCTACAAGTCTGCCGGATAATCGTCATATTGTTATTAAAGGTGAGGCAGTTGTGCGTACTGCCCCCGATAGGGCTGATATCACGTTAGAGTTTGAAGCTGTAAAAGCTGAAAGCGTGCAGGCTAAGCAGCAAGTAGATGCGCAAGTCAATGAACTCCTTGCGGGCTTAAATAATTTCTTTATAGACGAAAAAAGTATCTCTGCGGGTCGAATTTTCGTAGAGCCGAACATGCGTTATGACGAAAATGATAATCAAGTTAAAGATGGTTTTCGAGCCACGCGAAAGGTCAAAGTCAGCCTTAAAAAACTCTCCCTTTTGGACGGATTTTTAAATTTTGCGCTTAAAGTGGGTGTCAATCAAATCGAGCAAATTCAACTTTTATCAACCAAAGCCTCAGATTACGAGCAAGCCGCTCTTGATAAAGCAGTAGCGAATGCCAAACAGCAGGGAAGTAGCCTCGCTAGCGCATTCGAAGCGAAACTTGGTCGGGTGTATAGTATTCAATCGCAAGAGGTAGGTAGTCATTTTGGCTATGGTAGCAATACAAATATTGAACGAATTATGGTTACGGGCTCACGTATTAATACAGTCCCAGAAGGTAAGTATCTACAAGAGTCGATTACCTTCAGAGCAAGTGTCAATGTTGTGTTTGATTTGGTGGTTGAGTAATTAATGAGATTTTTTAAGTACAGCGTTTATCTATTCCTTTTGTTGATGGCATTCAGTGGTCTTGCCGCAACAAAGCACCTAAATATCGTCAAACCTGTGGTTGCGGTATTTAAGGCGGGTGACAAAGCTGCCATTGCCAAGCGAGTGCATTATCCTTTGCAGCGTAAAGCGCCGCTGCAAGCAATAGAAAATGAGCAAATGCTCATAGAAAAGTTTGAGCAAATTTTTGATAAAGAGTTTGTCGAAAAAATCGTGAACTCAAGTATTCGCCATGATTGGGAAATGATGGGGTGGCGTGGCATTATGTTTGATTCAGGCAAATTGTGGTTAGACTTTGATGGCTCCATTTGGGCTGTGCCTTATGAATCAGAGGCAGAAAAAGCACGACGCGAAGCATTGATTGACGAGCAAAAACAAGCATTACACAAAAGCCTCCGTGAATTCATAAAGCCGATACTAACGTGGCAAACTAAACAGCATTTAATTCGTATCGATGAACTGGCTGATAATCAATACCGCTATGCAGCATGGGAGGTTGATCAATCAATGCAAGATGAGCCAAGCCTAGTGATAACAGGGGGCACATTAAGTTTTGATGGCAGTGGGGGGAATCATTTTTACACCTTTACTAACAACGGTTATCGTTATGTCTGTCATGTTACCGTGCTTGGTACTGAGCACTCACCGCCGGGGCTTTTAGAGGTATTTAAAAATAATGTACAGATATTGTCTGAGCCAGCTTCAAGTTTTTAGGCTGTTTTTCTTATTTTGTACTACACTGATTCTTTCAAAGGAGTCTCGTTCTAAGGAGTCTCATTTAAAGGAGTAAGTTGTGGGTACAAAGTTCTGGATACTAAGAGCCGCTAAAGTTTTTACGCTGGTGGCTATTTTGTTATTTATGGTGGAAATTCTAAAAGGTCACGAGACGCTCAGCGCGTTAGGTTTTGCGTTGCTTTGGTCTTTTATTGCCACGGCTATTTTTATCGCAACCCGTTTATATCATTCATCAAAAGGGCGCCACTGTGCACTTTGTAATGACACCCCTGATGATAAAAAAGCGAGTTAGCTTAGGTTATTAACAAACACGCCGCCCCATACCAACGCACAAATCGTTAAAGCAATCAGTACGGCTGCGGATCCTAAGTCTTTAGCTAGGCCTGATAATGGATGAATTTCAAGGCCTATTCGGTCTATGGCGGCTTCAATTGCCGTATTGACGACTTCAGCAAACATCACAAATAGCACTGATACAAGCAGCATAATTTTCTCATACAGGCTAATCTGCCAAACAAAAACCACTGCTATGGCAAGCACCAACAGAATCAGCTCTTGTTTAAAAGCAGACTCATGCTTTGCTAACCACGTGAATGCACGTTGGGAGTTTTTGAATGCGAGGCGAATACGTTTAATGCCAATGGGCTTGTTAGTGCTATCAAATTGCATAGTATGAAATCTCTATTTCGTTAGCTTTGTGTTGAGCAAGCATTAAAGATATCTTGCTCTGGGTGATATTCAGTGCTTTGTACATGGGTTAAGCCAAGTAAGGTGTCAAAAATGTTATCGTGCGAAAAAGCATGGTTACGCTGCTGTTCGATACATGATTAAAGCGGGTATCGGCTAGTTTATTACTCCAAAACAGCATAGGCACTTGGGTTTGCTCTTTAGGCGCTAACGCATACGGGAAGCCATGTAAGTACAAGCCTTTTTCACCTAGTGATTCACCGTGATCAGAAACATACAGCAGGGCTTTGTCATCCGCCTGACTGTTTTGCAGTAAATTAATAAGTTTACTGAGCACTAGGTCGGTATAAGCAATGGTATTATCATAGGTGTTTGTGAGTTGCTCACTGCTACAATTTTGGATATCGCTACGTGGGCAATCAGGCAAAAATTTACTGTCTTTTTCTGGATAGCGGCGAAAGTAGGTTGGCCCATGTGAACCAATCATATGTAACACCACTAGTTGGTGTTTCGCATCACTTTTGGCAAGCTTTGCAGCTAACTCTTCAACCAGTACTTCATCAAAACAATAGCGTCCGTCACAAAGTGGGTTGCTCTTTGTAGGTTCTACAGTTTGTGAGTTTACCCGTACGCAAACCCCTTTACAGCTGCTATTGTTATCAATCCACGTTACTTCGACACCACTTCGTTGAATGATATCTAGGGCATTTTCTTGGCTTTGCGCGATGCGAGAATCATAGTGATTGCGGTCTAAGCGCGAGAACATGCAAGGTACAGAAATGGCCGTTGCGGTGCCACATGAACTAACATCACTGAAATATTTAACGCCAAGTTTAGGGGTATATTGATTAGTTGGCTTGTCGTAACCTTGCAGTGAAAAGTTTGCTGCACGGGCTGTTTCACCTACCACCATAATCGTCAGTGAACTTTGTTGCTTAGCTAATAGGTGCGGTGTTTTATCTAAGACTTTAAATGGTAAAGGTGGATAAAAATAATTATCTCGCAGGTACTTATAGCCCGCAGTATAAAATGCAAAAGGGGTAATGTAGCTGGTTAATTGGCGATTATTTCGCCCTACAGATGCGTAATCTTTATAAAAAGGAACGGCAATAACAGCTACAGCAATAAACGCTGTAACGTTAAGAAGCGCAAAGCTTTTAAGACGAACACGAAAGTTTCCGACAATTTTAAAGCGAGAAAACAAGTAAGCAGGCAGTACGCCTAGCACAGCAATAAAAGCGATAACTTGTACATTAAGGTATGAAAATGCCTCGCCTGAATTTGTTTCTAAGATATTTTGCAGCATGCTTTTATCAAAGATAACACCGTAATTTAAGGTTGCATAAAACAACAACGATGAAACCACGATGCTTGTTAAAAGTACCGGTTTAACAAAGGTGATTAGCGATAACCAACTTAACACCATTGCCGTCAGTGCTAATAAGAAAAACGGTACGCTTGCTATAAATAACCAATTGACATGTTCAGGTTTGCTGGCTGCTTCAAGCATGTTAAATAAAAACAGGCCATTAAATGCAATAACCAAGTACAACGACACCAGCCAGACAAATTGGCTGTAGCTAACGTGCCATTTTTTAGTAAGGAGTTGTTTAATTTGCATGCTCATAATCATTCCTCATCGCTACGATTTATTTGGTAAGCGATACAACTGTTCGGTATAAGCTAAATTGCTAAATAAGACGTGCGCTAATGCTTTTTTGGCAAGCTCAACGCTGCTATCTGTGTTATCGATGGCTACTTGCGTTTTACTTGCAGGGTCATAGCGCCAATAGCTCACTTTTTGGTTTGGCATCAGGATCACGGCTTCACCATTTTCTACGTAAGCAAAGTTGTCGTAGTACTGCATCATGGCGCGCTCAACAGGGTATTGTTTCGTTAAATCATAACCAAGCATAGGGGTTGCTTGCTCAACGCCTAATAACGACAACAAAGTAACAGGTAAATCAATTTGGCTGACTAAGCGAGTATCGCGCTTTGCATCCATATCACTATTTAGGATCACAGCAGGGATGTGGAATGATTTAAGCGGCACAGGCTCTGAACCAAACACGCGCACATCATGATCTGCAACCACTAAAAAGACGGTGTCTTGCCAGTAATCTTGCGTTTTTGCCTTCGCGATGAATTTACCAAGAGCATAATCAGCATATTTGATTGCTAGATCACGTTTGTAGTTTTCTGGGTCGTGGCCTTCAGGCAGTGTTACTTTACCTTCTGGAATATCGAATGGATCGTGGTTACTTGAGGTAAACACAAGGCTGAAAAATGGTTTGCCCGATTTATTTAGCTCACTTAGCTCTATATCAGCTTGATTGAACAAGTCTTCGTCGCTTGCTCCCCATGACGAAATAAACTCAGGGTTTTGCATGTCATTAATATCGACAATATCGCTAAAACCATTGCCTAAGAAAAAGCTTTTCATATTATCGAAATGACTTTCACCGCCATAAATAAACTGGGTGGTATAGCCTGTGCGGCTTAATACGTCAGCAAGTGAGAAAAAGTTACGCTGAGATTTAGAAAGTTTGACCACCGAGCGCGAAGGTGATGGGGTAAACCCAGTTGTTACCGCTTCGATACCGCGCACTGAGCGTGTGCCAGTGGCATATAAGTTATCAAACCCCCATCCTTGTTGATAAAGCTTATCTAGTTCAGGAGTCACACCAATGCCACCTAGTTCACCAACAAAGCGTGCGCCTAAGCTTTCTTCTAAAATGATCACTAAATTCTTTTGTTTGCCTGTGTTAAAAGGTGTGTTGTTGGCAAGGGTAGGAATACTCTCAGTGATAAACTGCTGTCTATAGGCTGCTTGCTTTACTGTTTGTAAAATCTCATTACGTGGCATGGTACCGTATAAACTACTGGCATTTTTTTCATTGCTCATATTCTTAATAGCAAATGCAACACTGTAAGTTGAATTAAGGGCTAAGGAGTTAATCAGTGAGTCACTTGAAAAGTACACTAATGCAGGGTTTAACGGGCGATGGCTGACAGTGCCTCTTGCGCTAATTAAGCAAACTAATAAAGTCGTAACGAGTATCACCACTTGGCTAACCGTTTTAGCATTTTGCTGCTTGCTAAATGCTGCACTTAAAAAACGATACGCAAACACACAACTAAGCGTTGCAATAATTAAGGTGCTTATCATGGCAAATAGGTGGCCATGTAATAGCATAGAAAAGACTTCTTGAGGGTAGTCTAGGTATTCGACAAATAAACGATTTGGTCGTACATCATACTGGGTAATAAACGCGGGAGTCGAAGCCTCAACAACCACGATTAAAGTCACAACTATGCTGCTATAAAGAGTAAAAACATGCTGAAAAAAAGCAGTTTTGCTGCGCAAAAGCACATGAGCGAGTAACATTAAAACAGCCAAGGCTGACAAGTAGCCTAAGCTGCTTAAGTCAACTCTTAAGCCGCCAAATAAAACGGCTAGGCTATCGCCATCAGCTAACCTTTGGTGTTGCCATACTAGCAAGGCTATTCTCGACAGTATAAATACTGACATTAATATTAATGAAAAACGGAACAAAGGTTTTAAAATAGAGAGTTTTGCTGTCATAGTCGTACTTACTTAATCGAAACTACGGCAATACTAGGAGTCGAAACTTAAGAAATCCTTATGGTAATCTTAATATTTTCTAAACTAGAAAAACTTCAGTAAATCTTAAGTGAATCTTAAGATTCAAAGCGTAACCTGATGACGCTAAAGCGGTTTTTACCTAAATGAGTAATATATGAAATTGTTGATTATAGAAGATTCGGTGTCATTAAGACGTAGTCTACGAATTGGCCTTGAGAATCTAGGTTTTACTATTGATGAAACTGGCGATGGCGCTGAAGGGTTGAGTATGGCAATGACAGGTGAGTACGAATTAATCATACTAGACATTATGTTACCCAGTATTGATGGCATTACGTTATTACAAACCATAAGAGCAAAGCAGCTCGACGTGCGAGTGCTTATTTTATCTGCCAAGCAAGAACCAGAAGATAGAGTGAAAGGGCTACTCACCGGGGCCGACGATTACCTGACCAAACCATTTTCGTTTGATGAGCTGCATGCAAGGTTATTAAATTTAATGCGTCGCGGCGGCTTGAAAACAATCAGTGATGTGATCCGCATTGATAACTTGGCTTTAAACTTACAATTAAAACTTTTGCAAGTTAACGACACCGTTATCGATTTAACCCCTAATGAATATAAAATAGTCGAGTGCTTGTTTAGTAATCAAAACAAAGTGATCACAGCTGAAAAGTTAAGTACCTATATTGCTGGGCAATATGACTTAGTTTCAAAAAACTCCATTGAAGCACATTTATCATCGGCGCGTAAAAAGGTGAGGGCAGCAGGTGGCGAGTTACCTATTCAAACTAAGCGTGGTTTTGGTTATATCATTCAAGGAAAATAATGAAATCAATTCGCAGTAAGTTGGTTGTTACTCTTTCGATAGCAATAACAGGGCTTGTATTAAGTATATTATTAGCAACGGACATCGCTGTTGATAGCTGGGTTGATAATGAATTTAATCGAGGCTTACATTCTAAAGCTGGCATGCTGATGACGCTGGTTCATGAAGATGAAGAAGGGTTGGCTTTTAATTTCTCGAGTGAATTTATGCCAGAGTTTGATGGGCAGCTTGAGCCTGAGTATTTTCAGATGTGGACTGAGGAGGGGGTGTTTACACGCTCACAAAGTCTTAATTTATTTGCGTTGAAGAACCTTAAGTTTGAAGAGTTAAAATTGGGTGAAACGAAAATAATGAGCACCCAGCTACCGGATGGTCGTGATGGACGAGTCATTTATACTCGTTTTGAGCCGCAACTTGACTCGCACTCACATAGGAATTTTTATGATGGAGTGAGTAGACCACATCACAGCACGCTTACTTTGGCCTATGCCGCGTCTTCTGAAGAAGTTGATTTTATTTTGTGGTTAATTGACGTTATTTTTATTGTTACCACAGTGACCGTCATTGTGTTTATTCGGCTTTTTGTTCGCAAATCAGTCGACAGTTCTTTAGCGCCGCTGAATAAACTAAATCGGGATATTAGTAGGCTTAGTATCGCGGATAAAAGTGCCGTGATAACAATAAAAGAGCCTGTTAAAGAGCTGCAACCTATTGTTGATAGCTTAAATGCTTTTATCCAAGAAAACCGCCAGCTTTATTTTCGTGAAAAACGCTTAACCTCAGATATTGCTCATGAGTTAAAAACGCCGATTGCTGAGCTTATTAATATGGCTGAAGTGGCCATTCTTTTTCCAAATGAAAAGGAGTTTGAGGCAGACTTTAAACCCGAAGTGCTAAAAATTAGCCAGCGCTTAAAGAGCATTGTGTCGAACTTATTATTGCTGCATAAGTACAGTGATGAAGCACTCCCAAAGCAAGATGCATGTGATTTAAACCAGGTTATTTTACGTATCTTAGAAAAATATGATTTAGAGCGAATTAAGTTTGAGTTTCAAGATGATATTCCTGCCATTGTCAGTAACTTATTTGCCCTTGAATCAATCATCACCAACCTTGTAAATAACGCCAAGCAATATAGCCCTGATAAGAGCGTTGTGACTGTATGCACACTATTGAATAAAGAGGATAAGCTGCAATTCACTGTTACAAATGAATTAAAAGTGCCTTTAACAGAAGACGATTTGAGCCAGTTATTTGATCCACTCTGGCAAAAAGACAGTGCCAGAACCTCTAATGATAACTTTGGGTTAGGCTTATCTATTGCCAAAGCGTTAAGTAAAGCAATTGATGCTGAACTTCAGGTGTCGTTAAGTGGGCAAAACATAACCTTTAGTTTGATTATTTCTTAAGGCTTTGCAGGCGTTTAATATGTGTGCAACACTGAGGTTATCAAAAAGAAATTAATAACAATAAGGAACAACACGATGGGAAAAATTATAGGTATTGCTTTAATCGTTATTGGTGTGGCGCTAGCCGTATGGGGGTATAACGTGTATGACTCTGCAAGTGCGCAAATCAGCCGCACGTTTAGTGGTGATACACCAATTGAAGCTTGGCTCGGTATGGTCGGGGGCGCAATTTGCGCAATTGTGGGTATTTTAAAAGTTAAATAACCGCAAACATTGAAATCAATTAGCTAATACCTGATACTGTATTTATATACAGTGTCGGGTTTGGCTATGAAAACACAATTACCAGCAAAATATTATTTAAGTCACTTCTTTGAGCTTGCTGAATTTATACAATCTCATTGCAGGCATCTGCTTTTAGAAGAGCAGCAGTTATTTCTTGAAAAACTCCTTCAGCTGGATGAGCAGAGCTTATGTACTTTACTGCGTATTTATTCTCGAAAGCCAAAAATCGTTGCGTTGTCATCATTAAATTATGAAGAGATCCCTAATCTGCACGGTGCTATTTTTAAGCTAAAACAGCAAGGGCTGGTGGCACATCCCAGCAGCGACGAATTAGATCTATTACTTGAGCATTTAACAAAACCAACCCTGTTAACCTTATTGGCAAACGATGAGTTAATGGCGACTCAACCTGATTACAAAAAGTCAGCCAGTAAACAGCGCTTAACCCAACTGTGTAAAGAACATATTGATCGCACCCACAGTGAATTAGAGGCGTTGTTTAGTCAGTTCGTGGTCAATAGCCGAAGTCAGTTTTATGAATATTTTGAGTTTTTACATAGCGGCCGACTAAGTGGCGGTGATATCAATCATCAAAATCGTTTTGTGATGCGTGATTTAGGAATTGCAAAAGTACGTGGGGATGTTAATGAGAGCATATCGCGTTTTCAAACACTAGCCGAAGCACAAACGCATTATCAATTAAATAAGCTGCGAATGCAGTTCAAAGAAAGCGAGTCACACACAGAGTATCAGAACTTAGCCCAAGCACTTTTAGCCATTAGCTCAGAAGATGAATTAGCCCAGAGTATCAAAAACAAATTACTGATCCGCTTATATAAGCAGCTTAAAGAGCATGACTTAGCATTTGCATTTGAGTTACTTGAGCACTGTGAAGGCAGCAGTGAAGCGCAAGAGCTGGCAATTCGCCAGCGTTACAAACAAGGTGATAAAAGCTGGGTAGAACAAAAGCTTGAGCAAGTTATTCAAGACCCACTTGATGATGGCATTTTGTATTTTGCGGAGGACTTTTTACAGCGTAAATATAACAAGCAACAACGCTCACGCTTAACACAAATGCTCATTAATACAGAGCATCAATTGGAGGTTGATGACATTTACCGAGGCGATGTTGAGCAAGGAGTGTGCGAGCACTATCAACAGCTTGGCAATACGGTATTTTTTACTGAAAATAATCTTTGGTTGAGTCTTTTTACCTTAACGTTTTGGCAAGAACTCTTTATAGAGACGCCGCATCCGCCGTGTAATGAATTTGATCTATATCCAAAGGTGTTGCTTGCTGATTGTTTTTACACAGTGCAACAAACACAAATTGAACAAAAGCTTGCAAAATTCACTAGCAATGAAGCCCTGTATAAATATATCTGCAAAAACGCAGGGCAGTTTTACGAAGCCCCCAATAGCGTGTTTATGTGGCACAGCGATATGTTAGAGCCGCTAGAGGTATTAATAAAACACAGCCCGCTGACAAATTTAAAAGCGCATTTACTACAAATGACAAAAACCTTTAAGCAGCTTAAAGATGGCTACCCAGATTTGATGGTGCTTAAAGAGGATAAGCTCACCTTTGAAGAAGTGAAAGCCCCTGGCGACAAACTAAGACGTAACCAACTTGTCAGTATTGAGGTGTTAAAACAACATGGCTTTGCAGTGAATATCGTTGCGGTAAATTGGTTTAATGATCCGAATCGAATTTACAGTGTGGTGGATATAGAAACCACAGGTGGTGTTCAAGGTAATAATAAAATTACCGAAATAGCGGTTGTGCAGTTACAAGCGGGCGAAGTAATCAACCAATGGGCGAGTTTAATCAATCCTGAGCGTAGTATTCCTGCTTTTATCACCAAGTTAACTGGGATAAATGCCGCTATGGTACGTGATGCGCCACGCTTTGAAGAGATTGCCGATACACTACGCTCACTATTAAAAGGCAGTGTATTTGTTGCCCATAATGTGAATTTTGATTACGGCTTTATTCGCAAAGAATACGCTGCAATCGGGCAAGGCTTTAAAATGCCAAAGCTCTGTACCGTAGTTGAATCACGTAAGGCATTTCCAAAGCTTAAGTCATATTCGCTCGGTAACTTAGCAGCACATTTTGAATTGAATTTAACAAATCATCATAGAGCGTTAGCTGATGCAACTGCCACAGCAGAGCTGTTAAATCTGATTCAACAAACACAATCAAAAAAGGCGAGTTAAACTCGCCTTTTAAACTTAATCTGTCCCATGCTAAATAAGGTTATTCGTATTCGATAGGGTCGGTAACGTTATTTAATGCAAAGGCTTCTAAGCGCTCTTGGCAAGCACCACATTTGCCACAGGCTTTGTCACGACCGTTATAACAGGTCCACGTTTGGCTATAATCAAGACCCATTTTTAGACCGTCTGTTAAAATGTCGATTTTAGTATTGTTTAAATACGGGCTGAAAATCTCAACAGCATCGTAGTTGGCAATACGGCAAACATCATCCATCTTTTGTACGAACTCAGGACGACAGTCTGGATAAATTGCATGATCGCCTGAATGGGCACCGTAATAAACTTTGCTGGCTTTTAAAGACACCGCATAACCCACAGCCAGTGATAGTAAAATCATGTTGCGGTTAGGCACAATTGTGCTCTTCATGCTTTCTTCTTCGTAGTGACCTTCTGGCACATCAATATCATCAGTCAGTGATGAACCACCAATGAGTTGGTTGATTGCTGAAATATCAACAATCTTATGAGAAACACCTAACTTTTCACATACTTGAGCGGCTACTTTAAGCTCTTTAACATGACGCTGGCCGTAGTCGAAAGACAGGGCATACACTTCGTGGCCTTGTTGCAGGGCTTTATTTAATACGGTAAATGAGTCCATACCGCCGGAATAAATCACAACTACTTTTTGCGTCATATCTGTTTTGCTCTTACTTTTGATAGAGGTTTACTTCAGGGCGCGATATACTACACGGCTCGGGCCTAAATAACAATTTTTGCGCGTGTTTTTGGTTTTTTTGATGGTATGTATTTTATACCGTTGCGTCGTAAGTGAGATGTCTTTTGTACAAAATTAACGAAGTGTTTGAAACAATTCAAGGTGAAGCGAGTTTTACGGGTACACCTTCAATCTTTTTACGTTTACAAGGCTGCCCTGTGGGTTGTGCTTGGTGTGATACAAAACAAACATGGGACGTTGATAATGTATATAAAGTGTCACTTGATGAGACGGTAGAGAAAAAAGCAGACTCAGATCATTGGGCTGAAGCAACTGCGGAGCAAGTGTTAGCGCTATTTAAAGAACGTGGCTACAACGCAAAGCATGTGGTGATCACCGGTGGCGAACCTTGCATGTACGACCTAAATCCAGTGTGCGAGCTACTACACGCAAATGGCTACTCAACTCAAATTGAAACCAGCGGCACATTTGAAATTTTAGTCCCAGAGCAGACATGGGTCACTGTATCACCAAAAATTAATATGCGTGGTGGCTACAACGTATTACGCAGTGCTATGCAGCGTGCTGATGAAATTAAGCACCCAGTTGCAATGCAAAAGCATGTGGAAGAGCTCGAAGATTTATTCTTAAAAACAGGTGTGAATCCACGTTTAGTGTATCTGCAACCAATTAGTCAAAAGACCTCAGCAACCAAACTTGCCATTGAAACCTGTATTGCAAAGAACTGGCGTTTATCGGTTCAAGTACATAAATATTTAGGAATTAGCTAGTTTATCTGGCTAGTTCCGACTGCGAATTTCTCGATTATTATCGAACTTTATTTATAAAGTTTGCTATTTCACATTGTTCTGGATATCGCCTCACTTTATTTGATAAATTTTGCTGCTCAAGAAGTAGCTCTTGTCTTGGTGGGAGATGTTCTGGGAGCTTAATATTGTAAACCAAACCTAAATTATTCAATGCATTAAGCACCCACCATCCAGGATCTGGCTCATCTTTATATAGACCTAACATAGCTGAGCCAGGAAAGGCGTGATGGTTATTATGCCAAGCTTCACCCATGGACATAAAACCAGCAACTCGAATATTATGACCTTGCACAGCAGCTCCTTTAACATACCAACTGCGCTCCCCCTGATTATGGGCAAAATAACCAATTAACCAGTGGCCGCCAACAGACACTACAACACGAACAGACAGTCCCCATACAAGCCAGCTAGTTCCGCCGATAAAATACAAAGGTAATCCTATTAATAGTGCTTGTAATAGCCATGTTGATTCTAAAAATTGATAAAACGAATTGTCTTGAACTTCTGGCTCTATATTAAATTGAGGTGGATGATTAAGTTTTAGTTCGCAATTTAATTGCCACCATGCATCTTTAAAAATAGACGAGCCATGAAGTAGGTAATCATGGCAATGAGTTTGTCTTTGTGCCCAGTCTCGCAAATCATGTTGCTTTAACATACCTATAGGGCCTGCCATGCCCACTAAAACGCCTAAATACACAAACAGGTATTCCATCCATTTTGGACATTCATAAGAGCGATGAATTAACAGTCTATGCATACCTAAAGAATGACCAAAGCATAGAGTGATACTCGTCAGAATTAAAAAAATAAAAAATGCAGAGAAGGTAAAAAAGATAGGAGCTGCGATAATCGCAATTAGTAAATTAGATAAAAACCATAAGGATTTAATAGGACTCCAGATAACGACACCAGATGATGCTGCATTTAAGTGAGTTGCAAAAACTCTATCGGTATCAATCATCTTAATCCTTAACTTATGAAAACAAATCCTAAATATAGCGCTAATGTGGAACTTTACAGTTGATCTCTTGTTTTTAAGAGGATCTGACTTTTAACACTCTGATTGCTCGAGCGATGAAAGTGCCCGATAAAATACCGTAAAAAGTGGCAAGTGATAACACGAGAGCGGCATTCGCAAAAAGCTCTGGCTTAATACTTGTTAAAACACCCTCCGCATATTTAGTAAAGAAGATAGCCATGATGAATATCATTGGCCACCAACTGCCTGGTACTTTGAAAGAGGCGTTTTGGGCTTGATAACTTGCTGATGAAGCAGAAAACAGCAATAAACCAATGATCGTACTGCTCAAAACGCCAGCTAGCCAAAGCAACATAATCGTTAAGCTATAACCAAAGCTTGAAGTCGCACCAAAAAATGATAAAGCAAGCATGCCCAGCGGCAGTATCAATAATGTAGGCTGCTTTACATGGCGCTCGCGAGTTTGTTGCCAACCAACAAAAATAAGGCCAACAAACAGACCATAAACCCAAAGTGGTGTGTGAGTTAAAATTTCAATAATCATTTTACATCCTTGTTTTTATTATTTTTAGGAAGTTATTTAATCGTGTCGTTTAAAACGCAGCGCGTGTTCCTATTTTATCTGCTATTTATAAAAGTTTGTCAATTGAGTCAGTAGCCTTTAAAAACAAAAAAGCGTTGCACCATGGCAACGCTTTTTTACTATGTTCTCGTAACTCGTAACTCGTAACTCGTAACTCGTAACTCGTAACTCGTAACTATCAATTCTGCGCTAAATAATCCAACACCACCTGATGATGGTCTTTGGTTTTGAACTTATCAAACACGTGTTTGATTTTACCGTCTTGGCCTACAAGGAAGCTAATGCGATGAATTCCTTCGTATTCTTTACCCATAAACTTCTTATAGCCCCAAATACCAAAGGCATCAGCAATCGCGTGATCTTCATCGGCTAATAAATCAAAGTTAAGCTCTTTTTTAGTTTCAAAATTCTTTAAACGCTTGATTGGATCTGGGCTGATACCCACAACACGCGTATTTAATTTAGCAAGCTCAGCTTTTTCATCACGTAAGTTCTCTGCTTGAACAGTACAACCTGGTGTTGACGCTTTAGGGTAAAAATAAACCAGTACTTGCTGCTCTTTTAAAAGATCAGCGAGTACGATAGTTTCGTCATTCTGATTTTGTAAGCTAAAAGCAGGGGCTGTATCGCCTGCTTGTAATGGATTAATTGTTTTCATGCTTTGCTCCTTAGCGAATGCGTCTGAAAATATAATCTACGTTCAAACTACGAGAAAGATCTTCAAAGCTCACTTTAAAGTTATCGATATCGACTTCAACAGGAATATTAAACTCGAGTTCACAGCGCATTTTAAGCTCGTCACCTTCATCGTAGGTGTCTGACTTAAGAGAACAAATACTAATGTGGTTATCAGCAAAAAAGCGCGTAACTTTACTTAATGTTCCAGGTGTATCAATACCTGTGTATTCGAGGGTATAACCGGCACAAAATTCACATGCAACATGACTTGCAGTGCGTTTCATCATGGTTAAAAGACCAAGTTCCATACCTTTAGTTGGCAATGTGTGTTCAATGCGGCTAATAGCCGACATGTCACCTGCTAATAGCATGATAAAGGTAAATTCGTTGCCCAAAATAGCAATGCGACTGTCAATTATATTGCAATGGCAATCACTCACTAACTGAGTCAATTCGCTAACGATACCGGGTCTATCTTCGCCAATCGCAGTGAGCACTATCTGATGATTTGTAAAAGCAGTCATGGAATTTTAAATACCTAGTAATTAACAATACCAATGGATATAAGCTTGAATAAGCTTTGATTTCACGTGAGTTTAATAACGCACGGCGGCGAAGTTTAACATAATTTGCACCGTTAACGATAGCGGCGATTAATTAAGCCGTGAATAAAGTACGCTCTTTCTTGTTTTTAGGGGCATCAGAAAGTACCATAGTTAAAATTTTGCAAGGCGATAAGCATTCAAACACGTTACGCTAGCCCAATCTATTCGGGTTTTTTGCATAAAAACAATAAATGTAAAGTTAAAAGTGATTTTACAGTGAACCAAATCGGCATTACCCACTCATACATTTGTTAAAAAAATTAAGGGTTTGCTAAGGAGAAATATCTGTGCAGTATTGGATCTCAAAGGCGCTTGCTGTAAGCGTAATGGTAAGTTTAACTGGGTGCGGTGTATTCACCGATGAAGCGCACCACAAACGTAATTATCGTGCTAATGATGCGGTGAAAGCACCAGCAGGGTTAGCGCAACCAGCTCAAGATCCAACTTATAAAATGGATGTTGCGCAATACGACAACAATCCTGAAGCTAAAAACTATCGTCCGCCAGCGCAAGTGATTACTATTGCTCAAGGTACTTGGGTTGAAGAAGGTGACACAGAAGCGCGTGTTTATTTTGATAAAAACGATGGTATAGAAGATTTAGATGTCTTTATCTGGGACTCTATCAAAGCCGTTTTAGCTGAAAAAAATACCGCCGCTTTAAAAGAAGACAAAGCTTCAAATTCAATTGAAACAGGTTGGTATGCCATTATTAAACCTGAAGAAGGTTGGTTCTGGGAAACCGAAACGGAAGTATCTCAACAGCGCTTCATCTTCACAATTGAAGAAAAGTCACATCAACGTACAGCCTCATTAACGTCTAAGCTTGCCGATTATAAGAGTGATTCTGTACCGCTAACGCCGTTACTTCAACAACAACTAGAAGTACGCGCATTAAATCAAGTGATTGCAGAGTTTGATTATCGTTATCGTCAGCTTGAAGTTGAAATGCGCAAACAACAAGGCATTATTTCTTTAGAAATGGGCTTTGATAACAAAGGTAATGCAGCACTGGTTACTGAGCAAGATTACAACATGGTGTTTGATCGTTTCTCTGGTTTCTTAGAGCGTCTATCTTTCACTATTGTAGAAATTGACCAAGAACGTGGTTTGATCACGGCTGATTACAAAAAGCCAGAGTCAAGCGTATGGGATTCAATTTGGGGCGAAGAGTTAGCTGAGCTGCCAATTGAAGATGGCCAATACCAAATTCTTGTTAGCCGCACCAATGATGGCGGTACAAGTTTAACGTGGATGGACTCTGAAGGTTCGACATTAGAGCCTGGTACAATGAATGACCTCCAGCAAGCATTAGAAAATGCACTGCGTCAGCGCGGTATCAATATTTAATAATTAAAAAAGTTAAAACCACCACAAAAAGAGCTTAGCCGCTCTTTTTGTGGTTTTTACAGGTTGAAAATATGTCTAACTTAAACACAGCAAATCGCAGTGACTTGCGAACCTTGTTTACCTTTTTCGTTCCTTCACTTATAGGTGTCTTCTTATTTATGACGCCGGTACCCATAGGTGAAGCAATGACCATTCCGATTGCTGTTATGGCAAAAGCAGTACAGGAGTGGATTGCCCCATTCGCATTGGGTTTGATCACCAGTATTGTCTGCATCACCGGTATTTTATCTTTAGTGATAAAGCTATTTAAGCCACAACCATTACTTAAGTTCTTTATAATTAAGCATTTATTTGATGTTAGTTGGCTTTGGCTGAGTGTTCGATTACTGGGCATGGTATTTATCGTTCTGACCTACACAAAGCAAGGGCCAGAAATGATTATTTCCGGTAATACGGGGGCGTTGGTACTCAACGATTTACTGCCAGTATTATTCTCTGTATTTATTTTAGCGGGATTACTATTACCGTTATTACTAAATTTCGGCTTGTTAGAATTAGTCGGTACCTTATTAACTAAAGTGATGCGTCCGCTTTTTGGTGTGCCAGGCCGCAGTGCGGTTAACTGTGTGGCATCATGGTTAGGCGATGGCAGTGTGGGTATTTTGATGACCGCTCGCCAGTATGAAGATAAACATTATACGCAACGAGAAGCGGCTATTATTGGTACCACATTCTCTGCTGTATCAATCACTTTTTGTTTAGTTGTTATAGGCCAAGTAAAGCTTGAGCACCTTTTCGCACCTTTCTATTTAACTGTGTGTTTAGCGGGTTTAGCAGCCGCATTAATTGTGCCTCGTTTACCTCCACTGCGCTTCAAAAAAGACCTCTATGTAGATGGTACAGAGCCTGATAAAGATGCTGAGTCAGTGCCTGAGGGTAAAACATTGGTTGCCCATTCACTTGATGTTGCATTGGCAAAAGCGCGCACTGCACCTGGAGTAGGCGGCACACTAAAAGAAGGCTTACATAACGCATTTGATATGGTATTTGCAGTATTACCTGTGGTTATGGCTGTGGGCACATTTGCTTTGATCATTGCTGAATATACGCCAATTTTTGAGTACATGGGCAAGCCATTTGTACCATTCTTAGAGTTACTACAAGTACCAGAAGCTGAGGCTGCTGCGCAAACAATTATGGTCGGCTTTGCTGATATGTTTATTCCGTCAATTCTTGCAGCGGGTAGCATTGAAAGTGATGTGACGCGCTTTATTATTGCTGCAATGAGTGTGACTCAATTGATTTATATGTCAGAAGTAGGTGCATTGCTTTTAGGTAGCAAAATTCCGGTGAATATTGTTGAGTTGTTTTTAATCTTTATTTTGAGAACCTTAGTGACATTACCGGTGATTGTCTTAATGGCGCATTGGTTAGTGTAAGATAAATTTAAACTTACAACGAAAAAGCCCTGATCATTCATCAGGGCTTTTTTTATCTTTTTCATCATCTGTTTTTGGTAGTTTGAAATCCATTTTCGCCGCATGTTTTAGCAGCAATAAATTGCCAATAACCACCCCAAATACAACGACAATGACCGCAATAATTTGCCATGTTTCCATTTTTAAATCCTGCAGTTATACATGGCTTTCATAGTAGCACTTAAAACCGTCTAGCATAAGACAAAGAAATGAAATCAAGGCCGGGGTTAGGGCTTTTAAAGCCAGCATTGGAGTAATGTAAATATCTTAGCGCTAAAGTAGAGCCACTCCCTAAGTCAGCAACTAAACCCAACCTATCTTCAAACTGATAGTGAGTACTGACATTTTTGCCGGCAAAATGGGTGTCATCTAACAGGGAAACGCCAATGCCAAACTCCACATACACAGGCATGCTTTTCACGTTGAATACAGGGTATTGGATCACGGGAGACATGGCTAACACTACATTGGTTTGATGTTTGTTATGTTTACCATATTCCCAAATATTAAAGCTTGATTCGAAGTAAAGACGGGCGTGTTGCAAGGGCAACATTTCATTGGGTATATGATATTGATAAGCCAATTTTAAACCTTTTACATCTCCTTCCCCTTGAATGTAATCAACGGCATAACCATGATTTGAAGCGGCATAAATGGGTGCTGCTAAGAGTGCAGCTGCACTTAACATAAGTGCTTTTAATGGGCGTTTTAGTTTCATCTCGGTACTTCTCATTATGACTGTGAGCAAGTAGATAAGGGCGAGGGGGAGGGCTTTTCAATGTGCGTAAATACACAGACGCTGTGCACATCCTCATATTTTTTAGCAATTAACTGAAAACTATGGGGAAAATTGATTGGTGCTTAATTGGCATTAAAACGGTGTCGGATTGTTTCTTTTTTTATGGATTTATTATCGGTATATTAGCGAAAATTTTCGTTAAGAGGTGAATACGATGACCAAACTAGTTAACTCATTTTTGCTAATTGCAGCTCTTTTTACAGCATCTACTTTTGCCAGCGAAGACAGTTCGCCTAAGCAATTATTAGAGTCAGTCACAGCAGATTTATTTGTTGATATTGCAAATGTGAATGCGAAAGGTGATGCAAGTTCAGAAGCGATGGCAAGCATTGTTGAAAAACGCTTATTGCCACACATGGACATTAAGTTTGTATCGTATAAGCTTTTAGGTAAGCACATTAAGGGCTTACGTCGTGAGCAAGCTGTTGATTTTATAGCAGCAGTTGAGCATTACTTAACTGTCACTTACGCTGGCGCGCTGATGAAATACACAGGCCAAAAAGTTATTTTTGACCAATCACAACTCATCGACGACGGTTATGCAACCGTTAAAACGCAAATTGTTGATGACAACGCACCAGCCATTGATTTGCACTTTAAATTACGTCAAGGCAAAGATAAGCAGTGGAAAGTATACGATATCGTTGCTGAAGGCATCTCACTGTTAAGCGCGAAGCAAAAGGAAGTTTTACAACGCATCAGCCAAGTTGGCATTGATGAAGTAACACACGAATTAGCAAGTAAGTAAGTTAGCCCAAATGCTCGATTAACTTCACCTCATCGGGCATTTTAGCTACTTTCAGTCTCCAACCAAGCAGTGAGTACCGTCCATGTGCCGCTGCTTTTCTATTTTCTTTAAAAATCACCTACTTTGCGCTAGCACCTGTAACCCTCTGTGGTAGAATCATGCTACTTTTCTTGTTTACCAAAGTATCTGTTCAGATACTGTGTTATTGGTCGCAATATTAAGCAAACTGTCAGTTAAATTTTGTTATAACTAATTGCTTAATAAGACATCGAATAATGTGCAGCGGAGTTGTGTTTTTTTAATGGAAAATGTACTGATTTGGCCAAAGGAATACCCGTTACTGATCAAAGGATTAGCTGAGCAAAACGGGGCCTATATTTTAGATGCTTTAGAAGCTTGGCCGGCATGTCGTTCTACTAATGAAGATGACGGTGTGTGTACGACGGTTCTTCCGCCGATTTATTATCTTACTTGGTTGACTCCTCTTGAACCGTTTGAAGAGTGCTATTTCCAACATATTTCTGAGTTTGATGAAGCGGCGTTGCATTATATTAATGCTATGAAAGCGCACTTTTTAGAAAACGACTACACACCAGAAAGTCTTGTTTTGATGTTGTGCCAGCGCTTAGAGAAATACGCCAGCGCATTCGCTCAATCAGCCGTTAAAACACCTATTACACTCATCCATCAGTTATTTAATCGTCGCTATTTTACTGTGATTGAACATGTTCTTAACCACGGTGCAAAAATGTCTGCGGACGATGTTTTAGAGCTGTGGACCGAAGTTGATTTTAGAGATCGTTTTAGTGGTTTTATCCCTGACTCTGTGGCTGATCTTGAACCACTAACAGTGCTAGCGGCCGAAAAAGTTGCCCATGGTGAAGATTACTTTACCTTGTTGAAACTGGTGTCTCCGGATGTTGATTCGGCCTCGTTACTTGAACAAGCTTTACTTGCTCATTTAAGTCATGAAAATGCTAAACAAACCATGGCAAAACGTTTTATTGAGCAAGGTGCAACCGGTGCATTAGCTGACGAAAACGGTAAAACAGCCTTTATGTGGGCGACCGAAAAAGGCTATGTGAATGTTGTTGAGACTATACTTGAGCATCAAGATAAAAAAGCCCGAGACAACAAAGGGAATACAGCATTACATTACGCTGTATTAGCCGAGAATGGACCTTTACTCGTGTTGCTTTTAAAAGCGGGTTATGACTTTAGAGTGCGTAACAACGACGGTTTAAGTTGCTACCGATTAGCAGTAAGCATTAAAGCAGATAACTTAGTGAAGTGCCTTGAGCATGACTTCGGCATTAAAGAGCTTTCGCCAGAAGGGCAGTTTGATCGCGTTAAAAAAGTGCACTTACTACACGCGATTGTAACCTTGTTATTACCTGTGCAGTTGTTCTTCTTTTTTGATGACAGTATTGCCATTAAAAGCGAATTAACGCTGAGCTTTACGCTGGTTTCGATCTTATGTTTTTTCTTTGCTACAAGCTTGAAACGCTGTGCACTTTACCCGCATATCCGTCATCCATGGGGGCTGTTTATATTAAGACTGTTCTCATTGTTTAGCTTAATTGGCCAAGTGGGTCTAGCAAGTATTGTCGCGCTAGCCACCTTAGCTGAGTTGGTGTGATGACATAAAAGCTATATCAAGTGACATAAAAAACGGCAACCTAGGTTGCCGTTTTTTATTTCATTTTTGCAAAACAAACGTGTTTATTTGTCGTGCTCATGTGCCGCTTTTTCTTCAGCCAGCTCTTCTTTTAATTTACGTATCTTAAGGCCAAGTTCTTGTCCACGATGGCGTGCATAATAGGTGCAGCCAATAAACATCAGACTGGCAAAAGTTAACTCAAGTAATACCCAAATCAGCTGCTCTTGTGCGACCCATAGTAATGTAAAACCATGGATGAAATAGAACATTACGATAAAGTTCGCCCACGCATAGGTATAAGGTTTATCTTGAATGATGCCCTTAAGTGGTAACAGCAGAGGCAGTATATATACAACAAAGATAAAGGCGTTACTGTGGCCTTCTCTTGGGGCAATTAAAAACAGCCAAATTGGCATTAAAACTAATAAGCCGATATAGCCAATCAGCGCAAAACGTTGGAATCGTTTTGTAATTGGTTTTTTGGCAACAGGCTGATTCAGCTCAGGTTCCAAGCTCATTTTAATTTACTCGCAATCAGTGCCAAGCGTTTTCCAACGCTTTGGCAAATTTTAATTTCGTCTTTACTTAATACATTGCTGTTATTGCTACCGGCCACATGAGTTGCACCGTATGGCGTACCGCCGGTTTCAGTTGCAAGTAATTCAGGCACCTCATAAGGCACACCTAGCAACATCATGCCGTGATGTAACAGTGGTAATGATAGATTCAACAAGGTGGCTTCGTTACCACCATGCATACTGCTTGATGACGAAAAAACACAAGCTGGTTTATCTATCAGCTGACCTTTAAGCCACAGATCACTGGTGGTTTCCCAGAAGCTTTTTGCTTGTGAGGCCATCATGCCAAATCGCGTAGGGGTGCCAAAGGCCAAGCCATCACAATTAATAAGATCATCTTTGCTGATCACAATATCGTGTGGCTGTCGCTTTACAAATGTGCGCAGCAAGGCTGTAGCACCTTGTTGCTCAATCGACTCGGCTATCTCATGCGCCATAGCTTCTACAGAGCCATGGCTTGAGTGATATAGCACAACAATGTTTATAGCCATTAAAGTACGCTTAATACGTTTTCTGGCGGACGACCAAGGGCTGCTTTACCATTGTGCTCAACAATAGGGCGCTCGATGAGTTTAGGGTTTGCAACCATCGCTGCAATTAACTTGTCTTCGTTTTGTTCGTTCTTAAGTTCAAGTTCTTTGTAGATGTCTTCTTTCGTGCGCATTAATTCACGGGCAGAGGTAAAGCCAAGTTGGTTAATTAAAGTCGCAATTTGCTGTTCACTAAGCGGAGTTTTTAGGTATTCAACAACACTTGGTTGTACGTTATTGCTTTCTAATAGCGCAAGTGTTTCACGCGATTTTGAACAACGCGGATTATGATAAATAGTCACAGACATGGTGTGTTCTCACATTTAATAATTTGGCTTATTTTAGGGCAAGCGCTGCGAGACTTAAAGTCTCGCAAGCTCTTTTTGTAATTGACGGTATTGCGTGAGTAGAGCTTTTAAACGCTGTTGTTTTACTAATTCTTCTGGCTCAACAAAGTTGAGTGCTTTTTGAATTTCATCCGCTGCTTTTAAATAAGCGCCATATTGGGCAAGCACATCAGCATGGGCTTCGTGATAAGAAGCCATGTTTTCTTGCTTTTTATAGACATCAGCAATGAGCTCTTTTGCAAGATTGTTTTCAGGTTTCGCTAATAAGTAAGATTTTAAAATACGCTCAGCAAGGTCAAATTGTTTTGCTTCCATCGCGGCATTTGCATAGTTTAAGGCAATCACCTGATTGTTTGGTCTATCGATATCTAGTTTAGCTAAAAACTCTACCGCTTCATTCGCTTTGCCTTGTGCAATCAATAAGTCGGTGTGGGTATCGATATAAAATAAGTTCTTTGGATCTTGCTCAAGTAATGGATTCAAAATGCTGGCTGCTTCATCAAGCTTTTTCTGATCTAATAAACTAATCCCTAAACCGTACTTGAGTGCCGTATCATTATGTACGGTGTTTTCACGCATTAATTTACGAAACAGATCTTCAGCTGCTTTGGCTTTTTGATGATAACGGGCAATAACACGGCTCTTAGCTAAGTTAAATTCTAAGCTATCAGCATAGTGTTTTTTTGGGTATTGCTCGGCACGCAAGCGCACATCAGAAACCCGGCTTTCAGGTAATGGGTGAGTCAGCAAGAATGCCGGCGGCTTATATTTATAACGGATTTGTGCAGCAAGTTTAGTTAAAAACTCACTCGATTGGCGAGGATCAAATCCGGCATTATTTAAGGTCTGCATACCAATGCGGTCTGCCTCTTGCTCTGCTGCACGGCTGTGAGTTAATTGACTAAATGCCGCTTGGGTTTGGTTTGCAGAGATAATTGCAATACCGGCATCAGGTGCCACAACGGTAGCTAAAATACCTGCAATCATACCTGCGATGGTTAACGCACTGTTATCTTGCTGTTGTTGAATACGACGGGCTAAATGGCGCTGCGTTACGTGAGCTATCTCATGTCCAAGTACTGAAGCAAATTGGCTTTCGTTATCCGCTTGAGCGATAAGACCCGTATGCACACCTACATGGCCACCGTAAAAGGCAAAGGCGTTAATCTCAGCGTTGTTTAACCAGAAAAATGAAAATGGAAAACGCACATCGTTGGCGTTTGCGACTAAACGACGGCCCAAAGTGGTCAGGTACTCATCAAGAACAGGATCACTTACAACGGGTGATGAGCCACGAATTTGCATCATCATCACTTCACCAATTGCTTGTTCTTTTTCAATCGGCAAAGCTTGTAAAGCTGAGGTCCCTAAATCGGGCAGCTTAAAGTTAGTTTGTGCCTTCAACGGCTCACTATGCAGTATCGAAAATGTGAGTAATGCACTGCATAGTGTAATAAAGGCTGATTTTAGTCGCATCTTATTCCTTGTTGATTTGCTCACCTAACATGACTTTTGCTATGTCTATTTCGTCGCTGCATGCTCGGCTGTCTTTTTCGCACAATTGATAGAAATCTTTTATTGTGACTCCATCTAGCTTAACAACGTTCAACTCTCGTTGTAAAAAAGTTATGATTTTATGCACTACTTTATGGGCATGAAGGATTAATGCTTTGTCAGCTTTATCGCCTCTTTCAAAGTAAAAAGCGATGAATTTATGAAGCTGGTTAAAGCGAATTAGGTTTTTCATGGTGTGTGGATCCCACACCTTAAATTCCATAAAGCGATTGTCTTTAATGTACTGATCTACTGTAACATCTTTTGCATAAGGATAGGCCCATAATTCGAAGCCTCGGTCGGTAAAACTTTGATGTAATGCGATACGTGGTTTTTGCTCACAGACAATTTCGCCCATGTCGGTTTCATAGCCGTCTAATAAATCGAGGTTCCAGTTGCGTGGATCAATTAATCGTTTCACCGCATTATCAAAGCCGTGATCCAAAATCCCTTCAGATTCGCTAACAGAAGATGCCACCATATGATAAAAAGGCGGCAGCTCGCCCCAATTTATTTGTTTTTTATACCAGTTAATCTCTTTAAGAGTTGGATTCGCAGGTAATTGCGCTTTATTATGCGAGGCAGGCATCTCGTTTCCTTTACTACCAGTTATTGATTAAGGATAAACTATTGTTTTGCGTGTTTTAAGAAAAAAATGAGTTGTTTCTCATTATAAAGACTTATTTTTGCAAGATGCTGACATCTTATACTTATTATTCATATTAATAACGCAGTTGATTCGCTATGTTAACGGTTGATTTAAGGGACTATAAGTGTCCTCAACAATTTATTCAGTTTAAATTAGGCTTGAATAAGGCAATATCGGCTCAACAAGCCGTGACTTTTACATTCAATGCTGCAGAGGCAACGGACGATATGCAGCGATTTTTAGAAAAACATCATTACCATTTTAAAATTGACCTAGAATTAGGTGTGCTAACCGTGGAGCCCATTCGTGTTTGAGTATGTAAAAGCCTGGTACGAAAATAAATTTTCAGATCCCCATTCAGTAACTTTGTTGTTACTGCTTATTGCAACCTTTGCATTTTTCTATTTTTTTGGTTCGTTAATCGTACCAGTGTTAGTCGCCTTGGTGATTGCTTATTTACTTGATTGGCCCGTTGCCCATTTAGAAAAGCTAGGTTTAAAACGGTTTACCGCGACGATTATCGTGATGTTGGTATTCAGTGGATTAATGATCACAATTATTGTTGGTATGGGGCCGGTGCTTTGGCAGCAAACCAGTAACCTTGTTCAAGAAACGCCTTATATGATCGAAAAGGGCAAAGCACTGCTATTACACCTTCCAGAAGATTACCCGAGTTTAATTACGGAAGATCAGGTTAAATCAATTGTTGCCAGTGTTGAAACCAAAGCCATTGAATTTGGCCAGTTAGTCCTTTCTGTGTCGTTAACCTCGATAAAAGACGTGGCGGCATGGTTGATTTATCTGATTTTAGTGCCGCTCTTAGTGTTTTTTATGCTTAAAGATAAGTTAGAGCTCACGCAAAGTGCTGAGCGTTTATTGCCTAAACAGCGCCGCTTGATCATTCAAGTTTGGCAAGAAATGAATCAGCAAATCATGAATTATATTCGCGGTAAGGTGTTTGAGATATTAATTGTAGGTACTGCATCTTTTATCGCTTTTGCAGTGCTTGACCTTCGCTATGCAGCTTTACTCGGTGTGTTGGTTGGCTTGTCGGTGCTTATTCCATTTGTAGGGGCGGCATTGGTGACCATTCCTGTAGCCGCCGTGGCGTTATTTCAGTTTGGTTTAGAAACACAATTTTGGACCATTTTAATCATCTATGGCGTGATCCAAGCACTTGATGGCAACGTGTTAGTGCCGTTACTGTTCTCTGAAGCGGTCGATTTAAACCCCGTGTTTATTATCGTTGCAGTACTGTTTTTTGGCGGTTTGTGGGGTTTTTGGGGGGTGTTCTTTGCAATACCGCTGGCTTCATTAGTAAAAGCGCTTATAAATGCCTGGTCTTCTAAGAAGGTTGAGCTAATAGAAAGTTAGCTTAGTCTTAAAAAGTATAGAAAGCGCACTTTACTGACTAATTGATTATTATAATTTAGCCATGAAAAATGTAAAATAGGTTATAAGATATATCTTTTAGTAATATGGTGCGTTTTACATGGCAAATTTTTACCTTCCTGACGATGCTAATCAGCAAATTTATTTAGATGCGAATGCAACGACTCCTGTACTTCCTGAAATTGCCGATGTGGTTTCGCACACGATGCGTGTGTGTTTTGGTAATCCATCAAGCTCTCATATTACGGGTATTCAAGCAAAACACTTATTAGAGCAAACACGTAATAAAGCGCGTGAAGTTATTGGCGCGACTGATGGTGATATTTTATTTACCTCAGGTGCAACCGAAGGTATTCAAACAGCGGTTGTTTCAACACTGATTGCAGCTAAAAATCATCAAGTTGAAAACCCGGTATTACTGTATGGTGCAACAGAGCACAAAGCGGTGCCAAATACGCTCAAGCATTGGAACAGTGTGCTTGATATCAACGCTCAGGTGCTAGCAATCCCTGTTGATAAAAATGGTATTTTAGATCATAAGTTTATTCGTAAACATGCTGCGAATGCACTGATGATTTGTACTATGGCAGTCAACAACGAAACCGGTGTATTCCAAGACTTAACCGCAATTGAGCAAGTTATTCGCAGTGAAAACAATAATGTGGCTTGGATGGTTGACTGTGTACAAGCATTAGGCAAAACCAACTTGGCGCTAAGCCAAACAACCATTGATTATGCCCCATTCTCTGGTCATAAATTGTATGCGCCTAAAGGCATTGGTGTACTTTATATTCGTAAAGGCAGTGCGTATACGCCATTTATTGCCGGTGGCGGCCAAGAAAGCGGAATGCGTTCAGGCACAGAGAACTTACCCGGTATTGCTGGTTTAAATAAGCTGTTCTCTTTATTACTTGATAAACAAAATCAAACATTTAAGCCGCTTGAGCAGTTACATGCTTATCGCGAGCAATTACTGGGTGCGCTATTAGATACATTTGGCAGTATTACTTTTAACCACAGTTTTGAGCATTCAGTGCCAACAACCTTGAACTTTGCGGTGAACGAATTAACCAGTAAAGAAGTAATGGATTTATTTGATGCTGCGGGTATCCGTGTGAGTGGCGGCTCTGCGTGTAGCTCAGGTGCAAATCGTAGTTTTGTTTTAGATGCGATGGGAGCCAGTGATTGGCAAAGTGAAAATGCGATTCGCATGTCATTTGGCCCAGCTGCAAGCCAGCAAGAAATTGACTTTGCTTGTGAAAAAATTCGTTCTTTAAAACCAATTCTAGAAGCAAACTGTTTGGTTGTGTCTGATAGTACATCGCCTCAGCAAGAAGTCTGTGCGATTGGCTTAACACAACTGCGCCATCAAGCTGCGTGCTGTTGGCTTTATGTCGACAGCGATAAAAATGCAGTGGTAATTGATCCTATTATTGAGCTTATTCCGCGTATGGCGAAAATTGTCGCAACACAAGGTTTAACAGTAAAAGCAATTATCGATACGCATAATCACCAAGAGCGTTTATCGGCTCGCTGTCTATTAACCAAAGAGCTAGCAGAGCGCTATGTTGTTAATGAAATAGATGAACTTGGCTGGCCTAAAGATTCAGCAGCTATCGAATTAAGCGGTGCACATTTAAGCAAAGTAGCGACACCGGGTCACAGTGATGATAGTGTTAGCTATTTATTGAAAGATACGCTAAGTGGTAATGTTAGCTATTGTTTCTGTGGTGATTTAATTTTACCAGGTGGCTTGGGAAATACGGCAATTAGCGGCGGCGATGCAGCAAAAATGGCCTTGTCATTAAAACAGCTTGCACTGGAAGTACAAGATTCAACGGTGATTTGTTCAGGTCATGATTATCAGCAATGTTTTGCAATGGATTGGCATGCACAAAAAGCAACGACACCGTTATTAGCAAAATTATTAAACGAGCAAGTATCAGATGCTCAGTTTGTTGAATTAAAGCAACAAGCAGATGAGCAAAAGCATTCAATGAGTCACTCTTTATGTGGCTATGTTGAAACACTTGAAAGTACGCCAATGAAACAGCTTGCTGCAACCGATGCTAAAGCAATGTTAGACGATAAGGGGACTTACCTAATCGATACTCGCGAGCCGTATGAGCATGGTGCGAATAATTTGGCCGAGTTATTTACTGTTGCTGAGAGCAAAGTGATCAACATTCCACTGAGCCGTATGGCAAACGCCATCGTGCAAGGACAGCTTGATAAAGACCATAGCTACATTTTGGTTTGTCGAAGTGGTAATCGTTCAAAACAAGCGGCAAACAATTTGTCGCAATTAGGTTTTGAAAACGTTTTTAACTTGAATGGCGGTTTAGCATTGCTTTAATAAGTAATATCAATTCAGTCATTAAAAAAGCCGCTATAGAGCGGCTTTTTCGTAACTTGTATAAATTAGGCTGTTGTAGGACCTGAGCTTTCCCGTACCACCAATGAAGGGGTAAAGGTTGTGATGATGTCTTTATCTTGATTGCGTGCACCACGGGTTTTTCTAAACAGTAAACGCGCTGCATGCTGTGAAATTACATCATTGGCTTGATGAGCCGTGGTGAGTTTTGGCCAAGTTTGACGCGAGAACGGTGAGTCTTCGAAGCCGGTAATTGATAATTGCTGCGGAATTTCAATTCCCATTAAGCGTGAGGCGAATAATGCGCCTGCTGCCATCTCATCGTTTCCGCCAAGAAGGGCGGTGATGTTTTTCGGATTACTTTCACCCAGCAATGCTTTTGCACCTTCTACACCTGATTCAAATGAATATTGGCCTTCGTAGATCAGCTCATCATTTAATGGAATGCTGTGATCTTTTAACGCGGCTTGATACCCCTCTAAACGTTCAGTTGTTGATTTATGTTCTTTATCACCACACAGGAAACCAATATTTTTATGGCCAAGTGACAGTAGGTGAGCGGTGATTTCATACGCAGCTGCGTAGTCATTTACATAAATACAGGTATCTTGATTTTCTTCAGTCGGGCGACCAGAAAGCACGCGTACATAATGAATGCCCATTTCATCAAGCATCTCGATGATACTGTTTTGTTCTGACAGTGGTGGCGTTAACACAAGGCCTGCCAAGCGAGAGCGCTTGATCATGGTTTTAAAGTCTTCTTCCATGTTGCCATCAAGATAATTACACGGATGAATAACCAGCTCATAGCCTTCTTCTTTACAACGCGAAAGGACACCGTTCTGCATGTCGATGACATAATAAGCATTCGGGTTGTCATAAACTAAACCAACAGTAAAAGACGATGTGCCTGCTAGGTTACGAGCTGCAAGATTTGGTTGATAGTTCAACGTGTTAACAGCATCCATCACTATGTCATAGGTTTTTTTTCTGACCGATGGCTCTTTATTAATCACTCGCGAAACGGTTTTCATTGAAACACCCGCGAGCTTGGCTACATCATTTATGGTTACTTTCATACTGTTACTTTATAGTTAGTTATATTTGTATTATAATAATATCGAAAAGTGTTCGCCAGAGCGCTTTTTCTGAATAGGTACATTAATATTTAATATAAGTTAGTTAGTGTATCTAATGTTCTACCAAATTAGCAGTAAAATAATTGAGATAATTTTTATGATACCGGTGTCAAAAGAGAAAAATTGCGCTATTATCTCGACTATAAAATGTAAAAGTAGAACATTGACAGCGTTGTCATTTTAACTTAGTGTTAATTTTCATCGTGTTTTTAATTGCTGTCTTTATTCAACATTAATAAAAAGATAGTTAATAATCAGTTTGTTGCAAGTTTTGAGGGGATTATATATATGAGCAGCCGTTCGCAATTAGCTAGTTGGCAAGCACTATCTGAAAGTGCCAAGAAGATGAAACAAATTCATCTTAAAGATTTATTTGCCAAAGATAGCACGCGTTTCGAGCAATTCTCAGCTCAAATCCCAGGCGTATTATTCGATTACTCAAAACAACAAATTGATAAAACGGTTTTTGAACAGCTTATTGCTTTAGCGAAAGAGTGTGACATTAGCGCATGGCGTGAAAAAATGTTCAGTGGTGAGAAAATCAACTTCACTGAAGACCGTGCGGTACTTCATACTGCTTTACGTAACCGTGCTAATACAGCTGTGATGGTTGATGGCGAAAACGTAACAGACGCAGTTAACGCTGAGCTTGCTAAAATGAAAGCTTTTGTTAGCAAAGTGCGCAGTGGCGAGTGGTTAGGTTACACAGGTAAAGCGGTGAAAGATGTTGTTGCAATTGGTGTAGGTGGTTCAAACCTAGGCCCGCAAATGGCAACTGAAGCACTTGCAGCTTATGCTGATGACACATTAAATGTGCATTACGTATCAAATGTTGATGGCGTTCAAATTGCATCTGTTTTACAAGGTTTAGACGTTGAGACAACATTATTTGTAATCTCATCTAAAACGTTTACCACCTCAGAAACCATGACTAACGCTAAATCAGCCGTTGAGTGGTTTTTACAAACAGCCCAAGCACAAGAGCATATTGCTAAGCACTTTGTGGCTGTAAGCACCAATTTAGAAAAAACAGCGGCCTTTGGTATCGCTGATGAAAACGTATTCACAATGTGGGATTGGGTAGGCGGTCGCTTTTCTTTATGGAGTGCGATAGGATTACCAATCGCCCTGTACCTAGGCTTCGATGCGTTCGAAGAAATCCTAGAAGGTGCGTTTGAAATTGATGAGCATTTTAAAAATGCTGAATTTGAAAATAACGTACCATTATTAATGGCGCTTTTAAGTGTTTGGAACACAAGCTTTTTAGGCTATACGGCGCAAGCAATTTTACCGTATGACCAAGCACTACACATGTTACCTGCATATTTGCAGCAAGGTGAGATGGAAAGTAACGGTAAACATGTTACTTTCGCAGGTGAAACGGTTCCTTACACGACGGTTCCAATCATTTGGGGCATGACAGGTATCAATGGCCAACATGCTTTTTACCAATGTCTGCACCAAGGTAATGTGATTGTACCTGCTGACTTTATTGCTTCAATTGAGCCGCAAGTCAATGTTGGTAAGCACCATGATATTTTATTATCAAACTTCTTTGCACAAACCGAAGCAATGATGGCCGGTGTTGATGCAGAGCAAGTAACTGCAGATTTAACCGCGAAAGGTAAATCTGAAGCAGAAATTGCAGAATTATTGAATCACAAGATTCACCAAGGCAATCGCCCAACAACGTCAATGTTATTAGATAAAGTTGATGCGAAAACGGTAGGACGTTTAATTGCGCTTTATGAGCACAAGATCTTCTGCCAAGGCATTATCTTAGAAATCTGTTCATTTGACCAATGGGGTGTAGAGCTAGGTAAGGGACTTGCCTCTAAAATTGAAGCTGAATTATTTGATGACGCAGTAAGTCATCCACACGACAGCTCAACCAATGGACTGATCGCTTACTATAAAACACATCGTAAGCAGTAATAGATTCGCAGCAACAGCTGCAAACCGAATACCTTTGAACGGGTAGCGCTGGAGTTCTTAGGGCCTGTATTTTTGTGAGAGGATTTACAGAGCCCCTAAGACTCATTTACTTCAGCCAACATAAGAATAATGAGTAAGCTACTTACAAAAAAATTCAACAGGCTTTGTTAAAGGGATCATCTAACACAGCCAAATCAACCAGATAACAACACGCACTGCCATACTGCATGAGTCGATTAACATGGCATTGCCAATGTAGAGAGTGATATATGTTAAATCCATTTGATATCGTAATTTTTGGGGGCGGCGGTGATCTTGCGTTACGCAAATTACTTCCTGCAATGTATCGCGCTTATCAAGAGGGCAACCTTCCTCAAGGTTCTCGTATCCTTCCTACGGTACGCGAAGAAAGCAAACGTAAAGAATACATCGAAACAGCACATAAAGCGTTACAAGACTTTTTAGGTAAAGGTGAGTACAACGCAAAAGATTGGAAAGCGTTTTCAGCTTACCTTGTACCCGTTGTATCTAATGTGACAGAAGCCGACGATGACTGGGATAAACTAAGAGATATTCTTAATGAACACGATGCTGATAAGTCTCGTGTTTTTTACCTTTCATTACCACCTGCGGTTTACGGTAGCTGCTGTGAAATCCTATCTAAGAAAGGTTTAATCACAGAAACATCACGTGTTGTTGTTGAAAAGCCAATTGGTTACTGTGGTGAATCTGCTGAAGCAATCAATGCAAAAATTGCTGAATACTTCAAAGAAGAGCAAGTATTCCGTATTGACCATTACTTAGGTAAAGAAACCGTACAAAACTTAATGGCACTGCGTTTTTCAAACTCACTGTTTGAAAATCTATGGGATGCTAAATCAATCGATAACATCCAAATTAGCTTATCAGAAACAGTGGGTCTAGAAAGCCGCGCTGGTTTCTACGATAAAGCGGGTGCATTACGCGATATGGTTCAAAACCACTTGCTACAATTACTTTGCTTAGTGGCAATGGAATCACCAAACAAATTAAACGCAAACAGCATCCGTACTGAAAAATTAAAAGTACTTGAGTCGTTACGTCCGTTAGTGGCGGAAGATGTTGATGCAAACATTGTCCGTGGTCAGTACGTACCAGGTAACTTAGACGGTAAAATCGTCCCAGGTTACTTAGAAGAATTAAACGAAGGTGCGAGTAAAACAGAAACTTTTGTTGCAATTCGTGCGCATATCGATAATTGGCGTTGGGCTGGTGTGCCTTTCTATCTTCGTACCGGTAAACGTATGAAAAAGCGTTGTGCTGAAATCGTTGTTGAATACAAAAAAGTGTCTCACAACGTTTATACCGACAACGTAGGTAACATTGAACCAAACCGTCTTGTTATTCGTCTGCAACCAGAAGAAACAATTCAATTAACACTGATGTCTAAGCGCCTTGATAACCTTGAGATGCAATTAGAGCCAGTTACTATGAACATTGAGTTATCGCAAGCGTATAGTAATGGTTTCCATTCAGATGCTTACAAGCGCTTAATGTTAGATGCCGCAGCAAATAACCCATCGCTGTTTATTCACCGTGATGAAGTGCGTCAAGCATGGAAATGGATTGACCCAATCATTGAGCGTTGGCAAGAAAAAGGTGCACCATCGTTATACCGTGCTGGTACATGGGGCCCTGAAGATGCAGATGAGCTTTTAGAAGAAAACAACCATGTTTGGTTTAACACAGGCGATAAGGCGTAATTAAGATGGCAACAATTGTTGAAAAATTCTTTGCAAACAAAGACGAATTAACAGCTGAGCTTTCTTCAAGCCTTGAGCAAAGCCTTGTTGCTGGTATTAAAGAAGATGGTCGCGCGGTATTGATGGTATCGGGTGGCTCATCGCCAGCACCTGCATATAAGCACTTATCAAACCTTGAACTTGATTGGGCAAACATTGATGTTGCTATGGTTGATGAGCGTTGGGTTGATGCTGATCATGAAAAAAGTAATGAAGCATTTATCAAAAGCACGCTATTACAAAACCATGGCGCAGCTGCTAATTTCGTGACAATGAAAAATGACGCATTAACGGCGCAAAACGGTGTAGCTGAATGTGAAGCTGCATACAAAGCATTAAAGCGTCCTTTTGATGTGACGATTTTAGGCATGGGCCCTGATGGTCATACGGCTTCTCTTTTCCCTCATGCCGAAGGTCTTGAACACGGTCTAGCAACAGATGATTTAGTATGTGCAATTAATGCCATTGAAAGCGATGTAACAGGTAAAATCACTGAGCGTATGACACTAACTTTATCTGCGATTGCAGATTCTAAAGTTGTGAAGCTTTTAATTAGTGGTGAAGAAAAGCTCGCTGTTTACAAGCAAGCGAAAGAGGGCGGTGCAGTTGCTGACATGCCTTTACGTGCTGTATTGAATCACCCACATATCAATATTGAAGTTTATTGGGCACCTTAATCGCCAGATTAAACTCTATGCCAAAAGCGAGCTATTATGCTCGCTTTTTTGTTTTTAAATACTCACCTTTAACGATCAGTTTTGCATAAACTCGTTTTCTTTAAATAGCCCGATAAAGAGTTAGACAAGTACAAAAGGGCTCTATATAATTAAAATGACAGCGCTGTCATTGTTATTGATTGTTATTCTTAATATTCCCTTTAACTCATTCTGCCCAGAAAAAGTTAAAAATAATTTGTACATGACAGCGTGCTTTTAGAAACACGGTAGTTTTTTAAGCTAATTTATTGTTAGATAACAGGTTTTATATAACTTTTAGTTATGGTTAATAAACGCTCAGTGGAAACTAAAGCTTACAAAAACACATGTGATTTTTAGCAAATTTCAAAAACTCATCCTTTTGGTCTTTTCATCTGCAATATCACTCATGCTATATTTGCGCCGTTTATTTGTAACAATTCTTAAAAACTCAATATTAAATATTAGTTATATCAATAACTTGATTATTTCGTTGTAAATTTTTTGCACAAATTAACCAAAAAGATGTAGCACAAATGTAATTTAGAGTGTATGGTTTGTTACTAGATGACAGCGTTGTCATCATCACTGGGCAGAAGTGATATAAAAAACCAACAAAATGATTCAAGGGGAATCCTGTGTTAGCTAAAAATTTTAAGAAAAGCTTATTAGCAGTTAATATCGGCCTCGTAATGAGTGCTGGGTTCACTGGCGCTGCATACGCAGCAGATGAAACTAAAGTTCAAGAAGATGTTGAAGTAATTGAAGTTCGCGGTATTCGCCGTTCACTTGAAGCGTCTTTAAACACTAAACGTTTTGCAAATTCAGTTGTTGATGCTGTTACTGCAGAAGATATTGGTAAATTTCCAGATAAGAACGTTGCTGAATCACTAAAACGTATTCCTGGTATTACTGTACAAGGCCAATTTGGTGAAGCAGATGCGGTTTCAATCCGCGGTGCTGGTGCTGATTTCACTAAAACAACGTTAAATGGCCAAAATGTAGCTTCTACTGGTTGGTTCGTACTTGAGCCAGCAAAACGTTCATTCAACTACACTTTATTACCATCTGAGCTAGTAGGTGGTCTTGAGGTTTATAAATCTTCTCAAGCTGACTTAATTGAAGGTGGTATTGGTGGTACGTAATCGTTAACACTCGCACTCCTTTAGACTTAGATCAACACACGGTATATGGCTCAATCGAAGCACAATACTCTGATGATTCTGGTGAAACAGATCCACAATTTTCAGGTCTTTACAGCTGGAAAAATGAAGACGAAAACTTCGGTTTCTTAGTTTCTGCAGTTTCACAAGAACGTAACTTACAGCGTCAAGGTAACGAAGCATTCTGGCAATGGGGTGCAGGTCCAGTTGGTTTTGAACAGGATCGTAAACGTACAGCATTCTCTACTGCACTTGAATACCAACCGAATGATCAGTTAAACATTGTTGTTAACTACATCGACATGCAGATGGAAGCGGACAATACTAACTATGCATTATGGTTAACTCAAGCTGATACAACTTGGGGTGACCAAAGCGAAACGACTTGGTTAGGTGGTAACGGCACCGGTGATAACCCTGGTGTTCAAGTTGCAGGTCCTCTAAATATTGCTTTCTATCAAATGCGTCCTCGTGAAGCGACGATGAAGTCTGATTTTGTTGATATCAACTTAGAATACACTGGTGACACTTATAAGATGAAGTTTGTTGCAGGTAAAACAACATCAAGCGGTGGTACAGACTTTGAAATGGTAATGGATGATGGTTTAAATCCATCTCTAGCTGGCGGTACATACGATTTCACTGGTGGTGGCCAATCTTGGAACCTGCCAGCAGACTTTGATATGTCTGAGTACAACCCAGGTACACTTGTAATGGGTACGGGTACTAACTTCAATGCGACACCAAAAACAGATGAAGAAAGCTTTGCACAATTCGATATCGAATTTATGTTAGACAATGACTTTATTACTTCTGTTAAAACAGGTGTTCGTTGGGCTGACCATGAAGCAACAAGCCGTCGCTTCGAATTCACACAAGTTGATGGTTTTGATAATGTTTATGACGTATCAAATGCTTCTACTGGCACTTATGATGTAGGCGCAGGTAGTTACCAAATTCAGCGTTTTGATGTTGATGCGATGAAGAAGTGGGCTAAAGCAAGTATCACTGGTAAAACAGAAGATTATGGTGCATACAGCCACATCGAAGAGACCAATATCGGCGCTTACATTATGGCTAATTACAGCGGCGAAAAATACCGTGGTAACTTTGGTGTTCGTTATGTAACAACTGATGCTAAATCAATATACTATAAAGGTGCAGATGTAAATGCACGTACATCAGAAGATGCAGATTACAATGAATTTTTACCAAGTGTAAACTTTGCATACGATATCTCTGATGACATGATTTGGCGTGTGAATGCGGCGCGTACAATGACCCGTCCACAATATAACGATATGTACTTCAATCCAAGTTTAATGGGTGTAAGTGACGACCTACCAAATAACCAACGTATTATTGTGGGTAATCCAGCGCTTAAGCCATTTACAGCAAATCAGTTTGAAACAGGTATTGAGTGGTACTTCAACGAATCTTCTTTGTTAGCTGCAACTGTATTCTACAAAGATGTATCAAACTTCATCGTAATCGGTCGTCGTGATGCAACTGCTGAAGAAGCAGCAGCATTTGGTGTTCCTGAGCTTACGGGTGACGAAAAAGATTTTGGTTACCAAATCGAAGAGAACTCAAACGGTCCAGGTGGTGAAGTCCTTGGTTTAGAACTTCAGTATCAACAAGATTTTGGTAATGGTTTTGGTACGTTAATCAACTATACATACACTGATGCTAAAGCTGATTACGCAACGTATAAAAATGAAGAGGGTGTAGAAGTTGGCGTATTCGATGATTGGAATGTCGAATTAACTGATAGCTCAGATCATGCGTTCAACGTATCTGGTTATTATGAAAATGAACTATTCTACGCTCGTTTATCTTACAACTACCGTAGTGAGTACATGATGCGTGAAGCAGGTTCATATGGAAACCGTTTACATGAAGGTTTTGGTAGCTTAGACCTTAGCGCTGTATACCATGTAACAGATAACGTTGATGTGAAACTAGACGTGGTAAACATCTTAGGCGAAAGCTCAGAGCAATTTGGTAATCACCAACGTCCAATGCCTTATAGCGGCTTTACTGACGGATTCCCTCTTTACGAGTATGAGCAAGCAACTCGTTACAACTTAGGTTTATCTGTGCGCTTCTAAGCATAGCTGCACCTGTTCAATAAAAAGGGAGTTCAACTCCCTTTTTATTTGCCTTGGATTTAGTACGGTAAGTTTATTTAATCTCATCCCAAAGGTGTGATATTAAATAAGTAAACGATCTAGTAATGGTAATTTACTGGTAGGGTGAGTATTGACGTGCAAAAAAAAATCATAAAAAAAATAGTAATCGTGGGTGGTGGTACCGCAGGCTGGATAACCGCTAACCATTTAGCAAAGAAATTAGCTAAGCCAAATGGCATAGCAATTAGCCTAATTGAATCACCAAATATTCCAACTATAGGGGTTGGCGAAGGCACTGTGCCGGCTATGCGCGAAAGTTTGCGATATTTTGGTATTGATGAAGGCGAGTTTATTCGTCGTTGTGATGCCACATTTAAGCAAAGTATCAAATTTGTAAATTGGACACACGATCCTGCACAAGCAGGTCAGCACTATTATCATCACTTATTTGACTACCCATTGATAAACGAATTTAACTCGACACCTTATTGGCTTATGCAAGAACAAGCCACTAAATTCGCTGATTCGGTTGCTGTGCAAGGCGCAATTTGTGACGCTAATCTGGCACCAAAGAGAATAACTGATAAACAATATCAAGGGCATACGGCATATGCTTATCATCTAGATGCGGCCAAGTTCTCAATGATGCTGACGGAAAATGCCGTCAATAAATTGGGGGTCACGCATATCAAAGATGAAGTGATTGATATTCAACTCTCTGAACAAGGTGAAATTTCCTCTGTGCTTACAGAGCAGCATGGTGTTATAGAAGCTGATGTATTTATTGATTGCACTGGATTTAATGCTTTATTAATAGGCGAAAAATTGGGTGTGGACTTTGTCGACAAAAGCGATGTTTTATTTGCTGATCATGCACTTGCTATTCAGGTTCCTTACCTTAACGAGCAACACCCAATTGCAAGTCATACAATAGCAACAGCACAGACTGCTGGTTGGATTTGGGATATTGGATTATCAGAGCGTCGTGGTGTAGGGCATGTTTATTCGTGTAATCATATTTCTCATCAGCAAGCAGAACAACAGCTTAGAACCTATCTAGGGTCAGAGTTTGACCATTGTGAGCCACGTCTAATTAAAATGAAAATCGGTTACAGGGAAAAGTTCTGGCATAAAAACTGTGTGGCAATTGGTTTATCTCAGGGCTTTGTTGAGCCTCTTGAAGCAACAGGATTACTTGTATTTGATGCTACTGCAAGAATGCTTGCAGAGTTATTTCCGACAACAATTGAGATGATGCCTTACGTTGAAAAGCGATTTAATAGCCGGATACAACAAACCTGGGATCGTGTTATAGACTTCGTCAAATTGCATTATTGTATTTCGAAACGTCGAGATAGCGAGTTTTGGATTGATAATTGCGGTCTAGCCTCTATTCCTGAATCTTTACAAGAAAACTTAGATTATTGGCGCCATCAAATTCCTACAGATTATGACTTCCATAATAAATTGTCGATTTTTAATCTGGATAACTACTTATATGTACTTTATGGAATGGAGTTTGAAACCGATATTCAGGCTAGTCACTTTCAATATAATGACCCACAGGCTTACCAACAGTGGTTATCACAATTAAGGGGCTATCAAAGTCAGCTTTTGAAGCAGCTGCCGGATCATCGAGAACTGATCACTAAGATCAAACAGTATGGGCTGCAAACCCTGTGAGTATACACGTTACTAAAGAAGTTATAGATCAAGCTAAACTCTTATTTAGGCAGGGGAAGTTGCAAGAGCTTGAGCTACATTTGCAAGAAGCCGTCGAACAGGATAACACTAACATTGAGCTATATAGTTGGCTTGGGCAATTTTATTTGCAAACACGCCAATTCAAACGTTTAATAAATGAATTGGCTGTAGTAAAAAATCATCCGACGATTTTGCAGCTATATGTTTCTGCTCTTCGAGCACAAAAACAACATCAATACGCAATCGAGCTATTACTTGCTGAAAAAAGTGATAATCACTTACTACTTGCAATGCTTTATAAAGAGCAGGGGGATTTTACCGCAGCTCATCAACAGCTCGATCTGCAACTCTTAAAATCAAACTCTGATGCACAAGCTTATTGGCAAAAAGCATTATTAAAAAATGGTTTAAATAAGGCACATGTTGATTGTTTAATCACTTTACTAGAGAAAAAGAATGCAACCCAAGCAGAACAAGCGTTGTATGCTTATTCTGTGGCTAGCTATTTTGATAAACAAAATGACTACGAAAGAGCATTTAGCTTCTATAATCAAGGTGCTTTAGCAAAAAAAGCGTCTTTTATACATTATCTGCCAGCACAGGAGCTAGATGAATTAGATCAAATCGAGGCTGCTTTTAGCACGGCTATTAAAGCAGATCATGCTCTAGATAGTGAGTCTTGCCCTGTGTTTATTGTCGGTATGCCTCGAACTGGCACAACTCTGGTTGAACAAATTCTTGCTAGCCATAGCCAAGTAGTAGGGGCAGATGAATTAAGTGATTTAGCTATGGCTTGCCAATCTGTTTTGCATAAAGTTAGGCCGAACAAGCCTTATCCGTATTGGGCTGATGAGCTACCAAAGGATGCTTATAAAGCAATTGCAGATAGCTATTTAACTTTAACAAGTTCATTCCAAAGTAAGCGTTATTTTACAGACAAAATGCCTCTTAATTTTAAGGCGATTGGCATCATTTTACGTGCTTTCCCAAATGCAAAAATAATTCATTGTAAGCGTAACCCTTTAGATACAATTTGGGGGAATTATAGACAGCTATTTGGTGATGGAATTCGGTTTAGCTACGATTTAAAGCACTTAGCTAATTATTACTTAAGATATAATAAGTTAATGAACCATTGGTTGAGTCTTTATCCAACACATATCTTAAATGTTGAGTACGAATCACTGGTGGATGAGACAGAGCCGCAAATTAGAAGAATGCTAAATTTCTTGGAGCTCGACTTTGAAAGCAAATGTTTAGATTTTCATCGCACTGAAAGAGTTGTTCATACCATCAGTAATGAGCAAGTAAAGCAACCCATTTTTAAATCAGGAATTGGCCGTTGGCGACATTATGAGTTTGCATTAAATGAAGTGATAAATATTCTGAAAAAGGAGCACTAAGGCTCCTTTTCTAGCTATGTAATTTAGCTAATGATGCTTGATGTGTTTGAGTAAAATTAACCGCTTGTTGGCAGCGTTCTTTTACTTTACTAAATAAAGCATCCATTCTGTTTTTATCATATGAATATGAAAAGTCAGGATAATATTGCATGCCATAAAGGATGAAACGGTAGTTCTCGTCGTTAAAACATGAGGTACTTGCCGTTTGTAAATCTGCATACTCACATATTTTGTGCTTCCAAATTGCAAGCTTTTGCTTTAGTTCTGGGCAGTATTCAACAGATTGCTGTGCTTGAAGCCAAAACTCTGAGTCGTCTCGGTTAGTAATGCAATAATGTAAGACAATAAACTGCTTTAGATCTTCGTATGCATTGATCATCAATGTTGAATATGAATTTTGGATTTCTTGACTTACTTGGCGATTGACAAGGTGAGTAGATAATAACCGAGCACCTAAATTGATCAGATGTAGTCCAGTTGATTCAAGGGGCTCGATAAACCCACCAGACAGGCCAATTGAGATACAGTTACCTACCCAAAAACGTTTTCGACGGCCAATGTGCATATCAATATGTAATGTTTTAATAAACTCAGATTCTGGGCCTAAAAAAGACTTTAATTCATGCTCGGCCTGTTCTTTGCTCAGCTTTGAACCATCGTAAACATAGCCAGTACCTTGGCGATTTACTAGATCAATTTGCCATACCCATCCATTCGATAATGCTGTAGCTTCTGTGTATGGTTTAGGTTCTATTCCTTCTGGATAATGGCGTTGAACAGCAACAGCTTTATTGCATGGAAGAGCATCCTCATAGCTAATCCAGTTATCATCACTAACAGCATTTATCAGCAAGCCTTTGAATCCAGTACAATCTATAAAGTAATCAGCCTGAAACGTTCCTGCGTCGGTCTCAACGCTGATAATTCTCTCACCGTCACAATTGACCTTACTGACAGTTGCTTCCACATGATTTACACCTGCTGCCGTTGCTTTTTTTCGTAAAAAGCGTGCTAGTTGATTAGCGTCTATATGATACCCATAAGGAGCTACACCTTGGTAAGGAGGGGAATTGATCGCTTTTGGTCCATGGCCGGCTTTAATCAAAGCTGATGAAATACAGGTCCCTTCATCGTAACGCATACCAGAGTTTTGCTGTGATAAAACCCATGAGGTAGAAATATCAAAGTTATCGCCTATTTTTATTTGCTCAAATGGGTGAAAGTATTCATGCATTTTACCATTAACAGGCTTCATCCAATTTTTGAACATGATGCCTGTTTTATAAGTTGCCTGTGTTTCTCTTAGTAGCTCTTGCTCATCGAGACCCATCGCGGCAAAGAAAAATCGGATGCTGTGTACGGTCGCTTCACCGACACCTAGAATACCAATATCTTTACTTTCGACTAAGGTGATTTCGACGTTTTTTTCGGTTTTGTTATAAAAGTGATTCAAATACGCTGCTGTCATCCAGCCAGACGAACCACCACCCACAATTGTAATTTTTTTTATTAGTTGTGAAGAGCTCATACTATTTGCCTAATTAACGTTCATTTTCATCAAGTATACAAGGTGTGACAGCGATGTCATTAAGCTTTTCGGCTTTTTAGAGAAGAATAGATTGAGATCAAAGCTGCTGATAAATAAATGTTAAGTAAGTATGTACAAACTGCCACAAAATTTTCACTTCCTTTTTGTTGCCAAAACCTATAGGCTTTGGGCACTAACAGCAAAAACATATTATAAAATTAATGGAGCAGTATCATGGCGGAGCAACAAGTACAGCCTTTACATAACGAAAAACATGCCAACACTAAAATTCAAAATGGCATCAACATCGAGTTCATGAAATCTCAGCACTTAGTACCTGTGGTTGCACACGAATTTGCACGCATCGCAAATGAATTCCCAATGGCATTTGTTAAAAACAACGAATCAGGTCAATTCCAAGCAGTTGCTTTATTTGGTCTAGAGCCAGGCGAAAACCTTTTCATTCAAGATGACAAATGGACAGCTGCATTTGCACCTATGTCTATGACTCGTTACCCACTTGGTCTTGTTAAGCACCCTGAAGCTGACCAATTTGGTATCGTAATCGACGAAGCAAGCCCGCTTGTAAGTGAAGAGACAGGTAATGCACTTTTCGAAAACGGTGAAGAAACTGAATACCTTAAGCGTCGTAAAGAAGCACTTGTTTCTTTCATCGAGTTCTCTCAGGTAACTGAAGCATTCACTAAGTACCTTGCAGACAAAGAACTACTAGTAGCTCAAACGCTAACAGTAGAAATCAAAGGTGAGAAAAAAGACATCAACGGTATCTACCTTGTTGACGAGAAAAAACTTAACTCACTGAGCGATGAAGAGTTCTTAGACCTTCGTAAGCGTGGCTACCTAGCACCAATCTACTCTTTCTTAACGTCTACTCATCAAGTTGCACGTTTAGCACGTTTAAAAGCAGCTAAAGCTTAATTTTAAACTGCTGAAAAAAAGCGCCATTAGGCGCTTTTTTTGTTTCTTTCATCGGTTAAAGCTTGAAAACCAGCGCCGAATTATTCACATTGGGCTTACAAACTAAAATAAATATAAGTGTCCCTATGTTAAAAACATTTCTCACCTCAGCCATTGCCCTTAGCGCATTATCATTTAGTACTTTAAGCCACAGTAGTGATCAACCTTTCGCTATCGCTATTCATGGCGGTGCAGGGACGATTGAAAAGAGCCGCTTCACGCCAGAACAAGAAAAAGCCTATCGCGCTAAATTAAAAGAAGCCGTTGAAACAGGCTATGCGGTGCTAGAAAAGGGCGGTGAGAGCCTAGATGCCATCACTGCGGCAATTAATGTGCTTGAGAACTCGCCGTATTTCAACGCAGGTCGCGGTGCTGTATATACTTATGACGGTGCACATGAGCTTGATGCATCAATTATGGATGGTCGTACACGCCAAGCCGGTGCTGTTGCAGGGGTTAAACACATTGAAAACCCAATTAACCTGGCACGCTTAGTGATGGAAAAATCAGTGCATGTCATGCTTAGTGGTCAAGGTGCAGAAGAGTTTGCAAAAACTCAAGGTATGCCACTGGTTGAAAACAATCTATTCGATACTGAAAATCGCTACAAAGCATTATTAAAAGCAAAAGAAAAGCTCGATAAACAAAAAGTCACCAGTAAAGACTACCAAGCAGCGCATAAAGCCCTGCCTGTTAATTACAAAATGGGCACCGTTGGTGCAGTTGCACTTGATAAAAACGGCAATATTGCTGCTGGTACTTCAACAGGTGGTATGACAGCAAAACGTTTTGGCCGTGTGGGCGATTCCCCAGTGATTGGTGCGGGTACCTTTGCTGAAAATGAATCATGTGCAGTATCTGCGACAGGGCATGGTGAGTATTTTATTCGCTACAATGTGGCAGCTGATATTTGTGCTCGCGTAAAATACCAAGGTAAAACCATTGTTGAAGCGGGTAACGAAGTGATCCACGATGTATTAATGCCTATAGGTGGCACAGGCGGTGTGATCATCATTGATGCTAAAGGGAACATCAGCTTGCCGTTTAACACCGCTGGTATGTATCGTGCGAGTAAATCAAATACATCACCAACGTATGTGGGTATTTTTAAAGACGAATAATTACCTGTAATGAATCTTCAGACAATAAAAAACCAAGTTGAACTCGGTTTTTTATTGTCACCAACGTTATTGGCGATTAATTTTCACCTTGAAGGGAGTTTCATCTTGATTAGTTGAGCGATAAGGATTGATATCTAAACCGCCACGGCGTGTGTAACGCGCATATACTTCTAACTCTTCGAGGTTTAACTGCTGCATTAAATCGCAGTAGATACGCTCTACACATTGCTCATGAAACTCGTTATGAGTACGAAACGAAATTAAGTATTTTAATAAGGCTTCATGGCAAATGGCTTGGCCTTTATAACGAATAATCACACTCGCCCAATCAGGCTGTGAAGTGATCAAACAGTTCGATTTTAGTAAATGGCTGTGTAAGGTTTCTGAGACAACCTCATCACCATTATGGCGAAGTGAGCTTGCATCAATATCATAGCTGGTGATTTCGATATCGAGATCATCAATACACTCACCCGGTAACGCTGTAAAAGGTAAACAGTTGAAATCGTCTGCTTGGTATAAGGTAACTAACACCTGTGCATTTACCGCATCTGATAAGTCTTTACTCAGTGCTTGGTGAACGTCATCTCGCGTCTCAAAGCGTGTCTGATTAAAGCTATTTAGGTACAGTTTGAATGACTTTGACTCAATGATGTGACTGCTTTGGCAAGGAAATACAAATGTTGCCACAGCGACCATTGGCTTACCCTTGCTATTTAGCCACGATAATTCATAGCCAGTCCAGATATCTTGGCCTTTAAACGGTAAGTTATCTTCGCTAACACCTAATGCATCACGGTTTAATTTGCGGGCAATAGGAAACAATAAACTGGGTGTGTAGGTATCTACATACTCTGTGCTTTTACCAAGAACACTGTTTTTCAGTTCGGGTGAGTTGCTGTAATCTGTCATCTTTACACTTTTGTAGTTACAATGGCGGCATTATACCTAAAGCCAATGAGTTTCGCAGTATGTCTGTTTCTACAAAATTAGATAAGTTACATCAAGCATTTAGTGAAAAATGCCTCGAACGCACAGGAAAGCTTCCTGTTATTGAACATGATTCAGCATGGCCAAGTCCCTGTGAGCAGGGCGAAGTCGATGAGCAAGGGCTTATTCAGTGGCGTGCAGTTCCGCAACAACCTACTGGCAGTTTAGAAGACTTAGCCAAGGCACTCGAATTATCGTTTCCTGAAGATTTAAGCCCATTGTTTGGTCATGTCTATGCGGGTAATTTGTTATTGAGTGTTGATGATCATCACATTGAGCTGCTACAAGCATGGAATGAAGATGATTTTAGCCGCTTACAGCAAAATATTACCGGTCACGTATTAATGAAGCGTAAGTTAAAGCAGCCAGAAACCGTGTTTATTGGTCTTACAGAGCAAGATGATCTGCTGATCACGGTATTAGTCGAAAGCGGTGAGGTTTGTTTAGAGTACGTGGGTAAAAAACCACATCATGTGCTAGCAACTAGCATCAGTGAGTTTTTGGACAAAGTAGCGGTATAAGCTTAAAAAGTAAAAAGGGGCGGTTGCCCCTTTCATGTATCTGGTTATTGCCTTTATTAAGCTATTGAAAGTCCCACGAGATATTCGAAACAATGCCACAAGGCTCGCAACGAAAATCAAATAAGCCAAACCATGGCTCAGGTAATTTCCATTCGCCATCGCAACTTGGGCAACGACGTTTAAGCTCCGACTCTTTATCAACGCCGCCAACACGATATAAATAATAATAAACAGGCTTCTTGGTTAGAAAACTAATACGCTTAGTGATATCACGACCACGGCGATATAAGTCACTATTGATACTAGTTAGCTCTTCAAGCGCAGGAAATTCGCAACGGGTTGCACCATTGATCTGAATTTGATCGCACGCTTGCCAGTCTTCTTGCCATTTTATCAGTGTTTTGTAATCGCCATTGGCAATTGCCGGAATGCGAAATAACGGCACAGGCAAAAAGTCATCACCACAATAAAGTGGGCTGCAGGTATGCACATACGTGGTATATAAAATATAGCACGATGGATCATTGCACATGTCTGCGCCATTTGAGTGAATGTCTTGGCCGATCACTTTTACTTTTGGTGCCAGTAAGCCCGCGGTGTGTAATTGCTCAATACTGTGCTTTACAAACGGGCTATGGTTGAGCGGATGCATCGCATCTTCGGTTGGGCACATCACACGGGTAATGAAAAATCCATCTTTTAAAACCGTTGGAAATTCATCACCAATGATTTGGCCGTTAAAACGAAGTGCATTAACAAGGCGGTTTATCGCCTGCTCAGCAAGCTCTAGGGTGGTATCTTGGTAGCAATCAAAAGTCAGATCGACAACAAACATTATTTTTTCTCAAGCAGTGCTAATAACCTATCTAATTTAGCTTCAATACGATCCAATTGACTTTCATTGGCTGTACTTACTTGTTCATTTGACGGGTTATTAATGAAATTTTTAATTGAATCCGGGTTGTTTTTATATTGGCTAACCGCTGCGATGATCACAGGCATCGGCATAGGTTGAGTTAGCTTACTTTTGGTTAGGGCAACTGTTGGGGTTTTACCTTCATCAAGAAGGGTTTTAATTGCATCAAATACAACGGCATTCATTTTCGTATAAACTCTTTAATAAAAGATTAAAAAGCACCGCAGTATATGGGCTGCAGTGCGCGCGTATGGTAGCAATAATAGATGTGGAGTGAAATTACTTTCCTTATTTACACACTAAAAGTTTGCATTGAGAGCGTGTAAATAAGAAAGCGAAACATTACTGACGTAACCTTGCATCTAATTCATCAATCACTTCGCTCCAAGCTCCATCTTCAGCAAGTGATTCTGCTAAAAAGTGTTGCTGAGCTTCATCCCAAAAAGGTGCTTCCTGCAAGAGGGTCGTATCAGACAGTTGATGCGATGCTATAAAAGCATCTATTTCACTTTCTTTGCTTGGCAAACCAAGTTGTGCAAATAGGGTCGAAATGTCATGTTTTGTCGTATCCATAGTTCTGCTCCTTGTGTATGGCGATAATTATTACTGCTTGAACTTAATGATGATGAACAGCAGTTTAACTTACGCTGAATTTGTCTTTAATCGCAGTAGGGTATATACCTTATAGTCTAGTACTAAAATAATAAAACAAATAAAAGGATGAGTATTTTGACAGTTGCTGAACCCGAAACCTTAAGTGTGCAATACCTAAGTGCTGAAGATATCAGCACTGCCGCAAGCCTTATCTATCAAGCTTATCATGATGATCCCGTTCTTCAGAACGTGTTAGGTTTTCAACAAGATAATCCAAGTAAATATGAAACTAAATTACGTGCCTTAGTGCGTGAAGAGCTGGCAAGTTTTTGGCAAGAAAAACAGCCATTAATAGGCCTTTACTCACAAAGTAGATTAAAAGCCATTGCGTGTGTATTTGATTCGGCAAGTGAGCTACAAGCTGAGCGATACTGGCATTGGCGATTAAAGCTGATGCTCAGTGCAGGTTACTTGCAAACCAATCAGCTTATAGAAAAGGAGCGCACTATTCGTGAAGCACTGTCGACCAAAGGTCATTACTTATTTTTAGCCTTTATTGCCGTTGATCCACATTTTCAAGGGCAAGGTTTAGGCCGATATCTGCTACGAGGCCTTGATGATTTAGTTGAATCAAGCAATCAAGCAAGTGGATTAGCAGTTTTTGTTACTCGCTCTGAACAACGCGAATTCTTTAGCTCTGAAGGGTTTGAGGTGTTCAAAGCCTTGAGCTTTAACCAAGTCGAAGGTGACTTGATGTTCAAAGCTGCACAGTGACGAAAGGACGTTTTGGAAATAGCAATGTGAGATAAATCTCACATTGCTGTGAGTTTTATCAGTTTAATGCCGTTAAATTTGTACCTAAAACTGTTTATTTCAATGATTTTAAAGGATTTATTGTTTTTGTCATTTTTGTGACTTAGAAAAAATTACTTTTTATGCCTACCAAGATTTCTCCGTTTCTCTAAACTTAATCATGTCAAGAAGACGCAGGTTCAATGAATGAACTGATGCCAAGGATTAGGATTATGGCAACAAAGCAAGATGCTTAGCAGGAAGCAAAGGGACAAGAGCTAGGGAAGCAAGGAAGAACGAGGACACTGCCAGGATGCAGTACAATCGCGGAGCGATTGAAAAGGACTGACCAAAGGATGATTTTAGCAGGAAGCTAAAGGAGCGTTTGGAAAACGAAGTGGATAGCCATTGACGGCAAGAGGACGGCACTAGGATGTGTTAAATGCTACAAGAGGTAGCATGGTGGGTGTATCGGATGTATACCCGTTCAGGGGAAAGATAAAAAGGCAGCTTCGGCATAAGTAAGGATACTTAATCATGGAAGTAGCAAGATTGGGGCGTGGCTAGTAGCTACGCCTTAGTTCTTTCTGGAGGTTGCACTTCTCAAACAGGCAATTATTTTTGTAAAACTCGCAACTCGCAACTCGCAACTCGCAACTCGCAACTCGCAACTCGCAACTCGCAACTCGCAACTCGCAACTCGCAACTCGCAACTTAAATCTTATGCGGCGGTATTACTACGCTTTTAAGTAATTCATTTTCCATGATCAAAACGCCTTGATACACGCTTTGCCCATCACTTGAAAACTCAAAAATAAACTCGCTTTTAATTCCTGGCTTACCACTTTTTAAAATGCCAACCCTGCGTTTATTGCAAGCGACACTCACCAATTGCACATTTAATTGCTCAATTTGTCTTTGTGCATGAAGGTTAGCTGCTTCGGCTACTTTTCTGTTTAACCAAAAAAAGTAGATGATGCTGCCAATGATGATAAGTGTCCACAAGCCTGCCATTTACGAGAATAACCTTCCAATTGCTCGAGCGAGTGTTTCGCTACGATTTTCTTTTCTTAATAAACCTAGTAGGTGAGGGCGAATACTAGGAATTGCAACTAAATCGGTGAAAATACTCACAAACAGTTGTTCAATTTCAGTGTGGTGTGCACAACAATCCATAAACACATGTAAGCGTTCTGGGTCTTCAAGCGTGCTAAAACAACGCCCTGCAATTGTTAATAGGACATCTGACTGGGTGTTCATCTCAGAGCGTAATACAGCATCTACCAGTTGTGCAGTTAAACCTTGCGCCGTTGTTTTTGATAAACTTCTAAGAGCTGCAACAAGAGCAATGTCGTCTTTTTGCTCTATCGCCTTTAAACCATAGGCTAACAATTGCTCTGCAAACACCGGTTCGATTGCAACATGTTCAAGCATCGCACTCAGCGGCTGTAATACTTCGACAGGTAATTGTCCCCAAGCGGCTTGTAGGTTTGCTAAATTGTTGTCGTTATCTAAGCGCATCGCAAAATCAGCAATACCCTGTACTGCAACACTTTGCCAATTATCAAACCCCAGTTTGCCTGAGAAATACAGCTGAGCATATTCGTAGTACTGTGAAGCACTTTGTTTAAGTAAACATTTAACCTGTGCATTAAATGCCGCTAGCTTGTTGGCGTTTGGCGTAAATACATAGGGGTTGTTATCAAGTTTGCCCTCGGCATTTTCACCGGTAATTTCTGTACCAAGTGCTTCAATTACCATATTTGCAAAGTGATCGCGGCTTGCGCTTACTAGGCGGCTTTGCTCATCTAATGGAAATTTTAAAAACCATACATAAGGTTCTTTAGACGCTTTTACATCCCAAAATTGAATAGCAAGCCAAGCATGACCAGCAAGCGGGTAAGGGTAAGGGATTTTTGTTTCTTCAATGGCAAGAAATTGTTTTTTGTCTAATTTCGTGATGTGTCTGCCAATATCGAAGGCACGCCAAGTGGTACCGGCTGCATCCAGAAGTTGCCCTAAAGTGGCGATCTGCTCAGTCATAAAATCTCAATTACCGTAATTAATCTATATCAGCCGCGAATTATACGCCATACCATGGCGCCTTGGAACAGGGTATACTAAGCACAAAGGTATTAAGAGTTTTACAATGCATCAACAGACTTTGGCGCTGCTGCGCGAATTAGAATCCACATTACAACGCCATTCACTGTGGCAAACAACACCAATTGACCCAAGTGCACTTAACTCAAGTGTACCGTTTTGTCATGACACCATGGCTTTTGAGCAATGGCTGCAATTTGTTTTTCTTGAAAAAATGCATGCCTTAATTACACACGCTCAGCCTTTACCTCGTAATTTTGCAATTGCGCCTATGGCTGAAATGATGTTGGCACAACACAGCGGTGGTAATGATGTGATTAGTGTTTTACAAAAACTCGATCAACTTTTGAGTGATAACTAAGATGCAAGAGATTGTTAAGCCACAATTTGACGAGTTAACGATTCTGTACCGCGATGAAAATTACGTTGCGATTGATAAACCATCTGGTTTATTGGTTCACCGTTCGTTTTTAGACAAACACGAAACCCAATTTGCAATGCAAATGCTGCGTGACCAAATAGGCCAACACGTGTTTCCTGTACATCGTTTAGATAGACCAACCTCAGGCGTATTACTGTTTGCGTTAAGCTCAGAAGCAGCCCGGGACATGAACCAGTTGTTTATTGATGGGCAAATTGAAAAACGTTACTTAGCTTTAGTAAGAGGCTTTTTAAATGAATCAATCTTCTTAGATAAACCTTTAAAAGAAGAGCTTGATAAAATTGCCGATAAGTTTGCTGATCAAGATAAAGCACCGCAAGAAGCACAAACGCAATTTCATTGCCTGCACCAAGCAAGCTTACCTATTCCAATTGGTAAGTACCCAACAGTTCGTTACTCGCTGGTGGAGTGTTTTCCTAAAACTGGCCGCAAACATCAAATTCGTCGTCATTTAAAACATTTATCATTACCAATTATTGGTGACGTAAATCATGGTGATAATCAGCATAATCAATTTTTTAGAGAGCATTTCCAGCTTCGTCGTTTAATGTTATTTGCCTCTGAATTAAAGTTTGTGCACCCTTATAGCAAACAACCAATAACAATTAGAGCGCCATTAGGCGATGCAATGTTAACGATTTGCCAGCAACTTGGCTGGCCAACAGAAGAAAAGGATTATTATGGCAACTATTAGTATTTTTGTCGGCAGTGTCTATGGCGGTGCTGAGCGTTTAAGCGAGCAAGTTATTGAAGTTATTGAAAAGTCAGAGCATCAAGCGCAATTAGTTGAAAATGGCACGGTTGATGACATGCTGGCTGCGTCACATATTTTAGTGATCACATCAACGACGGGTCAGGGTGATATTCCTGATAACTTAATCACTTTATACAGCCAATTAAACGATCAATTCCCACTGTTAACAGGCAAGCAATACGGCATTATTGCTATGGGCGACCGCAGCTATGGCGATACGTTTTGTGGAGCAGGTCGCAGTTTTGATGAGCTGTTTCGCGATTTACAGGCAAAACCTGTCGGTCATCGTTTAGAAATTGATGCCTGTGAAGATTTTGAGCCTTGGCCTGTTACTGAGCCATGGTTAAACGAATGGCTGACGAAAATTAGTTAATGTCTATTAATTAGCTAGTGTCTCTTAAAAGTGCTGATTGAATAAGCAATTGGCACTTTCCCCTTGGTTTTTCGAGTACAGAATCTGATATACTAAACCATCATTTTATGAGGCTGTTATGATTTCAAAAAACCAACTGAAACTAATTCGTGCATTAGGTCAAAAGAAATACCGTAAGCAATATAACCAGTACCTTGTTCAAGGCGAAAAAAATGTACTTGAATTACTAAACAGTGGGTTAAGTATTGCTCATATATTTGCGACTCCTGCATTTATTTCTGCGCATCAAACAGCGCTTGCAGCCCATCAAGTCATTGAAGCAGACGAAGACAGCCTAACTAAAGCCAGTACGCTTGTTAGTAACAACGCAGCCATTGCTGTTGTTGATATGCCAAGCCAGCAAGCATTACCAACATCAGGACTTATTTTAGCCCTTGACGGTGTGTCGGATCCGGGTAATTTGGGCACGATTATTCGTGTTGCTGACTGGTATGGTATTAAGCATATTGTTACCAGCACAGACAGTGCCGATGCTTATAACCCGAAAACCATCAGCGCAACCATGGGCTCATTTGCTCGTGTGAGTGTCACACAAACCGACTTAACCAGTTACTTACCTAGTTTAAACCTTCCTGTGTATGGCGCATTTTTAGAAGGTGAGAACATTCACAAAACTGCTCTTAAGCAAGATGCCGTATTACTCATGGGCAGTGAATCCCATGGTATTCGTGCTGATTGCGAAAGCTTAGTTACTGATAAAATCACTATTCCGGCTTATGGCCAAGCAGAATCGCTTAATGTAGCAATGGCAACGGGTATTATTTTAGATAATTTTAAGCGTCACGCTTAACCTTTTACCCTAAAATGGGTTAAATTGAAGAATAACAATAAAAATCGGTAAAACAATTAGATGCGCTTAAGCACCATAAAATTAGCGGGTTTCAAATCGTTTGTTGAACCCACTAAGATCCCATTTCCTGATCAGATGACATGTGTTGTCGGCCCGAACGGCTGTGGCAAATCAAATGTCATTGATGCAGTGCGTTGGGTGCTAGGTGAAAGCTCAGCTAAAAACTTACGTGGCGATGCCATGACCGATGTTATTTTTAACGGCTCAACTAATCGAAAACCTATTTCACAAGCCTCTGTTGAGTTGGTGTTTGATAACACCAGTGGCCATTTACCGAATACCTTTGCTGATCGGAACCAAGTGGCGATCAAGCGCTTAGTGACTCGAGATGGTCAGTCAATTTATTTTCTAAATGGCAGTAAATGCCGTAAGCGTGATATTACCGATATCTTTTTAGGCACAGGTCTTGGCCCGCGCAGTTATGCGATTATTGAGCAGGGCATGATCTCGCGTTTAATAGAGAGCAAACCGGCTGACTTGCGTGTGTTTTTAGAAGAAGCCGCGGGAGTTTCAAAATACAAAGAGCGTCGTCGAGAAACGCAAACCCGCATTAAAAGTACCCGCGAAAACCTTGAACGATTGCTTGATGTAAGGCAAGAGTTGCAAACACAGCTCGATAAGCTTGCAGTGCAATCAGTCGATGCAAAAAAATACCGAGAGCTAAAAGCCACAGAACGTACCTTAAAAGGGCAAATTGCGGTTTTAAAGTGGCAGAAGTTACACCAACAACAAATTGATAAAGCTGAGCAAATCAATAAACTTAAAGAGCAAATTCAGTTCTTTAGAGAAGCGCATTCTGGCCACGATGATGTTTTAGCAAGCCTTGAAAATCAGGTGCAACTTGAGCAGCAGAAACTGCAAGATGCCCAGCAAGCTCAGCATCAAACTCATACAGAGTTAACCCGCAAAGAACAGCAACAGATCAGTTTAAAGCAGCAACAGCAAACACTTAGCCAAAGCCTTATCAAACAGCAACAATTGCAGTTACAAAATAAAGAACTGCAAGAAGAGCAACATGCTTCAGCCGCTATTTTACAAGAGCTGCTACAAGACGCGATTGAGCAAAGTTTGCTGTGCGCTGAGCAAGTTGCAGAGGTTGAAGAGCAAGTCGCTCTGCAGCAGCAACAAACGCAAAGTGCCAATGAGCAATATCAAAGCACCTTACAGAAAAATCAAGCTCATAGTAGTGATATTAATGTTGCAAAGAGTCAACAGGCTCACTTTGCCCAGACTCTTGCACAACTTGAGTCTCAGCAGACACAACTTGCCGCTGAAATTACTGAGCTCGAAGCGACCCCAGTTGCAGCGCAAATTGCTGAGCAGCAACAGCATATTCAAACATTGACAAAAGAGCTTGCGCAGCAACAAAGTGCGCTAAATAAGCTCACTCAGAGTCTAGAACAAGCGGATAAAGAGCAGCTGCACTTAGAGCAAGACTTTAAACGGGTTCAACAACACAGTAATGAAAACAAAGCCAGCATAGCTGCGCTTAATTCTTTGCTATCAGAGCAAACCGACAACGGGAGTGTCTCTTTATTAGCACAGTTAAAAGTGGCTGCTGGCTTTGAGCCGTTAGTTGAGCAAGCTTTGCTTGGCCTTGAGCATCTAAAGGTCAGTCAGCATAAAGAGCCAAACAGTGTTTGGTCTGTAACTAATAATGCTAAGTTACCAAAAGAGTCATTAGCAAATTACATCGAATCGGGTGCTTACCCTGATTTATTAGCACGCTTTGCTTTTCAACCTAGTTTTGATGACGCTATTTTAGCGGATCCATATTGGCTGGCAGTGATTGATGAAGAAGGCTGTATACATGGTCGTAACTTTCATACCGATGCTAATAAAGACACCGACAATTCTTTGCTTTTAAAGCATGCTCAGCTAAGCGATGCACAGCAGTTAGATGAAGAGCTCAACGAGCAATTAGAAACCAAGCAGCATTTGCTAAATGAGCATCTAGCTCACAAGAAAACGCTCATCGCTGACAAAGAGCAATACAGAGAACGAATTCACCAAGCTGCTCAGCAGATTGCATCGGCCAGTACTCGACGCGATATGCTATTAGAGCAGCAAACGCAGTGGCAAAATCAGCGTGTTAAGCTACAACAGCGTCAGACGTTACTGGCTGAACAAAAGCAAAGTGCTGACGAACAGCAACAAACGCAGCAGAGTTTACTTGAGCAATTATTAGAGCAGCAATTAGAACTTGAAACTGAGTTAGAGCAGGCGAAACATCAACAAACTGAGGCAAATAACAACTATCGCCAAATGGCTTCTCAGCTTGAGCAATATAAAACGCAAGCACATCAAGCTAATTTGGCTGAACAAAAAGCTCGCAGTGAGTGTCAACTTAGCGAAACTAAACTACAGCATGCTAATGCAGCCCAAAGTGCTGCCAGTGAAGCTGTATTAGAGCTCAACGAGCAACTAGAAGAGCTAGTGATCCCGCTTGAAGAAGTAGCAGAGCAGATTATGCTATTGCTTGAAAAGCATCAACAAAGTGACGTTGAGCTGAAAAACTTGCAAGCGGCCTTGAGTCAAGCTAAAAAGGAGCTTGCTGATAAGCAAACAGCGCTGAAATCGTCGCAATCTGAGTTGGTTACGCTACAAGAGCAGTTGCAAGCATTGGCACTGGATGAGCAAAGCTTAATCGTTAAAGCACAAGCCGCGTTAGAGCCACTTGAAGAACTGGAGCAAAATTTAAAAACAGTACTTGAAGAACTGCCTGACAATGCCAATTTAAATAGCATGCAAACTTGGCTGACAAAAACCACGCAAGCTTTAAATGAACTTGGCGCGGTGAACTTAGCGGCAATAGATGAGTTTGAGCAGGCTAAACAGCGCAGCGATTATTTAAATCAGCAGCTTGATGACTTAACACAAGCATTAAATACCCTTGAAGGGGCGATTCAAAAAATTGACCGAGAAACAAAAAACCGTTTTAAGGCAACCTTTGAACAAGTAAATACTGACTTTGGGGAGTTATTCCCAAAAGTGTTTGGTGGCGGTAGTGCTTACCTTGAATTGACCAGTGATGACCTACTTGAAAGTGGGGTGAGCATCATGGCTAGACCACCGGGCAAGAAAAATTCGACAATTCACCTGCTTAGTGGTGGAGAAAAAGCGCTGACCGCATTATCATTGGTGTTTTCAATATTCAGGCTCAATCCAGCTCCATTCTGTATGCTAGATGAAGTGGATGCGCCATTGGATGATGCGAACGTGGGTCGTTTTTGCCGTTTGGTAGAAGAGATGTCACAATCAGTACAATTTATTTATATCAGTCATAACAAGATTGCTATGGAAATGGCAGGCAGATTGACCGGTGTAACTATGGCGGAACCAGGTGTATCACGTATGGTCGCTGTAGACATAGAACAAGCTGTGCAAATGGCACATGCATAAAATTTAGGCATATCAAATAATAAAGGTGAGGGGATGGCCGAAGAATTAAGATGGGCTTTAATCGTAATCAGTGTATTTGTCATTGGTGGTTTATTAATTCACGGCTTATGGTCGGTGCGTAAAAAGGACAGCCCAGATACGCCTTCAGTTGAGCGGGTTGAACCAAATGAAACGACCAGCGAGGTTCAAGAGCCTGCGACTGCAAAATCGCAAGAGCGTGATGAGCCAGAGTTTGGTGATTTAAGCTTCTCAGCAGAAAGTCACGACGAACCAGCTGTGTCAGAACAGGTTGTTGAAGAGCCTGAAGCAGAAACTCAGCAACAAGAAGTTGAAGAAGAACCAGCTGCAGATGCACAAGTTCCAACCGATTTTATTATTGTGCATTTACAAATGCCAGAGGGCTTAACAATGGATGGCAGCCAATTATTGCCAGCCGTTAATATGTTAGGCTTTAAGTATTCTGAAGAAGGTTTCTTTAACCGTCACTTAGACCCAGCAGGCACAGGCCCGGTGTTATTCCGTTTAGTGAATATGTACAACCCAGGCACGTTTGATATTGATAATATGGAACAGTTCAGCACGGCCGGTGTTAGTTTATTTATGACCTTACCATGTGATGGCGATGGTCTAAGTGCATTCAATATGTTGCACAGTGCAGCTAAAAAGCTAGCCGATGAATTTGGTGCAACTATTTTAGATAGCAACCGAGAAGAAATGACGGTTGAAAGCGTTCGTGAGTATGTTGAGAAAGTACGCAGCTTTTCAGCTTAGTCGCACAAACAGAGTATAAGTATTAGGCCACTTGGCGTTAAGTCGTCGAAGTGGCTTTTTTATGTAGATTTTTGAGGTTTTCATGTCCAGCCCTATCATTGAGCAAATTAGCCAACTTCGTGCCCAGTTAGAAGAGCATAACCATAATTATTATGTGCTGGATGCACCTAGCATTCCTGATGCTGAATATGACCGTTTAATGCGCGAATTAAGCGCCCTTGAGCAAGCTAATCCTGAGTTTCAAAGCCCTGACTCTCCGACTCAAAAAGTCGGTGGCGCAGCACTTGATAAGTTTGAGCAAGTCACTCACCAAGTGCCAATGCTGTCACTTGATAATGCCTTTTCAGAAGAAGAGTTTGCCGCATTTAACCGCCGTATCAAAGAGCGTTTAATGGACAACAATGAGCTGACTTTTTGTTGTGAGCCAAAGCTTGATGGTTTAGCGGTATCGATTATTTATCGTGATGGTGTTTTGGTTCAAGCGGCTACCCGTGGCGATGGTATGGTGGGTGAAAACATCACTCAAAACGTGAAAACAATTCGTAATGTGCCGCTTAAGTTACGTGGCGATGACTTCCCAGCAGAGCTTGAAGTGCGCGGTGAAGTATTTATGGACAGCGCTGGTTTTGCCAAACTAAACAGTGAAGCCGAAAAACGTGGCGACAAAGTCTTTGTTAACCCACGTAATGCTGCGGCCGGTAGCTTACGTCAGCTTGACTCTAAAGTAACAGCAAAACGTCCACTGATGTTTTATGCTTACAGCACTGGGCTTGTTGCAGATGGGCAGTTACCAGAAGATCATTATCAACAGCTTGCTAAACTTACCGATTGGGGTTTACCACTTTGCCCAGAAACAAAACTGGTTGAAGGCCAGCAAGCTGCACTTGATTACTACCAAGATATCTTGACGCGTCGTAGTAGCCTTGCCTACGAAATTGACGGTGTGGTTATTAAAGTTAACGACAAAAAACGCCAAGAGCGTTTAGGTTTTGTGGCACGCGCACCACGCTGGGCAATTGCTTTTAAATTCCCTGCGCAAGAAGAAATCACCCAATTACTTGATGTTGAGTTTCAGGTAGGCCGCACTGGCGCTATTACCCCTGTAGCACGATTAGAGCCGGTATTTGTGGGTGGCGTGACGGTATCTAACGCAACGCTTCACAATGGCGATGAAATTGCCCGTTTAGGCGTTAAAATTGGCGATACCGTGATTATCCGCCGAGCGGGTGATGTGGGTGTCACCCTGAACACAAATGTTTCAAATAGAACGCAATTAGAATTCCAAATGGCAGCATAAGGGTAGTAGTGATGTCTAACTATAAATTAAACGAAAACCAAATCGCTATTATTGAAAAGCTAAATCTAGAACTTAGTGTCACTGATGTAGAGAATCTTTTTTCTTTAAGCAAGTACAGTGTTGAAGAGTTGGAAACACTTCTTAAAGTTGCCAATGCGCTCTATAGATCTGGCCACCCTATTATTGAAGATAAGACGTACGATGACTATTTATCTTACTTCCGTGATTTAGATCCTGACAATCCTTTCTTATCAAATGTAGAGCCTGAAGTTCTGATTGACAGTAAAACGGTCCCTCTCCCTCAAAAAATGCTGTCGACTGATAAGGCTTATTCTTTTGAAGAAATAAAAAAGTGGACTGAGAGAATTATAAAAGCAGCTTCAGAAATTAATTTTGATCGAAAGTTAATTGAACTAAAAATCACTCCAAAGCTTGATGGTTATGCTGCATATGATGATGGAACAACACTTTATACCCGTGGTGATGGCACTAGGGGTCAAGACATTACTCGTGCATTTGAACGAGGTCTCAAAGTTGCAAATAACGCGGCAAGAGGATTAGGACCCGGTGAAATCGTAATTAAGAAAAGTTATTTTGATGAAGTATTAAGTGATAAATTTGAGAACTCTCGAAATATACAAGCAGCGATTATTGCCGAAAAGAAAGTCGATGAAGACGTCCAAAAAGCAATCGACGACGGCGCCTGTGTTTTCTACCCTTTTTCAGAATTACAGAACTGGACAGGAAGTATTGATGAATTGTTGTCAAATTTCGAGAGTATTCTTGAAAAGATGTGGAATGCAGTTGATTTTGATATTGATGGATTAATCATAGAATCGACTAATACGCTAGTTAAAGAACATATGGGGGCTACTAGAAAGTTCCATAGGTGGCAAATTGCGTTCAAAGTGAATAATGAATCTGCTGAAGTTGAAGTGTTGAGAGTTATTCCTCAGACTTCAAGGACTGGTCGTGTTTCCCCTGTAGCTGAATTGGTCCCGACCAAACTGAGTGGTGCAACTTTAAGCAAAGCAACAGTCCATCACTATAATATGGTGAAAACAAATGGAGTTGGTCCAGGGGCAATCATTAAACTAGTTAGAAGTGGCTTGGTTATTCCAAAAATTGAAATGGTTATAAAATCAACTAAACCTGAGTTGCCAGAAAAGTGCCCTAGCTGTAATGCTCACCTTATTTGGGAAGGTGATCATTTAATGTGTCCAAATAAGTCAGATTGTCCTGCTCAAACAGAGAATACGCTTATTCATTTTTTTAAGACATTAGGTAATGTCGACGGCTTTGGCCCGAAAGTCATTGAAAAAATAACCAATTACGGCATAAAGCATATTCACGAAATCTATGAAATACCAAAGCATAAGTTTGTTGGTTTTGGATTCGGTGATAAAACATCTCAAAACCTCGTTGACCAATTACAAGCAAGTAAAGACATCGAAATTGAAGATTGGAAATTTCTTGCAGCATTTGGTGTTAGCCGATTAGCTGGAGGAAACTGTGAAAAATTACTTCAACATCACTCAATCATTGAGCTTTTCGAAGTATCAGTCGAGGAGATGGTAAAAATAGATGGCTTTGCACAACTAAGTGCAGAAGCAATTGTCGAGGGACTTGCAAACGTTAGAGAAGAGTTTTTCAAGGTGTACAACCTTGGTTTTAACTTAAGTGTCACACCAAAGGAATCCGATAGAGAAAACTCAAGCTCTCCTATCGCTGGAAAAGTAGTCGTTTTTACCGGCTCGATGCAACAAGGTTCTCGTGGCGACATGGAAAAGCAAGCAAAAGCTCTTGGAGCTAAGGTGGCTAAATCAGTCACTGGTAATACTACCTATTTAGTAACAGGTGAGAAGGTTGGCGAAACAAAAATAAAGGCTGCCAGCGATAAAGGTGTCACAGTTCTTACAGAGCAAGAATATATCGATTTTTTAGCTACATAGATGAATTTAGGTAGGTCATAGTTTAATTGTTCACTACAAATAATATATGCATTCAAGGGATGGAGAGTTAAGTTTTTGAAGCTAGTACATGTTTATATTTCAGAATATAAAGTTATAAAAAAGTTGAACGTTCCTTTTTCTGGCAAGCACGGCTGCTTTTATGATGATCAAAGCCTCATTTTGCGTTTTAAAAAGAATGAGGTTAATTATTACAACGGCGTTGAATGTAGTGCGGTTATAGGAAATAACGGGGTTGGTAAAAGTACAATTTTAAACTTCTTGGAAGAAGCATATGGTTTGACTGATTCGAGTGGGATTATAATTTTTTATGACTCAGTCCTAAATCGATATCATGTTTGTCCTATTAACTTATATTTAAATGAAGAAGGTATAGAAACTAGCTTTAAATTTAAGATTGAACCATCTTATAAATCTTTTGTGTCTAGTAGCGCCATTAAGTTAATTAAAGCTAATAATTTGACTGGTCTTGAAGAGCTTTCATTTGTAAAGAGCAAGGCCAAAAAATTTGTTCATGATTTGTCATTATCTCAATACGCGAAAGGATCTAAAAGGAAAGTAATTGAACGAACAAGTCGTTTATTAGAATATTTTTCGATGTACCAGAATGATGGGTTTGAGAGAACAAAAGTTACTTTTAACTTTAAGTTTAAAGAATCCTCCGTTTCATATGTTAATTCTTTAATAAATAACAAAGCGTTAAGATCTAGTTTAGATAATGAGCAATTAATTGCAGTAAAAAATGTAATAGAAAATAATCATATGGATGAGCTCTCATTTTCAAGTCCTCATAGACTATGTAAAGAGTTGTTATTCATAAACCTATTATCTATTGTAAGAAATCTCTCTTCACTTTCGATTATCCCATCTGAAAAAAGGGATATTTTCTTTATTTCTTTCTTAGTTGAATTTGATAAGAGAGGTCTAAAATTTGAGTTGCTTAAAGGTCTCATAGAGAAAGTAGCTTCTGATTTTATCAGGAGCGATGAAAGTCTACTTGAAATGGATACATTAATAATTGCTAAAAAATTCAATGAAATTTCGAAAGTGTTTTGGGATGTTGGAAGGTTATTAGATTTTTACCAAGAAGACTTTACAGTTGTCGGGAGTAATGAAATTTCGACATCCAATGTTGATTTGATTGTAAGATTGACTGGGGCCATACAGTTGTTGCCTTCAAACATATCGACTAACTTTATTTTTGGTTGGCATGGCCTCAGCACTGGCGAATTTGCTAGGCTGAATTTATTTTCTGAGCTTTTTCATTTTATTAACAGTGAAAAACGGAATGAAAAAGAAAAATACTTGCTTGTGATGGATGAGGTTGATTTATTTCAGCACCCTGATTGGCAAAGAACTTTCTTGGAGGATTTACTAAATTTTATTGGATTAATGTTTCCAAAAGATAGAGTTCAGTTAATTTTAAGTACTCACTCACCAATCATTGTCAGCGACTTCCTTCCCGAAGATATTGTGTCATTAAAAGTTGATAATGAAGGGAAAACAGTTTTGTGCAAAGCATATGGATTTGGTACGCAAATTACAGATCTATATCTTCATGGAATGCACCTAAATTCTACTTTTGGAGAGTATTCTAAAAAACTCCTTAGTTCTATTTTAAAACGCAGAGATGAAAATAATCTAACTCATGAGGATAGATTGCTTATTTCTAGGATTGAGGATATTTCAATTAGAAATATGTTCTTGAGGAAGCCATGATAAGGGTTGATTTTACTTGCCGTGAAGAACTGTTGGCGCGATATACTGATTTAGTTATCAATCCTCTAGAGGAAAAATGTTTAGATTTATTAAATAGAGTACCAAAACCCTATTCAGATAATTTAAGAGGTTTGATAACAGGTGAAGGATTGAAAGAGCTGATATTACTTTCTCCTGATAAATTAATTTTAAAGATTGATGAGTTTTATAGCTTAGTTCCTATTTTGGCTGAGAGGTATTGCTTAGAGTATAGTCTGAGTGGTTTGAATCTCGAGCCCGAATTTCTTGATATGAATATTTCTACCAAGGCATCAAAGAGTCTTATTCAAGCATACAAGGAAGAAGTTATTAATCAGCTTAATGATTTATTAAATATAGAAGAATCCGTTGTTATTTTTGATGTTATATCAAGTCTAAAAAGTACTAATGTGGCATCTGAAATAAAAAAATATCTAAATAGGTTAAATAACTTCAAATCTGGAAATTATTTACTAAACAAAAAAGAATTAGGTTTATTTGACAATTGGGTTCATGAATTGGCTATTGTTTTTGATTACGACAGCATGGCGAAGAAGTTTGCTTCTGAGCTTACAAAGGAGTTGGATATAAACATATGCCCATATTGTAATTATGAAGATACAGAGACCTTTGGTGATGATATTTGTACAACGAGGCCTGATTTAGATCATTTTCATCCGAAAGCTAAATTTCCATTTTTGAGTTTAACATTATCAAATTTGTTGCCAGCAGGAGAGAAATGTAACCAAAAGTACAAAAGAAATAGGGTAATGCTTGATTATCGAAACCCTTATATTGATGGTATTAGTGACAATACTTTATTTGATTTTGAATATCCTCCAGATCAAGGAGCTACTGTCCAAAATTTAGTTGTTAAAGTTAATGATGATAAAAATTTCAGTAAAAACTTTGAGCTATTTAATTTCAAAAACTTATACAACAAAAAGGATATAAAAGAGACTTTTGTAGACATTTTTACACGCAATAAATTTATAATGTGTTTGGATAAAAGTGATTATGAAAAAAAATTGAGTGACGTCAAGGCTATACACCATGATTTAAATGTTGATTTAACAGTCCCAATCAAGGATAGGCGTCTTCAAAAATTTAAGATTGATACGTTAAGAAAAGTAACTGGTAAAAATTTTTCAACTAAAAAATGACGCTATAAATAAGATGTTTTTGATAATACTTACTAGCTAAGCTATTGAAATTAATCTTTTTTACCTTTGATTAGATGGATAAGTGTGATTACCAAGGGATACTGACGGTATAAGTATCAAGCGATTTTGACGTGATCACATTATTACAGGTTAGAAAGTCAAATTAGATCTACTAAAGTCCGAAGTATTCAACTTACCCATTTAATGGACTATGGTTCAAGGGTAGTTATTCTATAACTTCCTTTTTATCTTTTACTTGCTCTTCAAGTTTGCTCTTTAGACTTGGTTCATTTTCGATAACAAGGGCGATGAACTTCAATTTAGTATTATGCTTTAAAGCGGCGTTTTTTTGCTTTAAAAAATCATCTGATTCAGAGAAATCAAGCGTTGCAGCTTGGTAGACTCGCTGCTCGGAAAACATAAAAGGAAGAGCTTTATCTTTGTATTCATTTTCAGGATTTCTCTGTTGCTTACTTGCAATTGAATTTATCGCATTTACCATATCTTCAGTCGCCTCTAGACCTAACGATGATCTGAAATGGTAGTTTAAAAATTGTCTATAAGCGTCAATTAGCGGTTTCTTATATTGGCTAACTTCATAATAAGTCCGGTTTTCTAGCTGTATTAAGCTATCCAAATCATTATCTAAAGTTTCATTTAACGCGTCAAAGTACTCACTGTTTGAATATTGATTAAGTAGCACTAACTGAACATGGCCTTCTACTTGCTCAATAGTGCTAAAGTGTAAATAGAAGTCACCATAAAGACCCCATATCAACTCTTTCAGGTAGTTAGCTGCTTTTACTTGTGATGAATTCCCATAGCGTTCAAGCTCTTTTACATAGGATTTATAACCCTCAACGGCATTTTTAAATTCGTTAAACTCGCTCTTATATTCGTGAGTTGATAAACCATGTTTAGTGGCATAGAAATCCATTAATTTTGAGTACTTGTCATCAATCTCTTCAAGTGCTTTTGCGCTTTTGTCGTATAGCTCTTTATACAATTGATTGGAAAATTGTTCTTGTTGCTTAGTTGCGTTGTAATACTGGACACCAACCCAACCTGTGCTAGTTAGTGCAGAGGTAAGTAGAATTGTGATTAACTGCTCTTTAAGTGTACTAGCCATTAATTGCTGCCTCAGCTGAATTTAATTGTTCTTTGAATAGTTCATAATCATCTAGCCAGAAGTGGATAGGCAATGGGTATCTATAGTGCCTACATGCCATCGCTATTAGTGGCTCTAACCCACCTTCAATAGCACTCAATTTATTGTAATATTCTGTGTTGGTACACTCGTCAAATATTTGCTCAAGCCTGTCTTCAACTTTACCAAAAAGATCGATTGGATGAACTACTCCCCCGTGCCTATGTTTGTTTGTATAAAGAAAATCCTCAGTATCAGCCAGCGGATACCAGTATTGCATAGCACAATGGCTTAGTGATTTTTCGCAAAAATCACCTATTGCTTTAGAGATATCTTCCATTTTGTACAGTGAAGCTACAGTCGAAATTAGTGGATACAACACACTAGATTTTGTAAGTTCTTCTTTCTGCTCTTTAGTTTGCCGCTCTCCCAGTGTGATTAACTTTGCGTAATCGTGTGTAATACTTGGAAAAATACCATTAGCTTCATATGAAAACGTAGCTCTTTCTATTAACTCTTTTAACCAATCTTTTATGAAAGTCATATTTGATTGATCAAGGGAAAGAGAATATAGCGCTATGCCTATATCAATTGCTTGGTCATCTTTATAAGGTGACAGTAAAACAGGGTTGTTACGTATGAGTTTTTTTACTGCATCGAAATTTTCGTGCAGGCTATTGATTAAATTTTCGCTTACGATTTCGCTGTTAGCGTAGTTCTGTCTTATTTCATTTGAAAGCCAGATGCCTTGCATGCTTAACCTACTAAGTAAATCAAATAGCCTTAAGTTAACGTCGAATTTGCACATAGGGTTAACTGCATTTGAAATCGCATGCCTTTTATCAACATGTGGGGTTATGCATTTATCTAAGTATTCGTTAGTGATAGATCGATAAGTGTGTAGGCATGATGAGAACGTACTCATGATATTTTTAGATATTTTTAAGTTTGATGCACTGTGCGACTTAGCTATTTCCCATGCGTTTAGTAATGTAATTTCACTTGCAAGATAGGCTGGTTCGAGATTATTAGCGTCTCGGCACCAGGAAAAAAGAATCCATAGGCAAATATTTAGTTGCCGTAGTAGTGTTAAACTCTCTTTATCGTCTTTAGTTTCTTGATTGCTAAACCAGTGAACCAGTCTGCAAAAATGTTGATATGAGTACTCTGGCTCATCAATAAGTGCCAAAGACTTTCTGAGCATAGAGCGAGCGTCTATAGGGAGCAACTCTTCTTTTAGAAATCCTCGCATAATTAAATCAGCGATAAAGTCGCCATTCCACTCAGCAAAACTGATTTTCTCAAGGGTATTGCGAGCAATAAAGCCTTCTACCTTTGGTCGTACTTGCTCATTGATAAAACCTCCGAAGCATAAGCAAATTACAATTTCTTTGTTTCTATGTTGTACAGGGAGTCTGTTTGGAATGTAAGCGTCAATAATTTCTTCTAATGAAGGTCTAAGTGCTTGATGAGAATCTCCATTCCAAGTGCTTCTAGTTAGATCCCCTGACTTTATTGACAGTAGATAAACTTTTTCTGACTCACCATTTAAAGAGCCGACAGCCGCAACATCAACACCGTCTTGGGTTGTGCCTCTTCCAGGACGAGAAAATACTGTTAGTCCTAGTTCACTTAACAGATCTGGTAGTATTACATCTAATTCATCACGTTCTCTTAACGAAGCAAGATATTGGCTGATGATTAATTTCATTTGTCACACCCCTCTACTCTGAGAACGCGCAGGTCAAAATCGCACCCGTAAGGGTCTAGTGAATCGAGTCTAGGAAACTCAGTAGAGTGCTCAAATGACTGGAGAGGAGACTCTACTCGTTTAGAATCACCATCACCTAGGTGAACTTGATGAATAGAACAGTTTCCGTACAAAAGCGTTACACTAGTAAATAGCTCAGTGATTGAACCTTTCTTAGTTTCCTTATAAGACTCTGACACTTGTTGGTTAAAGTGCCTATGCCAAGCCTCGTATTGTGATTGGGGGCATCGAAGCTCTTTTATTTCCCAGGCAGATTTTAGTCCTTCATCGTATGACAATAGCCTGCTGAATACTCTTGATACTATTTGAGCCGTTTTCTCATTGCCAATTTCTTTTTGTTTGATTAAGTATCGCTTTACTTTGCCTGAGTAACTTAGCAGTAGAGGTTCGAACAATAGCTCTTCTATGTGTTGAGCTTCTTCATCGCTGGCAGTATCAATTAATGAAATTAAATAGCTAGCGGCTGTGATTGGCTTGAGGAACAGCCACCCTACAGCTTTTCTTGCTGTAAATATTCTTTTATCAGTATCGTTGCCAAGTAATTTAATATCTGCGTAAATTGAAAACTCTTCAGCGTATACATTTTCGAGTATATCCATTACAGCCCTACACAAGAACGTTTGTTTGGAGCTGAGCCATTTAGTTATTATGTAGCTTAAGTGTTTATTGTCATTGTCCAGTAGCATTCGAATAGTGCAGCTAAAGCTATTGATAGTTATGTGCTTTTGATTGGTAATCAAGTAGGGTTCAATAAACTCCAGTACAGAATCAATATTTTCAGCTTTGATCTGTCTGCTTAAACCATAGTCAATGTTACTTAGCGTACCTTTGTTTCTAGTATCTGTTGAAAGTAAATAAATTAATAGCTTTGAAGAAATACTTTGCGTGATTACATCTTGTTGATGTGCAAAAGTAGAAGACGCTACATGCAATACAGCATCGTCAGTAACCGATAAAATATTGTCAATTTCTTCTTCTATTGCTAATTGAGGATTGGCTCGTTTTAGCGATATCATTGTTTTTAAAGCGTTAGCGTATAAGTCAGATACTTGTTCTTTTATGACTATCTCTGATACTTGTTTCAGTGCATGCTCTGTCTCTTCTTGTCTTTCTTCGTAGTCGATGCGTCCAAGTGCGAAAACAGCGGATGTTTTAACTACAGCGGATTTATTAGTTGTAAGCTCTATTATTTGAGAGAAGTATTTCGGGAAGTTAACTCGTGAACCAGCTATTAAAGACAATGGAATAAAATGGGATTTTGTTTCACTATGTTTTATTGAGTAGTTTAGGCTATCAATTACTCGATCTTCACTTGCAACACAAAAGTCAATATAAGCATCTAATATCGTACCTGAAGCAAGGTCTTGCTGATTTAATTCGTGTAGGTAGTCAACAACTTCGATTGCCTCGCTGACTTCAATATCAAGCTTTGGTAATAGCTTTGAAAAAAAGTCTAAAGCCAAGAATAAGTTATACTGTCCTGTTGTATCATCAAGGCTTAAAAATAGCTCAGGTATATTAATTATAAGACCCTTGTGTAACTCTATAAGTTCACTAACAACACTTTCAGTATTTTTCCTTCTGTCTTCTAGCTCTAGAACTTCATTAATAAAGCGGTTTTCATTTATTGCAGTTAGAATTTTTGTTTTTATTTCAGACACGCTAATTAAATCACCATACATAGAAGTACTTGTTCTTAAGCAGGTTTATTGGGGCAGTTGGTTGATAAATCAACAGGTAAGATGTAAGAAAATTATGTGCCAGTTTTGTTCGTAGCATAATAGACGGATTTGGGTTGTTTAACTGGTATCCGTAGCATCTTGGTGACACTCCTCTTTAACCCTCGTAAAAGTGGAGCTTATGCAGCCACTGAAAGTGAGTTTCTGTCATTAGCTTTACGCAACTGCTTTTGATTATGCAAAAATAGCCATCTGGTTGCATAATCATGGACCTACTCCAGAGGCGCAGAATGTTTTATAAATGTTACAGTAACGTTTAAATTTTGATGTTGCCATGCATTTTAAGCTTTGTTTAATTTAGTCGTTACATATAATATTCGTTTATTATTCCCGATAATTTATCTTTACATCATCAGTTGAGTAAATTTGCTGTGCATACCATAAGTCGTGCATAGTGTGCTTTCTTTTTGATTGAAGAAGGGTTGCTTACAGCTATCAATGACTAAGATACCGAAAAAGTTATTTAAGTCGAATAGCTTATTGTAGTCATCAGGGTTTAGTGGCTCAACACGAACTAAAGAGCCGTGGGCTTTTATTTGTTCATTATTTAAAGATTGATCTGAAAACTTTTCAAGCTCAATTGAGCACTTATCTTCAGTAAGTTTACATAATAGAATATCACCGATAGCAAACTTGCATTCTTCGTTGTCTGGTAGCGGAATAGCTCCATTTTTACCTACTTTCATAATCATATATCAACCTGTGTATGGTATTTAATTAGTCTTGAATCAGCTCTTGATATTAGAATAAGGCTTCATTCTGATCTCAATACTGAAATGAAGCCTTGATGATAAGCTCAAATATTCAAATAAGGCTTCATTCTGATCTCAATACTGAAATGAAGCCTTGATGATAAGCTCAAATATTCAAACAAGGCTTCATTCCGATCTCAATACTAAAATGAAGCCTTGATGATAAGCTCAAATACTCAAATAAGGCTTTATTCTGATCTCAATACTAAAATGAAGCCTTGATGATAAGCTCAAATATTCAAATAAGGCTTCATTCTGATCTCAATACTAAAATGAAGCCTTGATGATAAGCTCAAATATTCAAATAAGGCTTCATTCTGATCTCAATACTAAATGAAGCTTTGATGATAAGCTCAAATATTCATATAAGCCTTCATTTTGATCACCAACAATTTTATTTACGTGAATTATCAAATTTTCGTTGTGCGCGTAACCAGAATTCACGCGGCATTCCGCTTACCACTTCAAGTCGCTCAGCTAAAGAAACTGTTACGCCTATTTTCCCTTTAAGAAAATCATCGTATTGCTCGATCGGGAGGTCTAACATTTTACCGAGGTCAGTATTGCCTAGTCCTTGAGCTCGGAATTTATGTAAGTACAAAGCCTCGAAATATCTAGCAGGATGTAGCATCTCTTTGCCATCTGGAACATTCACAATATCATCGTCTTCAATATCAGCAATATATTTAAGCTTTTGTCGGCTGCGAGTTCTAGAGGTCGTAACATCAACTCCTGGGTTATCCAAACCGTTGTTCTTGAAAGGGTTTGGTTGTTGCTTTTGGCTTGTTTGACAACTTTCACACGAAGCCCCGATGACTTTTGCAAGCGGGATAGCATTCATTACCTCGAAAACAATTGATTCGACTAAATCAGAATAACTAGTTGCATCTCGACTTAATTCTATTGCAACTCTTCCGTTTCTTGGATGACTAACAATCGCATCATCGAATCCTGCTTCAAAGAGGGCATCATCTATCTCATCCATAGTTAATGAATTATCTTTTACTTCAAAATTAACAATAACTTCAAACATTTAAAGCAGGTTCTCTATATAGCTAAAAATCATTTTTCTGAGCGGCTTTGGACACACTTAGGGGGTGGTTTTCCTTAAATATATGTAGTGCTTCTGGGTAATTCATTTTATCCATAAGCGCTCCTACTTTTGTTAATGCTGACTGATATGTTGCATACGACTTTGCCCCCAGATAAAGGTATTCATCAGGATCGACGTATTGAGGTATTGCAATAATTTTCTCCTGATTCTTTGCCCGCAGAAATGTAATTAATTCGAGCGGGTAAGTACCATTCTTAATGACCCATAGTCTCATCATCGATACAAATTCATCATCATGAACATCTTTGTTCATATGCTCACCTTTTTGCAAAATGTGTCCGTATTTAAATACACCGAGATATACGCAGCTAAACGTAAATTAGAATGCTCTTATTCACTAAGACTACACCATCAACCCTTAAGTAATCAAAATGATTACATCAATTTGATTGCTCCATAGAGCTGATTAAGCTAATGTTCTTTGATTAAAACTTGGTTTTATTAAAGTATGCAGCTCGAAAATCTGAATCATGCACAACGCGAACGCCTCGCTTTTATTGACTATAGCCTTGAATTCTTTGGTCAAATAGCAAGAGCAGACTTGATCCAAAAATTTGGAACTGGTTTGGCTTCATGTACTCGCGACCTTTCTCTGTATAGGGAGTTGGCACCTGGCAATGCTGTGCTCATGCATGAAAACAAGCGATATGTGCGCACAGAGACATTCAGAGCCATTTTCGAGCACGATCCCGAATCAGTTCTAAGAACATTGGCAAACGGCTTTGTAGACGGCTTCTCGTTGCCACATGAGAAGTCGCCAACATGCTTTGATGCGATTCGGTTGGTTTATCCAAACGCTGATATCATTTCTGCCATTATGCGAGCGATTTACTCTAACTCAGCAATCTGGTGCGAATATGAGTCACTCAGCAGCGGCACGACCAAGAGAGAGTTAGTACCACATGCCATTGTTAATAGCGGCCACCGTTGGCATGTAAGAGCATATGATCGTAAGGGTAAAGAATTTCGGGATTTTGTTTGCACGCGATTCAAGCGAGTAGAGCTAATAGAAGCAGAGCCTCATAATTATGAATTAGCTGAGGCAGATAGTGTTTGGAATACGGTGTGTGAATTGCAGCTAGTACCTCATCCAAGGCTTAGCCATAGCAAGGCGATTGAAATGGACTATGGCATGACAAAGGGCATGCTTCACCTTGAGGTTCGATCCGCTTTAGCAATTTACTTACTCCGCCAGTGGAATGTTGATTGTACAGAAGACGCAACATTAACTGGCGACGAGTACCAATTGTATTTGAAGAATAAAAACAGTTTGGTCGATTTAATCGACTATAAATCAATTTATAAAAGCAGATAATAATTTTGACTGACTAAGGCAGATTGAGATTGAAAGTGTAACTTATGATGTCACAGTGAATGTATTTCTTAATGTAAGTGTCATTGTATGTTATTAAAAATTAATTAAAAAAAGATAAAAGTGAATATTATGGAAGGGAATCTCGATAAAATCGGTGAAATGCTAAAAGACCTAGCAAGGGGCAAGTTAGATGACATTTCCAGCTTTATTTCTCCTGTCGTTAAGCACCAGTATAACGATAACAAAGTGGATTGTTATCACCTTAAGGTCGATGCTAACGGAAGGCCTCGTTTGACCGAGTTAATAAAATACATGAGCTTGAAGATAACCGATTATGCAATTCCAAGAAGTAAAGTGCAGGCAGCATTGTCAAAATTGGCTCAGACAGGTTCCACAGAAGAATTTACGAGACTTACTCTAGAAGCAAGGAAGTTGTTTACTAAGTTGGAACAATCAGGGGAAGGAGGAGAATTACTTCTTTTCGCTTTAACAGAAAGCATACTCAAGTACCCTCAAATTCTATGTAAAATGAATTTAAAGACAGATGAGCAGGTGCATTTTCACGGTGCAGATGGTGTTTTTTTAGGTGTAGATGATGATGGTATGCTTAGTGTCTTTTGGGGGGAGTCAAAACTTCACGCAGATCACTCATCTGCATTAGCAGAATGTGTTGAAAGCATTGCTTCAATATTAAAAATGGAATCCGAAATTGATAGCGATATCCGTTTGATTGATTTCATTGATTTAGATAATGAGCAGTTAGAAAATGCAATTAAAGAGTATTTTGATTTTAATTCTCCGAATTATGACAAATTAAAATCATGTGCAGTCTGCTTAGTGGGTTTTGATCATGTTTCCTATAAGTTCGATCCAGTAAAAAAGCTAACCAATGAAGACTTGAAAGCCAAAGTGGAGCACTCCTTCAATACTCACTGGAAAAAAAATCTAGAAAGAAAATTAGCAGAAAATAATATTCAGTTTTGCAAGGTAATATTCTTTTATCTGCCAGTTCAGTCGGTTGATAACTTTAGAAGCACATTCCGTAAAGAGTTGGGGTTAGCATAATGATTCAAAGCTTAATCCCACAAATTGTTACCTCTGAGGCTTTCATTAATCAATTTAATTCGCTTTTAGAAAAAAATATTGGAAGCCAGTTTCATGAGCAAATAAAGCGGAAAGATATTGGTTCATTTGATATTAAGTACTTATTAAAATGTGCGGATGTCTTATCATTCTCTAATAATTACAGTGTGTTAGATAAAGTGTTGAGAATTTGTCAAGCTACTATAACTGACCCTGATTTATCCGCTTTTTATCGTGATAAAGCAATTTTTATTTTACAGAAATTAGGGAATTACCCTCTTATATCCCTAGCAAACTCAAAAGGTTTACTAGAAGCTGAAGATACAAATGAGATTGGATTGGATGAAGTTTTAATTCAAAGCAAAATAGAGTTGCAACACACTAACTTTTTGCCAAATGGAAATTCTTTTAAAGGTAATGCGTTTCAAAATAGTTTTTGGAATAAAGCTTCTAGTAATCAGGTGTTATCTGTTTCAGCTCCAACAGCAGCAGGTAAGTCTTTTATATTTTGCCAAAAGCTTTTGGAGATAATGCTCTCGGGAAATGAGGTAAATATACTCTATTTAGTACCCACTAGGGCACTGGTTAGTCAAGTAAGCGAAGATATTAAAAATAGTGTTAGAGGAGCTTTGGATAATTATGAAGTTGTTACTCTCCCGAACCATGAATTTCTTGACACTACACTTAAAAAGGTTTTTGTATTTACCCAAGAGCGGCTGCATTTCTTATTGGGAAGTCATAAAGTCGAATTTGATTATATATTCGTAGATGAAGCTCATAAACTATCTGACTCTTACAGGGGAGTTCTTTTACAGCACGCAATTTTTAGAGCTGCTTCTCCAAAAACCGTAATCGTTTATGCCAGTCCATTCTCGAAAAATCCCCAAAAGCTCTTAGATTTACATTCAAATAAAGAGAAAAAGGATTCTGTTTATGATGCCGTTGCGACTGTTAATCAAAACTTGTTTTGGGTCAATCAGATACCAAAGAAGCCTAAGAATTGGAACATACAATATGTGTCCGAAAAAGTTGTGGATATAGGAGAGTTGGAGCTTAGTAATACCCCTAACAGTGAACTTAAGCGGCTAGCTTTCATTGCTCACAACCTTGGAAAGCATAATCATGGAAATTTGGTTTATGTAAATATTCCCAGTGATGCGGAAAAGGTTTGCAATTTAATAGTGGATTTAAAAATAAGAGAAGGCTGCAAGGAGCTAGAAATTCCAGAAATACAGGATTTAATTGAACTGTGCGAAAAAACAATCCATAAAAAGTTTTTGTTAGGGAAGTTTCTAAAATACGGAGTCGCATTTCACTATGGAAATATTCCACAGCTAATAAGAGGTAAAGTAGAAGAATTATTTAAACTCGGTCATTTACAGTTTTTAGTATGTACATCGACTCTAGTTGAGGGCGTTAACCTTTCTTGTAAGAATATTTTTGTAAGGGGGCCTAGAAAAGGCAGAAAGAAAAATATGGCTATGACAAGCGAGGACTTTTGGAACTTAGCTGGTAGGGCTGGGAGGTGGGGTCAAGAGTTTCAAGGTAATGTGTTCTGTATTGATGTGTCTAGACAAGATTTATGGCCTAACGGAAAACCAAGAGAGCGCGAGCCATATGAAATAAAGCCATCTGTCGAAAAGGAATTACGGAATTCAAGTCAGTTTATAGATTATGTAAATCGTGGCACACCAAGAAATGAATCCGCAGAAAATATTAATTTCGAATATCTTTTAAGTTATTTAGTTGAAGGAGTGACTAAAAAAGATCAACGAATCTTAGATAGCGTTAGTGGTAATCAGGATTATGCTCGGCTAATTGAATCAGTAGAAATGGTTGTAGATGAATGCAATTTGCCGCACGAGATTTATCAGAATAATCCAGGAGTTAGTCCGATAGCAATCGATGAAATGCACAAATATTTTCTGATAAAGAAAGAAAATGGTGCACTTGAGTCGCTCATTCCTCCGCATCCAGCTAGTGAAGAACCTGTTATTGAACTAACCAAAGTTTTGGCTCGAATTAATAAATATTTGTCACCCAATGCATTTGGTTTTAAACCACAAGCTACATTTGTACTTTCAATGTTAATTACGAAATGGATGAACGGGTATAGTGTGGCAAGACTGATCAGTGATAGAGAGAAATATTTAACTGACAAAGGTAAAGATGTAAAAATTAATGCTCTGATAAGAAGTGTATTGGAAGATATTGAGAATGTAGCTCGCTTCAGGGCACCTAAGTACTTATCTTGCTACAACGATATTCTTAAACATGTGTTAGCGGAGGAAGGTAAGTTAGACTTGGTAAATCATCTGGGTGATGTTCAATTAAGTTTAGAATTTGGTGTTAACATTAAAACCCAATTGTCTATGATATCAATTGGTCTATCTAGAACATCTGCAATAGAATTATCTTCATACGCATCCGATTCAGAAATGTCAGTTCAAGCTGTTATTAAATGGATAAAAGAACAGAATCTTGAGGACTTTGATTTGCCTAAGCTTGTACATGAAGAGATTAAACTTCTACTAAAAGAGTTGCATTGAATTAGATCTCTTTAATGATTGAGACCATACGTTCAAGGGCAAATGATTCATTTATTTGCCCAGATTCTAACTGTTTTTGTAACCTCTTAAGCTTTTTGAGTTCTGTTTTTACAATACTGTTAACTTGTGCGTGTTCATTCTTTAACCGATATTTGTTGTTATATTCCTGCGCTAGGTGGACGTAAGTTTCCATTGAACTGGCAGATGCGTGTAATGTGAGCTTTCTAACTGCATGCATAGCCAGTGAATATAGATTTGGGAACGGCGAACTTGGTGATAATTCTTTTATTTTTTGAGCAACGTTTAAAGTTATGAAACGATGACGGAAGGAGTGGTTGTTTATATTCTTTAGTGAATTGCCGTAAATACTATTTTTTATAACTGATAAAGTATAATTTTTTATATAGCTCGGTTTAAGTGGTTGGCCGTCATCAACATTAACGAAAAGGTTATCATGTTCCATATTTGGCCACTTTCTCTCAATAGTTTTTATATATTCCATTAAGAGTTGAATAGTCCCGTTAGACATATGGATTTTTCGAAATTTACCTTTGTTTTTACCTTTATTTATAGGTATGCACTTAAGTTCAGAGGTATCGTTACCATCAGCAAATGGGTTATATATATCTTTAATACTGCTACGAGTGATTTTAGCTAGTTCGCTTATTCTTGAACCGGTCGCATCTAATAAGTAACTAATTGCTTGCCACCTTAACTTTAATAATTTATCTGGAGAAGGGTGCACTGTAGTATGGTTGATAGCGTCAAGCCAATCGATAAACTCGTCATCTCTAATATAGTCAATATCTTCCTTTACTTTAACTAAATTCTCAAAAGATTTATGGTCAAAATACGGTGTAATTTTACCGCCGCCGTTATAGAATTTTTTTGTTACATGTATCTGATAGTTTTCTTGTTCATTCGGTTTATCAGTAATAAGATTTATGTGCTTATTCTTAGCTTGTAAGTAAAATATATAATCAATTGCGGTTCTGCAATGAGTTTTAATTGTACCATTGTCCACGTTTCTTTTTTTAATATGTTTTACATAAGTAAAGAGGTGGTCGTCACAAAGATTTAGTTTATTTATTTTTAAAACATCCTCTATAAAAGTTAAAAAAATCGCCAAACTTCTTGCTTCCTTAACAATCTCAGAAGGTTGCGGCTTTGCACCGTAGCATAGTCTTCCCCCACCATATTCTACTAGATATGTATTAGCATCCCAATCAAATCTCCCCCCGGAATCAAGAAGGTAAGGGTGATCATATGAGTGTTCAGGGTGAACCATCAGAAAACTTAGATCAGGATTGTGAGCTATGCGTGCTTTGCTCATTTTACTTTACTTAAATATTGATTTTCAGTTTGACAGTGTAACTTTAGTAATTCGTGATACTGCCTGTTTTCAAATCCATTTTGCTTAATGAAGTGGTTTAATTGAAGATAAGCTCGAAAAAGTTCAACGACCTGCCTATCTAATTTTTCAATCATACTTTTTAGCTCTTTATTTTCGAGATCCAACTGAGCGCGTGTTTTGTATCCTGAATTTGAGTTCTCACATTTCCCAACGGTTACAGTTATATTGTTGTTAGCGAGCCCTTCATTCAATTTGAAAATTGCACTTTTTAGATTAGCTAAATGTGGTTTGTTTTTTTCTGTAATTGTTGCATTGTATGAGTATCCCACTATTTTAAGTTCTTTTGACTCCCATGCATGGACGTCAAGTACGTTTAATTTGGTTTTTGTTTTATTTAGCGGAATGTATTCTGGGATACTCTTATGCGCAATGGCTTCTCTGATCAGTCTGGCTTTTTCTATAATTGAATGTGTAATCTCATTACTCTTAGCTTCTATCTCTGGTGAGGTTTTCCCTTTCTGATATGCCATTAGCTTTACTCCATTGAAAAATAGAAATAAATATCTTTATCATCTACTCGCTTGAAATGAACTTTTTCTCCAGTAGTCTTAATTCGTTCGTTAATTGCTTCATATATAACTCCTTCCAATTGGAGATTAAGCTTCAAAGATTTCTCTTTTGATACTTCAATAATTTTGGCTATCTCCTTATCCGCATTTAAGTTTCGATTAATGCTTGTCGCTCTCTTAGATATCGATATTATTGCTTCGTCTATCCATTCACTGGATGGGTCGACTTCAGCATAATGAAACGCCATTTCTAAATCCTCATGACCCAGAAACCAAGCTAACTCTTCAATTCCGGTTTCATCAGTGAGGTTAAAATATAAAACAGCAAACAGCCTTCTAAACTGATGATCATTGACGTACCAACGTTTACCTTCAATAAGCGGAACGTCAGTCCAATCACTAAAAAAATCTAATATTGATTGCATTTTATCTTCGTAGAAATGGTTTGGTGCATTATCGTAAGAGAAGCGATCAAAATGACGAGTTATGATTTTTTTTATTCCGTGAAAGCTGGTAAATAAGTAACTTTCATGGTCTTCATTAAATATTTTGAACCTATTTTCTAGGTATTGAGAAAACTCAGCGTATTGAAGCCCTAGGCGATAGATTGGCTTTGGTATTGGTCGATGTATTGTTTGGAGCATATTAGTAGTATTTGCTTTCTGTTGTTTGAAACTAATATCAAATAGCCCGTCTAGAGGAGAATGGTTGAAACAATCTCGCTTCAACAGTAAAAGTGAATACTCTCTTGTTGCAGAAAATGAAGCGAGCAAAATGTACATTGAAGCAGCATATAAATAAATAACCTGTGTTAGGCTAAGCGTGCCAGGGGTTTTTGGCTCTTTTTCTAGACCTAGGGTTTTGATATTTAGAGAGGTCAGTGGCTCAGGAATTTCCACTTCATGGAATAGTTTCTCTCTCCTATTGCAATCTTTTAGTAAAGTCGACTTTTTTAAATGTGCTGTGTTGATTTTGTAGTGCTCATCAACAGATCTTAAATACTTAAGAATACTTTCGCCATAGTCGTATTGAAATTTCAGTGCGTTGGATATAAGGTGAAATGCAACCTCAAGTGGAACAATCGAAGTTTTTATGTTGCGCTGAAATTCCTTAAATATGTTTGCTAAGCTTTCTTCGCTACTAAACAGCTCATATGGAGAAAATTGTAAAGGAAACATTAGGTGGTTAGAGTTATGAAAAATGTGATTAATATCTGAAATGTAGTTCTGAATTGTTTTCTTATTTGGTGCGTGAAAACTACAGATATCTCTATTTATATTTGCATCTTCAAATTTTTTTATTTCAGTCTTTGATGATTTATATAATTTTGAGTTTTTAGAACTTGTTATACGACTTTTAAGAATGGAGAGTGTTTTAGATCTTATCGAATATTTATTTTTTATATTAAGCCAATCTTGCTTTTTTGGTTTTCCTTCATAGGATATTAACTCACTTAAAACTGAGTTAATAAGTTCAGGTTCGATCGTGAATGATTTTAAGAAGTCATAGATATCGTCTTCTGTTATTTGGTTGAAAGCCAGTATTGGTGGTAAACCATATTCCGAACGGTGCTCGTTTACAGAGATGATTAGGTAAATAATATTGTTACATATACTTCTCAAACGATATGGCTTTTGAGAAGAACCACTTTCAAAAATGTTAATCAAACATTGTTTTAAGTCTATTAGAAGGTTGCTGAACAAACTATCAGTCAGGAAGCCTCCTGGACAAATTTCTTTTTCAAAACTTATTTTTTCTAACTTGTCTCTAGGTGTGTTGCTGTCTACGTTATTCGAGTAGCCCGATTTAGCAACTAACCAAAAGTTGCTAGTGATATCGTTAGCAATCCATTCCTTCTTAGTCGTAATTGTTTCAATTGTTACTTCTGAAAATTTTGGATTTAAAGTGTTATTCATTATCAATTTCCTCATCTTCCAAAATTTTTTCAGCTTCAAGTATCATGCTCTTAAAGATTGTTGAACCTGAAGATGCTTTGTTGATGGCATCTAGGCAAACTTTGTATTTTTCATCAGCCTTGTCAGCTGATGTTTTGATTATTTTTATTGCATACGCGAAGTTTTGAGGTGAGCAGATAAAGAAAACTTCAGTGACATTATCATCTGAAATATCGTCTATTTTGGGGTTGAGTAATTCAAAAAGGGGGCCGCCAAAGTCATCATTTTTGTAAATTGTTCTTATACAATTATTGTACTGATTTTCTGTCATACCCAGCATTTCAAGTTTTTTTGATTCGTGGGCTGTAGCAAGTAATAAATATAAATGTTGAAAGACAGATAACTTTCTTCTGTACATAACCTCTTGTAAATATAGAGGTATATAGGTGCTTAGAGTTGTTTTAACTTTATTTCCTAAGTATGTAGCCGTTTTTATTACGTCGCCGTTACTGCTGATGTAAATTTCTATGGCTCTAGATGAACGCAGTTTCATCAAGGTAGGTTTTAATTTTGCGAAATCTGACGGTAAATGGGTGTTACAAAAGTCACGGAAATCTTGGTCAAACGCATTTGATGTCCGGACTACTTTTTGACCTTCCCTTATCCAAAGTAAATTAGTATTCAGGGCGTTCCTTTTTTCATCTGTTAAAACAATGGCAAACTGGATGCAAAAAGAAGCATTAACATCTTGCTGTTGAAGTGTTTGATCTTTAAGTGTAGCTACTGATGAAGTTGTTCTTTTTTGAAGGTAACGCTGTCTCCATTTAATAATATTGATCCTTACAGTGCCATCGTCGTCTACTTTTATAAATTCTTTTTTATTTCGTATGCCAGGTTTAGTACTGACTCGTAAATTATATAGAGAGGTTGGGTTAAGTCCCATCTCATCAATAATGACTACATGCATGGCTGATATAAGTTTTGAACTCATGCCATCAATTGGAAAAGCACCACTTTGTGAAAATTGATTATAAAAGTCAGTAACAACTTTTTTAGCAGCAGAGATTAAACAATCCAGCTTTTTTATCAAATCACTATAGAAATTATCAATTAACACTTTTGCTGAACTCATTGATTCCTCGATACTTAGAGAGTCAACATTTATGACAGAAAATGTCGGATTAGTGTTTCTCATTAGACTTGAATATGCAGGTCTTTTTATATTTCTAGGTAGTACCGTTTTTTTATCAATTAATCCTATAGTTTTTAAGTAATTGAACAATTCAAGGACCCGGCTTGTTTCATGGTATTTAGTATTAAGCGAGCCCGTGTCAGTGTTGAAATGATCTCTATATTCCTCAATACCCAACCTGATGGCTGTTGGAGTCCAATCGGGATCTATTTTAGTTATGTTCTCAAAAACATCGGCGTAACAGCGTACAAAGTTTTTAATGACATTTTTTGAGCTGAGAAATTGTTCTGTAGTTTGTGTGATTTCTATGTTTTTAGAATATTGCTCTAAGCGCTTGAAGTGTTTTTTTAGAATCTCGCCGCCATTTTCTGGACATAGCTCATAAATGTTAAAGTTATCACTAAGTTCATCACTATGAAAATATTCACGTTTCTCGAAAAAGAAGTAAATTTTCTTTAAAATTGAATAAAAGGCAATATCAATCTTTTCTTGTTTTCTTTGAATATCATTTATGTAGTCAGTCAGAGATGATTGAAATGAGCTTAATTCAAGGGGGGGCAGATGACGTTTATTGTTGTGGTATTGGATTAAGTCTATTGCCAGTCTTATGTGATAGCGGATGTAGGTCTTACTACTTACTCCACTTGTAATTTTATAAAACAGATCAGAAGCTAATTTTTTTGAATTTAATAATTTACCTAGCTTTTCTATTTTCGGTTCTAGGTATCGAGTGTCAAAATCTGGCTTTTTGATGGTGCCATTATTCTCGTAATGATTGTTTGTGATTTTTTTCAAAACTATGACTCTAAATTTAAAGAATTTAGATACAAATATTACTCACTTTTACTGAAAGTCAATTATTAATGTAGTTTAAGTTGTTGATATGTTTGGTAAAAACTTTGTTTTATTAAAGTGCTGACGAAGTGGATGATCAACAGTATTTTTCTGTATAGGTTAAATTTACTCGGCTAGCTCTAGTCTCACCGTCATTTAATCTGATAAAATTAGAGCAAATAATCAGAAGCTTCTGTTTGAAATTATTTTCAGTTAAGTAGGGTATGTGATAAGTAATCAATATGTTGAAAATGCAAGTAGATATACGCGATTCGTTTTTCCGAATGTCTATTTGAAAAAAGATCTAACATTACACTCTGACGTTATTCCGCAAATTACCCAAGTTGTCCTTGAACGTCGCCCTGACGATGCCAAAGACATTGAATTTCCAGCGACTTGCCCAATTTGTGACTCACATGTGGAGCGCATTGAAGGTGAAGCGGTTGCCCGTTGTACGGGGGGCTTAGTGTGCCAAGCGCAGCGTAAGCAAGCTATTAAACATTTTGCGTCACGTAAAGCCCTTGATGTTGATGGTTTAGGCGACAAAATTGTTGATCAACTCGTTGACCGTGAACTGATCAAAACGCCTGCTGATTTATTTATCCTTAAACAAGGCCATTTTGAATCACTAGAGCGAATGGGTCCTAAGTCTGCTAAGAACTTAGTTAATGCACTGCAAGATGCAAAGCAAACAACCTTAGCTAAATTCCTATACTCGTTAGGTATTCGCGAAGTGGGTGAAGCAACAGCGCAAAACTTAGCAAACCACTTTTTAACGCTAGAAAAAATTACTCAAGCAAGCGTTGATGCGTTAACTGAAGTAAGTGACGTGGGTGAAATCGTTGCCAAGCATGTACGTGGCTTCTTTAGCGAAGAGCACAATATGGCGGTTGTAAATGCATTGGTTGAGCAAGGTATTCACTGGCCAGAATTAACCGCGCCGAGTGCCGATTCGCAGCCATTAGCGGGCTTAACCTACGTTCTGACTGGCACATTGAGCGAGCTTAACCGTAATGATGCAAAAGCACGTTTACAGGCGTTAGGTGCAAAAGTATCGGGTAGTGTATCGGCGAAAACGGATGCACTGATTGCAGGTGAAAAAGCAGGCTCAAAATTAACCAAAGCACAAGACTTAGGTATTGATGTGTTAACTGAGGCTGACCTTATTGCGCTTTTAAGTAAGCACAATGGATAGTCTATTGCAGGCATTGTCGTCAGTTGCTTTAACAATCGGCAGCTGGCTGCAACCACACCTTTACAATATTTCATTACTGCTGGTGGTGTGTTTTATATCCTTGTACGCAAACGACATTATTAAAGTGACCAAGCGCTTTGTCGCGCGTCGTCACTTTATTATTCGCGTGCTTTGCTTTGTGCTGGTCACTGGGTTTGGCATGGGCTTACTTGTGGTGTTTGTGACCCCATTTTTAAGTAAGCTGCTAATGCTACTCGGTGTTAAATGGCTGGCACTGACACTTACCGCTGCGTTTTTGATCCTTGGTATCATTGCCGATAAGAAGAACCAAATATGAACCGTTACGGGCCAGAATACTGGGATAAACACGGTGCTTATCGAACCCCTGTGGCGTTTCATTTAACGTTATTAGTGCTGTTACGCAGTTACTTTATTTGGCTGATGGCGGCGCTCAGCCGTCGCCCTGATTTAGATATCATGTCGCTGTTTTTTAAATCGAAAAGCGATTTCTTTATAGCCATTGCCATAGCTGCAATCGCCTTATTACCGGCGGTGATCTTTTGTTTACGCCGACCTCAAGAAAACGCCGAAAGTGCAAAACGTCTGTCGTCTATTTGGCGATTTATGCGCTGGCCATTAATAATGTGTGCCATCACGGATTTAAGTTGGTTAACCTATCAGGCTGCACACAGTCATTATCAATTTTCGTTGTTCTTAGCCTGCCAAATGGTACTGGTATTATGGGTACTGTTATATCTATTAAAAAGCAGATATTTGTCGGTCTTTTTTAATGATTGGCCTGATCCAATTGAAAAGAAATAGGGCAACACTATGTTGGCAATTAATAAGCTTTTAGCAAAAATTTCACTCACTATCGCGCTGGTATTAAGTGCTTTATGGGTATTTACGCCACTTTGGCACAGTGCTGCATTCTCGTTGTTTGTGATGTTATGGGGCTTTATAACGCTATCAAGCCTCTATCGAGTCACGCCGTTATTTGTCGCGCGTAATCCCATTGCCGATTTACTAAAGCGCGATGTGAATCAGCTAGCACTGATTAGTCTGGCTGGTTTATTCGATTTTAAACGCAAAGCTGAGTTTGTATTAATTGGCCAAATTAAGCAGATTGAAATCGGCGAAGGGATCATTCATGTAACGGATGTCAACGAACAGCAGATAACTGCCGTATTAAGTGTTAATAGCAGCCAAATTAATAGCCATTTAGCACAGTTACTTTCTGAGCGTGAACGTGCACAAATAGATATCCGGCTGCAAACACAGTAATCACTAAACGCATGCTGCTTGCCCTTGGTAGGGCTTGTGATGTACTGTGCAACTGTTGTATTCAACCCTGAGGGAGCACTATGTTAACTTGGCAAGATATTTTAGAGTTTGCCCATAACGGTAACCCAACACCTCCACGTCGAGTCGAAAAATCGCCATCTGAATGGCAAGCTGAGCTCGAACAAGATACATTCTATGTTACCCGCTTAAAAGGCACTGAACGTCCTCACAGCTCTGATTCATGTACGATATTTGAACCGGGTCAATATGTGTGTGTATGTTGTGACAACTTACTTTTCGATGGCGATGAAAAGTTCGATAGCGGCACTGGTTGGCCGTCATTTACTCAGCCTAGCAGTGTTGAAAGCATTGCCTATATCGCGGACTCTAGCCATGGCATGCAGCGTATTGAAGCCGTCTGTAATGTTTGCGATGCGCATTTAGGGCATGTATTCCCAGACGGCCCACCGCCAAGTGGTTTACGCTACTGCATGAATGCCATAGCGATGAAAAAACGCGACTAATGCGTGGCTAATCTAAATACTGAGCAATAATGAAAATAAGGTGCTCACGGTGAATTGGCTTACTAATTATGTAGTCTGTCAAAATACTGGATTGCGCCTTATCATCTTTTAATACCGACGCTGTAACCGCAATGATTGGAATATGCTTGAAGCGATCATCACTGCGAATTAACTGACTAGCCTCTAACCCGCCCATCACCGGCATTTTTAAATCCATGATGATTAAATCAGGCTGATGCTGCTCAATTTTTTTAAGGGCATCTTCACCATTGATAGCGGTGTCGATGGTAAAGCTCCAGCGTGATAAGAAGGACTCTAAATAGTCACGGTTGTAAGGAATATCATCAACAATCAAAATGCGAGCAGGATTAAAATGGTAGCTTGAAATAGCAGGGTAGTTACGATGTTCCACTTCGTTTTTAGACTCAGCTAATTCAACATTTGGTAAAGACACGATAAACTCACTGCCTTTGTCTTTATCGCTGATCACCGATAACTCACCACCCATTAGCTTGATAAAACGCAGTGAAATCGCAAGGCCTAATCCCGTCCCACCAAACTCCGAACTACGTTGGCCTTGTACTTGTTCAAAATCATTAAAAATAAGATCTTGTTGATCTTTAGGAATACCTTTACCTGTGTCTGTAACATGAATATTAATATCAATATTACTGTTGTCATCGTGGGTTTTAAAATCGAAATACACTTTAACACTGCCTTGTGCAGTGAACTTAATGGCATTACTGATTAAGTTGGTTAGTACTTGGCGAACTTTATTGCTATCAAGTAACACTGGGGTTGTTAACTCTGGGTGAGAGGTTATTTGTAAGTCGAGATCTTTTTGCGCACTGAGTTGTAAAAACATCATATTAAGCTCATGGCACATTTTAGGGATTTCTACACGCTCAATATCGAGTTGCATTTTACCAGCATCGATTTTTGATAAATCGAGAATGTCATTCAAAACATTAAGCAGTGAATTACCAGAGATTGATATTGCTTCTAAGTAACGACGCTTATTTTTATCTGTTTCGCTATCTTGTAGTAATTGGCTAAAACCTAGCACTGCATTGAGCGGAGTTCTTAACTCATGCGACATATTAGCTAAAAAGCGACTTTTAGCCTGATTTGATTGCTCAGCTTGCTCTTTAGCGTCAAGGTACTCTTGAGTGCGCTTTGCTACGGTGTCTTCAAGTAAACTATGTTGTTCATGCATGCTGTTTATCTGCTGTCTAACCGCAGCGCGCATCATTTTAAAGCCACTGGCGAGAGTACCTATTTCATCTTGGCTCTTTATATTAATAGGGCAGTTTAAATCACCTGTGGTCACGGCATGAGAAAACTCCACGAGCTGATCAATGGGTTGTAAAATAATACGGCGAATAATGATATAGGCGATGATAAGTGCGGTTAACAGGTAAATAGCAAACAGCGAAACCGCATTGCTAATAATCGATTTGGTCTTTAACGCTAAGTCTTTATCTGAAAAACTCACCATAACGTAACCGATATTTTCGCCCTGAAAGTTGCTAATTGGCACAGCAACAACATATTGCTGCTCCATGGCTACAATGACATTATGCTTAGGATTGAGCTGCTTTAGCAGCTCTTGGTTAGTTTCAAGGGTATCTACTTTACTGTTATCAGGATGGGCGGCGATAAAATTATTTTGATCGATAAAGTAAATCGTTTTTAAATCATCGAAGGTATTATTTTTTAAAATGTTCTTTAAAGTAATCCCCTGAATTTTAAGCACCCAACTTCCTACGGTATTGTCTTTTGTGAGGCTGTTTATTTCTGACAGCATGGGCGAGACAATCGCATCGGCCTTTTCACTCATGTTCAAAAGCGTTTGCTCTTTAAGTTCCATCACATGCAATGAGGTGCTTGCTCCTAAAATAAGGGTAATGGTAAAGCCGATGATCATTAAAATTTTGTGGGCAATACTAATTCTCATTGCTGAATATTGCTCCGTATTTTTAGTGCTTGCATATTGGCGTTGATTTTTGCGTCGGTGCTTTTAATTGATTGTTTTATATCTGCACCATAGAAAATTTGGCTAAAAGTTTGTGAGATAATTTCGCCGATAACCGGAAACTCAACCATACCAGCCTGCAGGCGATCCGGTGTTGCATGCTCAAATACCCATAACATGGTTTGATTAAAGCCAGGTTTGTTTACGAGAGTAAATAGTTTGTCGTGCCACACTTTTTGTCTTGGCGGTGAGCCACCTGTACTCAGAAGTGCAGCAGTTTGTTCACTCGTCGCCCACTGAATAAATAACCATGCCGCACGTTTTTTATTTGATTTACTGTTTATCGCAAACGCCCATGCCCAAGGAGATGTTTCTCGGGCGATTGGGCCTGCCGGCAAGGGGGCTGCTTCCCACTTATTCCAAATATCAGACTCTTCTGCGGTATCGATTTCATTATAAAAATGCGAGGCCAAAAAGGCTGAGGCAAGTTGACCTTCTTTAAACAAGCGTCGAATTTCATAAAAGTGTAGTAAACGGCTGTTATCTGGATTGCCGAACCCTGTTACAAGGTCGCGATACACTTGCAGGCTTTGTGCTGTTTGAGGGCTATCAAAAACAGACTGCCCCTGCGCGTCGATAACTTCAGCGCCATAAGCACGCATAACGGGTAATACTGTCCAAGTGTTTAATCCTGCACCGGGCAACGTCCGTGAGGCAAATGCGTGCATCCCGTTCAAAGAAGGAGTGCGGTCAATAGCCTTTTGAAGCTTAATCTTAACTGCTTGTAGTTGCTCATAAGTATCGGGAACATCTAAATTAAAGCGTTCGAAAAGATCTTTACGATAAAAATAAATCGGCGCAGAAAAATCAAATGGTAACGAGTATAGCGTGTCATCAATTTTACAAAGCGCTAGGCTACGTTCACTGATGTCTTCTAATTGATACCAAGCTTTATCTGTCAGTTTTGGGTTATCAATGTAGGGCTGTAAAGGCTCAATCCAGCCTTGGCTTTGCGCTTCACCTAAAAAGGTGATCCCCATCGGCAGTACATCGTAAAGACCTGTGGCTTCGCTCAAATCTTGATGACGACGAACACGCATTTGTGATTGCTCTAAGGCATGAAAGCCAACCGAAATCCCAGTTAGTTGCTCAAATAAAGGAATGTAGGGCTTTAGCGCCATAAAAGCGGGCTGTTCATCGGCCAAAATATTGATATGGCTACCGGCCTCACTCTGCCAATTGATACTGGCTTGTTGCCAATGTTGTAAAGTTGCCGAGGCAAAGCTGCATTGGCAAAAGATGACAAGCGCAACGTATAAGAAGGGCTTTTTAAATTTAAATAATTGAGATGCCATACGAAATTACTCAGCAAGCTTAATTTTTAATTTTGCCGCCAGAGCTTTAATTTTTTCAAAGCGGATTGCTTGTTCATCTTCTAATGTTTGAGTATCTAACAAAGCAAAACACTTTTTCGCGAGTGCTAAATTAAAAGATTGGCCTTGGTTATTTGTATCGAATAAACATTGCAGTAGGTTTAAAGCGATACTGGCATTTTTAGGCATGATCCTAAATGCTTGGGTGAATGCCTCAAGCGCCGTATTAAGTTGGCCCTTATTAAACTGTGTAACTGCGTGGTTATTGAGCTCTTTCGGACCGAGCTTAATATCACGTCGCTCAGTTTGTTGTTGTTGAATATAACGTAAATACACCGGATCGCTTACCGATGGGTGGCGTTCACAGTGAGTAATAATTTGGTTAAACAGCATCTGCGCTTTGTGGTGAAAACCAAGCTCATGAAACGCTTTCGCTTTATCGAGCGCACCATCTACTGAACGAATTTGAGTGTCACTTTCATCAAGTTGGTTGATAAGTGCTTTAGCTTTTTGATGTTCATCTTTTAAATAATGTAAACGCGCATTGAGAACATCAATTTGTGTTTGATTATTACTATTCGGAAACTGCTTTTTTAAATCACTCAAGTACTGGTTTGTCTGTCTTGAAATACGATTAACTTGATCGGTTTGATCCGTCGTTAAAGCAAAATCAATCCCTGCGCGCGCCGCATTTAAATATATATCAGGGTTATCGTGAATTGAGTGTTTTGCGTAACTGGCAATGTCTTTTTGCGTTAAATAATTCTTTTCATAATCGTGATTAAGCAGTGATACATGACTTAAGGTTTTCTGGCGGTCAATGTTACGCGGGGCAATTTCAACAGCTTTACTAAAAAAATCCTGTGCCTCATCAAACTTATTGAGTTTGATTTCTAATCGACCCAGTAAATCAAGAGCAACTAGTCGAGTTTCACTGCGCTGCAACATCGTCTTAAGCATGCGGTGTGCTAGGGTATGTTCATTATTTGCAATCAGTGCTTCGACTAAACCAACTTTTGCCCAAGTAAATTTTTGAATATCAAGCACCGATTTAAAAAATGCTTTGGCATCTTCGAAGCGTTTGAGGCGAAGTAGGGCATCGCCTTTTAATCTTAATAGAATGGCACTGTAGCTATTGCCTTTGTTTTGCAACAAGGCATCTATTTGTTTAATTGCTTTGGAGTCATTCCCATCATCAATAAGTTGATAAATTTGATGAAGGTTACTTTTGCGTAATAACACTTTTTCAATACGATTTTTTAATTCGTTAATTGTAAAAGGTTTAACTAAGAAATCATCTGGTTGTAGCTCGAGTACACTGTGAACCAAAGAACCACTTGTTTCAGCCGAAATAAAAATAAAGCCAGTAGAGTTTTTGATAAGACGCTTCATTTTCAGCTCTTCATAAAGCTGATAGCCATCTTGATGTTTACTAAGATTAAATGAACAAACGATGAGATCAAATTGCTCAATTTGACATTGTTCTTTTGCTGCAATTGCATGCTCTGCAAAGCGCAACTGACGAAACCCCAATCCCTCTAAGGACTGTTTCATATAGCTTTGAGCGAGTGGCTGCTCTTCAACTATTAAAATTTTGGCTTTCGAAAAAATCTTTGCAGGCATTGGACTTGCGACTAAGTGACGTTAACAATGACTATAATAAACAGTCTAGCTGCTGACAAGGCAAATTACAGCTTTTGCAACGATTTAAAGTTTAGCTTTGGGCTATATCAATAAAGGGGGAAGTGAGTAATAGATTTTAGAAGTTAGATATTAGAAGTTAGATATTAGAAGTTAGATATTAGAAGTTAGATATTAGAAGTTAGATATTAGAAGTTAGATATTAGAAGTTAGATAGTAGAAGTTAGATAGTAGAAGTGATTGTTATATGTGGTGGGTCGTACTGGACTTGAACCAGTGACCCTCGCCTTGTAAGGGCGATGCTCTCCCAACTGAGCTAACGACCCACATATAAATTTTGTTTTTAGATTAAATGGTTGGTTTTACTGAACTTAACCACCGAGCCTTTTCGTTGTAAAGAGTTGCGATGCTCTCTGCTTCAAAAAGTAATGGTGGGTCGTACTGGACTTGAACCAGTGACCCTCGCCTTGTAAGGGCGATGCTCTCCCAACTGAGCTAACGACCCATATAATCTTGTTCTTCGCTACCATACTCTTTAAAAAGTAAATGGTGGGTCGTACTGGACTTGAACCAGTGACCCTCGCCTTGTAAGGGCGATGCTCTCCCAACTGAGCTAACGACCCGCGAAGAATAATCTAAATGAAAATACCATCAACGTTTATTTAATGGTGGGTCGTACTGGACTTGAACCAGTGACCCTCGCCTTGTAAGGGCGATGCTCTCCCAACTGAGCTAACGACCCATTTAGATTTTTGTAATATGAAACACCACTTTA
>NZ_PQBX01000060.1:512485-514098 GCF_002964625.1 Pseudoalteromonas sp. T1lg21
GAGCTAACGACCCATATTACATACAGCAAATTTTCTTAATGGTGGGTCGTACTGGACTTGAACCAGTGACCCTCGCCTTGTAAGGGCGATGCTCTCCCAACTGAGCTAACGACCCATTAAGAATTTAGATATGAACACCATTAGGGAATAATGGTGGGTCGTACTGGACTTGAACCAGTGACCCTCGCCTTGTAAGGGCGATGCTCTCCCAACTGAGCTAACGACCCATATCTAAAACAACTCATTGCTGCGTTGTTGTGGGGCGCTATTATAGATAGAGTTGTAAATGTGTCAACACTTGAATGAGTAAAAATGTGTTAGATGCAGCTTTTATAAACAATGACATGGCATTTAAGCATTTTTTGGCGAACAAATATGCAATTTATATTCATAAGCTTATATTCAGAGCTTGATCTATAGCTCTATGCCTGTGCAAATCATTCCAAAATGATATGAATACAGTAAATCTTTAAAACGGTTTTCATATCAATAAATTTGCATCAGTTAATTGCACTCTAGTTAGCACTATTAAAAACAAAGTAGGGTAGGGCGAAGTTGTTTTATTTAAAGCTTTAGGTAATGAATTTTATTTTGCATATAAATGTATACCTTTTTTCAGGGAGTAAATTCAAAAGCAGAGAGCCTTTGATAACCAACCAGCAATGCAATTAGCCCAAAATAGCTAATTTGATAGCGCTTTGTATAAAATACCTCCGTAACGGATTGATATTTAGTCAGCTTGTTGAAATTTAAATCATTTAAATAAACTTAGATAAAAAACTGTTGACTTTATTTGGGGGGCTGCATAGAATGCGCCCCGCACTCAGCGATACACAACCAACATTAATTGGTGGTGTGTATGCAAGTCGGGGCTATAGCTCAGCTGGGAGAGCGCTTCGCTGGCAGCGAAGAGGTCTGCGGTTCGATCCCGCATAGCTCCACCAGATTTGCATAGTGTTTGTCCTAGGGTTGCAGTTTTCTGCGTCCCCATCGTCTAGAGGCCTAGGACACCGCCCTTTCACGGCGGTAACAGGGGTTCGAATCCCCTTGGGGACGCCATTTACTTTAAGTAAGTGAGCAATTGCCAAGAAAATAAATATGTTAGTCTCGAGTACTTACATGTTATTTTAGTAACCTTAACTCCGATATGAGTAAAACTATCATTTAATGTCCTAGTGACACATTTTGTGTCCCCATCGTCTAGAGGCCTAGGACACCGCCCTTTCACGGCGGTAACAGGGGTTCGAATCCCCTTGGGGACGCCACTTTCTAAAAGTGCTGTGTTATTAAAAACTCGTCTGAATCGAGTCTAACTATTCAGTTGTCCTAGTGACACATTTTGTGTCCCCATCGTCTAGAGGCCTAGGACACCGCCCTTTCACGGCGGTAACAGGGGTTCGAATCCCCTTGGGGACGCCACTTATCTAAGTAGGTTATGTGTAGTGGGACGGTGAACACCGCGCAATCTATGCACGACGTTATCAAGAGTACGAATCTCTTGGGGACGCCACTTACTAAAGTGTTGTGTTGTTAAAAGCTCGTCTGAATCGAGTCTAACTATTCAGTTGTCCTAGTGACACATTTTGTGTCCCCATCGTCTAGAGGCCTAGGAC
>NZ_PQBX01000060.1:514108-534797 GCF_002964625.1 Pseudoalteromonas sp. T1lg21
CTTTAAGTGCTGTGTTATTAAAAGCTCGCCTGGATCGAGTCTAACTATTCAGTTGTCCTAGTGACACATTTTGTGTCCCCATCGTCTAGAGGCCTAGGACACCGCCCTTTCACGGCGGTAACAGGGGTTCGAATCCCCTTGGGGACGCCACTTAGTTTAAGTGCTGTGTTATTAAAAGCTCGTCTGAATCGAGTCTAACTATTCAGTTGTCCTAGTGACACAGAAACTTTCTGTTTAAGCTAAGGCCATTCGCCTCTCAGGCTCGGTCTCATCTTACGCAGGAATAGCAAATCAGTGATTTGCAAACCAATTTCTGCGTCCCCATCGTCTAGAGGCCTAGGACACCGCCCTTTCACGGCGGTAACAGGGGTTCGAATCCCCTTGGGGACGCCACTTACATTAAGTAAGTCAATGTGTTGGAAAGACTATCTTTTAAATCATTTCAAATAGAACTAAGGTTTTTTGACTTAAGATTCCTTATTCTCATATATCTTTACGATATAGACTCCAAATATTTATAAAACTTTAATTCCTATTGAACACTTTTACTGATCATTTTATTACTTTATAGTATTTAGCAACTCATCAGCTAACCATAAGGAAATTAAAATGTTAGCTAAACGTGTTGTACTCATACTAATTTCTTTAGTCATTACTGCTTGCTCAGACTCAAATGAGGGGGTAGCGCTAGGAACGCTTGAGCGTGAGCGTGTGATCCATCCTGCAACGACTAACGAAATACTGATCGATTTACCCGTCTCAGCAGGCCAGTTGGTCGAAAAAGGGCAGGTGATTGCAAAGTTCGATGCCGAACTACAACAAGCGATTGTTGCTAAAGCACAAGCTCAATTAGCTCAAGCCACTGCATTTCTTGAAAAAACATTGAATGGTGCTCGCCCCGAAGAAGTTGCTGCCGCATCAGCCAAAGTAGCAGCAGCCAATGCTGCATATACGCAAAGCGAAGCTAATTTTCGCCGTGCAAAAACCTTAGTTAAAGATAAACTCGCAAGTCAAGAAACCTTAGACAGTGCTACCGCTGCACGAGATGAGACTTTTGCTAATTTAGAATCAGCAAAGCAGAACTTAAATGAGTTAACAAATGGTTCTCGCGTTGAAGATATTAATAGTGCGAAAGCGCAAGTTCAGGCGGCAGAAGCAGAACTAAAAGTACAGCAAAAATACCTCTCAGATCTGACAATTAAAGCGATGCGTGCTGGTAGGGTCGATAATTTACCTTGGCACGTAGGTGAGCGAGTTACTAAAGGCAGCCCTGTCGTTATAATTCAAGCAAACAGCGCACCTTACGCACGCGTATATATCCCTGAACCATATCGTGCCAAGCTCAATCAGGGGATGACACTTACGGTTCGCGTTGATGGCATAGATAAAGATATTCAGGGTGAACTGACCTGGATTGCCACAGAGCCTGCGTTCACGCCTTTTTATGCCCTTAATCAGGAAGAGCGTGCGCGATTAATGTATCTTGCTGAGGTAACACTACCCACAAGTGAAAATAATTTACCGACAGGCGTACCTGCTCAAGTGATTATGCCATGACTGAATCGGTGATCCATGCCAAAGGTTTGGTAAAACAATTTGGCGACTTAAAAGCGATTGATAACCTTGATCTAGACGTTGAGCAAGGGCAAATTTATGGCTTTTTGGGCCCTAATGGCTGTGGTAAGACGACCGCAATCCGTATGCTTACGGGGCTATTGAAGCCAACCTCAGGTGATATCAATGTGCTTGGCTTGAGTCTGCCAAAAGATGCTGAAAAGCTCAGAACACAACTCGGTTATATGACGCAAAAGTTTTCACTTTATAGTGACTTGACCGTACTTGAAAACCTAAAGTTCATGGCGGCGCTTTACCCGTTTAAAAAGCAGCAAAAACAACAAAGAATTGACGAATTGCTCCATACCTATGGCCTTGATCAAAGAGTCGATCAAATGGCCGGAAGTATGAGTGGGGGCCAACGGCAGCGCTTAGCATTGGCTGCTGCAGTGATTAATAAACCGAAAATTTTATTTCTTGATGAACCAACATCGGCTGTAGATCCACAAAATCGCCGTGACTTTTGGGAAACACTGTTTGATTTAAGTAATGCCGGTACCACGATATTAGTCACTACTCATTATATGGATGAAGCCGAGCGTTGTCATCGTTTAGCCATTTTAGAATCTGGTATTAAACGCGCGGATGGCTCTCCAAAGCAATTAATGACAGACATGCACGCTCATGTTGTAGAAATCGCAGGGGCGCAAACCAGAGAATTAAAAAAACAACTCGCAACAATCGACCATGTTATCTCGGCAACTCAGCTAGGTGCACAGCTGCGAGTATTAGTAAAAAAAGATGTTCAAGACCCCGTTGAGTTCATAAAACAGCAATCATTCTGTCAGGATACGTGGCAAGTAAATAGTGTGCGTCCAAGCCTTGAAGACGTGTTTGTTACCTGCACAGGGCAGGGCCGACAATGAGTATTGTGACTTCATTAAGCCGCATAAAAGCAATTGTAAGCAAAGAATTATTACAATTACGTCGCGATAGAATGACCTTTGCGATGGTGGTGATGATCCCCCTTATCCAACTGATTCTATTTGGTTACGCTATTAACACCAACGTTAAAGATATCCCTGTTGCAGTGGTCGATCATAGTCAAACTGCGCTCAGTCGCATTTTAGTACAAACAGTATCGGCGACAAATGTGGTTAAAGTGACGGATTATTACGACAGTATTGAACAGGCACAAACAGCAATCGCTAGTGCGAAAGTGCGTGCTGTGCTGTTTATACCCCACGATGTGGCAAACCGACTTGCTCAGCACCCAACCGTTGGTTTTGGTTTGCCTGATGGCAGTAATGAGTCGTTAGTCAGGCCAATTGCGCATTGGTTAGTTGATGGCTCAGATACAATGGTCGCGTCGAGCATAAAATCGCTGCGCAATATGCCGCTTGCAGAGCTTCTCGATAAACCTGCGAATCGAACTTACCCTACCTTTGAGACGACCTTATTTTATAACCCAGAGCAACGCTCTGCGGTGAATATTGTGCCAGGTCTAGCTGCTGTCATTTTAACCATGACGATGATTATGTTTACCTCTGCTGCCATTGTTAAAGAGCAAGAGCGAGGTAATATGGAGCTCTTAATCACCTTACCATTAAGCTCACTTGAATTAATGATTGGTAAAGTGGTGCCTTATATCTTCATTGGTTTTATTCAGTTATTTATTATATTAGGTATGGGTAAGCTATTGTTTCATATTCCTTTTGGAGGTGGTTTAGTCGCATTGGTTGTCGCAACCTTTGCCTTTATATGTGCCAGTTTAGTGCTTGGCTTAGTACTTTCGACAATCGCTAAAAACCAGCTTCAAGCAATGCAAATGACAATTTTCATTCTATTACCTTCTATTTTATTGTCAGGTTTTGTATTTCCCTATGAAGGTATGCCAAAGGCAGCGCAATGGCTTGCTGAGTGCCTGCCCGCAACGCATTACCTAAGATTAATACGCGGAATCGTGCTAAAAGATGTTAATTTAATAAGTATGAGCAGTGACTTACTTTGGCTTTTAGTTTTTACTATTTTGGGCTTGGCTGTGGCTGCATTTAGGTTTAAGAAAACCCTTGATTAGGCTGGGCAATTTAAGGCATATGTGCTTAACTAAAAAGTAATTTTAATTCATTTTGAGTAGACATTAGCGTGTGGCGAGTATTTTGGCTGGCGGTGCTATTAGTTACGTTTGATGGCTATGCAGCAACGATAAACCTAGCCCATACCATGAAGCATGAACATTTTAACCAATTGCTTAGTGAGTTTGCAGAGCAAAGCGGTTTAACGGTTAACTCTGTATTGGTTGACCAAAAGGCGCTAAAAGTCAGGCTGGTGCAAAATACCAGTACCAGCACCTCAACAGACGTTGTTATTGTACCCGCTGATCACTTAGGCCTTGATAAATATGCCAACTACAGCACCATTCCAGACTCACTCATAGCTGATACCACAGACAAGCGAACCTTAGAAACTGCAAAGTTAAACAATGAGCTCTTAGGTATACCCATCATTCAAGGGAATCACTTGCTACTTTTTTATAATAAGCAGTTTGTTAAAGAGCCAATAGAAAATTGGCAGGATATATACCAAATTCAACCAACATTGCCTGAAAAAATGAAACTCGTTACATGGAGTTTTATGGAGATGTATTGGTTTATCCCGTTCTTATCGGCTTTTAATGGCGACCTAATTGTAGATAATCAAGTTCAACTTAATACACCGGCTATGCAATCGGCTCTCAAATTTGTTTGGGGTTTAAATAAACAAAACCTGGTTGATAGGCAGTGCGATTACACTTGCTCAAATAATGCATTTAAAGCGCAGCAAGCCGCTTTCACCATTGATGGTGCATGGGCATTAAAAACGTATGAGCAGGCGCTTGGTAATAATTTAGGAATACAACAATTACCGAAGCTCAATGGTGAGTATATGCAGCCTTATTACTCAACCTTTGTGCTGGCATTTCCAAACCATGCTTTAAATGGCGCAAATAAAGAGAGCTTGATCAAATTTGCTAAATTGGTTCAAGCAGAAAAATTCCAAACACTGGTTTGGCAAAAGCTTCAAGATATCCCAGTTAACACTGAGGTTTTAAATAACCTTAAAGCACAACAAGGCACTGAGTTATCAACCTTAATTGATGCCATACAATTCACAAAGCCTATGCCTTCTACCGCATCTATGATCATCGTGTGGGAGGTATTAAATAAAGGCTTTATTCGCTATGGTAGTGGTGCCTTAACTGCTGAACAAACGGGGCATTTTATGCAAGGGTTGGCAGAGCGTTCGATTGCCAATGAAGGGGATGAATGAGTAGTCCACGCTTTAGTCGCGCCTTATTTATCAGTGTATTACTACTGGTCATTATTCCCCTGCTGATCCTTGCAGGTTTGATGATAGGGCGATTCTATTTAAGCTCAATTGACCAAGCAAATACGAGTTTGCAATGGCAAGCTAGAAATAATGCGGCCAGTCTTGAACAACTCTTATTTAAGCTTGAGAAAAACAGCCAATTGCTTAGTAGCACTAAAGCGATTACAGAATTGCCCAATAAAGTGGTGTACTCACAGTTCGCGCTTGTACAACTGCAGGAGTTTGTTGCCCAGAACCCACAGATAAAAGCATCGATTGTAATTGATAATCAAGGGTTTATAGTTGAAGGTTACCCTATTACCTCTTTAAATTTGAACTATAAACTCACAAAAAGCATTCTCGACAGCGCCAAAACATCAACACAGCAAAACACAGTTCAAATTATTGATAACCCCCAAGTTAGTGAATTATTTACGCCTGCCGAGGCAAAACAAAATGCCTTACTGGCAATTACATCTAAGTTGTTACATGAGCAAGATTCTCTTAGTGAGCCAATAATCAAAACGGGCGTGTTAGTGTCTTTTGTGCCTTTATCAGAGGCGTTAAAGTGGCTTGCAATACATAATGAGCAACCGGTTTATCAAGCGGGTAAGCAGGTACAAATTACTGCACAAGATAACATTTTATATAGCGTGGGCGATGCTGGCGATAACGGCAAATTAATGGGGCAGGCCTCAATCAGTAATGTTTTTTTTGCAGGTAAGCCAACCAGTTTACAGTTCCAAATTAATGAAGCAAAAACCACCTATACCAGCGCTGTAAAGCAAACGGCTATATTGGCAGGGTTGTTAATTGTAGGACTCTCTATTATTTCATTTATCTCAGTGCGTTGGTTGACGGCACGTCTTCATAACCCACTAAATCGTATTACTGCTCTTAGCCGAGAATATGCATTAGGTAATTACAAACAAGATACCGACGATTTTCATTATCAAGAGTTTAAAGATATTGCAGATTCGCTTAGCAGCATGGCTGATACCATTGATATACAAATTACTTCATTGCAATTAGAAAAACTTCGCGCTGAGCGCTCTGAGCAAGTTAAAAGCCAATTCTTAGCCAATATGAGCCATGAGATACGCACTCCGATGAATGGTATTGTGGGCTTTTTGCAGCTACTCAATAAAAGCACGCTAACACAAGAGCAAGCAGAGTTTGTAAGGCAAATTAATAACTGTAGTGATGTGTTATTAACCGTGATTAACGATATTCTCGACTTTTCAAAAATAGAGGCCAATAAAATAGAGCTCGAGTCGCGACAATGTGATTTAGTCGCGCTTTGCAAGGACCTTATCTTACTATTTAAACCGAGTTGTGATGCCAAAGGGGTTGGCTGCCGGCTTGAGGTCTCCTCATTACATTCGCTGAATGTAGAATGTGATGAAATACGTGTTAAACAAGTGCTGATTAACTTGCTCTCTAACGCCGTTAAGTTTACCAATCAAGGAGAGATAATTCTTTCGCTTACTCTGCAAAGCCGAGATGAACACCAGACAGCCGTCGTGTTATCGGTAAAAGATACAGGCATAGGTATCGCTGAAGATAAAATAACGGCCCTGTTTAATCCCTTTGTCCAAGCGCAAAATAGCACCACTCGTGAATATGGAGGGACCGGTCTTGGGCTTGCCATCAGTAAGGGGATGATTGATTTGATGGGAGGCACTATTGCTATCGACAGTGAGCTTGGCAAAGGCACCGAGTTTACCATTAATGTTAATTTTAAATCACTAAACCCACAGGATGCTAGCGCAAAAGTACTCCAATCAGATGAAGACACTCAGTTCGATTTTAAAGCCGTCGACAAGCCAATATTAATTGCCGAAGATAACCCGATTAATCAAATTGTTATCACTAAGTATTTAACTCAATTAGGTCTAAATTATGAATTGGCAGAAAATGGACAAATTGCCTGTGAGAAAACCCTAACACAAGATTACGCACTGATTTTAATGGATATCCAAATGCCGGTGATGGATGGATTAACTGCCAGCGAAAACTTACTTGCAAGGCCAGATTTTGATACGCCGATTATTGCGGTTAGTGCTAATGCTATGAAAGACGACATCGAAACAAGCGCAAAAATTGGTATCAGTGACCATATCGCAAAGCCAATTAATTTTGCTGAACTTGAAAAAGCACTCGCAAAATGGCTATCTCAGCAATCGCTGAAATAGCCGGTATGAATCAAAAAGTGGTGTTATCTTTTTTCTGAATTAACTCAATCGCATAACCGTCAGGGTCTTTAACAAATGCAATTTCAGTTGTGCCGCCTTTTACAGGACCCGGCTCACGACTCACATTACCGCCAGCAGCTTTAATGTCTTTGCAGGCTTTATAAATATCATCAAACTCGATAGCAATATGACCATATGCATTACCCAAATCATAGCTGTCTGTATCCCAGTTATAAGTAAGCTCAAGCACGGTCGAATCTTTTTCGTCACCATAACCGACAAAAGCAAGGGTGTAGCGGTACTCTTCGTTGTCTGCACGGCGCAGCTCTTTCATACCTAATACCTGCGTATAAAATTCAATTGATTTATCTAAATCAGCAACGCGAAGCATTGTGTGTAATAAGCGCATTATTAGCATCCTCTTTTTTGTCTTTAAATTCGCACAATTTCAATAACGCAGCATGGTTTAAGGCTGCGCATTAGAATTATCAAAAATGGATTATAAATTATTTCGATTGTATGCACAGTAGCATTGAGACAAAGTGTTTGATATGAAAAGGGTGATGTTATGCAGCAATAAATAGGGATTGCTGCATAATAATGAGGTATTTCAGGTTTAAACGTACGTTTGGCTTTTCACTTTACCTTTTAGTACATAAATTTCGCCATCAAAGCTCCCTTGAATTGTCAGGCCCTGACCCGCCAACTCTTTAAGATATTCGATATGCTCATTAGTGATATGTTGCCCCGGCACTAAAAGCGGGATACCAGGAGGATAAGGCGTCACTAATCCGGCACAAATTCGGTTGTTACTTTTGCTAATTGGTACAGATTCACGTTCGCCATAGAATGCATCACTAGGAATACAGGCTAAGTCTATAGCGGGTAGATTCTCTGGTAGGCGTGTGCGCCTCATTGAAGTGGCAAGTTTTACTTTACCGCTATCGAGTTTCTTCAGCGCATTGTAAAGGCGAATAATCTTTGAGCGTGTGCCGCCAAGAGTCAGTAAAACTAAAATGGTGCTGTGTGTATATTTTTCGATTTCAAGGCCAATTTCATCTAACAGGAATTTATGAATATCCTTTAATGAATACGGTAACTCACTAATATCGATAAGAATCTTCAATGGGTCGTGACCCATGTTATCGCCACTAAAATGTGGGAATATATCCATGAAATCTTGCTTATCGAGCACTTTAATATGTTTCAGTGAAGCCATTTGCTGCTTAAACTCAGCAACGTGATTCAACAGAGCATTCAGTAATTTATAACCTTCCATTTCTAATTGCTTTTGGCATACATCCAGCGAGGCAATGAGCTGATATTTTGGCGAGGTACTGGCGTAAATACTGTAGATCTCACGGAAGAAATCGGCATCGAAATCAGGGTCGTTAACATGAATATAAGACGCCTGAGAGAACGCTGAAACCACTTTATGTGCCGAATGGGTAACATAGTCTGCGCCAGCATTAATAGCTGAGTAGTGGCGTAAACTTGGATGGAAAAGCGAGTAAGCAAACCACGCTTCGTCGATAAACACTTTAATACCGTGCTGATGTGCAAATTCAACCACTTGTTTTAAATCGCTAAGCAGACCATCGTAGGTACAGCCGGTTAAAACCAGTAATTTAGCATCGCTATTTTGTTCAATCGCTTGCTTAATGTCAGCCAATGAAGGGGGCGCGAAGATACCATATTTAGGATTTAAAATACTCGATAAGTAAATAGGTAAACTAGCCGATTGCAAAATGCCGTAATGTACTGATTTATGACAGTTTCGGTCGATGATCACCTTATCGCCTTTACGCAGTAAAGTTTGCAAAATAATTTTATTTGAAGTGGATGACCCATTGGTAACAAAGTAAGTATGTTTTACTTCAAATGTCGCCGCCGCTGATTCTTGAGAGCGGCCTATGGTGTTGGTGCTGTCTGATAATGAGCCAAGCGAGTCGACAGAAACCGACAGGTCGCCAACAAATACGTTACGGCCATAAAACTGATAAAAGTCTTTAATATACGGAGAATTTCTAAAGCTAGCACCGCCACTGTGACCAGGCGTGTGCCATGAATCGTTCGATTCACCCACATAACGACGGTAGGCGGTCCAAAATGGCGTTTCTGAACGGTCATCAAAGTCATTGATCATATAGCCCAAGATTGCTTCAGGGTCTGAAATGACCTCATCTTTGAAAAAGAAAGATTCAATTTCTTCTGACTCGTTAACGATTTCCAAGCCTTTCGTATCGTCACCAATAACATAAACAGGCAGCTCAAGGCGTATGCCTTTTAATTGCTCGATAAAACGGCTATAGGTGCGCTCGCCATTGTTCAGTACATCCCAACTAAGTACCACAGCTTGAATATCGCCATCTTCCTCTACATATTTCAACGCCTGCTTGAGCTCTATGCACTCAATAATGTCGATATCAACATCACTTCGCTCAAAATTAGGGATTGTTTTTTCTAGGTTCGTTGAAAGCTCTTTTAAGGTGGCAGGATCTTGTTCAATTAACAAGATACGAAGTAAAGGTAACATAGCAACTCATATAAAAAATTTCACATTACTCAACAGCATAACGAAAGGATGGAAGCTTGTGAAATGATTACGCTGATATTTTTTGTTCCGATACTGATTATACTTTTTTCGTGTTAATCGCAGATAGTTGAAATTACATGTTCTTACTGTAAAAGTAATGCTTAAGTAAAAGGTTAATTGAGCACTCAGCGATAAAACCACTCAAGCCAGATACAGATAAGCCTGCTAGGGAGAATAAAACATGGCGTATGTTGCCAATTTCAAAATTGTAGTCATCTCTACATTGTTTGCGTTTTGTACGAACGCAGTTAATGCAGATGAAGTCTCAGATTCAAACAATAAAAAATCGATACCCGAAGCCACTAAATTTGTGACCCAGCATAAAGGCACCTTTAATGGTACAAGCTGAAATACAAAGCTGTAGCCGGTGAAACTTATTTGTTAAACAAAAACGAAGAGCCTAAAGCTGCTATCTTTTCGTTTGATTACCTAGCCGCAGATGACAACAAGAACAGACCCGTCACATTTATCTGGAATGGTGGCCCGGGCTCATCGTCTAATTGGTTACATATGGGCGCTTATGGTCCGAAACGAGTCGTGGTACCAAGCGATGCAACGGCTCCTGGATTGGCTCCTTACGAATTAAAAGATGCGCCTGAGACGATACTTGATGTGACTGATATGGTGTTTGTGGACCCTGTTGGTACAGGTTACTCGCGCGCTTTAGGTGACACTGAGAGCAAAGCATTTTGGGGCTTGAAAGAAGATGCATTTTCTATCGCTGATTTTATTGCCCAGTGGCTAACAAAAGAAAATCGCTGGAATGCACCCGTATTTTTATTGGGAGAGAGCTATGGAACAACTCGAGCTGCTGCGGTTTCTAAAGTGCTTATGGATAAACACTTGATTAATGTAAATGGCATTATTTTTGTGTCACAAGCTTTAGACTATCAAGGTTCAAGCCCTTATGTTGATGACAATATCATTTCTTACATCACCTACATACCCACACTTGCTGCAACTGCTTGGTATCATAAAAAAGTAGACACATCAGGAAATTTTGAAGCGTTTATAGATGCGAGCCGACAATTTGCAGTTGATGAATTACTACCAGCATTATTTAAGGGTAATGCCCTTAGTAAAGCTGACAGAACGCGAATTGTTGACGGTCTTCACCGTTATACAGGGCTAAGCAAACAATATATTGAGCAGGTTGATTTACGCATTAACGCTTTTAGATTCGCTAAAGAGTTATTGCGTGATGAGGGTGTCGCAGTAGGCTTTCTTGATGGACGTTATAAGCTTGATGAAAGAGACGATTTAACCGCGGCTCCTAAGCAAGATGCGTCAAAAGTGATAGGGCCGGCATATAAAGCGGCACTGATGAAATACATGCGTACAGATTTAAACGTACAGTGGAAAAGAAAATACTTAAACCCAGGTGACCCTGAGCTATCAGATAACTGGCGCTGGCGCACAGCGCCTGATGGACAAGGCTGGGAGCCAACTTACGTCAACACTGCGCCGGATTTATCTTATGTGCTTCGCAGCAACCCACAAATGAAAGTGATGGTTGCCTCAGGGTATTACGATATTGTCACGCCATTTTTTGATGCAGAATACACCTTAAACAGACACGGTATATACGCTGATAAAATTGACTATCATTATTACCATGGTGGTCACATGATGTATGTTCACGAACCAGCAAGAGTGGCGCTGTTAAGAGATACGCGAGAGTTTATTAAAAAGCAGGTGAGCCAAAACCAGCGATAATGGCTAGGCTTATTGTGCCAAACCTTGTGTTTGGCACAATCTGCAAAATGAACTTACTGAGGTGATAGAAAAAGGTGAGCAACATCACCTTAAAATTGTTTGTCTTAGAGTAGATTTTAACTACTCAGTCTTTTCCTTAAACTCACATAAGTCTTCGATAATACAACTGCCGCATTTAGGTTTAAGAGCAGTACACACATAGCGGCCATGCAGGATTAACCAGTGGTGTACATCGACCTTAAACTCTTTAGGTACCACTTTTTCTAATTTTTGTTCTACAGCCACCACATCTTTACCCATAGCAAACTTAGTGCGGTTAGATACGCGGAAAATATGCGTATCAACAGCAATAGTCGGCCAGCCAAAGGCACAGTTTAAAACAACATTTGCAGTCTTTCTGCCAACACCCGGTAATGCTTCAAGTGCTTCACGATTTTCTGGTACTTCTGAGTTATGTTTATTGACCAGAATCTCACACATTTTATAGACATTGTTGGCTTTAGAATTAAACAAACCAATGGTCTTGATGTAATCGCGAAGGCCTTCAAGGCCTAAATCAAGAATCGCTTGAGGCGTGTTAGCAACAGGGAATAACTTACGGGTTGCCTTATTAACACCCACATCTGTTGCCTGTGCTGATAAGGTAACCGCAACTAGTAACTCAAACGGGCTTGAGTATTCAAGCTCTGTTTCTGGGTGCGGGTTTTGCTCACGTAGACGAGATAAGATCTCATAGCGTTTTTCTTTATTCATGGTGGCGTAAAGCACGCAGTGACGGTGCGTGCTCTCCTTTAAGTTAAACTTGTTACTCGGGCTCTTGGGCCTTTTTCTACTTCTGGAGTAACAATTTGCTTAGATTTTATTTGTGTATCAATGACATTTTTTGCAGCAATCAGTAAACCAAGTCCTAAAAAGGCACCCGGTGGTAAAATTGCCAATAAAAATTGGTTATCAAAACTAAATACTTCAATTCGAAGTGCAGCAGCCCATGGCCCTAATAATAAATCAGCACCATCAAACAGCGTACCTTGACCAATAAGCTCACGCATTGCCCCTAGCACCACTAAAACTAACATAAAGCCAAGTCCCATCATCAGTCCGTCAAAGGCTGAAAGTGGCACGGTATTTTTAGAGGCGAATGCTTCTGCGCGGCCGATAATGGCGCAATTGGTAACAATTAGTGGAATAAAAATCCCCAATGATTGATAAAGCCCAAATGTATAGGCATTCATCATTAGCTGAACTATCGTTACAAAGCCTGCGATGATCATCACAAAAACAGGAATACGAATATCTTTAGGCACCCAGTTACGCACAATCGATACGGTGACGTTAGAACCAACCAGTACTAATAACGTTGCTAAACCTAGGCCTAATGCATTGGTAATCGTAGAAGTAACAGCAAGTAGCGGGCATAAGCCTAATAACTGCACAAGGGCAGGGTTATTGGCCCACATGCCATCTTTAAATAAGGTTTTAACTTGGCTCATTACTTGGCTCCTTGACAGATGTTTGGCGCAGCAAACAAGTTATCAAATTCAGCTTGGGCAAACAGCACAGCTTGTTTAACCGAGCCGACAACGGCACGCGGTGTGATGGTTGCACCAGTAAATTGATCAAATTGGCCACCATCTTTTTTAACTGCCCAGCGGCTGTCATCTTCAGAAAGTACATTTTGGCCTTTGAAAAGGGTGATCCAGTCTGATTTTTTGACCTCAACTTTATCGCCAAGGCCCGGTGTTTCTTCGTGCTTAGTGACACGAACACCCGCTATTTCACCATTGGCAAAAACCGCCGTTAATAAGTTGATATCGCCGCTATAACCACTTGGTGTTACATGGCGCATTACTAAAGCATACGGCTTATTATCTTTGTAGGCGCGGTAGATTATTTGCTCTGGACGTGGCCCAAGGCGCTCATCGGTGATCACGACACAATCTTTGTATAGTTGATTGTCATAATGATGGGCATCAAGTACTTGTTGCAGCTGCTCTGCAAGTTGTTGCTTTTCTTGCTCTTCAATACGCTCTGCAGTCAGGCTATGAGTCAGGGCCACAGTGCCTGTGGTAATGAGCGCAAATGCTGTAAGAATAGCGCCGTTTTTAGTCATTGAGGAAAGGATCATTATTTCACCCCATGGCCGTAAGTACGTGGTTTCGTGTAGTAATCAATTAAAGGTACCGCCATATTTAACAGCAATACACTAAATGCCACAGCATCAGGATAACCACCGAAAGTACGAATTAAGTAAACAAGTAGACCAATTAACGCACCGTAAATTAAACGGCCTCTATTCGTTGTTGATGCAGAAACTGGATCGGTAGCAATAAAGAATGCCCCTAACATCGTTGCACCACTGAATAAATGAAATACCACGCCTGGCTCTGTGCCAGGAGCTGCAATATAACCAATACCACTGCACACGGCCAATGAGGCTAAAAAGCTAACAGGGATATGCCAATTAATGATGTTAGCTTTTAATAAATAAAGCCCACCCACTAAAAAGCCGAGGTTAACCCAGCCCCAGCCAAGACCAAACCAGCCATTAAAAAGAGGCTTACTCATGCTCTCAGCCACCGTTAGGTGATGGGCGACATCTGTTTTTACGGTATCAAGCGGTGTTGCCATGGTTGTGCCATCAATCGCTACACGTAATTGATCAACACTAAAACCAGCGCTGGTAAAGCCATTGAAAATAACAGACAGTTGCTGTGAGAAGCTTATCGGAGATGCAAGTAAATCACTAACAGGTAACCAGCTGGTCATTTGCACCGGAAACGATACAAGTAGTAATACATAAGCTGCCATAGCAGGGTTAAATAAATTAAAGCCAAGGCCGCCATAAAGCTGCTTTACAATAACAATTGCAAACATACAGCCAATTACGATAATCCACCAAGGCGCTAAAGGCGGAATACTCAACGCCAGTAATACGCCTGTTAACCACGCACTGCCATCACTAAGTGTTGGCCAAACTTTGCGTTTACGAAGCAGCAATACAGCGGCTTCACAGGCGCTAACTGTAATTAGCGCGAGAACAAGCTGAATTAACACAGCGCTACCAAAGAAGAAAACCTGCGCGATTAAGCCTGGAATACACGCAGCAATCACTGTCATCATTAATCGGCTTAATGATTTATGGCTATGATTATGCGGCGAACTCGCCATGGTTAGTTTCATGACTTATCGTTTCCTTCTTGTTGTAACTTTTTCGCTTTAGCTCTTGCAATGGCACGAGCGACCGCTGCTTTTTTCTTATCTTCGCTAGACTCAGGTTCATCAACCTGCGGTTTTGAATCATCCGTATCGCTTGAATCATCAAGTTGTTCTGATGATTCGTCACTCTGCGCTTGCTCTTTAGCGGCCTTTTTCGCTTTGGCTCGAGCTATGGCAGCTGCAACAGCGGCTTTTTTCTTATCTTCGCTAGATTCAGGAGCATCAGACTGCGGCTTGGCATCAGCCTCATCATTTGAATCATTTATTTGCTCTGAAGAATCGTCACTCTGTGCTTGCTCTTTAGCGGCTTTTTTTGCTTTGGCGCGAGCGATAGCGGCAGCAACGGCGGCTTTTTTCTTATCTTCGTTAGATTCAGGAGCGTCAGCTTGTGGCTGGGCATCTGCCTCAGCACTTGAATCATTAGTTTGCTGTGAAGAGTCGTCACTCTGCGCTTGCTCTTTAGCTGCTTTTTTCGCTTTAGCACGGGCGATAGCAGCTGCAACAGTAGCTTTTTTGTCATCAACTGGCGCGCTATCTTCTTCAGCTTCAGTTTGATTCTCAGCAGCTTGTGCTGCTTTTTTCGCTTTAGCACGCGCGATTGCAGCAGCAACAGCAGCTTTTTTGTCATCGACCGGTGCGCTATCTGCTTCAGCTTCAGTTTGATTCTCAGCAGCTTGCGCTGCTTTTTTCGCTTTAGCACGCGCGATAGCAGCTGCAACAGCGGCTTTTTTGTCATCAACTGGTGCTGCTTCTTCAGCTTGACTCTCAGTAGCCTGTGCCGCTTTTTTCGCTTTAGCACGGGCAATAGCGGCAGCAACCGCAGACTTTTTATCGTCTTTATCGACGCTTTCTTCACCTTGCTCTAATGCTTTCTGTTCTTTGTATTTACGCGCCTGTTCTTTGCGAGCTGCACGCTCTTTAGCTACCTCAGAGTTATCAGGCTCAAGCTCTGCACCTTGCTTTTTCGCTTTTGCACGGGCAATAGCTGCGGCTACGGCTGATTTGCTGTCTGTATCATCAGATTTAGCTTTAACTCGGGCGAGTGCATCGGCCACTTTTTGTTTTTCGTCATCTGACTTAGCAGCCGGCTTACGTTTGTGGCGGTTTTGACGCTCTTCTTGTTCGCGCTCTAAACGCTCTTTACGCGCTTCAAAACGCTCTTTTGCTCGCTCTGCTTTGATTTGCTCTGCTTGCTGCTCTTTAATTTCGGCTTTGGCAACGCGATAGTACTGTACCAAGGGGATTTCACTTGGGCATACATAAGCACAGGCACCGCATTCAATACAATCGAATAAGTTGTGCTCGTTGAGTTTGTCGTATTCTTTTGACTTAGCGAACCATTGTAATTGCTGAGGTAACAATGAAGCAGGGCAGGCATCTGCACAGGCACTACAACGAATACAGGCTTTTTCATCACCCGGCTCAGCAAGCTCTTGGTGATCTGGCGCTAAAATACAGTTAGTTGTTTTAACGACACCAATGCGCACGGTGGGGAGGGTAAAGCCCATCATTGGACCGCCCATGACCACACGTTGTTGTGGAACCGGTGAAAAACCTTGGCAGTCTAATAAATGTTTAATTTCGGTGCCTAGTAAAGCCCACACATTACCTTGTTTATGAATGGTGTTACCCGTTACGGTTACTACACGCTCTATCAGAGGTTTACCTTCATATACGGCTTGATTTACCGCAAACAAGGTACCGACATTTTGCACCAACATACCAATATCGGCTGGAATACTGCCACTTGGTACTTCTTTACCCGTTAACAGTTTAATTAGCTGTTTTTCACCGCCAGAAGGGTAAACCGTTGGCACTGTTTGCACTATGATGCCGTCGTTATGTTGTGCAGCTTGTTTCATGGCTGTAATGGCATCGGGTTTATTATCTTCAATACCAATAATTGTCAGCTGTGGACTTAACAGCTGCTGCATTAATTCAATGCCGGCAACTATGCCATCGGCATGTTCGCGCATTAGCATGTCATCAGCGGTAATATAAGGCTCACACTCAACGGCATTAACAATTAAAAACTCAATGGCTTTACGTGTATCTGCTTTTACATAGGTTGGGAAACCTGCGCCGCCCATACCGGCAATACCGCTTTGATGAATAACATCAACAAGTTCATCATGCGACAGTGCTTTGGCATCAGTCACAGGGTTAAGCTCGCACCAGTTATCCTCACCATCAGGTTCAATAATAACGCTAAGCTCAGGCAACGCTGATGGATGAGCTGACGGCATTGGACAAATATCGCTGATCAGCCCAGATGTTGGCGCGTGCACAGGCACAGACCAATTGCCGCTTGGTTTAGTTAATGCTTGACCTTTAAGAACCTGCTGGCCTTTTTCCACAATCAGCTTACCGTTAGCACCAATGTGTTGTTTTAGTGATACAACAAGTTTGTCTGGTAGCGGCAGTCTTGTAATGGCTTGCGTTGTTGATTGTTGTTTTTGACCCGGTGGGTGAATACCACCAGGAAATGGCCACACTTTACCTTGTTTAATTTGATCTATTAGCTTTTCCATCTGTGCTCCTAATCTACCTGAGTCACAGGGATTGCGTTTAATTGCCATTTCCAGGTTTGTTTGGTTTCTTTAACAGGCAGCATATCAATACAGTCTACAGGGCATGGTTCAACACATAAGTCACAACCGGTACATTCATCGATTAATACAGTGTGCATCTGGCGGGTTGCGCCGACAATGGCATCAACAGGGCAGGCTTGAATACATTTGGTACAGCCAATACATTCATCTTCTCGAATATAGGCAACTGTTTTAATTGGCTCTGCTTGCTCACCGCCAGCTAGCGGTTTTGCCTCAACACCCATTAAATCAGCGAGTTTTTTTACCGTGGCTTCGCCGCCTGGTGGGCACTTATTGATTTCGTCACCATTGGCAATCGCTTCTGCATAGGGACGACAACCAGGGTAACCACATTGGCCACATTGTGTTTGCGGTAAAATGGTATCAATTTGGTCAACGATAGGGTTGCTCTCAACGCGAAAACGCACGGCAGCAAAACCTAAAATTAAACCAAATATAAGCGCTAATGAACCTAACGCTATCAAAGCATAAAACAAGGTCATATTAAAACTTCACTAATCCTGTAAAACCCATAAAGGCCATCGACATAAGACCTGCGGTGATCATCGCAATTGAAGCACCCTTAAAAGGAGCAGGGACATCAGCCGCGGCTAAGCGCTCACGTAATGCGGCAAACAGTATTAACACCATAGAGAAGCCGACAGCAGCACCAAAGCCGTATACAGCAGATTGTAAAAATGAGTGGTCTTCTTTGATATTAAGTAGGGCAACACCTAATACCGCACAGTTGGTGGTGATAAGCGGTAAGAAAATCCCTAATAAGCGATAAAGTGTCGGGCTGGTTTTTCTCACCACCATTTCGGTAAATTGCACGACAACAGCAATCACTAAAATAAAGCTCATGGTACGTAAAAACGCGATATCCAGCGGGATCAAAATATAATGATTCACCAGATAACTGGTCACGGAGGCAAGTGTAAGTACAAAGGTTGTGGCTAAAGACATACCAATCGCGGTATCTAACTTACCCGATACACCCATAAAAGGGCATAAACCTAAGAATTGAACTAAAACGAAGTTGTTGACTAGCACAGTGCCAATCAATAACAAGACATACTCTGTCATGCGTGCCTCACGAGAATAAAAACGGCTCTATTATCCTTTTTTATGGGGGCTGACACAACACATGAGGGACGAATAGCTAAAATTAACAAAGCTGTTTACGATTAAAGTGTTAAAGCTAAGTTAATAGATGGAATAGGCCCAAAAACAGTAAGGTTTTTTGGGCCTTTAAGAGGGGGCTAAATGTCTTTTGGCTTTTCGATGTAATAACCTTGCACACCATCAAGACACAGTGTTTCGATAATATGCTTTTCTTCTTGGCTTTCGACACCTTCAGCGAATACACTCACACCAATGCGGTGAGCTAAATCCACCATTAAGCGCATGAAGTATTGGTTATTTTTATCTTCTTCAAGGCCGCGAGTATAGCTTGCGTCCATTTTGATAAAGTCTGGTTTTAAGTCTCTAAAGAATTTAAATGACGTTAATCCCACACCAAAACGTTCTACAGTGATGCGTGCACCAACACGGTGAACCATATCGATAAAGCGCTTACTTGCTTTAATGTTTTGTTGTAAACCAAACTCACTGACTTCAAATACCAGTTTTGAGGCAATATTGCTGTCTTTTAAAAGTCGACGTTCTAGCCAGATCACAAATTGATCATTGTGAGCACTTGAAGCTGTAACATTAATACCGAAGAATTTTTCAGAGAAGTTACGCGTTTTGACCTTTTCCAGAGTGCTATCGATAATTAAGCGGTCAATTTCCATTGCCATTTCTAATTTTTCAGCCATAGCCAGGAAAGAGGCGGTCGGTAGCATTTGGTTTTCTGCGCTTTTAAAACGCACTTGGATCTCAGCATAAGCTTTAACACTTTTACCTATCGGCATAATGTTTTGCATCACTAAGTGTACACGTTTTGATTCTATTACTTCGTTAATCACTTTGCGCCAGTTTTGATTACCAAAACCAGCACTGGCATTATTAACTAAGTCAGTTTCACGCTGTACATGCCATGCGTTCGCTTGTTTTGATTGCGCCATGCTCATTGCGTTATCAACAATCGATAACAATTCACCAAGCGGCTTACCTTTTTCGTAACCGACAATACCCGTATTGGCTACTGAGCTTAATTCTTGGTTTTGCTGATACTGTGTAAAGCGTGATTGTAAGTTGTCACCGAAACGCTCTGCTTCTTTAAGTGGGGTATTTGGCAATACCACTGCAAAATCTGAGCTATTTAAACGAAAAACCTGACTGCCAGTGTATGTGCCACTGATATGTTTAATAATATCGGCCACACCTTTTACGTATTCATCACCTTTTTGGTAACCACGGGTTTGGTTTATGGTTTGCAATTCGCTACAACGCACCATGGCAAGTGACCCAAAGGTACTTTTTTCTGCGTTTTCAATATTCTTCTCGTAGTACTCAACAAACATATTACGGTTGCCAAGGTTTGTGACTACATCTTTATACGCTTCTTTTTTAATGCTTAGTGCATTGTTTTGAATATCATCATGTTTAGTTTGTAAGAAATGCGATAGACGATTGAAAGAAGGAATTAAATCTTTGCTTAGTTTTTTTAGACGCGTGGTGTCCATTGCTTGTTCAAGGTCGCCATTAACTTGATTTTGGTTAATGTAAATGTCAACGATATCCGAAATCGTGGTGCTAATTTTACGATTAAGGCGGCGAAACATGCTCTTCATATAAATAATAGGAAGTAGGGCGATAAGGCCTGAAATCAAAATGACAATGAATAAAGACTCTTGTAAGAGGCTAGCAAGATTATGCGCATTAATCGTGAATTCGACTTTAATGTCGGATGTTTGGTTTACGGCAAACTGAGGACGAATTGAATTAAAACTATTATTAACTATTTCTGCAAACAAGGGCAGGGACTGGCTTGATTCAACCATGCCTACCACTTGACCCGATTGATCACGGATCACAAGCTTAGAAAAGGTACTGCCATCGGCAAATGCTTTTTGAATTTTCTCTGGTGCAAGTTGTTCAATTGTTTGCGTATTTATATATGCGTTTACGACACGCTGTGCTTTTTGCTGAGCATCACTGACTGCGCTATCAAAGCTTAGTGCAATAAAGTAACCGCCCAAAAGTGCAAACAGCAACCAAGATATAAGTTGTATGAAAATTAGTTTTTTAAAGCCAGCCATGTTCTTATCTTTTAAAAGCCTAAAGGAAGGAATCAATTCCTTGATTGATTGCTTTAAGTATAGTCGTTGTATTCTAAAGCATAATACAGAATAAACTAAAATTAGGTTAGATTATAAGTGCTTTAAAGTCTAATACAATCGACGAATAGTAGTAGATAAAAAGTTTAATGGATTCGTGGAGTTGGCTCCCCCTCCCCGACTCGAACGGGGGACCTGCGGATTAACAGTCCGTCGCTCTAACCAACTGAGCTAAGGGGGAACTAAATA
>NZ_PQBX01000060.1:535075-599033 GCF_002964625.1 Pseudoalteromonas sp. T1lg21
AGCTAAGGGGGAAGCGTCATGCCTTTCAACGGGGCGAAATATTAATGACAGCATTGCAAAGTGTCAACATAAAAACTTCATAAATTCAAAAAAGAAGCTTATTCGATGTTTTTATGTTCGATCTGAGCAAAATGTAGCTGAAAAGCTCAACATTTTTTGCTTAGCAGCGGGGGATCTATGTCGAAAGCTTGGCTTTTTTGCATGCTTTTTGAGCAGCGGTACGTTTTTTAAAAATATAAAAAAGTTTCTTTGCATAGATATTCTTTACCAAATCGAGGAAATTACTATTAATGCAATGTTTTTTTCTCATCGTCAAAATCAAATCTAATTCTTTTTATTAGGGATCAACAGTCGCCGTTTTTTTCGAACAATTGACTTTATTGGGCATGCAAAAGTCCGTGTAATTTTTTAGGAAAAGTGAAATATAGCCTTCACGGCATTGCTGGAATTTTATTTTTAATAATTTATATCAATGGGTTAGTATCCTAAGCCGTTCTAATCTTTTCTTGTCATAGTTAACTTTGCATAGCGGTAGAACAATTTTTGCGCGTTCTTTTCGAGAAACTTATAAAAGGGTTAAAACAACAGGCTTTGGTATTCTTAGTATTAAGTGATAAACACCCGCCTTAAAAGCCTTTATATTTGCGGCTTCTAGAGAGTTATCCACGGTTTCTGTGGATAACTCTGTTTATTAAACTTTAAGAACAGCTATGGTGCTAGGATTTTCGAGGGCTACAGCAATTTCAAGTATTTAATTCATTTTTTTTAATTATTTAAAAATCAGAGGGTTATTGTTTTTATCTGAAGCCTTGCTGAATTGATGAGTAAATTTATTCGTGACGATGAAATGGCGCTATTTATTGTGTAAAAAAACAGCGATAGCTGCCTTTTAATTGTAACAAAGCTATTAAACTTGTTTTTATATTGTTTTTTATAGGGGTTGGCCGTTATTTTTATGTCAAAGCGTCAAAAGTAATAGTTTTGTGTATGAATTTTGATTCTGTTAATAAAGCATAGCTTGCAAGGGAAGGATGCTTTAAACTTACAGGTTCAGAAAAAGAGGCAAAGTATTCCCATGAGCGTGAAACCGCAGAGCAAAACTAAACCTGATCTTTTAAACTCACCCATTCTGCCAACCTTGAAAAAAATGACCATTCCTATGATCTTCGGAATGATCACTCTGATGATGTTTAATTTGGTTGATACCTTCTTCATTAGTTTATTAGGCACCGAACCTCTTGCTGCTGTCAGTTTTACCTTTCCTGTAACCTTTACTGTAATTAGCCTTGCAATCGGCTTAGGGATAGGCACTTCAGCCGTGATAGCCAGAGCTCTCGGTAGCGATAAATTAGATGAAGCACGCTTTGATGCTAGCATGTCGTTACTGGTGTCGGTGGTGATGGTGTTTAGTCTTTCTGTGGTGGGCTATCTATTAATAGAGCCTATCTTTAAGTTATTAGGTGCAGGTGAACAAGTCTTGCCGCTTATCCACGACTATATGAGTGTGTGGTTCTTAGGGAGTGTATTTTTAATTACCCCTATGGTTGGCAACTCAGTGCTCAGAGCCAGTGGTGATACCAAAACACCGAGTATTGTCATGGGGGGAGCGGGGCTCATTAATGCCATCTTAGACCCTATGCTTATTTTTGGATTTGGGCCTATTCCTGCCCTAGGTATTCAAGGTGCTGCGATTGCCAGTGTTATTGCATGGTCAGTTGCGGTGGTTATTATTTTATACATTCTTGCGGTAAAAAATGGCTTATTAAGCCTGCATTCTGGTATGCAAACACCGCTTAGTTCGATTCGTAAAATTCTTAAAATTGGTTTGCCTGCGGCTGGTGCAAATATGCTGACACCTATTGCCATGGCGGTTATGACAGCATTAGTGGCTAAACATGGTCCTGAAGCGGTTGCGGCGTTTGGTGTAGGTAGTCGCATTGAATCTATCGCAAGCCTTGTGGTGCTTGCGTTATCAATGACCTTACCGCCATTTGTGAGTCAAAACTTTGGGGCAGGTAAGTTTGAACGAGTGAAAGAAGCCTACACAAAAACCCTGAAATTCGTGATGATTTGGCAGTTCGCTATTTATATAGTGTTGCTATTAGCCTCAGGCTTTATTGCTGATGTGTTTGGTAAAGAGCAAGCGGTAATGGATGTGATTAAGTTGTTCATCTATATCTTACCGCTAAGCTATGGCTTACAAGGGGTGATTATTTTATCTAATTCTTCATTTAATGCCCTGCATAAACCAATGAATGCACTGATTTTAAGTGTGGTACGCCTGTTTGTTTTTTATGTTCCTTTTGCTTATATAGGCAGTGAATTTGCGGGCTTGAGTGGTTTATTTATTGGTGCTGCGATTGGTAACTTATTTACTGCAACCTTGGCTTATAAGTGGTTTATTAAAGAAGTTGATGGATTAAGCGAGTCATATATGAAGGAGTGCCATTCATGAGCGACCATTTCCAGCTAGTTTCAAAATTTCAGCCAAATGGCGACCAGCCAACGGCCATTGCACAATTAAAAGAGGGTCTAGAGGCCGGCCTTGCGCATCAAACATTATTAGGGGCTACGGGAACGGGTAAAACCTTCACCATGGCGAATATCATTAATGATTTGAATCGACCAACCATTATCATGGCGCACAACAAAACACTCGCTGCACAGCTTTATGGTGAGATGAAGGAATTTTTTCCTCATAATGCGGTTGAGTATTTTGTATCTTATTATGATTATTATCAGCCAGAAGCTTATGTTGTAGCCAGCGACACCTTCATTGAAAAAGACGCCTCTATCAATGAACACATTGAACAAATGCGTTTAAGTGCCACCAAAGCGCTACTTGAACGACGTGATACCATTATTGTGGCATCGGTGTCTGCTATTTATGGTTTGGGTGACCCTGACTCATATATGAAGATGATGCTATTGCTGAAAGTGGGTGAAACCGTTAATCAGCGCGATATGCTGCGTCGTCTTGCTGAGCTGCAATATACACGCAACGATATTGAATTTAGCCGCGGTACATACCGTGTACGTGGCGAAGTGGTCGATATATTTCCTGCTGAATCGGATACTTACGCAGTTCGTGTCGAGATGTTTGACGATGAAATTGAACGCTTAAGTATTTTTGACCCGCTTACAGGAGCCGTTGAAAAGCACATTGTACGCGCGACTATTTATCCGAAAACGCACTATGTAACACCCCGTGAAAAAATTCTCGATGCCATTGATAAAATTAAAGATGAGCTTAAAGACCGCCGAGCTCAGTTACTCAGTGCCAACAAACTTGTAGAAGAGCAACGTATTGCTCAGCGCACCCAATACGATATTGAAATGATGACCGAGCTTGGTTATTGCTCAGGCATCGAAAACTATTCGCGTTACTTATCGGGTAGAACACCGGGCGATCCGCCGCCGACATTGCTTGATTACTTACCCGATGATGCATTGATGATTATTGATGAATCACACGTTACTGTGTCGCAAATTGGTGCTATGTATAAAGGCGATAGAAGCCGTAAAGAAAACCTTGTTGAGTATGGCTTTCGCTTGCCATCGGCATTAGATAACCGTCCATTACGCTTTGAAGAATTTGAAGCCATCGCACCGCAAACTATTTATGTGTCGGCAACACCTGGTGACTTTGAGCTTGAGCGCTCATCAGGGGAGGTTGCAGAGCAGGTTATTCGTCCAACCGGACTTATTGATCCTGAAATCGAAGTGCGCCCTGTGGGCAGCCAAGTTGATGACTTACTTTCTGAGATCTATAAACGAGTTGAAGTGAACGAGCGGGTACTTGTGACCACTTTAACTAAGCGTATGGCCGAGGATTTAACCGACTATCTCAACGACCATGACGTAAAAGTGCGCTATTTGCACTCAGACATCGACACTGTTGAACGGGTTGAAATTATCCGTGATTTACGTGCTGGTGTGTTTGATGTGTTAGTGGGCATTAACTTATTGCGAGAAGGTCTCGACATGCCAGAAGTGTCACTGGTGGCGATACTTGATGCCGATAAAGAAGGTTTCTTACGTTCGACTCGTTCGCTTATACAAACAATAGGACGTGCCGCTCGTCACTTAAATGGTAAAGCAATTCTGTATGGCGACCGCATCACTAATTCAATGCGACAAGCCATTGATGAAACAGACCGCCGCCGTGAAAAACAACAAGCTTATAACCTTGAACATGGTATAGAGCCACAAGCACTGGTGAAAAGCATCACCGACATTATGGATGTCGGCGAAGAAGCAAGTCCTAAAGACAACCTTAAAGTGGTGCGTAAAGAGTCTAAGAAAGTGCTCAGTGCAAAAGATATTGCCAGCCAAATCAAAGCCCTTGAAGCGAAAATGCATGCCTATGCAAGCGATCTTGAATTTGAAAAAGCGGCGTCTGTGCGTGATGAAATTCACGAATTACAACAACAGTTAATTAATTAAAGATGATGACAAACGATTATTCTGCCATTTTAAATGCCTTATCAGAGGCTCCTCTTGCTGCAAATGAACTATGTCGTGTATTTCATGGCCGTGGCCACTCAGTGGCTGAGCTGAGTCACATTAACGTAGACTTTTATCCGCCAGCACTCTTTTTAGTTTCGTACGAAGAAATAGATGATCAGATACTTGCACAGTTAACGGATACCCTGTGGCAATGGGCACAAGAGAATGCCCCAGAGCTTGTGAGTGCATTGGTTTACCAGCAACGCAGCGGCATTAACACCCGTAATGCCCTTATGTTTGGTGAATTACCGCAAGAGCATTTAGTGAGTGAAAACGGCATTAAGTTTAAAGTCGATTTATTGAGTCGCCAAAATACCGGGATTTTCCCTGATATGCGCCGTGGCCGTGAGTTTGTTCAAGCCAATAGTAAAAATGCAAAAGTGCTCAACCTATTTTCATATACATGTGGCTTCTCTGTTGCAGCAATGCAGGGTGGGGCAGACCAAGTTATTAATATGGACATGAATAAAGGTGTGCTGCGCACGGGTAAACAAAATCATCAGCTAAATGGTTTTGAGCAAGGTGTGAGTTATTTCCCGCACGATATTTTAAAATCATTTGGTAAACTAAAAAAATCAGCGCCCTATGAATTGATCATCGTTGATCCACCTAGCTTCCAAAAGGGCAGCTTTATATTGACTAAGGATTATCAAAAAATTCTACGTCGTTTACCTGAGCTGTTGAATGAAAACACCCAGTTATTACTGTGTGCCAATAGCCCTGAGCTTTCAGAGCAGGCGTTTAAAGATCTCATTACCGAGCATACACAAGGTGCAATTAGTTTTGTTGAGCGACTAGCTCCTACAGATGGCTTTGTTGAGGTAGACAGTGATCGCAGCTTAAAAGCGTTAGTTTATAAAACAGCAAACTAATGGCACTGAGTAAACGGCTTTCAGCCATCGTTGATGTGGTTGATTCAGATTATGATGAGATCTGGGATTGTTGCTGCGATCACGGTTTGTTAGGGATTGAGCTTTTACAGCAAGATAAAGCACCGCTTATACATTTTGTCGATATTGTGCCTGAGTTGATGCAGGCACTAAGTGATAAACTCGAACGTTTTGCTACAAGTGAGCAACGCGGTCGTTGGCAGGTACATTGCCAAGATGTGGCAATGATTACACCAGACCCACAAAAACGCCACCTAGTTATTATTGCTGGGGTGGGCGGAGAGTTGTTAGTGCAGTTCTTAGCGAAGATTGTCAGTCAACAGCCAAATACGCATATCGACTTTATTGTTTGCCCGGTGCATCACAGTTATCAAGTTCGCAGCTATTTACAAACACTGCCATTGGGGCTCATCTCTGAGCAGTTGGTGTGTGAAAACAAACGCTTTTATGAAATCATCGTAATGAGTGCGTCATCTTCGCAGCCGATCACGCGAGTCGGGCAGCAAATGTGGCAGCTGACAAGTAAAGAGCACCAAACGTATTTAAAGCAGTTATGTGCTCATTACCAACGTATGTTAAATCAAGACGCCGATTATTATCAGCCTGTGCTTGAACAATACAGTGCATTATTATCTTAATTAGAGCTAACTTAATTAGAGTTAATTAAAGTTTATTAATCTCTTGTTTTACGTTGTAGCTTGAATCGGTGACAATGGCTTCGAGCGTTTGCACACGCTCTCTTAACTCTTGCAGCTCTTTTGTTACTTCGGCTACATGTTCGTTGGCTTCTTTTGAATTTTTTAAAGTTCGTGATTTAAACTCAAGGTGTTTTTTATACATATCATAAATTACCCCAGAGCCAACTGATATCAGCACGATTAACACCACCATGGTAGTACCTGACATACACTTCTCCTTCCTTTTTAGTACCCAATACCAATTCACTATAATACTTAATCATTTTGAGGGATTAAACCTGTCGTTAACTGCGTTAAAAATTTCTCATTTAGAACAACTAAATAACGAAATTTTTGCCTTGTTATCAACGAGGTTTTATTGCCTCAAAATAGACTACTTAATTAAGCGAATTGGTATAATAGAGTATAGATTGTATTTAAAAATGCAATTTGCATTCTGTTACAAGGTGTTTCGTTTTAGAAACGGCTTGATGCGAATAAAGCCCGTGACCAACATGGTACCTGCGATAACACACAGTGCGCCAACTAAGGTATTGGGACCAATTTGCTCATCTAAAATTAGATTACCCCATACTATGCCAAAAAGTGGAATCAAAAAAGTAACAGTCAGCGCTGAGGTTGGGCCAATGTCATCAATCAAACGAAAGAACAAGATATACGCTATCGCTGTACACAGTACACCGAGTGCGAGTACCCCAAGCATAACCTCGTTACTTGGCATTTCTCTGGCAGGAATAACAAAAATAAGCGGCAGTACCATAATACTCGCCGCCCACATACTGCCATGGGCATTATCAAAAGCTGATAACTTTGGGGCATGTTTGGTGTAATGAGATGCGATGGCATAGCTTAGTGAAGCACACAGTGCTGCAACAATGGCCGTGATGGCTTGGCTGTCGATAGTCAGGCTATTTTGTCCTACCAAAATGGCCACGCCCGTTAAACCTAACAGTAAGCCAAGCAACATACTTTTAGTGGGCTTCGTTTTAGTCCATACAATACCTACGATGGCGCCCCAAATTGGCGTTGTTGAGTTTAATATGGATAAGGTAGATGCATTAATTGTTTGTGCTGCAAAGGCAAACAATAAAAAGGGAATGGCGGAATTAAGCGCGCCAATAATGAAAAAATGCTTTTTGTGGGTCGTGAAAGCCAGTTTCTTGCGTAAGTACAGCGCAAAAATAAACAGTGTTATTGCTGCAAAGCCGACTCTTAACTCTATTAATACTGCAGGGCCTAAGCTATTCGCTGCCATGCGCATAAATAAGAAGGAAGCGCCCCAAATAGCAGCAAGGATGAACAGGCGTAATAAACTTGGCAATGACATGGTTTTACATTCTTAAATTATAAAACCTGAGCATAACAAATTTATGCCCCAATACTCGCCATTTTCGGACTATTAATCAGTTGATTGGGGAAGTTTCTTTTCAAAGTCAGATTTAACGATTTCTAGAGCGGCTAATACGTCTTCGGCAGGTACGTCGTTTTGTTCTAAGAGCATAATAAGATCAACAGCAATTTTGATGTAGTTAGGCGCGCTATCTAACTCATTACTCATTTTTGCAGTTCCTTTTTCTTAGCAACTTGGCTGATCGCTACATCGATGGCCGTTTGCACTTGTTGCTCCATTCTAATACGTTCTGTTTGCGGTAAATAAAATTCCATGTCGACATCGTAACGGATGTAACGGGCAGGCAGTTGGTTTAATACGGTGCAGCATAAATCTGCCATAATATCATCACTGTAAGTCGATTCTAAGTTGCGTTTAGTGATGTCTTCGACAACTAATTTTTCATAGTAGTTGTGAATGTCGTCATGCATTTTCATACAAAATAAGCCTAATTAAACAGTCACTTTTAGTGTATACCAAGCTTTAAAATAAATCGACAGCCGCCCTAAAAAGCTGACCATGAACATCAACCAAACGGCTTACATTTCGTTGATAGCCACCGCCCATGGCTGCAAAGACTGGGATTTCTGCTTGCTTTGCTTGGCTTAATACAAAATGGTCACGCTGGTACACGCCTTCTAAACTCACTTGAAAGTGTCCTAATTCGTCATCCGAAGCGATGTCTGCGCCAGCGTTATACAAAATGATGTCTGGCTGGTGGAGTCTAATTGTTAGGGCTAAAGCTTGTTTTACTGTTTCAAGGTATTCAGTATCTGAAGTGCCATGCTCTAAAGCAAAATCGTAGTTTGATTGCTGTTTAATTCGCGGGAAGTTTTGCTGACAATGAATAGAGCAGCTAATGATCTGGGGATGTACTTGTGTAACTTCGGCTGTGCCATCACCTTGGTGAACGTCACAGTCAAAGATTAATACGGTGTCGGCTTGCTCTGTATCAATTAAGTGTGCTGCGGCTATCGCCAAGTCATTGAATATACAAAAACCACTACCATAGCTTGTAAAAGCATGATGATAACCACCACTTAGATTAAAAGCCGCACCCTGTTGCAAAGCAAACTCAGCGCCTTGAATACTCGCGCCAACAGAGTAAAGTGTTCGTTCAACCAATTGAGTGGACCAAGGAAAGCCCATTTTTTTAATTGCTTTGCTATCAAGACTGCCAGTTAAAAAAGCGTCGACATAGTCGGGGTTATGGCACAGAGTAAGCTGCGCTTTAGTGGCTTGTTGTGGGGTAATGAAGTGCTGCTCATCAATAAAGTTGCTGACAAGCTGTTTTAACAAGCGATATTTATCAATGGGAAAGCGGTGACGCTCTGGTAAAGCTAACGCTGAATAACTTGGATGATAGTAAAACATTATCTCAGCTGCTGTTTCTCGACCTGTTGAATTTTGTCTTCAGTGGCAGAAATGGCTTTACGACAACGACCAAGTCTTGCATGTAAAGCTAATATTTCTTTATTAATTTCGGTTGCTTGCTGTGAATTTGCTGCGTCGAGCTTAAGCTTTCGCTCTTCGATCATCAAAACTAAGCGGCGTTCAAACTCATGGTTTTGCTTGAGTTCGTCATACAATTCATGAGATGACTGAATGATTTTTTGCACGGCTTGCTTGTAAACCTGTGGCTTTGCTTTTGGCTTAAAGCTGTATTTATTTTCTTTAGCCCAAACCGGGGTTGATTTGATCACATTAAACACCGCTTCTACCTGAAGGGTAATACGCTCAAGCGCATATTGATAGGCATGGCGATGCTCAGCTGGCGGCAGGCTGTTAAGCTCATCTTCAATTTCGGTTACATAGTCGGCTAACTTCATACTTTTTGTGCTAAACACGGCTTTATCAAACAAACTTGGTTGGGCTTGCATGTAGCGATTTTTTGCAAATAAATTACCCTTATCAAATTGCACGGCTAACTGTTTTAGCCGTTCAATTTGTGACCGTAGTTTATCAAAAGCAGTTGATTGCATTTATAAATATGCCTCATAGATTAACTTTAATGCTAACACTATAACCACAGTGTTAAACACTGGGCGGATCATTTTACCACCAAACTTAATTGCTGAATGTGCACCTAGCCATGCACCTAGCATTAAGAAAAAGCCCATTGTGATGCCAAGTAAAAAGTTCACATGACCAAGCGCGACGAAGGTGATCAATGAAATAAAGTTTGAAACAAAATTCATTGAACGGGCAAGGCCACAGTTAAGCAATAAGCTCATTTTATATAATAGGCTATTTGATGCGGTCCAAAAGGTACCAGTACCTGGGCCTGCTAAGCCATCAAAAAAACCAAGTCCTAGACCTTGCAGCCATTGTTTAACTTTAGTTTTACCATCAAGCTCAGGTAACTCGTTATGCTCAGTTGTACTTAAACTGCCAAATAAACTGTAACAAGCGACTAAAATAATCACCACCGGTAGTAATTTATTTAAAAATTCAATACTTAAGTAATCAACCACTAAAGTACCTATGAGTGCACCAATGGCTGTTGCAACAATGGAAGCAGCCCAAAACCGTGGGTTGAACAACTTTTTACGAAAATACGTTACGCTGGCCGTCAATGAACCAAAACTTGCTGCAAGTTTATTGGTCCCTAAGGTGAGGTGGGGCGGTAAGCCTGCGGTTAATAGCGCGGGTACTGTTAACATGCCACCACCGCCTGCAATTGCATCGATAAAGCCCGCTGCTAGTGCGACTGCGCATAATAGTGCCCAGGTTGTTGGGTCTAAAGCTAATTCAAACATTAATAATCAATTTGTCTTTTAAAAGGTGGCAAGGTATCGAGCATGGCTTTGCCATATCGCTTGGTCACTAGTCGGCGATCAAGGATAGTAATGCGACCCTGATCATTTTCTTTGCGCAGCAGTCTACCACAGCTTTGTACTAATTTCTTTGCCGCATCAGGTACGGTTATCGAAAGAAACGGGTTGCCACCTTTACTTTGCACAAACTCAGCCTGAGCTTCTTCTATTGGTGAGGTAGGCACCGCAAATGGAATTTTTGTTATTACCAGGTTTTCTAAGTACTTACCTGGTAAATCAAGACCTTCAGATAAACTTTGAGTGCCAAATAAATAGCTAGCACGGCCTAAATCTACATTGGCTTTATGTTTTTTCAACAGTGTTTCACGAGACATTTCACCTTGCACTAAGATCTCAATTCCTTTGCTACGCAGCGCTTTAACAACATGATCCATTTGCCAATAAGAGGCAAACAACACTAAATTAGCTTTTTTATCATCAAGGAACTTAGGTAATTGCTCAGCCAAGTGGTCGCTAAACGCTTTATCGGTCGGCTCAATATGACTTGCAGGAATATGCAACGTCGCTTGTTTTGGGTAATCAAACGGAGAAGGGACTTTTATGTATTTTACTCCTTCTTCTTTGGCAAGACCGCATTCATAGGCAAAGTGATCAAATGAACCCAATGCAGTTAAGGTGGCTGAACAAAGTACGGCACCCGCACATTGATTCCATAATTTATCTTTTAGGTAATAGCCAACTTCAATAGGGCAATCACTGAGTAAATGGTCGTGATGGTTCTTATATTCCAAGCGTTTTATCCATCGCGCATGGGGAATACCTTCGCCTTTTGTGGCGTAGCTAAACCACAGCTTGTTCAATAACTCTAAGCGATTAATGTACTGACCACTTTCAGCCAAGATTGGATCAGCCACATAAGGTTTTATATCGCCATCACTTACGTCTTGAACTAAGGTGTCATGCATCTTGTTGAGTGCTCTTAGGGCATCAAGGGTGGCATCGCTAATATCTTTTGCTTTGGCATGTAAAGAAGCAGGGATTTCACCATGTTCAAAACGATAGGTGTCATCACTGTTATAATTAAAGTCTGCGTTATCAAGAATATCACGCACCACTTTTAAGTTTTTACCAGCATCATTGATACTGTCACTGAGCTTAAAATTTTGCCCAATCGCTTTTTGACCTACGAGCACATTAGCCATTTTACCAGCAAATTTAACCAGCTTGTCGAGCCAATCTATGGTGCCTTTAATGGTTGCTGCAGCAGAAGAAAAATCGCGGGTGATGTGCGCTAAATGGTGCGCTTCATCGATTACATAAATCGTATCGTCAGGTTCAGGTAGAATTTTACCGCCACCCAAATCAAGATCAGCCAGTAATAGAGAATGGTTGATCACTAGCACATCCATTTGCATCAGACGCTGACGCGCCATATGAAAAGGGCAGAGCTGATGAGCGCGCATTTGTCGTTGGCATGAGTGCTTATCACAGGCAATTAAATTCCACACTTTATCAGGAATAGTATCAGCCCAGCTATCGCGGTCGCCTTGCCATTGCTTTTTTGAATAAGCATCATAAAGTTGCTTTAAGCATTTGGTTTCCATATCTGAAAGCGGCGATGATAGGGTCGGCATAAACTCCATTTGCGTTTGACTGTCGCCATTTACAGCAGCACTGAGTTTTTGTGCGCAGATATAACGCTGTCGACCTTTCACTAAATCAAACTTAATGTCGAGGCCAGAGTGCTCTTTAAAAAAAGGCAGCTCCTTACTAATTAACTGCTCTTGAAGGGCAACGGTTGCCGTCGAAATCACTAATTTCTTTTTCTTGGCCATCGCCAAAGGCAATGCCCCTAGACAATACGCCAGCGACTTGCCGGTGCCGGTGCCTGCTTCAATAACACAAATTCGTTGGCTCTTGTGATATTCGCCAGCCAGCGTTTTTGCAATTTCGGCAACTAAATAGTTCTGGCTGCTTCGAGGGCGGTAATCGGTGAGGTTATCAGCAACATGCTTATGAATTTGCCGAATTGTTTTTTTTAAAGAGTCAGAAAGCATGCCCAGAAAACCTAAAGTATGTATATAATTACAGTAATGAATTTTAGAGATTTAACTGGGCAACTACAAGCGACTTGTTACTTTAATTAGTTAATCAACTTAGTTTTGCTTAACTAACATGCCTAAATCATCGAAAAAAGGTTTAATTACATGCGGTTAGCCTCTGGCTTTATTCTTTCCACTCAATGCTATGATAGCGCTAAGGGCATTTCGATTGTGGTGTGGATTTTGTCTAAACAAGGGCCTGTAAAACTAATAAGCACACCACAAAGAGCTGTGTTCTTTATTAATGAATCTCAAATAGACGCTGCGAATAGAGTGTTCTCAGAGCATGGTATTTTTTGTGAAATTAAACCTGTGGCACTGAAGAGCTTTATGCAACAACAAGTTGTTTCTTGTAACTTTTCCTCATTAAAGCACTATTACAATGCAGCGAAACGACTCAAAGCGCAGCATATAAAAGTATATGAAGATGATATTCGTCCTATTGATAGATTTTTAATGGAACGTTTCATTAAAGGGTCAGTTTGGGCTCAAGGAAGACAAATAAAAAGTTACCCATATCCAGTTTTAACAGATACTAAGTTCAAAAAAAATAACGATTTTACGCCCCAGTTTTCAAGTTTGTCACTCGATATAGAATGTAATGGTGAAGGAGTGCTATTTTCAATAGGTCTAGTTGGGGCAAACATCGATACAGTATTGATGATAGGCCAGCCACAAGATACCAGTGAACTTGAATTTAACCTTCATTGGTGTGTGGATGAAATTGATTTACTCAATCAGCTTTGTATGCACATTGAAACTGTCGACCCAGATGTGATCATTGGTTGGAACGTGATTGAATTTGACTTTAGTGTTTTACATGCCCGTGCTGAAGCACTCGGTGTCGAATTACCGCTTGGCCGCAATAAAGAAAAAATGAAGCTGCGGCAAGGAAATTTTACCCGTATTACAATACCTGGCCGTGTAGTTGTAGATGGGATTGATACCCTAAAAAACGCCACCTATCACTACGACAGTTTTAGCCTTGCTAATGTAGCAAGTATTGAGCTTGGCGAAGAAAAACTGATCAGTACGGATAATCGCCTAGAAGAAATTATTCGCCAGTTTAATGAAGACAAACTGTCTCTTGCAAATTACAACAGACAAGATTGCATGTTAGTGCTGCGAATTTTTGAGAAACTTAAATTACTCGATTTTGCTGTTGTGAGAAGCCAACTCACCGGACTTGAATTAGAACGAATGGGCGGCTCAGTTGCCGCCTTCACTAACCTTTATTTGCCGCTACTACATAGAAGTGGCTATGTAGCCCCTAATTTAGGCGATCATGGGTTAAGTTTTGACAGCCCAGGTGGTTATGTCATGTCATCGCAGCCTGGCCTATATAAGAATATCTTGGTGCTTGATTACAAAAGCCTCTATCCATCAATAATGCGCACATTTTGTATAGACCCTCTTGGTCTAATTGAAGGTTTAAAAAAGCCAGATGACGCAATCGAAGGTTTTAACCAAGCACAGTTTTCACGTACTGAGCACCATCTGCCAGAGCTTATTCGTGAACTGTCAGCAACAAGACAAATAGCCAAAGATAAAAACCAGCCTATGCTCTCGCAGGCAATTAAAATCATCATGAATAGTTTATACGGTGTACTTGGCTCTAAAGGTTGTCGTTTTTATGACCCGAGATTGTCGAGCTCAATTACTTTGCGTGGCCATGAAATAATGCAAACAACTAAGCAATGGATAGAAGAGTGGGGTTATGAAGTCATTTATGGCGATACGGATTCGACGTTTGTTAAACTTGATGATGATCTAAATCCACTAAACTGTAATGAAATCGGTACGAAACTGGCAGGAAAAATTAACAAACGCTGGCAGCTCGTTTTGCAGCAAGACTATAAAATAGACAGTTTCTTAGAAATTGAGTACGAAACCCACTACAGCCCATTTTTTATGCCCACAATTAGAGGTAAAACAATGGGTTCAAAAAAGCGCTATGTAGGAAAAGTTGAAAAAAATGGCGCTTCAAAATTAGTCTTCAAAGGCATGGAAACTGTTCGAAGTGATTGGACTGAGCTTGCCCATAAGTTTCAAACAGAATTATTTGAGATTTTATTCGGCGAAAATTATAGCCAAGAATTAATAATTCAAACCTTTGATAAATATGTTGAAAAACTCTATGCAGGTGAATTCGACGCCATGTTAGTTTACCGAAAACGCTTAGGTCAGCATTTAATTGATTATCAAAAAAATATCCCTCCCCATGTAAAAGCTGCTAAACAGTATTTAGCTGACAATCCCCACCTAGCGTTTCAACGTGGTCAAATAATTGAATATGTTTACACCGCTAACGGCGCTGAGTACTACACAGGTCAACATAACTATGATTATGGCATTTATGTTAATAAGCAATTATTGCCAATTGCTGAGATGATAGTTGTGAAATTAGGTACTTTAGTTCCCTCGGTAAAAAACAAGCAAATTCAACTATTTTAAAGCTGATAATTAATCGGTTGTCCCTTTTTTATGGGTTTTATAGATGTTTTGAGGGTGAATTGGTTTGTATGAATTTTGCGCAATACATTAAATATTAGTTTCATTTACGGTTTTTTATTAATTTTTTATAAACAAATGTCTGGATATTTTGTTTAATTTGTTTATTATTTGTTGGTCGCAGTCCTGATGCGATAACAAATAATAAACAAGCTTATGCTAAATATAACCACAATAGAGTGGTCCAGGGAGAATCAAATGTTAAATAATCAAGTTTCTAAAGCAGTTCGTTTAGCGATTGCTTTTGGTGCTGCATCAACAGCTGCATTTTCTGCATCGACTGTTGCGGCTGAAGATGATAGCGCAGAAAAAGTTGAGCGTATTCAGGTAACTGGTTCACGTATCAAACGTACCGACCTTGAAGGTGCATCACCTGTAATCAGCATCACATCTGCTGATATCAAAATGGAAGGTGACTTCACTGTAGCTGACGCGCTTCGTTCAAGCTCACTGAACTCATTCGGCTCATTCTCAGAGCGTTCAGGTAGCTCTGCTCAGTCTCAAGCAACAATTAACTTACGTGGTGCAGGCTCACGTCGTACACTTGTACTATTAAATGGTCGTCGTTTCCCTGGCTCGCCAACACTAGGTGGCGCGTCAGCTAACTTAAATGCTATTCCAATGGCTGCTGTTGAGCGTATCGATATCATGACTGAAGGTGCATCTTCTATTTATGGTTCTGATGCAATGGCAGGTGTTGTTAACGTTATCTTAAAAGATAACTACGAAGGTTTAAGCTTCAACATCGGTGCTGGCCATCGTGACCAAGACGAAGGTACTACATCTTCTGAGTTTTCTGTTGTAGGTGGTATCTCAAACGATAAAGGTAACATCACATTTGCATACGATTACCAAAAGCGTGAAGGTATCAGTGATGGCGCACGTGACTACACTAAAGCTAAAATCGGTGATTTAGATGGTGATGGTGATATCGAAGCATACACTGCAGATACTGTTGGTTGGTCTTACTATGGTGCAACAGTACTTTCACCTGATTTCTCACAAGCACAAGCATCACTACTTTGTGATGACTTAATTGCAGAGTACGGTGAAAATACATTCCGTCGTGTAGATGCAAACGAAGACTGGGGTCCTGGTTCTGAATACTGTATGTATGCTTACGCAAACGTATCTTATAACACAGCATCTATTGACCGTAACACGCTTTACATCAGCTCTAACTATGAAATTGCTGACAACGTAGAGTGGTTTGGTCAAACAATGTTTGTTCAAAACTCGTCATTTGGTCGTTATGCTCCACCAGCTGCTCCTTGGACAAATATGTCTGCAGACAATGAGCACAACCCATATGGCGAAGATGGTGCATACGGTTTATTCCGTTGGGTTGGTATCGGTACTCGTGACGGTAACGTAGACGACTACAATATCGATTTAACAACTGGTCTACGCGGTTCTCTTGATTGGAACAATGCGTCTTGGGAAGTTTACTATCACCGTAACAAAGCAGACAATAAGTCAGTTGGTCAATACTACCTTTCTTACTCTGGTTTAGCTTACAACCAAGCAAATGATATCGACCTAGGTTCAGAAGAAGGTACTGCTAATATGAAAGCAACGACTCTTCAAGAATCTTCTTCAACATTTGACCAATACTTTGCTGGTTTAGGTTTTGATCTATTCGAACTTCCAGGCGGTTCAGTAGCTCACTACGTAGGTATGGAATACTTCGAGCAAACTTATGCAGACATCTACGATGGTCAATCTGCAGCTGGTCTTATCGGTGGTTCAGCAGGTAACTCTTCTGAAGGTGAGCGTGATGTAACTGCATTCTTCTTCGAATCAGTACTTCCAATTACTGACACTGTGGAAGTTAACTTAAAAGCTCGTTACGATGACTATTCTGATTTCGGTGATAACATTGCTCCTGCAGTTTCTGCACGTTGGCAAGTAGCTGATAATATCGTTATTCGTGGTTCATATTCAGAGTCTTTCCGTGCTCCAGGTCTTGACCTACTTAACGCTGCACGTACATTCTCAGCTGAATCAGCTATCGATTATGCGAATGGTTCAACTACATCTCGTCAATACGATACTTATTACACACAAAACTCTGAGTTAGATGCAGAAACTTCTGATTACACTAACTTAGGTATTGCTTGGGATGTTAACGACAACCTTACTTTTAAAGTTGATTACTTCCAATTAGCAATCGACAATGTTATTCAATCTAAGTCTCTTCAGTCTTTACTTTCTGATGAAGCTGCAGGTCTAATCTCTGCGGTATCAGTAGACACAGATACTTCAAATGAAACTTTCTACTTGAAGCGTGCTGCATCAGGTACACTTGTTGAAGCAGGTACGTCTTACTTCAACGGTGCAGGTTTCGAAATTGAAGGTATCGACTTTACAATTGCTGCAAACATTGAGACTGGCTTCGGTGATTTCCGTTTCCAAAACGTAAATAGCTTCGTTCTTTCATACGACCAAGAAGTTGGTGGTGTTGTACAAGATACATCTGGCTGGTCAGGTCAACCTGAACTTAAGTCTGTTGCTACAATTGCTTGGTCTTATGAAGATCACTCGTTAGCATGGAATGCAACTTATACAGATAGCACAACTGAAACTGAAAAAGATGAAGATGGTGACGGTTACTATGAGCAATCAGGTAAGCTTGATAGCTGGTTAGTTCACAACTTAACTTACACTTACAACGCTGGTGCATACGGTGCACTAACTTTCACTGTTAATAACTTAACAGACGAAGATCCAGTGTTATCATCTAACGGTACTTGGGATAACCAAGACCTTTATAATAACTTTGGTCGTGATTACCGTGTAAGCTATTCAATCAGCTTCTAATTAAGTTTTTTGAATGCAAAAAAGGCTGAATTTATTCAGCCTTTTTTATTTATGGAGATGTTATGAGCGACCATTGGACAAATTATTGGCAGCAAGGGCATTTAACCTCTTTTGGTAATGGTTTTAAAAATAATTATAAAGGTTCACTTCAACAGTTTTGGTATCGTTTCGCAGATAAGCTAGAAGAAAATTCTGCTGTTCTAGATGTTGGAACAGGGAATGGAGCTTTAATTCAATTAATCCAAAAAGATAAACAATTAAACTGCTTTGGTATAGATCAAGCAAAAGTTCATCCTGAAGTTTCAAAAAGTATAGGTGGAACCTTTCTATCAAACACTGCCGCTGAGAATTTGCCATTTAATGATGGTGATTTTTCATGTGTAGTAGCCCAGTTTTCTTTAGAATACAGTTTAATCAATAAAAGCATTGAAGAAGTATTTCGTGTATTAAAAGGGGAAGGGGTATTTGCGTTTGTATGTCACCACCCTGAATCAATAATCGTTAAGCCAAACACCCTTATTTTAGCTGCGGCTAATTTTGTTAAAAAGAATACTACATCAACATTAACTGTTTTGGTTAGTTGCCTTGATAAGAAGGAGCTTGATTCTATTGAAGGTTACTTTGATGAAATAGAAACTGAAATTAAAAATAATTTTAAAAATGGCTCTGATGCTATGCTTGGGACTAATTTACCTGCTTTTCTAAGTTTTTTACGGAAAAATAAAAACAACAATATAGATTTCAGAAAAGCATTATCTCTGTTTTTGAATGAATTAGATTTACTTATCCTCAGGCTTACTGAGCTAGTAAACGCTGCGGATCAATCGGCAACTTTACTTAAAAAAGTCAAGGCTATTTCTATGAGTTATGAAGAAGGAACAATTTTTGATAACAAGTATGATGGGCTGTTAGCAACTTATATTATTGGCAAATCCGTTCCTTAGAGTACCTTTCTATCCTAAAAAGTAGCATTTTAAATTGGAGTGTTACTTTTTTGTATTCAGATCCTTTTTTATATTTCAGATAATTTCTCCTATCTCAATTTTGAATTTACACAATTGCACTTTTCGTCAATGAAATAACAGAATAATTAGGTTGAAGTTGGTGTTTATTTCTAATATTGGCAATTATCTTGCACTTAAAATTAACATGTTGAGCTGATTGTTGATTATGTGTTTATTATATATTTCCCCTTTAAAAACAAAGGTTAAAAAAAAGTTGACCAAAAGTTGTACCTGATATTAGTATTTGATACCTCTAAGGGGTACTTGGCTCTTTAGGGTTAAATAAATTAATAAAGTCATAACATGGATATGACCAGGGAGAATCAAATGTTAAATAATCAAGTTTCAAAAGCAGTTCGCTTAGCGATTGCTTTTGGTGCAGCTTCAACAGCAGCATTTTCTGCATCGACAGTTGCTGCTGAAGACGATAGCGCTGAAAAAGTTGAGCGTATTCAGGTAACTGGTTCACGTATCAAACGTACCGACCTTGAAGGTGCATCACCTGTAATCAGCATCACATCTGCTGATATCAAAATGGAAGGTGACTTCACTGTAGCTGACGCTCTTCGTTCAAGCTCACTGAACTCATTCGGCTCATTCTCAGAGCGTTCAGGTAGTTCTGCTCAGTCTCAAGCAACAATTAACTTACGTGGCGCAGGCTCACGTCGTACACTTGTACTATTAAATGGTCGTCGTTTCCCTGGTTCGCCAACCCTAGGTGGCGCGTCAGCTAACTTAAATGCTATTCCAATGGCTGCGGTTGAGCGTATCGATATTATGACTGAAGGTGCATCATCTATTTATGGTTCTGATGCAATGGCAGGTGTTGTTAACGTTGTATTAAAAGATAACTACGAAGGTTTAAGCTTCAACGTGGGTGCTGGCCATCGTGACCAAGACGAAGGTACTACATCTTCAGAGTTTTCTGTTGTAGGTGGTATCTCAAACGATAAAGGCAATATTACGTTTGCTTACGATTACCAAAAGCGCCAAGGTATCAGTGATGGTGCTCGTGACTACACTAAAGCACAAATCGGTGATTTAGATGGTGATGGTGATATCGAAGCTTACACTGCAGATACAGTTGGTTGGTCTTATTTTGGTGCAACTGTTTTATCTCCAGACTTTTCAGAAGCAAAAGCGTCTCTATTATGTGACGACTTAATTTCTCAATACGGCGAAGACACATTCCGTCGTGTAGATGCAAACGAAGACTGGGGCCCAGGTTCTGAATACTGTATGTATGCGTTTGGTAATGTATCTTACAATACAGCGTCTATTGACCGTAACACGCTATACATCAGCTCAAACTATGAAATTGCTGAGAACGTAGAGTGGTTTGGTCAAACAATGTTTGTTCAAAACTCATCATTCGGTCGTTATGCTCCACCTGCAGCTGAGTGGGAAAATATGTCGGCTGATAATCCTCATAACCCTTATGGTGTAGACGGCGCATACGGTCTATTCCGTTGGGTTGGTATCGGTACTCGTGACGGTAACGTAGACGACTACAATATCGATTTAACTACAGGTCTTCGTGGTGAATTTGACTGGAACAATGCATCTTGGGAAGTTTATTATCACCGTAACAAAGCAGACAATAAGTCAGTTGGTGAATACTACCTTTCTTATGCAGGTCTAGCATACAACCAAGAAAATGATATCGATTTAGGTTCTGAAGAAGGTATTGCTAATATGAAAGCAACGACACTTCAGCAGTCTTCTTCAACATTTGACCAATATTTTGCAGGTTTAGGGTTTGATCTTTTTGAATTACCTGGTGGTTCAGTAGCTCACTACGTAGGTATGGAATACTTCGAGCAAACTTATGCAGACATCTATGATGGTCAGTCAGAAGCTGGTCGAATCGGTGGTTCAGCAGGTAACTCTTCTGAAGGTAAGCGTGATGTAACAGCATTTTTCTTCGAATCGGTACTTCCTGTAACAGAAACTGTAGAGCTAAACTTAAAAGCTCGTTACGATGACTATTCTGATTTTGGCGATAATATTGCACCTGCGATTTCTGCACGTTGGCAAGTGGCTGATAACATTGTTATTCGTGGTTCATACTCAGAATCTTTCCGTGCTCCTGGTCTTGACCGTTTGAATGCTGCTCGTTCATTCTCTGCAGAAGATGCGATCGATTATAAGAATGGATCTACTACAGAGCGTCAATACAATACTTATTATACGCAAAATTCAGAGTTAGATGCGGAAGAGTCTGATTACACTAACCTTGGTATCGCTTGGGATGTAAACGACAACCTTACATTCAAATTAGATTATTTCCAATTGCAAATCGATAATGTAATTCAACAAAAGACATTACAGGCTCTTTTATCTGATGAAGCAGCAGGTCTAATCTCTGCGGTATCAGTAGACACAGATACTTCAAATGAAACTTTCTACTTGAAGCGTGCCGCTTCAGGAACGCTAATTGAAGCTGGAACATCTTACTTCAACGGTGCAGGTTTTGAAGTTGAAGGTATCGACTTTACAATTGCTGCAAACCTTGAGACAGGTTTTGGTGACTTCCGTTTCCAAAATGTAAACAGCTTCGTACTTTCTTATGAAGAAGAAGTTGGTGGTCGAGTTCAAGATACATCTGGTTGGTCAGGTCAACCTGAACTTAAGTCAGTTGCTACAATTGCTTGGTCTTATGAAGATCACTCGTTAGCATGGAATGCAACATTTACTGACAGTACAAGTGAGTTTGAAAAAGCACCTCTTGATGGAGACGGTAACCCAATTCCTGGCGCTAAATATGATGTTTCAGGTAGACTTGATAGCTGGTTAGTCCACAACTTAACATATACTTATAATGCAGGTGCATATGGTGCACTTACATTCACTGTTAATAACTTAACAGATGAAGACCCTGTATTATCATCAAATGGAACGTGGGATGATCAAGACTTATATAACAACTTTGGTCGTGATTATCGTGTAAGCTATTCAATTAGCTTCTAATTGAGTTTTATTCAAAGCAAAGGCTGAATTTATTCAGCCTTTTTTGTTTGTGGAGCTGTGATGAGCGAGCATTGGACAAATTACTGGCAACAGGGACATCTGACGTCATTTGGTGGAGGGTTCAAAACTAACTACGAGGGAGAGCTTAAACATTTTTGCAAAGGTTTGCGGATAACATTGAAGAGCATTCAACTATACTTGATATAGGTACGGGTAATGGGGCGTTAATTGAAATATTACAAACAAACCATAATTTTAAATGTATAGGTGTTGATAAGGCTCTAATCAATAAGGATTATATAAACTCGGTCAATGGAGAAATTTTATCTGGTGTTTCTGCGGAACAGTTACCATTCAAAAACGGTCAGTTTGACCATGTCATTTCACAGTTCGCAATAGAATATACAAATGTCAATAAAAGCATAGAAGAGGTATATAGAGTACTTAAGTCTAAAAATAATTTTGTTTTTATTTGTCATCACCCTGAATCTGTGATTATTAAGTCGAATCAAGAAATACTGGATACTTCCATTAAAATTAAAAGCAAACTCATCGCTCACTTGGACAATGTTGCAAAAGCATTAGTGGAAGGTAGAAATGATTTGATTAAGAATAACTTTGAGTTTATTGATGCCTTCATTTTTGAAAACTGGGGAAACCTTAATGGCTTAAAGGGTAGTAACTTACTTGCTTTTGTTGATTTTCTTAAAAGAAACCAAGGGAAGGAAGTAAATTTCGTTAAAGCACTCGAGTTATTTAAAAAGGAACTTGAATTATTGATACTAAGATTACAAGAGCTGATAAATGCTGCAGATAATTTGTCAGTGATTGTGAATAAGTTGAAGGAAAGTGAGATTGAACTCGAGCTTGGCCATATAAGAGAAGACAAAAGTGCAGCTTTGTTAGCTTGTTTTATGTACGCAAAAACAGCTCAACATAAGTGTACAATTGAATCATGAAAACAGATAACCTTTGGAATAAAAATTAGTTATTTGTACCAACTAAATTAATCTCTTATACTAGAATTTTTCGATTAACATTTAGTTAAGGCTTTTAGTTGAGTAAGATTACTGTATTTACCCTTATAGTACTTTCATTACTCGTATCATTTAGCACGAGTGCTCAACCAACCAGCGTAACTCTCAAAGCGGGTATCGTTAGCTATAACTTTTTTCCTTACCATACCCGGGATGCTGATGGGCAATTTTCTGGAGTTATTGTTGGTTACAGTAATGAAATTGCACGTTTGGCTGAAGCGGATCTTGAATATCGTGTCTTTGATAGCTTAGATGAACTTTTAGATGCGCTTAAAGCCGGTGAAATTGATTTTGCGGTGGGTTTAAATAAAACGGCGCAACGTAAAAAGCATTTCTTATTTTCTACCCCCTTCATGGAAGCGCCTAGAGGTATTGTCGCAAATCAATCTATCGCGAATGACGCACTAAAAAACTTGGCGAGTCTGCGATGGGTATGTATTACAGGGAGTTCACATTGTGAATACCTAGTTGAAAATGGCGCGCTATTTATTAATCGTTTTATAAAACCCGACGATGCTTTTAAAAAAGTTGCCGATGGCACGTTCGACGCCTTTATGGGCGATTACTCAGTTTTATCTCATCAACTAAAAAACCGCTCTCAAGAAAACCTTAAAGTTGTGAGTCCAATTTGGCTATCGAGTGAAACCTTGCATGTTATGTTTAATAAAAATAAAACAGCATTACGCAATCAGGTTAACTCAGTACTTGCTGCGATTTCACCGACCACGAAACAACTGTGGGAAAGCTCTGCCAGCGAAGAATATTTAGCAGCTAAAGCGTATAGTCAATTCAAGCGAGATTTTAATCGTATTGATAAAAAAGAAGAAAATAATTACTTACTGACTTTTTCATTTGTGGATGGTCTCTATCCAATTCATGCAACCAGCAATGTAGGTGAAGCCAGTGGTTACCTAAATGATACCCTTGAGCTATTAGCACAACGTAGTGGTTTTCAATTCAAATATATTCCAGCAGCAAACAGTAAAGAACTCGAAAGGTTATTTTTAGCCAATAAAATCGATCTGATCCCAACAATGACTCCCACCAAAATTGATGAAGGAGTATTAATTGCGCTGCCATCACATTACAGTTTAGAAATGGTGTTGATCTCTAAGCGAGCGAGTAACACCAAGCGAATAGGTTATTTAGAGGTATTTGCCGATCCGAAACAAAAGCTTTTAACGAATGAGTTAGTCGAGACGGTTTCATTCGACTCTATCAAAACGCTATTTTTTGCACTCAGGAATGACAATATTGACGCGGTGATCCTGCCGCAAAGTATTGCAGCCTACCAATTAAACCAATTCTATATTGGTGAGTTTTATATCAATCCGAAATACCGATATACCCAGCCTATTTATTTTTTAGTGAATAAACATTTTTCAGAATTTGCGACGTTGCTAGATAGTCTGTTCAAAACATTGACCAGCAATGATTTTAGCCATGTTGTTAATCGCCATGGTATTTTTAGTATTGAGCGTGGTTATGATAGAAAAACGGTAAATACCACGGCTATTCTCATTTTAATTCTGATTGCTGTATCGGTGATCTATTTTATTAGTTGGCGTTTAACCATTAACCGTGAAATTGCAAAGCGTAAAGAGGCTGAAGAAGTGGCCCTCAGTAAGCTTAACTTCACGCAAAAATTGATAGATGACTTACCGACAATGGTGGTGATTCAAGATCAGCACCAAAAACGCATTATGTGGAACAGGGCCTACAAAGAGAATTTTGCACACCTATGGGATGAAAATAACCAATACCTGCGTGGCGATATTAAAGTCGTAAAAAAACTGATTTCACAAAATGAGCAAAGTTTAAGTTCAGGTAAAGTCATTAATCAGCATATTAATTACATCAACAAAGCTGGCAAAGAACTGGAGCTGCTATATACCAAAAAGCCTTATGTGGGTTTAGATGGTGAGCTGGCTGGTATTATGACCGTACTTACAGACGTGACAGAGCATCGTCATTTGCAGCGTGAGAATCAGTCAGTTCAGCAGTTATTGCAAACTATTACAGATACCATACCTGGAGGCGTGTTCCAGTATGAATACTATGACAACGGTGAGGGATGTTATACCTATATAAGTAAAGGCGCACAGAGCTTATTAGGAATTACGTCGAGAATGATTAACCAGCGCGGTATGACAGGTTGTATTTCGCCTTTTATTGTTGATGAAGATCGGGTACACATCGCGAAGAGCTTTAAAGCTGCCAGTAAACTCAACAAAATGATCGATATTGAGTTTCGGATAAATAATCTCGGCCAGCAAATTTGGTGTCGTTATATTGCCAATGCAGAAATTAATAAACGTGACGATAGGCAAGGGGTGAGGTGGAATGGTATCTTGCTAGATATTAGCTTACTTAAACGCCAACAAGCAGACTTAAGTAAAGCCACTCAGCTTGCACATCAAGCTGATTTAGCAAAAAGCCGTTTTATTGCCACCATGAGCCATGAATTAAGAACACCTATGTCAGGGGTGAATGGCTTTATAGAGCTTCTAAAATCATCACCACTTGATGAAGAGCAGCATTATCTGGTGGATCATATCGACAGCTCAGTAACCAAGCTTCGTACATTAGTGGATGATATTTTATATTTTGCTAACACCAGTACGGGTAATATCGAAGTTGAATTACGCGAAGTCGATTTAGAAGCACATTTATGCCGTGTAATGCGTGCCCATGAATACCTTGCTAAGCAAAAAGGGCTTGGGTTCAATCTGATATGGCGCACTGCGGCGTACACGCTCGCATCGGTCGATATAAGTCACCTGATGCAAGTCCTTTCAAATGTGTTAAACAACGCCGTAAAATTTACAGAAAAAGGCTCAATAAGTTGTGATGTGTTATTTGATAAGCAATCTCTAAAAATTGAAATATCAGATACAGGTAAAGGCATGACAGCCGAACAGCTGGCACATACATTTACTCCTTTCGAGCAAGCTGATAACTCTATTCAACGTCGACATGGCGGTACCGGATTAGGTTTGAGCTTGGCAAAGCAACTGGTTGAAGCCATGCAGGGTGAAATCTCCCTTTCAAGTACCTATGGTAAAGGCACTAATGTGTATATTGCTGTGCCACTTAAAAACGTCAGCAAACAAAAACTACAGGCTGTTTCAATCAATTGGGCTGTGTGTAGTCAAGATCATCAGTTATTAAATAACCTTGCAAGTATGGGCGTTAAGCACCACCCGTTAAGTGCGCCAATTGATAAAGAGGCATTTGAACAAGCTGACAATATTCTAATTGATGAGAGCTATATTAAAGTGTTGTGGGGAGAGCAGTGGCAGCAGTCTATTAGTGCCGCAAACAATAACTATATTTTAGTAGCAAGTGCTAAAAAAGCGCATAGACCAGCAAATTGTAGCTGTCATATTCTCCCTGTAGAACCATTATACCCAGATACCTTACGTGAGCTTATAAACAGCGTACACACCAGTGATGATGAGGGCATACCTACGCATAATACACAGATACATGGGCAAATATTAATCGCTGAAGATAATAAAACAAATCAGCTATTACTTGAAAAGCAATGTCAGAAGCTCGGTATCAGAGCCGTGATGGTTGATGACGGCATTGCTGCACTTAGGGTGCTTGAAACAGGGCATTTTGATTTATTATTAACAGACTGTCATATGCCCGATTTAGATGGGTTTAAATTAACAGAGCAATTACGCAGCCAAGAAAAGTTTAAACGTTTACCAATAATTGGCTTTACTGCAGATGATTCAAAAGAGTGTTTAAATAAAGCACTCAAATCAGGCATGAATTGTGTGCTATTTAAACCATATAAACTCAATGAATTATATAATCGTTTAGTCGAGTTTATCGATTTAAAAACAGATGATTTGCCTAACGGTAACGAAGGGAGTGATATCAGTCTACAGGGTATAAAAGATAAACAACACTGGTTAACTATTTTTGGAAATGAGAATGACGCAAAAATGCTCGCTGACGTGTTTATAAGCAGTTTGCAAAGTGACTTAAATACCTTGCAAGAGCACTTGAAATCTCAAAATTTAGAAAAGGTTTCTGCAGCAATACATAAGCTTAAAGGCGCTATTGTGATGTTGCAATATCCACCTTTGTCTGAACTAATCGTGACAACAGAAAATACCTTTAACCAACAGCAAGATACATTAATTGTCGAAAAGTTAATTACAGAGCTAAGCGATGTCATAGATAAAATTAAGCTATGGCTATAATAAAAAGATAGGATGAAAAATAAACATAGAATAGATTATTTTATGATTTCAACATATACTAGGTCGTGTTGAACATTTAACCTAACTTTTAATATTTAAGAGAGCTCTCAATGAAAGAAATCCGATCTTTTGTTAAATCTGCGTCATTATCTGAATTAGAAAAAGCAAAACAGCTAATCGACACAGCAATCGAGAAATATACTCAACAGCAAGAAGCTAAAAAAGAAGTACTCGATCTACTAAAAGAAAAAGGACTTACATTAGAAGATCTACAGGATGTAGCAACAACGGATAAGCGTACAAAAGTAAAACCAAAGTACCGCATCGAATTTAATGGCGAAATCGTTGAATGGACAGGCCGTGGTAAACGTCCTAAAGCATTCCAAGGTGTTGATTTAACAAAACACCTCGCTTAATTTTTGCTTTAAAGAATATCAAGGGAAGCGTATGCTTCCCTTTTTTATGTCGATTATAGTCCGATAACATGAAGTACGTACTCAGACCCTATCAACAAGAGGCCGTGGCTCGCACGGTTGCTCACTTTCGACAAACAGACGACGCGGCCCTGATTGTATTACCAACAGGAGCAGGAAAAAGCCTGGTTATTGCTGAACTTGCACGTATTGCCAAACAAAAAATTATGGTGCTTGCGCATGTTAAAGAGCTGGTAGAACAAAACGCTGAGAAATATATTAGCTTTGGCTTTAAGGCGAGTATTTTTTCTGCAGGGTTAAAACAAAAGTCTTTAACAGAGCAAGTCACCTTTGCAAGTGTGCAATCATTGGCTCGCAATACAGAGCAGCTTACCGATGCGTACTCTTTGTTGATCATTGATGAATGCCACCGTGTAAGCGGTGATGACAACAGTCAATACGGGCAGGTCATAGCGAGTCTAAAAAAACAAAACCCCAACCTTAAAGTGCTTGGCTTAACCGCGACACCATTTCGTATGGGGATGGGCTGGGTTTATCATCATCACTATCATGGTTTTGTTAGAGGGGATAAAGAGGCACCATTTAAGAAGTGTATTTTTGAGTTACCACTGCGCTATATGATCAAAAACGGCTATTTAACGCCACCCCATGAAGTTGATGCAGCTATTAGCCATTATGACTTTTCATCATTGCCGAGTGATTCATTTGGCCGGTACAGCATTGAGAATATGAATGCGTTATTAAAAGATAATACACGTGCAACAAAAGCCATTATCAATCAAGTAATAGAATACAGTGAACAGCGTCATGGCGTAATGATCTTCGCCGCAACTGTGATGCATGCCAAAGAAATTACCAGTTACTTACCTGAGGATAGTACGGCACTTATCACGGGTGATACGGATAATAACGAACGTGACCGGATTATTAATCAATTTAAAGCCAAAAAAATAAAGTATTTAGTTAATGTGTCCGTACTCACGACGGGTTTTGATGCACCTCACGTTGATTACATTGCGATTTTACGCCCCACCGAGTCGGTCAGTTTATACCAACAGATTGTGGGTCGAGGCCTGCGTTTAAGCGAAGGGAAAAAAGACTGCTTAGTTATTGATTATGCTGGTAACGGCTTTGATTTATTTTACCCTGAAGTAGGCAGTAAAAAAGCGCAAAGTGATAATGAACCAGTTCAAGTGCTGTGCCCAGGCTGTGGATTTGCGAATATTTTTTGGGGCAAAACAGACAGCGAAGGCAAAGTGGTTGAGCATTTTGGTAGGCGTTGCCAAGGCTTGCTGGACGATGGTGAAGAGCAAGTGCAGTGTGATTACCGTTTTCGTTTTAAAGAATGTGAGCAGTGTGGAGAACAAAATGATATTGCTGCAAGGCAGTGTCAGTCTTGTGGTGCAATGATGGCAGACCCTGATGATAAACTGCGAGAGGCGCTTAATCTCAAAGATGCCTTGGTATTAAGATGTAGTGGTTTGTCGGCACAGTTGCTCGCAAAAGGTTTACTTAAAATTAGTTACTATGATGAAGATGGAGCCAGTTGTGATGAGGTGTTTAACTTAGCAACTGACACCGGGCGGTTTATTTTTAATAAGCAGTTTGGAAAACGAGCAGCACCAGGTTTTACTCCGATTGATTGGCAAAGTGCTGAGCAGGTTGTCGATTTACAGCAGCAATTACTGGCACCCGATTTTGTGATTGCGCGAAAAAATAAAAAATATGGTTGGAAAGTGGCAGAAAAGCTATTTGATTATCAAGGCAATTTTCGTAAGGCGAATCAACTACATTGATCCCCTTACGAGATTGTGGGAATGGCTTATTCTTCTTCGGCCATTAAACCCCAGCCATCACCATAACCATTATGGCCATTAGCGATGCTTTCTAAGTATTGTTCAGTTTGGCTAAGTAACGTGTGATCTGGCACCATCTTCACGCGAGTAATTACTTCCCACACCCCAGTATCTGGGCATTTGGTTAACTCTGTTGAAGGGGCTAGCTCATCATTTGCAATGGCTTTAGCAAATTTTTCTGCTTCAGGCTTTTGCTCAAAAAGAATATAGAAATCGATAGTTTGCATACTGGTTAAATCAACACCAGCGTCAGCAATTTCAGCTAATAATTGACCGTTTTCGTCATCAGGGAAGTGCATTTAGTCGCTCATTCATTATAAATCTAGGTATTATCCGCTATTGTAGCGAAAATAATTGTTTAACGCGTACTAATTTTAACATTTCAATTATGTCAGTGGCTATTGCACTGTGCTAGTATCTTTTTGTACTCATTTTAGATTATGACTCTTCCAAAAAAGTAAGGATATTTTTTGTATACTCGGCATTTCTTTTTTGTCTTTGTGTTTATCTGCCTTTCATACAGCCAGCATGCATTGAGTGCGGCAACGGTTATTAAAGATTATAAAATTCAAGGGATCAGTGATGAGCTCGAAAAAAACGTTGAGCTTTACATTAAGCAACTGGTCGATGAAAAAACTTCTAAGGCATTGAGGCGTCACGCAAAAAGCCAAGTAGAAATGAGCTTAAAAGCACTTGGTTATTATAAGCCGACAATCAAAATTAGCTTCGATAACGCACAGCAGTTGTTGATTGTTGATGTTGAACGCGGCCCTGTTACGCGAATTGCAGATATTAATGTGACTATCACAGGCGCCGGTAAAGATGACGCTGAATTCATGTCTGCTGTTAACAGCATCAAAATCAAACAAGGTGATTTTTTAAATCACGGTAAATATGAGGCTGCAAGAAAACGTATTGAAAGCCAATTATTAGAGTTAGGTTATTTTGATGCGAAATGGCATGAGCATAAATTGGCGGTATCGCTAAAAAATAATAGCGCAAAGATTATTTTTAATGTTGATACCGGGCCTCGCTATCAGTTTGGTGTTATCACCATCGGTAGTGAGACACCTGCTGAAAAATACATTCGTTCTCTGGCTGAATTTAAGCAAGGGCAGCCTTATAAATCTACCGAAGTTTCGGATTACAACTTAGCTTTATCGAGTACACCCTATTTCACGAGTGTGCGTGTTTATGCCGACATTGCAAAACGTAAAAATAATCAAGTGCCTGTGAATGTTGATGTGTTACATAAGCCTGCCAATAGCTATGAAGTGGGTGGTGGCTTTAATACTGATTTTGGCCCAAAAGTTCGCTTTAAATGGACTAAACCTTGGATCACTGAAGATGGCCACTACTTAGAAAGTAACCTAAATGTATCGGAAAAACAGCAAGATATATCGATGAGTTACACAGTTCCTGTAGATGACCCTAACGATGATCTATGGCGCTTTTCTGTAGGATACAAACTCGAAGATGAAGTAACTAATGATTTGTATAGCAAAATATTCACGGGGCAATTACAGCGACAGTGGCTAACCGAAGACGATTGGGTACGCACGGCTTTTTTAAGACGTGACTACGAGACCTATCGAATAGGGGATGAAGAGCAAAGCGCAAAAATGCTAATGCCTGGTATCAGTTATGCGAAAAAGGATACCGAAGGAGGCACAACACCTTATGAAGGTTATCAATGGATGGTATCGGCCGAATTTGGTTTAAAAGACATGATGTCTTCAACCAATATTTTGCGATTGCAACTGCAAAATGCGTGGTTAACCACCTTTGCAGACCGCCATATGCTGTTTTTAAGAGCTAATCTTGGCGCCATGCTAGTCGATAACATCAACAACGTACCGCTATCGCTTCGTTTCTACGCGGGGGGGGATCAAAGTGTGCGTGGTTTTGCTTATGAATCTATCTCCCCTGAAGATGAGGAAGGGCGTTTAATTGGTGGTAAATATTTAATGAGCGGCACCGTTGAATATAACTATCAATTTGCTGAGCATTGGCGCGCGGCTTTATTTGTCGATAGTGGTACCGCGACAAATGATTTTAGTGATCGCGTCGAAGTCGGTGCCGGTTTTGGTTTTCGGTATTTAACACCGGTTGGCCCTGTACGTATCGATCATGCTTGGGGTTTAACAAAAGAAAGCAAAAGTACCCGATTAAGTATTACCATAGGGCCTGAAATCTAATGAAGATGTTAAAAAAGATAACCAAGGTTCTATCAATCACGTTGGCAAGTTTGCTAATCATTGTGTTTTGTTTGTTATTCACCGCACCCGGTAATCACTTTATTGCGTACTCAGCTAATAAGTTAGTCGATGGCTTAACAATTAAGCTGCCATCAGGGCGGTTTTTATATAACGATGCGTTTGATGTTTATTTTGAAAACCAAGGCATCAAGCTTGATGCAAAGCAGCTAAAAATTGATTTGTTCTGGTGGCGCTGTGATGGTATCTGCCTTGATAATTTAAGCGCCCAATCGATTGATCTAAGTATTAAAGGCCAAGCGGCATCAACCGAGCAGAGCACTCAAGCAGAGCCCGAAATTGAAAAAGCTGCACAAATTAGCTTGCCAATGAAAGTGAGTGTAAAGCGTATTGCCATTAATCGCTTTAATCTCGCGCACCCGAGTGCCGATGTAACAGTCAACAAATTAAACTTAAATGGTCGCGGCGAAGCATCGGATCTTACAGTGGATTCACTGACCATTGCTGATGTTGCTGTTATGCTGCATGAAGCAAAAGAGCAGCCTAAATCAGCCCCATTAACTGAGTTGCCAGCATTACCCGCAATTGATATTACGCTCCCAATTAATGTTGAGCTAAAGCAATTTCAAATCAGTAAAGTTGCCGTTACTCCTTATGGCGCAGAAGAGGCTCAGCTTATTGAAAATATCGAGTTGATTGCGTCAGCCAAAGGAAGCGATATTAATCTTGAAAAGTTTGCAGCAGGTTATCAGCAATGGCAATTGCACTCTAACTTAATGACAGAGCTTTCGGGTGAAAATTCAATTGAGGGGGCAGTTTCTGTAAAAAGCACTGAGCATCAAGCGAAGTTATCGGTTTCAGGCCCGCTTGCGAATTTAAAGTTAGATTTAGTGACACAGGGGACATACCCAGCAGAGCTAAAAGGATCAGTGAATTTAAAACAAACAAATTACCCGTTTGATTTAACAGGCCAGATAGCAAAGTGGCAAATTGCGACAGACACACAACAGTTGCAATTATCAGACTTTGATTTAAAAGCGAAAGGCCATGCCGATGCTTATGCTGTCGATTTGAGCTTAGTCACGCAGTTAGATGCATTACCAGCAATGACCGTGAAATCGCAATTACAAGGTAGTTTAACAAATGCAAAACTTGAGCAGTTAAACCTTAATGCCAACGACAGTAAAGCAGACATTAATGCATCCGTTGATTGGTCAAATGGGGTGAAAAGTGAATTCAAAGGAATTTTAAGCCACTTAAAAGCCCAATATTTAACGGATGCACTAAGTAGTGATTTATCTGGTGAGTTTAATGGATCATTCAATTTACAGGCAGGTGAGTGGCAGCTTGCGCTGGATAACACACAATTAAATGGCTCTGTAAATGACGTGCCAGTGACCTTGTTGTCGGATTTTGAACTTGATAGCAGCTGGCATGCGAGTTTTAACAAACTTGAAGTGAAAAGCGGTAAAAATGAAATTGCGTTATCCGGACAAGTGGATGATGTATGGCGTGTCGACGGTAAATTACGTTTAGATGCAAGTGGTCAAGAAATCTTGCCGATGCAAGGTAAGGGCTTTGCTGACCTTCGCTTGCGTGGTGAACGCCTTGCGCCAACTGTTGATTTGAATCTAGTCCTTAATACATTGAGTTATCAAGATATTCAGGTTGATGGTTTAACATTAAAAGGGCAATTTGATTACGCAGCCGATTGGCAAACAGATTTGTCACTGGTGCTTGATTCTGCATCGATTAGCGAACACAAAATTAACCAAATTGAGTTAGATGCCAGTGGTGATAAAACAGATCACCATGTAACTTTTTTACTCGATGCAGATCAAGGCAAGGCATCATTTGATGTAGACGGTAAATTTAATAAAGAAACCTGGCAAGGTGCTCTAAGCCAAATTCTTATTACCGATAATCAGGTGCGCTTTGGCACTAATAAACCGGTTAATATTCAATTAAATACCAAAACCTTTGACTTTAATGTCGCTGCGCATTGCTGGCAAAGTGATAACTCAAAACTATGTTTTGATACCTTGCAGCAAACGAAGCAATTAGGTCAGTTAAATGCACAGCTTGCAGCACTCTCTATTGCTGAATTTAAACACTTCTTTCCCGATAACTTGAAAGTAACTGGCGATGCAAACGGGGAGTTTGTTGCTAATTGGAATAATGGCGCATTGAAAACGATTCGTGCCAATATCAAAACTCAGCAGCTTGAAGCATCCTTAATTGATGGGGCAAATGTCTACAAGTTACCCGTCGAGGTTTTTGAAGTATCGGCAATGAGCGATGCACAAGTCGGTAAACTCAATGCCACTATTGATTCATCAGTGTTAGGTAAAGTAACGTCAGAGCTCAACATTGATGATATTCAAAATCAACAGACCTTAGCGGGCGACTTGGTTATTGAGAAAATTGAGTTAACAAACCTACGTCCTTTTATTGCTTCACTTGAGCAATTAACAGGCGACATAAAAGGCCGGTTAGCAATTGCAGGTACTTTAAAAGAGCCATTACTCAATGGTGATTTTGATGTCGAAAAAATCAATCTAGAAGGGGCAACCTTGCCTATATCGCTGCAAAACTCTTATGTGAACATTGCCTTTAATAACCAAAGTGCGAAGCTCACGGGTGAGCTTAAAGACACCGAAGGTGGCGCGCTTAATTTATCTGGCGGTGTTGACTGGCAGCAAGATTTACCGGACGTTGACGTGAAGTTAAACGGTAAAGAGTTTTTTGTACGTGCTCAACAAGATGTCACCTTTAAAGTGTCTCCAGATTTAACTATGTCATTAAAAAATAATGCGTTTAATCTTGATGGCCAAGTTGTAGTGCCATGGGGAAGAATTGCGATTGAAGAGCTACCAGAGGGAGCTGTGCAAGTCAGTGATGATGAAGTCATTGTTGATATTGAGCAGCAACAATCAGAAAAAGTCCCCTTTGATTATGCTATTAACTTAAAGGTGTTGGCGGAAAATGATGTGCGCGTTGATTCGTTTGGCTTACAATCGAAAGTTGAAGGCGACATTAATATCAGCATGGACCAAGTTACGCCGATGATAGCAACGGGTGAGTTGAACCTAGTTCAAGGTACCTATCGTGCTTTTGGTCAAGACTTGCAAATTCGTACCGGTCAGGTGGGCTTTAGCGGCTCAATTGATAAACCGTACTTGAACATTAAGGCAATTCGTAATCCAGACAACACCTCAAATGGCGTGATTGCAGGTATTACGTTAACGGGTAATGTTGAACAACCGTCATTAAAAGTATTTTCAGAGCCTGCGATGGATCAAGCCCAAGCATTGGCTTACTTATTAAATGGGCAACCTCTTGATGAAGGAGATAGCTCAACCGATGCAATGCTGACTCAATTACTGCTTGCTCAAGGTGTTAATCGCAGTGAAGGTATGGTGTCTAAAATCGGTGAAAGCTTTGGCTTATCAGATGTAAGTTTAAGCTCAAGCGGTAGTGGGGATGACACCAAAGTTGAAATATCTGGCTATGTTACACCGGGTATTCAAGTAAAATACAGTGTCGGTATTTTTGATTCATTAAGTGAAGTGGCGGTACGTTATCAATTGTTGTCGCAATTGTATATCGAGGTCACCAGTGGCTTGAATCGAAATGTTGATATTCTTTATAAATTTGATTGGGACTAATACCTCTACTTGTGACCAAACATCGCTTTTACTTGCTTATTAGGGCATATGTTAATAGGCTGAATTGTCAATTACTTAAAAGATAATAACAATGAAATTAAGTCTATTAACTCTGTGCCTTGGCGTAGTATTAGCTGCACCAATTGCTGCAAAAGAAACAAGTCAAAAACGTTCCGCTGGCGAAATCATTAAAACCGCAAGTAGCAGTGAGTGGCGAGCCATCAGTGCCGAAAACGTCATTAAATTAACCTTACCTACGGGTGCTGCTTATATTGAACTAAACGATAAACTAGCGCCCATTCACGCAAATAACATGCGACAGCTTGCCAAAGAAGGGTTCTATCAAGGCCTAAGTGTGTATCGCTTTGTTGAAGGGTTTGTCGCGCAGGGCGGGGATGTGAGTGAAAATAAACCCGTCAAAAATGCCAAAAAAGGGTTACCCGCTGAGTTTTATCTTCGCACTGAGACTCCCTTAGCGATTACTGAGCTTAAAGGACCTGACGGCTATGCCGCTAAAACGGGCTTTTTAAACGGCTTTGCAGTGGCACAAAACCAAAGCCAAACCGAAACATGGCAAGTACATTGCCCTGGGATTTTTGCCATGGCCCGCGATAATGATATTAATTCCGGCGGTACTGAATTTTATGTCACCATCGGCAATAGCCAGCGCTATTTAGACCGAAATATCACCGTGTTTGGTCGTGTTTTAGAAGGCATGGAGCACTTTAATCTATTGCAGCGTAAAGCCACTGAAGGTGAGGCATTCAACCCCATCACAGATATGCAAGTATTAGCAGATATTAAAGACACTGATAACAGTGAATTTAGGGTGATGAAAACAGACTCAAATGCCTTTAAGAACCTCATCGAAGCACGTAAAAACCGAGTAGAAGCATGGTTTGTCGAAAGCCCTGATCACATCGATGTTTGTGCAATGCCAATTCCAACCGAGAGGATTAAATAAAGCCATGACCACCTGATAGATTATTTGATACAATATCAGTCTATTGGTTAAGAAATATAAGGGTATCGGGTGGTTAACCTAGGTCCGCTGTTCGGCGAATTAAAAACGTGTTTACGCAAAGATCAATTCATCTTCAAAAAACGCCTTCATGGCATCAAAAAAATCAACGATGAAACTAAGCAAGCGAGCATAGCGCAAAAAATAGCTGAAGATATTAGCCGTTCGCAGCAATTACGCGAGCATCGTTTGGCTGCCTTGCCTAAAGTGACCTATCCAGAACAACTTCCTGTTAGCCAAAAGAAAGATGATATTAAACAGGCGATTGCCAATAACCAAGTGGTGATCATTGCCGGTGAAACAGGTTCTGGTAAAACGACGCAGATCCCAAAAATGTGTTTAGAGCTTGGCCGGGGTGTTGATGGATACATTGGTCACACTCAGCCTCGTCGACTCGCGGCTCGAAGTGTCGCAAATCGTATTGCAGAAGAAATGCAATGCGAGCTGGGTCAACAAGTGGGTTTTAAAATTCGTTTTAGTGACCAAGTCTCTGACAATAGCTACATTAAATTGATGACAGACGGTATTTTGCTGGCTGAAATTCAACAAGACAGATACCTAAATCAGTACGATACCATCATCATCGATGAGGCCCACGAACGCAGCTTAAATATCGATTTCATCTTAGGCTATTTAAAAAACTTACTGCCAAAGCGTCCCGACTTAAAAGTTATTATTACCTCAGCAACAATTGATCCTGAGCGTTTTTCTAAACATTTTGACGATGCCCCCATCATCGAAGTATCCGGTCGTACTTTCCCAGTAGAGGTTCGTTATAGACCAACCACTGATATCAACAAAGACGAGATGGAAGCGGATGGTGACCAATTACAGGGGATATTTGATGCCGTTGATGAGCTGTGCGATGAAGGCCCCGGCGATATTCTGATTTTTATGAACGGTGAACGAGAAATTCGCGATACCGCTGATGCGTTATCAAAGCGAAACCTCAAAGGCACGGATGTTTTACCGCTATATTCGCGTTTATCAAACGCTGAACAGAACCGAATTTTTGCGCCGCACAGCCGTCGTCATATTATTTTAGCCACCAACGTGGCTGAAACGTCACTAACGGTACCGGGTATTCGTTATGTTATTGACCCAGGTACTGCGCGAATTAGCCGTTATAGCTACCGTACTAAGGTACAACGATTACCGATTGAGCCAATTTCACAAGCCAGTGCCAATCAGCGTAAAGGTCGCTGTGGTCGTATCGAAGCGGGTATCTGTATTCGCTTATACAGTGAAGAAGACTTTAATTCGCGCCCAGAGTTTACCGACCCTGAAATTTTACGCACTAACTTAGCCTCTGTTATTTTGCAAATGCTCGGTTTGGGGCTTGGCGACATGCAGCAGTTCCCGTTTGTGCAAGCGCCAGATAGCCGCAATATCAATGATGGTTTAACGCTACTTGAAGAACTCGAAGCCATTAAGCCGGCTAAACGTCATAAGAAGACTGAACTTACCAATTCAGGCAGAAGCTTAAGCCGTTTACCGGTTGATCCGCGTTTAGCGAAAATGGTACTAACTGCTGATGGCTTAGGTGCGCTGCGTGAAGTGATCATTATTGTTGCGGCATTGTCTATTCAAGACCCAAGAGAGCGACCCCAAGAAAAACGCGGTGCAGCGGATGAAAAGCACGGCCGTTTTGACGACCCTGATTCAGATTTTATCGCCTTTTTAAATCTTTGGAATTACCTTGAAGAGCAGCAATCTGAATTGAGCAATAGCCAATTTAGAAAGTTATGCCAAAAGGACTTTTTAGCCTATATGCGTATCCGTGAATGGCAAGATATTGTTTATCAGTTATCAACGGTCTGTAATGAAATGGGCATGAAGGCTACTACCAATGTTGCTGATAGCGAGAGAATCCATCAATCTTTATTAAGCGGTATGTTAAGTCATATTGGTTTTAAAGATGAAAAACAAATCTATAAAGGCGCACGCAACAGCCAGTTCCATATTTTCCCTGGCTCAGGATTATTTAAAAAGAGCCCAAAATGGATCATGGCAGCTGAGCTTGTTGAGACCAGTAAGCTTTATGCTCGCATCAATGCGCGCATAGACTTGAAATGGGTTGAAGGCTTTGCGCAGCATTTAGTGAAACGCAGCTATAGCGAACCGCATTGGGAGAAAAAGCCGGGTGCAGTTATCGCGTTTGAACAGCAAACCTTGTATGGCCTATTAATTGTAAATAAGCGCCGCTGTGTATACAGCAATATTGACCCGAAAGTAAGTCGCGAGTTATTTATTCGCACAGCATTGGTAGAGCAAGAGCTGGGTCAAAATGAAGGCTTTTTACAATTTAACCAAGAGCTAATTGAAGATATTCAGGTACTCGAAAATAAATCTCGCCGCCGTGATATCTTGGTTGATGAACAAACCTTATTTGAATTCTACGACAAGAAAATTCCGCAAGATGTAAATAACCGTGCCGCGTTTAATAAGTGGTGGAAGGGACAAAAGCAAAAAGATAAGCGCTTTTTGCACATGTCTCGAGAAGAATTAATGCAGCATGGTGCTGATCATGTTACCGAGTTTGATTACCCAGATACTTGGCAGCAAGAGAACTTATTATTACCACTGGCTTATCATTTTGATCCAGGGCAAGCCGTTGATGGTGTTGCGGTACAAATTCCAGTTGCATTGTTAAACCAAGTACAAGAAACCGGTTTTGATTGGCATATTCCTGCATTTAGGCATGAGTTAATTTGTGCGCTTATCAAGTCGCTACCAAAAACGATTCGTCGCAACTTTGTGCCTGCGCCAAACTACGCCGATGCGGTACTTGCTGCAATCGAGCCGATGCAAGGCAACTTAATTGATGCAATTAGCACGCGCTTATTACGTATGACAGGTGTACGTGTTGAGCCAGATGCATGGGATTTATCAACCCTTGCTCCGCATTTACGCTTACAGTTTGAGGTACGCGATGAACACGATAAGTTACTCGCTCGCGGTTTAAATTTATCTAAACTAAAAGCCCAGTTACAAGGTAAGGTAACGGATACCTTATCGAAAGTAGCCGACAAGGGTATAGAAAAAGCTGATTTGACTGAGTGGAGCTTTGGTGAGTTACCAAGCTCTTACGTGAAAAAGCAAGGTCAATACGAAATCAAAGCGTTTCCAGCGCTGGTGGATAAAAAAGACTCAGCAGCGGTTGAGTTATTTGATAATGAACACAAAGCACAACAGGCGCACCAACAAGGTTTACGTCGCTTAGTGTTATTAAACGTGCCATCACCGATTAAGTATTTACAGCAAAATTTACCGAACAAATCTAAATTAGGTTTGTACTTTAATCCGTTTGGTAAGGTCAATGACTTAATTGATGACTGTATCGCTGCAGCCGTTGATAGCTTATTAACTAAATATGGCAACATTCGCACTGCAGATGCGTTTGAAAAGGCGAAAGAGCAAATTCGCGGCGAGCTCGGTGACACGGTTGTTGAGATCGCTACCCAAGTAGAGCAAGTGTTGAGTATTGCTCATGGTTTAAATAAACGTATGAAAGGGCGTGTTGATTTAACCATGATAACAGCGCACGGCGATATTAAATCACAGTTACAAAGCTTAGTGTTCAAAGGCTTTGTTAGCCAGCATGGTGCAGCAAAGATGACGGATTTAATTCGTTACTTAAAAGCCATTGAACGCCGCTTAGAAAAGCTACCTGTTGATCCTAATCGTGATAGGTTGTGTGTGCTTGAGCTTGAAAAAGTAGCTGAGCAATATCAAAAATTAGCGAACAAAATCCCTAAGGGAATGCCAATTCCTGAAGAGATCAGTGCGATATTTTGGATGCAGCAGGAGTTACGTGTTTCTTTATTTGCACAAACACTAGGGACGCCTTATCCTGTATCTGCTAAACGTGTTTTAAACGCAATCAAAGAATGTGAGTTATAATACTAAGGAATGAGTAATGAGGTTGGCGCCTCCTTGCTTTTAGTTAAGAACACAGATGCTAAAAGGAGATTATGTGGGCATAGAAAAGGAAAGACCGATCTCAGTTCCTGAGCGTACGGTAAATCGACCGCGACCAACCATTTTGGTCGTCGATGATGAATATTTTAATTTTGAAATGCTCAAAGCAAGCCTTGGGAATGAGTTTTCGTTAAGCTATGCAAACTCAGGCACATCGTGCTTAACATCGGCTATTGCTGAGCCGCCGGATGCTATACTACTCGATGTGTGTATGCCGGGCTTAGATGGTTATGATACCTGCCGATTACTAAAAAACACCCCAGAAACAGAGCAAATTCCTGTTGTCATGGTGTCTGGTCTTGAAACCGAGCTTGAACAAAAAGCGGGGTTTGATGCCGGTTGCGACGCCTATGTAGTGAAGCCTTTTTCTGTTAAAACATTAATAGAGAAAATAAAAACACTGGTATAGGAGGCCATATGTTTCATGAGGAGAAACGCGATTTTCGCCGCATGCAAATTCATACCCCTGCAAAACTAATCCCATTAGATGCAGTTAATGGCGAAGAAATTCAGGTGACGTGCACTGATTTAAGTGCAACAGGGCTGGCAATTCACCTTGATGAAGTTTTAGAAATAGGCAGTCTTTATCGGGTGTTAATTGCTTCTACAAGTACAGCAATTACTTCGTTTGATGCCACAGCTAAAGTTGTGCGAGCAACCAAGGAGCAAGATGGCTCCTTGAGTGCCGGTTTAGAAATTGTAAATTTTAACTAGTAAACCTTACAGATCAGGCCTTTAAGATAAAAGCCTTCTGGGTAGCTGCCAGCAATTGGGTGGTCGGCAGCTTGGTTCAGTCGTTCCATAATTAATAAGTCTTTACCTGCATCAAGGGCTGCATCCGCAACCACTTTTTGAAATAAATTTTGTTCCATTAATCCAGAGCACGAGAAGGTAAGTAAAGTGCCACCTGGTTTTAAGATTTGCATCGCAATCATATTAATATCTTTATAACCACGGCAAGCACCGGTTAACTGCGCTTTGTTGTCAGCAAATTTTGGTGGATCCATAACGATAGTATCAAATTGCACACCTTCATCGCGGTATTGGCGCAATAACTTAAAGACATCTTGTTTCACGAAATCAACTTTCGATAAATCAAGGTTGTTATGCTCAACGTTACGCTTAGCCGTATCGAGCGCTGGCTGCGATACATCGACGTTAGTAACGTGTTTACAACCGCCACGCAAAGCATAGAGCGAGAAAGTACCTGTGTAGCTAAAGCAGTTTAATACTGTTTTGTCTTTAACAAAGCGCTCAAGGGCTGCACGGCTATCACGTTGGTCTAAGTAAAAGCCAGTTTTGTGGCCTTCAAGAATGTCTACCTCGAGTTTTAAGCCATTTTCTTCAATGATGACTGGCTCAGTTGGTTCCTTGCCCCAAAGTAGGCCCTTGATTGGCTCAAGGCCTTCTTTGGTGCGAACATCAACGTCCGAACGTTCATAAATATCGCAGCCTGGGAAAATCGTCATTAGTGCAGCAACAATTTCACCTTTATGGCGCTCTGCACCGGCACTAAGCAGTTGGCACACCAATACATTATCAAATTTATCGATAGTGATGCCTGGCAAGTAGTCAGATTCTGCAGCGCTTAAACGAAAACCTGTTAAGCCGCCTTCGCTGATCACCTGTTCGCGCGCAGCATAGGCACGGCGCAAACGTTTTTCAAAAAATGCTTGGTCAATAACTTCGTTTTGATCGAAGCTCCATACGCGAGCGCGAATTTGCGATTGCGGGCTGTAAGCTGCAATCGCTAAAAACTTACCGTCATTGTCATAGATAGTGACAGTGTCACCTAGTCCTGGCTTACCTTTTACTTTTTTAATGGCTTTTGAGAACACCCATGGGTGTTTTCTTTTTAATGATTTTTCTCGTCCAGCTTGCAGGTAAATAGCAGATGACATAGGGATTCTCGCGTCAAACAAAAGGGGGCATAGTTTAATGAAGCACTGGCAAACATACAATGAATGTTTTGAACAAATCCAGTAAGCACGCTAAAGTAAGCATAATTTCAATCAGTTAATGGTGATAGCCAGTATATGCAGCCAGAAATAGACTTTGCAGCTTTAGAAACTCAGTGTCGAGACTTTATTTTGTCTTTACTCCATGCCGATGTCGCACACGATATTAGTCATATTGAGCGAGTAGTGAGGGTTGCAAAACAATTATGTATTGCCGAGCAGGCAGAAATGACTGTGGTGTTACCCGCAGCTTGGTTACATGATTGTGTTGCGGTTGCAAAAAACCACCCAGACAGGGCAAAAGCATCGACCATGGCTGCAGATAAGGCGTTAAGTTTTTTAGCTTCAATTAATTATCCTGAGCAGTATTTTAGTGCTATTCATCATGCTATTGCGGCACATAGCTTTAGTGCCAATATCAAAGTCCAAAGTGTCGAAGCGCAAATTGTGCAAGACGCGGATCGAATGGATGCTTTAGGTGCAATTGGTGTGAGTCGCTGCATGAAAGTAGGGGGCTCAATTGGTCGTTATCTGTATCATAAAGACGATCCATTTTGCTTAAACCGTGAACCTGACGATACAAAATACACCCTCGATCATTTTTTCATTAAGCTGTTACACATTAGCGAGAGTATGAACACGCCATCGGCAAAAGATGAAGCTAAACGACGCACAGCTTACATGCTCGAATTTTTAGAGCAGTTAAAAACCGAAATTGGTGAGTAACATGGCTATTCCATCTTTATGTGGTGTTGATCATTGCCACTTAAATGTTGATGATTTATCGGCTGCGCTAAAGTGGTATCAGCAAGTACTTGGTTTTAATGTGGTACCAGAACTCGCATTTTGGGATGAAGGACAAGGGCCTTTAACCTTAGAAGATCAAGCAAAGACGATTCGTTTAGCACTCTTTGAAGCAGACGGTAGAAGCAAAGGAATTGCCTTTGGCGCAAATGCAGCACAGTTTTTAGCATGGCTTGAGCATCTCGCTCAATTTGATGTTAAAACCCTTGTTGCTGACCATGGTGTTACTTTTTCAATGTATTTTAAAGATTGTGCTGGAAACAGCCATGAAATTACTTCGCATGATTACGATGCAATTAAACAAGGCCTCAAATGAGGCCTTTAATACGCTATTAGCGGGTATAAGTGTTTTTGATTTCTATGATGCTATCTATTTGGCCGATAAATAAATCAACTAGTTGCGGGTCAAAATGCTTACCAGCTTCGTCTTTCAATAAGTCGAGCGCTTCTTCAACCGACCAGGCTTTTTTATAAGGGCGTTTTGAGGTTAAAGCATCAAACACATCTGCAATGGTGACAATACGGCCTTCAATACTAATTTCTTCGCCTTTCAGGCCATACGGATAACCCGTACCATCCCATTTTTCATGGTGTTCAAGGGCAAGCTTATGAGCAAGTTGCAATAACGGCGAAGTTGAGTTCTCTAAAATTTTCGCACCGATTAAGGCATGTTGTTTCATGTGTTCGTATTCGTTTTCGTTCAAGCGTCCAGGTTTTAATAGCACTGAATCAGGAATGCCTATCTTACCGACATCATGCATAGGCGCTGCCTGTTTAAGCTGCTCTGCCTCGTACTCGCTCATGCCATAGGCAAGGGCGAGTACTTTACTGTAGCGGCTCATTCTTGCAATGTGCTCACCGGTGTCGGTGTCTTTATATTCTGCAGCGCGGCCTAAACGTTGGATCAAATCAATGTGGGCTAATTGTAGTTGTTCAGCTTGCACTAAAGATAAATGATTTTTAACACGCGCCCTGACAATCGCAGGGCTAATTGGTTTGGTAATATAATCGACTGCACCTAGAGCAAAGCCTTCAGACTCATCCTGCTCATGAGAAAGTGCGGTAACAAAGATAACAGGGATATGAGCAGTTTTAGGATTTGCTTTCAATACTTTACAAACTTCAAAGCCGCTCATGTCGGGCATCATTATATCGAGCAAAATCAATTTAGGAGGTTCATTCTCAATAAGCTGAAGAGCAAGCTCGCCAGATTTTGCAAACGATAAGCGATAATCTTTAGCGAGTACTTCACGGATCACTTTTAAATTGGCTGGTTCATCATCGACGACCAAAATTCTTGCACGTTCTGAGATTTGCGTCATACGTGTTCCTTAGCAGCTTGGAGAGTATGCTTTAAAGCTGATAAAGCAGTGCTTGCTGCATCAAAGTCAAAGTTTTCAAAATGCGCACAAATTTCAACAACCTGATCTTGGTAGGTTGCCGGTGCTTGGGATTGCACCAGGCTTAATAAATCATCGTCTATTTCTGCATGCTCAGCTTGCGCTTGCAGTGCCTCAATTTGGCTAATAAATGCGCCCAACGACGTTTCGTGTATGGGTTGCTGTTGTGAACTAGACTGCGGCTGATCTGCAAGCAATGCAATCAGCGTTTGCCATTCCTGTTCGCACTCTGCAATGAGTGTAGGGAAGCTTTCCTTTTCACGTTCTTTCTCAGCGTTTGATAACAAGTATAATAATTTTGCGAGGGCTAAATTACCCGCGACTCCTTTAAGAGTATGCAAAATTGCTTTTTGTTCTTCTTCACTGAGCATTGGTTCCGTCAGTCGTAGAATACTCTGTTGATGATTGCTTAGGAATAAGCCAATTTCCGTATTTAATTTCTCTTTGCTTCCCCACATCAAAACACCTTTGTCGTAGTTGATGTGCTTTTTCTCATCACCGACTTTATTGTTAGTGATTTTATTTACTTCTAAACCAAGCACTTTCGCAATTTCATGGTTCAGCTGGTTAATATCAACGGGTTTATTCGCAAAGCCATTCATACCGGCCTGCTTTGTAGTAATTTTATCTTGTTGTAAAACACTCGCCGTCAACGCGATGATAGGTGTAATTTTTAAGCATCTGATTTTCTCTATTTCGCGGATTTCTTTACAGGCCGTAATGCCGTCACATTCCGGCATATGTATATCCATCAAAATCACATCAAAGCTTTGCTGTTCAAATGCTGCAATGGCTTCAAGACCATTGTGAGCCGTACTGATGGTGTGCCCAGCTTGCGATAATAAAATGTTCAGTAGCTCAACATTTTGCTCAATGTCATCAACCACTAATATGCGAAGTTTTGGTAAGTTTAATTGATTACAAGTTAGGGTATCGACTTGGCTGATATCACCTTCTTGTAAAGGAAGGCTAAAGTAGAAGCAGCTGCCTTTACCTTCTTCACTAATAGCACCAATTGAACCACCCATTAATTCAACAAGCTGCTTACTGATAGTCGTACCAAGGCCTGTGCCACCAAATCGGCGTGTCATGGTACCATCGGCTTGTTCAAATGGCTGGAAAATAGCGTCTAAGCGGTGCTTGGCTATGCCTATCCCGCTGTCTTGTACTTCGAAAAACAATTGTTTATTTTGAGTTTGACTCACCGTAATTGTGACAGACCCTTGCTCTGTAAATTTAATCGCATTACCGATGAGGTTATTCATCACTTGGCGAATACGGGATTCATCGCCAATATAAATAGGCGCAACATTATCAGCGATAATCAAATCAAGCAGAATATCTTTACGCTTCGCCTCAAGCCAAAAAGTCGAGACGATATTGTCGAGCAAGGCTTGTAAGTTAAAGTGCTCAGCATGAATATCGAGTTTGCCTTTTTCTAACTTTGCAGAATCTAGTACTTCATTGAGCAAATGCAGCAGTGAGCGAGCTGATTTATTGACGGTAATAATATGTTTTTGTTGCTCTTTACTAAGAGGACTATCCATTAATATGTCGCTAAAGCCGATTATCGCATTCATTGGCGTGCGAATTTCATGGCTCATATTTGCCATAAATGATTGTTTTGCTTGTGCTGCGGCTTCAGCTTCTTGCTTAGCCTTTTTGAGTGATTCTTCATATTCGTGACGAGCGGTGATATCAATCAGTACACCATCGATCCACTTTTGTTTAGAATCACTATTTTCGTTAATTGTTCCTTGGTCTAAAACCCACACAACTTTGCCATTTCGATGGCGAATGCGGTACTCAACCGCATATTGGTTTCTTTCAGCTATGGCTTTTTCCATAACTTCATCAATATGCGCTACATCATCGTTATTAATGATTTGAGCAAATGTAATTTTACCATCAGTAAATTCTTGAGGGCTGTAACCTGTTAAGTCAGAAACACTGGGGCTTATAAACTTCATCGTCCAGTGTTCATCTAACAAACAACGAAATACAGCGCCTGGGGTATTGTTCATTAAGGTACGATATTGTTTCTCTTTTTCTTCGAGACTTTGCTGTAGTGCACGTTGCTCTGTTAAATCGGTTATAAAGCCAACAAACAGTGTTTCTGCGTTAGGCTGTTTTACTTCACCAAGGCCAAGTCGAATAGGAAATAAATGACCATCTTTGTGCTTCGCAAACACATTACGGTTAACGCCAATCACTTTTTTAACTTCATGCCTGCTACTATCAGCTAAGTAACCATCATGTTGCGCGGCTATATCGTCGTTCATTAATAGTTTTACGTTTTTGCCCAGTACTTCGTCTTGGCGCCAACCAAAAATAGTTTCTGCTGATTTATTAAAGCTTAAAATAATGCCATGAATATTAATTGTTACGATACCATCTATTGCGGTGCCTAAAATGGCATCTAAGCGCGACTCTTCTGCCGATTTTTCAGCAAGTAATAAGCGAAAACGCACCATGCCGTTAATAATCCCAACCAGAGCAGTCAATAATACGGTAGCAAATGAAACGCTAATGGCGATAAAAGTAAGTTGCGACGTTTGAACGTTTTCAGATAACAAAGGTGAGGTTGCAACAAAGCGGGTGGCGGCCATTCCCATATAGTGCATACCCGCTACAGCAAAGCCAAATATAATGGCGCAAATGATTCGGGTTTGTAACACAGTGAGTTTTTTAAAGTGCTCGCCTAAGTGAAATCGCGCATATAAGCCGACAAAAGATAATGCAACTGCCACCACAATTGATGCTGCAAACCAAGCCGGGTCGTAGCGAAGCAGCGGACTCATTTGCATGGCGGCCATGCCCGAGTAGTGCATCGCACCAATGCCAGAGCCAAGTAATACAGAGCCAATGAGTAGCTTTATTGTTGTTGGTATTTGCTTTAAATCTTTGCGTTTCAAAAATGAAAATGCGGTATAGCAGGCTAAAAATGCAGGAATAAATGAAAAAAATGTCAGTGTAGGGTCGTACTCCACGGTGGTGCACAATGAAAAAGCCAGCATGCCGATAAAGTGCATACTCCAAATCCCACCTGACATCACCAAGGCACCTGTTGCACTGCCTAATTTACGGTACGAATCAAATTGAGTTCTATTTGCTAAATCAATGATATGGAGTGAAAAATAAGCAGCAAAAATAGCCGTAGCAATAGAAAGAGCAACTAAGCTTGAATCATAGACACCACTTACTATGAAGCTGGGGTCTTGATCGGTTATAAAAAATTTCGCGAGCATAATATTTTTTTGAAACGGCTTGTAATAGCAGTCTAATACAAATTGTTCTGAATTTAGAGAAAAACCTATCACTTAAGTACGTAGGATTCAAAACCTTGGCTATATTTAATTAAAAAGGAGTAGTTCGAGGTGGGTAGATGAGAAGAACCGAGCAAACTTTAGTTGAACAAATGCAAATTAATGATGTAGAAATTCAGCACAGAATGAGTTTATTAGGGCTGACTTCAAACAGTCTCTCATCATTATTAAACTACAAGCCCATTATAGAATCAGCCATTGAAAATGTGGTTAATGAGTTTTATAAAAAGCAAACCGAAGTAGATGAAATTTCGTTATTAATTGGTGATGCGGATACTTTAACACGGCTCAGAGATGCACAAAGGCAGTATATAATCGATTTATTTTGTGGTCGTTACGAGCATGAATATGTTAACAACCGTCTACGTATTGGTATGGTGCATAAGCGTATTGGTGTTGAACCTAAGCTTTACTTATCGGCGGTGTGTACTTTAAAAGAACTCATTTTTAATGTGCTTCGCACCACAATAAGCAATCAAGATGAGTTAAATCATACCCTTAACATCATTGATAAATTGATTTACTTTGATACGACTTTGGTCTTTGATACTTATATCGACAGCTTAGTGGGCGAAATTGAAAATGCGAAACGCCGCACCGAAGTCTATGCGAAAGGCCTTGAAGAAAAAGTCGCTCAGCGTACTCAAGAACTTGAGAAGCTAGCTAAGCTTGACCCACTTACTAACCTCTACAACCGGCGTGTCATGCAAGAGCTATTACAACGCGACCTTGCCAGAGCCAGACGTCACAAATCGCCATTAACGGTTGTTTATTTTGATCTCGATGACTTTAAGTCAGTAAATGATACACAAGGGCATTTAAAAGGCGACGAAGTCCTTAAATATATAGGCCAATACTTACTTGATAATATTCGCGAGATTGATATACCGTGCCGTTATGGCGGCGATGAATTTTGCATCATCTTACCCGATTGCGAGTTAGATAGCGCCTTTACTATTTGTGAAAAACTTATAGCCGCATTTGAACAACAATACCCTGAGCTTCATCTAAGTTTTGGTCTTATTGCAGCGCCACTTGATAGCACGGTAGATGCTGAAGAGTTAATTAATCGAGCCGACAAAAAAATGTATCAGGCAAAAGAGCATAAGGGTTCATACATTATGCGTTAGCGAGTCATACGCTTTACAAAAACAACGACGAATAAAGCAAGCGAAAAGCTACCACAAAATGCTTCTATGGCTGCGATTAACCTCGAAAAACCTATTGGCGTAATGTCACCATAGCCAAGGGTTGTAAAAGTCACCACGCTGAAGTAAAAACTATTCAACAATGCCGACAAATTGCTTTGAAATGAATTTTCAAAGCTCAGTTGCATGACAGAATCTTGGTAACTTACCCCAAATAGGAAATAACAAAATGCACAGCAAATAATGAGTGACAGACTAAAGCGAATGACATTTTCGGGCTTTTCGCCATAACCACAGAGCATATCTATAAAGCTGGAAGTAATTTGCTTGGTTGAGCCTTTTCGGTATTGCGCATGACGCATTCTTAATTCTTTGTAGGTGAAGTTACCGGCGAGCTCAAAAAGCCCTTGATGTTCAGAGGCTTTTCTTAAATTGCGATATATTTCTTCAGATTGCTCAAATAAGTCTCGTGCTTCATCATGCTGTTTATTTTTACGTGCTTTAAATGCAGCCGCTTCTTGTAATAATTGGTTACCCAACTCGATATTATCAATTCTGCTGTCGTTGAGTTTGATGCCCAATAAGTTGGTATTTTTTAAATCACAGTAATGTAAACTCGCACTATGTAAATTGGCTTTCATTAATGAAGCGTTGGCTATTTTATTATTAAATAAATGAGCGCCCGTTAAATTCGCACGATAAAAATTACAATAGGAGAGATCATAACCTTCTTCGTCATCCTGCTTGATCAGGTCTAACCCTGAAAGGTTCGCTCTTTGCAATTGCAGGCCTTCTAATAAGCCACCTTTTTTTGCATAGCGCTCTAATTTTTGGGTTAGATCTAGCCCTGATTTATCAAATTTACTATCATGCCAAAAGCAAAATCCAGAGCCCATATCTGTTTCTTGGCACTTGTTACCTGTTGGGGAAATATAACTACAACATGGTTTGTCAGGCATAAAGATGAAAACTTATTTGTGAGTCATCTTTATAGATTAGCAGCTATTTGACAGGGTAAAATGGAATCTCTCATATTTATTAATTGAATTGGCTTATCTTTGTTGGATTACACCTTAAAGCGCAGTAAACGCAGAACCACAGTGGCAATTAAAGTTGCCCAGCAGAAACTCACTGTTTATGCACCTTTTTATGTTCCACAAACTGAGATTGATGCCTGGCTTAAGACCAAGCAAGATTGGGTCGCTGAACAAATTGCCAAACAATCCATTCATGCTGAACGCCGTCAACTTCCTCTTGCAAACGCGACAATTAAGTTGTTTGGGCAAGATGTTCCGATAGTATTTGCAAAAGGCACTAAAAGCATGTGGCAACAAGATGCACACGCTAGGCTTACCTTATCTATTTCATCGCGCGTCAAACATCAAGAAGCTAACTACCTAGCATTGCTTGAGCAGTTTTTACATGAAAAGCTTGAGAGCTATATTGAAATGCGTGTTCATGATTATTGTGTACAGATGTCTGAAGCACTCCCTACAAAGCTTAAAATTCAACATTATAAACGTCGTTGGGGCAGTTGTAATAAGCGCCGCGAGCTGACTTTTAATCTACATTTAGCAAGTGCGCCAACCTGGGTGATTGATTATGTGGTTGTACACGAACTTGCGCATCTTTTGCATATGAACCATAGCGCTAAGTTTTGGCAACGTGTGAGCCAGTTTTATCCAAATTATAAAAAAGCAGAGCAATGGCTTAAAGCAAATGGAAGTAGTTTGAGTTGGTAGCTTAAGTTAGCGAGAGTAAAGTTAGAAAGAGTAAAGTTAGAAAGAGTAAAGTTAGAAAGAGTAAAGTTAGAAAGAGTAAAGTTAGAAAGAGTAAAGTTAGAAAGAGCAAAGGTAGAAAGAGCAAAGGTAGAAAGAGTAAAGGTAGAAAGAGTAAAGAGTGGTGGAGGGAGCTGGATTCGAACCAGCGAAGGCTGAGCCGTCAGATTTACAGTCTGATCCCTTTGGCCGCTCGGGAACCCCTCCACACAGATTTTTACTATTGCATTTGGCCCCACTTTTCTAAGAAGGAAAGTGGTGGAGGGAGCTGGATTCGAACCAGCGAAGGCTGAGCCGTCAGATTTACAGTCTGATCCCTTTGGCCGCTCGGGAACCCCTCCAATGCAACGGCGCTGATAATAGCAAACTGATTATTTAAGTAAAGAAAAAAACTAAAGAAAAATGCATAAATGCCGATAACTGGTTAATCAAGAAACTATTTGGCTAAAGACTATGCAGATTGATGGTTTGTTGCTCACTGAGAGTCAACTCGATAATCGTCTAAATAAAAGTGTACACGAGCACCGCTCTGGAGAGTTTGCTTTATTACTAGCAATGCTTTCTCATGATGCGCTCGATTTTAGCCAGTTTCACCTGCCAAAAACAGAATTAACCAGTCCTGATGTATCTGAATCGGTTCTGCGTAAAGAACTCGGTGCTGGTCCATCACAACCATTAGCTCCTGAACAATTCGATATGTTGATAGGCCAAGACAATGCATTTAAATTACTGCAAGGTGGTTTGTCGGATATTAGGTTACATCATTGCTTAAACCCAGAACCGCTGAATGTCCGTGATGACAAGCTGCATGTGCCACTTGAAGTGATTGATAACTGTGAGCCAGCAGTTAGAAAACGTTTTTATGAAAAAAATAAACCTGTGGAGCGCCCACAAATCGACGCTGCTGCATTTTATGATAGCCTTACCGACGAGGCGATACATCAACCCCTACATTTAGCTACAGCTTAAGTATAAGTGGCTTAATCGAACTGTCATAGACTACGAATAAACTAAGAATACACTTATATTTAAGTAAAACTGCAAAAAGTACAGCTAAATTAAGATGTGCTTGTTATAATAGCAGTCTATGGCTTTTGCCATTGTCATTGAACCAAGTTACTAGGACTATAATGAAGAAAACATTCACGCTAAACCACGAGAAAATTAAATACCCTCGTATGGTTGATGCAGCCAAGCACGAAGTAAAAAAATACTTAAAACGTGAGCGTAATAAAACACTCCCAGCAGATGCCGATTATTGGGCGTTTGACTGTAAGTTTGGTGAATCAGCGGATGAGGCCAATGTCGTTCACGTGGCAGAGATTAATAAATGTATCAGCGATATTGAAGCTAAAGGGCTTACATCGTTCTACGTTGAGATCTTAGCGCGTCCTGCACAGCGTCAACAGCAAGAGTTTGACGAAGAGTAATATCCATACTGTTCTGCAGTTATACTCTTACCAAAAAAGGGCCTTCAGGCCCTTTTTTAGTTTTAGTAATTAATCAACGTGCAAATGGATCGGCATTGATTTTTTCTATGTACCAATTGCCTTTTTTACGCATCATTTTCACACTGCGCATATCATCAACTTTTTTACCGTTAAAGTAGCCTGTGAAGATTAAATTGATATTGGCTTTATCACCGTATTGTTCGCGTAGACTCATATTGGTCATATCGACTTCAATTACCACCTCGTCGTATTGCATATTGACTAGGTTGCGAGCGAACTGCCCAGCGGTACCGTAAGATTTCATAATACGCGCCATTTTTGGGGTGGCGTATTCCATAGCAAGGTTCAAATCGTTTTGGTTATATAAGGCATCGAAATACAGAGTCGCCACATTACCAGGGGTGTTTTTTTCGCCTTTAGGCGCATCTTCAGAACCGCAACCGAAAAGAAAGCAGCTACTTAATAGAACAAAAATTAAGAGTATATTTTTCATTGTTGTTGTTTTACGAGTTAACTTGAGATTAAGTGTGTGACTAAATCAGCTTGATGTAAAGTTAACTCGGTAAAATTATTGGTTTTATTTATTTTGGGTAATAAAAAAGGATGCATCTCTGCATCCTTTTTTGACAACTTAGTTGTTATTACTGAACAAGCTCTTTGTCGCTGAATTCTTCAGCAAATAATGGACTAGATAAGTAACGCTCAGTTGCACTTGGTAAAATTACCACGATATTTTTGTCTGCGTTTTCAGGTTTTTCAGCAAGGCGTTTTGCAGCAACGACTGCAGCACCCGATGAAATACCCACTAAAATACCTTCGTTTTTCATCAGTTCGTGAGCCATTGCAATAGCATCTTCATTTGATACTTGCTCTGCGGCATCAATCACTTCTAAATCAAGGTTGCCAGGGATGAAGCCTGCACCGATACCTTGAATTTTATGAGGACCCGGTTTAATTTCTTCGCCAGCTAAAGTTTGGCTAATAACAGGTGAGTTAGTTGGCTCAACAGCAACAGATTGCACGTTTAGGCCTTTTTCTAGTTTAAGGTAACGGCTAACACCTGTAATAGTACCACCTGTACCAACACCTGCTACGAAGATGTCGATTTTACCGTCCATTGCTTCATAGATTTCAGGACCCGTTGTTTCGAAGTGAATTTTCGGGTTTGCTGGGTTTTCGAATTGCTGTAAAAGAATGTACTTTTCAGGCTCACTTGCTTGAATTTCTTTTGCTTTTTCGATTGCGCCATTCATGCCTTTAGCGCCATCAGTCAATACTAGGTTGGCACCTAACGCTTTTAATAGTTTACGACGCTCTAAGCTCATTGTATTAGGCATAGTCAGTGTTAATTTATAACCACGTGATGCAGCAACGAATGCAAGCGCAATACCTGTGTTACCAGATGTAGGCTCGATTAGCTCTTTGTCTTTGGTTAATACGCCTGACTTTTCTGCTTCCCAGATCATTGAAGCGCCAATACGGCATTTAACACTAAAGCTTGGGTTACGTGATTCTACTTTAGCAAAAACATTACCTGAGGTTACGCGGTTAAGCTTTACAATTGGTGTATTACCAATCGTTAATGAATTATCTTCAAAAATGTTAGACATAGTGTTCCCTTGGAAGCAATTTATTCAATCGTGACCAAATAGCTTAGGCTACCGATCTGTAATAGTCACACTTTACTGTGGTGAATAAAAAACGAAAGTAAAGTTTGGCTATAACATATAGCGAATAGGCTTATAGCATTTAGTAATAAGGTGGGAAAAGAAGGGCGCGCACCCAAAGGTGCGCAAAGTCAGGTTAGAGTAACCAAGCGTAGCTAAATTTAGCAAATAAGGTGCGCTGCTCTTTGGTGATGGATGAAAGCTCATCATCTTGGTAGCCATTATCAGAGTAGCCAGCAAAGAATACCGTTTGCGGATTCAACTTGTAAGAATACAATAGTTGAGTGGCGAGGTTTTTATATTGGCTATCTACATCATCTATGTAATTAGCTTGATTACGCTCTAAGTCAGTATAAATGACTGCAAGGCGTACAAAGCTATTTACGTTGAATTGATAAGTTAAACGCACATCACTTAAATTAGCGGTAAATACTTCACTGCCATCAGCCTCAAGCTGCTCATAAGTATGACGTAAACGTACTTCAAAATGTTTACCAAGATTCATATTCAGTACTGGGCGAATATGGAATTTATCACCAACGCGGTTATTCGCTAAGTCGACAGCATTACCTGTATACATAAATAAAGAAGCAAATACCCCAGCGGTTGGCTTAAAGTCACTATAAAAGCCAACGCCATTTTCGCTAAACATATCTGTGTTGCCATCAATATCTAAACGTGATTTATCATGACGAAGGCCGGTTCGGTTTCTGTGTTCAACAGACAGCTCAAAAAAGCTTTGTAATGGACCACTCACAGAAAAGCTAGTCTGTGCTTCTTTTTCAAGAAGTTCGTTATTTTCGTTATGAGTAATATCCCAATCGGCATAAAGGTTTGCGCGATTCCACCAATTACCTTTATCACCATACCAACGGTATTCACCCCCAGTCGTAAACTTCTTAAAATCAACTTGTGAGATAAAACCTAAGTCTGCTCTCAAATCGGCATCGCATAATTATAATCGGCAAATGCGCGCCAATATTTCTCGTCGTGCTGATACTTTACATAGTAACCAGTGCCTGATTGCTGTTCTTTACTTAAAACACGCAGTACGCCTTCGTTGTAGTCGCAGTCACTATTTAATTCACAGCTTACTTGCTCTGGCTGTGAGCAGTTATCTCCATCACATAACTCATCTATGAAGTCTTGGCTGTATTGCGTTTGTGACTTTAATACTTGCACTAAAAAAACATCGTTGACTGTTGGTTTGTATTTACTATCAATACTGTAAACCGTGTTCTTGTAGTCATCACTTTGTCTGTGTGTTGCCGTTGAGCCAAGTGATAACCCTGATTCAAAATCGTATCGATAACGCAGGGCACCGTTTTCACCTTTTTCGTCGAGGGCGACAAGCGATGAACCTAAATTGCCCGGGATCAACACATTTGTTCGTGTGTCATTGGCAATGAAACCGGCAAATGTATGGCCATTTTTGCTGCCGGTGATTTTCGTGCCGTAATCTGGTTGGGCAATATTACGGGTATGAATAAGGTTAAGTGTTGAGGCAAAGTAGTCAGCGTTATCTAAAAAGAAGGCGCGCTTTTCAGGGAAGAACAAACTGAAATTATTGTTCACGCTCAATTGTGCGACATCCGCTTCGACCTGAGAAAAATCAGGATTAATGGTCGCATTTAAAGTAATGTCTGGGGTGATCCCCCATTTTACATCGAGACTGGCTTCAGTATTGTTTTCTGACTGCCAATCTGCCACTTCTGAGCCATCAATATCACGGGTCTCATTTTTGCCAAGCACCACAGATGGAATAATTGCCACGTTGTTGCCTTGCTTCGCTTGTTCAAAGCCTTGGTAACTTGGCATTTGGCAAATCCAACAGTTGTTACCATGGTCAATCTGCATACTTGAGATACGTAAACGTTCACTGCGCGGTAAAAAACGTAAAAACTCCATTGCCATGGTTTTACTTGCCACGCTGTCGTCAAAATTTAGTACGCGTAAGGGGATTGCAACTTCAACGGTGTATCCGTTTTCGTGAATAACACCCACACTATCCCAAATACCATCCCATGATGAGCTCTCATGTTTAGTCAGTTCGTTTTCTATTGAATCTTGCTGTACACCAAGTGGATTGATAAAAAATTGATACGCTAATTGAGAATTATTGTATGAATCAATTTTTAGACCAACTAAGTCATCATCCCATGCCGCATCTCGGTCACGGTAAAAAGCACGAATAAGTTCCGGGTTAGGGTCGTTTGCTTCAAAGCCAATAAAAAGTGTTTCGCCATCTTCATAAACATAGGCGTGGGTGGTGACTGGGCTTTTACTGTTCTCATAAGGCCAAGTGACGTTGTCTATGGTGATTTTTTTTGCACGTTGCCAACTTGGCTCATTTAGCTTGCCATCAATTGTTGCTTGCTCTGCAATAAAAGGGAGGGTGACAGGTTGGCTGGTGGCCAAGGTAGTAAAAGGCACACTCAATAGAGCGGCACTTAATATTGATTTATACATAAGCACTATACGGGTATTCAAAACTGCGAGCATGTTATTAATTTGCAACATTGTTAACAAATGCAACGCGACAGGGCGCATATATTTACGTTCAAATTAGATTCCGACAAGCTGTGGTGGTAATTTGCGCAGTTAAACGTTAATTTGGCTGTTTTATAACAAAAGTAAACTAAAACGTGGTAAAAGATTACCACCTAAAAATTGAAGTGATCGTTATGAAGTTAATTCTAAAATTAATTGCCGGTATTGTTGCTGGTATCTTAGTGGGCTTATATGTGCCACTAACAGGTGTTGAACTCCTTTACACAGTAAAAGAAATAATAGGTCAGTTGATCACCTTTACCATTCCCCTGATTATTTTATTTTTTATTGCATCAGGTATTGCTGGCTTACCAAAAGGTTCAGGCCACTTGTTAGGCAAAACAGTTGGGTTTGCTTATGGGTCAACAATAATCGCGGGTACTTTAGCGTTTCTACTGGTAAGTGCCATGATCCCATTATTTGATGGGGGTTTAACGTTTGAAGCCGAAGTAGCAACAGAAGTAGGCAGCTTTATTGATTTAGAAATCCCGCCTTTAATGAGTGTGATGACGGCATTAGTGACCGCATTTGTGTTTGGCATTGGCATGAGTCAATTACAACTTGAAACACTGAAAAAAGTGTCTGATCAAGGCCGTGATGTTATCGATGCTTTATTAGCAAAAGTGATTATCCCAGCGTTACCTTTTTACATCGCCGGTGTATTTGCTGAAATGACAGTCGCAGGCACAGTGGTTGATACCTTACAAACCTTTGGCATTGTTTTATTAGCTGCATTAATTATGCATTGGTTGTGGTTAACATTTTTATACGTTTCAACGGGACTACTACTAAAGCGTAATCCATTAGAGCTTGTAAAAAACATGCTGCCAGCTTATTTTACTGCTTTAGGTACAATGTCGAGTGCTGCAACAATTCCTGTTTCACTTCGTTCAAGCAAAGCAAATAACGTAAAAGAAGACGTTGCTAACTTTACCGTGCCTTTATGTGCAACCATTCACTTGTCTGGTTCAACAATCACGATTGTGACATGTGCAATGGCTGTGATGTTCTTATCACCGAATATGGATGTACCATCACTATTTGGTATGTTGCCGTTTATTATGATGTTAGGTGTTGTAATGATTGCTGCACCTGGTGCACCAGGCGGCGCTGTTATGTCAGCACTGGGCCTACTAACAAGTATGCTTGGCTTTAATGAAGGTGCTGTTGCACTGATGATTGCACTTTATTTAGCACAAGATAGCTTTGGTACCGCGTGTAATGTAACGGGTGATGGTATTATTGCTTTATGGGTTGATCGTTTTAGCGAGAAAGCCTCGGCATAAAATTAATTAGTGAAACGATATTTTGATTTATCGTTTCACTTTTTCTGTGCTAATGTGGCACATTAAATTGTGCGAAAGCAGCTATTTGGGTTTTTTGAGGGTGTTCCATTGATTAATGTACTTTTAGTTGATGACCATGAGCTTGTACGGACAGGGATCAGACGTATACTTGATGATGTTCGTGGTTTTAAAGTGGTGGGTGAAGCTAAAACCGGTGAAGAAGCGGTGCAATTTTGTCGCCAGCATTCACCTGATATCGTGTTGATGGACATGAATATGCCAGGTATTGGCGGTTTAGAAGCGACGAAGAAAATCTGTCGTTATTGCCCAGATGTAAAAATTATTGTGCTTACTGTGCATTGTGAAGATCCATTCCCAAGTAAAGTAATGCAAATCGGTGCTCATGGTTATCTGACCAAAGGTGCCGGCTCTGATGAAATGGTTAACGCCATTCGTGCGGTGAATGCAGGCCAACGTTATATTGCACCTGAAATTGCACAGCAAATTGCTCTTGCGCAGGTAAGTGGCCGTACAGATGAAAACCCATTCCAGAGTTTATCTGAGCGTGAGCTGCAAATTATGCTGATGATCACCAAAGGTGAGAAAGCGCAAGACATCGCAGAACGTTTAAACCTGAGTTCAAAAACAGTGAATAGCTATCGCTATCGCATGTTTGAAAAGCTAAATGTGGGTGGTGATGTTGAACTTACTCATTTAGCAATCCGTCATAAAATGATCGACATTGATAGTTCGCATTAATTTGCTCAATGTCTGATTTCGAACCAGCCCGTTTTCTAAAAACACTATCAAGTGAGCCCGGTGTCTACCGAATGCTTGATAGTGAAGGGCAAGTTATCTATGTCGGTAAGGCAAAAAATCTAAAAAAGCGCGTCAGTAGTTACTTTCGAAGTAATGTCACTGATAGTAAAACGCGTGTCTTAGTAAGTAATATTTGCGGTATTGAGGTCACCCTGACCAACACCGAAACGGAAGCCTTATTACTCGAAAACAACCTAATTAAAAAATATCAGCCTCGTTACAATATTCTGTTACGAGATGATAAGTCTTACCCGTATATTCTTTTAACTGATCACACGCACCCGCGTCTGGCGTTTCATCGCGGCAGCCGAAAAATTAAAGGCGAATATTTTGGTCCATTCCCAAGTGCAGGAGCGGTATCAGAAAGTTTGCGTTTAATGCAAAAAATCTTTCCGGTTCGCCAATGTGAAGATGCGTATTACCGAGCTAGAAGCCGTCCATGTTTACAATATCAGTTAAAACGCTGCTCTGCGCCGTGTGTAAATAAAATTTCCGATGAAGAATATCGACAAGAAGTTGATTTTGTTCGCAAGTTTTTGCTAGGCAAATCTCATGAAGTCATTGCTGATTTAATCACCAAGATGGAGCAAGCGAGCAAAGAGCTCAAATTTGAGGTTGCTGCCAAAGTGCGTGACCAAATTATGCTACTGCGAAAAATGCAGGAGCAACAATCTATTTCGGGTAATCATGCGGAAATGGATGTGATTGGCTTTGCGCATTTAAATGGTTTAAATGCGGTTCATTTATTAATGATCCGCGATCACAAAGTGCTAGGCAGCAAAACTTATTTCCCAAAAGTACCTAAAGATTCCGGTGAAGAAGAAATACTGACTTCGTTTTTAGGTCAGTATTATTTAGCACCTGGTGCAACGGGGCGCATTGCCAAAGAAATTATCTTACCGTTCAGTATTGAAGAAAGTGAGCCTTTAAGTGAAGCACTTACGGCAATCTCTGAGCGTAAAGTTAGTTTAAAAGTTGCCAATCGAGGTGAGCGAGCACAGTATTTAAAGCTTGCTAATAAAAATGCTCTGAACAGCATTAGTGTTAAACAAAGTACCCAAGACTCCATTAATAAACGTTACGCGCAATTAAGAGAAACATTACGTCTCGATGATATTAATCGCATGGAATGTTTTGATATCAGCCATACAATGGGTGAAAACACGGTTGCAAGTTGTGTGGTGTTTGATTCACAAGGACCTAACAATAAAGAGTATCGCCGTTTTAATGTTACTGGCATCACCGGTGGCGATGATTATGCCGCGATGGAATTTGCACTTAATAAACGCTACAACAAAGTCGTTGATGAAGAAAAAATACCCGATGTTATCTTTATCGATGGGGGTAAAGGGCAACTATCTCGTGCTGAGCAATATTTTGAAAACTGGCCGCATAATAAAATGCCATTGCTGGTGGGTGTTGCAAAAGGCACAAGTCGAAAACCTGGGTTAGAAACGCTATTAATTGATGGCGGACGTAAAACAATTCCACTTGATTCAGATGCGCCAGCACTGCATTTGATTCAGCATATACGTGATGAGTCGCACCGTTTTGCCATTGCTGGGCATCGTAATAAACGCCAAAAACAACGCACACAATCATTATTAGAAGAAATTACTGGCGTTGGACAAAAGCGCCGACAAGCATTATTAAAATATTTAGGGGGCATGCAAGGGGTAAAAGCTGCTAATATAGACCAATTAAAACAAGTTCCTGGGATCAGCCCTGAAATGGCTGAGAAGATATTTAATCATTTGCATGACAAGGCGTAGCCTTCGTGCGAATATAGAAAAAAAGACATCTCCAAGTAGTTATGTGGAATATTCCAAACACACTCACAACCTTTAGACTTTTTCTTATCCCCATTTTTTTGGTGATATTTTATTTGCCTTTCTCATGGGCGTTTTTCGCTGCTGCGTTTGTTTTCTGGCTTGCGTCGATCACAGATATCCTTGATGGTTATCTAGCACGTCGTTTAAATCAGTCAACGCCATTTGGTGCGTTCTTAGATCCGGTTGCAGATAAAGTAATGGTGTGTGCGGCACTGGTTGCTTTATCGAGTCATTATCAAACCTTGTATATGACTATTCCGGCATTAGTGATTATTAGTCGTGAAATTGTTATCTCTGCATTACGTGAATGGATGGCAGAGCAGGGTAAACGTGACAACGTAGCTGTATCAAACATGGGCAAGTTTAAAACTGCGGCACAAATGCTAGCCATTATTGGTTTGATTTGGCAGTTTGATACATGGATGATCTACTTAAGTTATGGTCTTTTATACATTGCAACATTCTTAACGCTTAGTTCTATGTTGCAGTATTTAATAGCAGCATGGTCAGAATTGACCAAAAATTGATCCTAAACGTTTAATTACACACCGTTTTAGATAAAAAATAAGCAAACAGTTCAAAACTAGCATTTTTTATATTGACGCGTTTAATAATCTCTGTAGAATGCGTCCGTGTTGAGAGGGCATAGCCCCCAAGATAAAGAAAGCGGCACTAGCTCAGTTGGTAGAGCGCAACCTTGCCAAGGTTGAGGTCACGAGTTCGAGCCTCGTGTGCCGCTCCAATTATCTAATTTGGCGGAATGGCAGAGTGGCCATGCAGCGGATTGCAAATCCGTCCACCTCGGTTCGACTCCGGGTTCCGCCTCCATTCAACACTCCACGCGCTCTATGAGCAACCCGATGCCCGGGTGGTGGAATTGGTAGACACAAGGGATTTAAAATCCCTCGCTGGTAACAGCGTGCCGGTTCAAGTCCGGCCCCGGGCACCATTTTTAGTGGTAACTAATAAAAAATTTGCGGCACTAGCTCAGTTGCCAGAACGTTATCATCGCAACCCTAAGGTTGTGCACCAACGGACAAAATACTGACAGAAACAAATTTGCGGCACTAGCTCAGTTGCCAGAACGTTATCATCGCAACCCCAAGGTTGTGCACCAACGGACAAATTACTGACAGAAACAAATTTGCGGCACTAGCTCAGTTGGTAGAGCGCAACCTTGCCAAGGTTGAGGTCACGAGTTCGAGCCTCGTGTGCCGCTCCAATTATTTGGAAGCGATAAGGCGGAATGGCAGAGTGGCCATGCAGCGGATTGCAAATCCGTCTACCTCGGTTCGACTCCGGGTTCCGCCTCCATATAATACTCCACATGCTCTTACGAGCGACCCGATGCCCGGGTGGTGGAATTGGTAGACACAAGGGATTTAAAATCCCTCGCTGGTAACAGCGTGCCGGTTCAAGTCCGGCCCCGGGCACCATTTATACAAAATACCTCTTCTTTATTTCATTTATATTTCTTTTCATAACCTCATCTAACTATTTTTTTATTGCCAAAATAGCTTTATAGTTTCCTTAGTCTTTTTAAATCAGCTAATGCGTTTTAAGTTTTCAGCACTACTGAATTCACTAAATAGGATCAAGGAAAGAGAATGGAGCAATTTAAACGTGGCTTAAATCAGTTCTGGGTAGGCGCAGTGTTTGGGCTTTGCCTAGCGATCTCGTTAGTACTTATTCCTGTTGCGATTATTATGTCGAACATTAACGACGTTCTGAAAATTCATGAGGTGAGCGTGCTTGTTGATAAAGTATCGACCGTCTTCGATAAATCAGAACAGGCTATTAGTAATGCGAAAGCGGCGCTAACCGATTTTGATAATGACGTGATGATGGATATGCTAAGTGCTGTACAATCTTATCAGCAACAGACACAGCCACTGTTATCCGTAGAACAAAAACAAGCATTAAAAGATCAAATTAAAGAGCAGCTTGTTGCTAAGCTTGAGTCCAAACTTAACGAGCAACAAATTGCATTCATCATGTCTGTCTTTGAAAAGTTAACAAATACAAAAAAGGAAGCGCAAGCGCTCCCTAATTAAGTATTTACTAAACGTGATTATTTACGCCACGCGCCTTTAGGAATAGTTTGATCGAGCTTTTTGTTTTGCGAAGGGTCGAAAGTAGGTAATTTACCTGCTTTACGTTGTGAGTTGTAATCCTTCGCAAGCCAAATAACGACGCCCGATAACATAAACAAAGCGATGACGTTAACAATAGCCATTAATCCCATCGAAATATCGGCAAGCGTCCATACTAATGGTAATTCACCGAGCGCACCAAACATCACCATACCAAGTACCAGTAATCGGAAAATCAACATGCCCGATGCATGGTTATGCTCCAAAAACAATAAATTGGTTTCGGCGTAAGAATAATTTGCAACAATCGAGGTAAATGCAAAAAATAAAATTGCAATCGCAACAAAAGTGGCTCCCCAGCTACCAACATGTTCTTCAAGAGCAGCTTGTGTTAATGCAATGCCAGTCACACCGGAATCAGGTATAAGTTGTTGTGATAATAAAATAAGGGCTGCAGTTGCAGTACAAATAATAATTGTATCTACAAATACACCGAGCATTTGCACATAACCTTGTGAGGCAGGGTGCGGTGGGTTAGGTGTTGCCGTTGCAGCTGCATTTGCAGCGCTACCCATACCTGCTTCATTAGAGAATAAGCCACGTTTAATACCCTGGATCATCGCCTGCATAACACCATAACCAATTGCACCTGCGCCTGCTTGCTCGATACCAAAGGCACTATTAATAACATGCATAAATACGTTCGGTAATAAATCGTAGTTCATGGCGCATACATAAAGTGCAACTAACAAATAAGCCAGCGCCATAAATGGCACAACCATTTCTGCAAAACGTGAAATAGTTTTTAAGCCACCGAAAATGATAATACCTGACCCTAATACTAAGCCGATACCTACAACATAGTTTGGAATACCAAACGCAACATCAAATGCAGCAGCAATAGAGTTTGATTGAACAGCATTAAATACCAAGCCAAAAGCTAGAATAAGGCAAAGAGAAAAGATCACGCCCATCCAGCGTTTGCCTAACCCATATTCCATATAATAAGCAGGGCCACCACGAAAGTTGCCATCTTCATCGACCGTTTTATATGCTTGGGCAAGCGTACTCTCGGCAAAACTTGTCGCCATACCTATTAAAGCAATAAGCCACATCCAAAAAATTGCACCGGCACCACCTAAATAAAGTGCAACAGCAACCCCCGCCATATTACCTGTTCCAACTCGTGCAGCTAATGAAGTACAAAAAGCTTGGAATGAAGAAATGCCCTCACCAGAACCTTGGCGGCTCTGAAACATCACTTTGATCATATGTGGAAATTGAGTGAATTGGATAAAACCGAGTCGAAGAGTAAAAAATAGCCCCGCAGCTATTAAAAGGTAAACCAGAATGTGACCCCAGAGGAGACCACTTATACTATTTATAATGTCTGTCATTTTTCTTGCCTTGTGAGCGAGTGGAAAATCTGCGGCGCAAGTTACCATAACAAGCGAGGAGAGTTTAGTTATTCTGCTAAAAAACCTCAGTTATCCACAGTCGTTTGTGGGTAACGTGTTTGCATTTGGTGGGTATCTAAATAATTTGAAAATAATCAAAAAAACCTTCAAAAAGTGCTTGCGTTAAAAATCCATCTCCCTATAATGCGCATCCACTGACACGGCGGGCAGCAATGAAAAGCGCTGAACAAGGTAACAGAGAGTTAAGTAAAACTTCGGTTTAAAACGGTCTAAAAAGAAAGTTTAAAATTAAGTGTTGACTCGAAAATTTAAGGATGTATTATA
>NZ_PQBX01000009.1:0-448 GCF_002964625.1 Pseudoalteromonas sp. T1lg21
CAAGGTAGCCCTAGGGGAACCTGGGGCTGGATCACCTCCTTATACGATTTAGAACTTATTTGTTCGTAGTGTCCACACAGATGATTGTTAATTGTAAAGAGAACAACACTTATTGTTTGGGTCTGTAGCTCAGTTGGTTAGAGCGCACCCCTGATAAGGGTGAGGTCGGTAGTTCAAATCTACTCAGACCCACCACTTCTTCTGAAGTGGCAAATTAAGCAATAAGTACCAGCATATGTGGGGCTATAGCTCAGCTGGGAGAGCGCCTGCCTTGCACGCAGGAGGTCAGCAGTTCGATCCTGCTTAGCTCCACCACTTTTACTCCTTAAAAATAAACATTCTTAATCAGGTAATAAACTGCTTGAGAATAGAGTGTGTTTAATTTTGAGAAGTTTATTCTCTTGCTCTTTAAAAATTTGGAAAGCTGATATTAAAATTCTTATAGATA
>NZ_PQBX01000061.1:0-495761 GCF_002964625.1 Pseudoalteromonas sp. T1lg21
TTACAGTTTCCGTTTTAGGTAAAAAGGTTTCACCATGTATCAATGTTAACAGAAAAAAACACTAGAAAATCAGGCAAGTAATAAACTTAATCAGCATTTGAACTGCACATTTTTAGGGTAGGTTGGGTCGAGCGGAGCGATACCCAACATAATCCATGTAAACCTTTTAATTTAAAAGATAAACCAATCAATCAAACGCGATGTAAAATCACTGCTACAGACTCACACCTCGAATCTCGTACCTCGTACCTCATACCTCGCACCTCGAATCTCGTAACTTTACTCTTTCCCCATGAAGCTTGCTAACTTAAAACATTTCCCGGCTAAAGCCAATCCTACGGGGGAAAACATAGGCGCTGGGATCTAGGTTCTAGGACGCGATGTAAAATCGCTGCTACATGCTTGTAACTCGCCAACAATTAGACTGTTTTCTTTGGCTCTACAGCGAACCACATGATGAAGCCGCACTTTTTGCACGATAACAAAGATGCGCTGTCATTCGCCCAATCTAAATTCAAAAACGTCATGCCTGCGGTATTTAATTGCGCCTGACCTAGCTCGAAGTGATGATGCCCACAATGAATGCATTTTGCTTTTACGTTGTTTACTTGGTATTCGTCTGATTTTACTGCATTCACAGCACCTTTAAGGCCTTTGCCTAGCTTTGAAATAAATGACATCTGTAACCTATTTATTAATTGAGAAATTTAAGACAACCCATAAAAGAAAAAGAGAATGGTCCTTTTTGGGTGTACCTTTTTATCATACAATTGTGTTTGTAGCTAATCGAAACAAGTAGCCATACCGCGATGTAAAATAGCTGGCTTTTAATTGTTAGACGTCAGATGTTAGATTTCTGTCGAGCTGTGGGGTTGGTTAGGTCGAGTGTTCTTCTCAGCGATTTAAGCCTTGTAGGAGGTACTTTTGTGCCGAATCAAACATAAATGAGAGCGGTCAGCTTTCAGACGCGCGAAACAAGTTTCACGCCTACGGGGGAAAACATAGGCGCTAGGTTTTGGGTTCTAGGACGCGATGTAAAATCGCTGCTACCTCGTATCTCTTAACTTTACTCTTTCCCCTTGAGGCTCGCTAACTTAAAACATTTCCCGGCTAAAGCCAGTCCTACGGGAGAAACATTAGGCGCTAGGTTTTGGGTTCTAGGGCGCGATGTAAAATCGCTGCTACCTCGTATCTCGCACCTCGAATCTCGTATCTCTTAACTTTACTCTTTCCCCTTGAAACTCGCTAACTTAAAACATTTCCCGGCTAAAGCCAGTCCTACGGGAGAAACATTAGGCGCTAGGTTTTGGGTTCTAGGACGCGATGTAAAATCGCTGCTACCTCGAATCTCGTACCTCGTATCTCGTATCTCGTAGCTTTACTCTTTCCCCTTGAAACTCGCTAACTTATGGTTTCCCACTTCACACATTGGTCTTTCAGATATTATCAACCATACTTGAATAATATGATCTGTAAGTATTTAAACTAAGGTGGGTTAATGGGGTTAAAAGCGCTGTTTTTACTTGTTGTTGCTGTATTGAGTAACTCGGCTTTTAGCTGCGATAAAACCCTAAAAGTGGGGGTTAGTCAGCAGTGGGCACCTTATACATTTACGCAAAATGGTAAGCTCACCGGCATTGATATTGATGTGGTTAATTTAGTGCTAAAAGAGGCAGGGTTTTGCGCTAAATACGTTGTTATGCCTTCATCTAAACGGGGCTTTGCAGAGCTTAAGCACGGTAAAGTCGATTTACTACCCGCGGCAAGCTATAGCACCGAGCGTGACTCTTTTAGTTTCTTTTCAGAGCCATACCGTAATGAAGTAATGCGCTTGTTTTGGTACCCGCATGGCCGCTTAGAATCTTTAGACTTACAAGGATTGCTCGAACACCAGCAAGTTATTTTAACTAACAGCGGTAGTTACTTTGGCTCTGATTTTACCCATTTGAAAGAAGACGCTAAATATAAAGATCAGCTTGTTACTGTGTCATCTTTGCGTCAGCGCCTCGCTATGCTAGTTGCAAGGCGGGTCGATTTTTTTGTTGATGATGAACTAGCTGGTTTATATTTAATTCAAAAAAATAATCAGCAGGGTATCGAGCTGCATCCGTATATTGTCAATAATGACAGCGTTTATTTTATGCTCAGTGAAACAACCCTGTTAGCAGAAGACAGGGCTGCTATTAACTCAGCAATTTTAAACAACCAGCAAGCGATAACAGAGATCATCGCTCGCTATGTGAAGCACTAAACTATTCTAAACATTAAATCATCCTAAACGAGTCACGCGCAGTTTAATGCGCCCCGCATTCGCCCCATAAAAGCGGTTTAGGTCGTTGGCAAACGGGCAAAACTCACCTGATTTAGCAATACGAATATCAGCACCCTCAGCAATTTCAAACAAATGCTCGTCGTTGTTATCGATAGCGCCAATCAACGCAAACCATTGTGCGTGAGGTAAACGTCTAAACGGTTCAAGCACGGCCATTGGGATTTCTTTTACCCCAAGTTGGATATTGTCACGGTGCCATCCGGCAGGGCCGCAACTAATGCCGTCGTCATACCAAGTTTGCTCAGGATAAGGCGTAAATCGGTAAGTACCACCTTGCTCTAACATTAAGCCGGTGTGGTTGTACTTTTCGGCGCCATACACAAACACATCTTTACTTTCGTCTATGCTCAGCACCGTCATATTTTGCTTATCAAGCGCAATATGCGGGCTTAAGCCCTTAAAGCTTAAGCGAGTTTCGTCATTATACAGTACGTCGTAATGAAGGCTCTTCAACGACTCAGGGCGATAGCTTGTTAAGCGATTAATGCGCTCTGCGACTGTGTAATGAATGGTTGGCGCGAGCGTGCTTTGTTCGTTATCAACCAGTACACAGCATTCGCGATCTACCAGTTTAAACAACGGGTTAAACCAAAAATAGTTTTGCTGATGACTCAGTGCCAGCGGATCTGGGGTAACGGTTACATCATCTTGGGCAATGAGGTTACGATGCTCTGCTGGGAGCAGGGTGTTGTAATTGATATCCGCGCTGGTAAGTAAGTTTAATGCAACGGTTTGTTCTATCAGCCACTCAATCGCATAGCGCAGGCAAATGTCGGCTAAACCATCACGATAATAGCCACCACCCACATCTGAATGAGCGCCCGCAAACCAGATCTCTTGTACATGCGGTGCACTATTAATAAGTGTGGGTTCAAATGCACGGCGCTTTTCATCAAGTGCTACGCAATGAAGGGCTGCTTTTATATTGCTTGCAAGTGTGTAGTTTTCAAAAATAACGTGCTCAGCACCGCGGGTTGCTTTTGTTACTTTTGAAAAACCAATTGATGCAACGGTATCAAATACACATAAGTAAACATCATCACTAATAAGTGGCTCTAAACATTTGGCAAAGCGCCTAGCAAGAGCAGCACCTCGGCTAAAACCAGTCAGAAGTATTTTATCACCTACAGTGTAGTAGCTTTTAAAGTCGCTCATAGCACGATTTAAAATGCTGGCAACATCATCGCCTCTTGGTGCAAGGGCTTGATTGAATAAACGTCGAAAGCGGCTACCTTGGGTGCCTATACCCTGATAATAAAAGCTAAGTTGGGTTGGAAATGGTGTTTCGGGTTCGCTATTGAGTGCGCCACCAAAAAGTAAATGAAGTTTAAGAATATTAGAAATACTGGCGTCTTCTTTGAAGTGTGCAGCGCTGAATTGTTCAGCATCACGAGGTTCGCTGCCTGTGCCATCAAAGTTGAAAATCAGCGTTTTAGCGGTCATAGCGTCATTCCTTTAGTGGTTTGTATAAACATACTCCCACTTTATGAAAATTAGAAGACAAATATGCGGCGCTTTAATGAAAAATGGGCTTTGATTTTCAAAGCCCATTTATTTGCTCTTAATAAAATTAGCCGACCCTGGCTACGGTATGCTTTTGTAAAATTTCTAACAAAATCTCGTAGTCTTTTTCGATTTCGAGCAGCTTAAGTTGAATATCTTTTAGCGTATTACCTTTGCTTGCGGCCAGCACCTCTAGCTCAGTAAAGTGCTGGTGCAATTTGGCTGCGCCCACATCGCCACAGGTCCCTTTGAGTGCATGGCTGGTGGTTGCAATCGCATGGTAGTCTTTGTCTTTGATTGCTTGTGTTAGTAGCGTTATTTTTTTATGTGAGCTTTCTAAAAACATCTTACTTACTTTATTTAATAGCACTTCGTTATTCATTAAGCGGCCAAGGGCTGCTTCGCGATTCCAATGCTGTTTTTCTTCATCGATTAATTCTTCTTGATTTATAGTCGGCGACTGATTTACCTCAGGCACAGCAATCGTTTTTGGTACGGTATGATGTTTAGGGTACGTTGATGCAACCCATTTCGCTGTAGTGGTGATGAGCTTATCGGCACTGATTGGTTTTGTGATGTAGTCGTTCATACCTGCATTTAAGCACTTTTTACGCTCGCCAAGCATAGCATTGGCAGTCATGGCGATAATAGGAATGTCGCTATGGTGCTCTCCACCAGCCCCTTGACGTATTTGTGCCGCAGCATCATAGCCATTTAAAATTGGCATTTGGCAATCCATCAAAACACAATTGAATGGGTCGTCATCTGCTGCATTTGCTAATATTTCAATGGCTTGCTTACCATTAGATGCCATTTCAAAGCGCAGTGCCAAGCTCATTAACGTGCCTTTGGCGACTGCGGCATTAATATCATTATCATCAACAATGAGCACTTTTGCTCCAGCAATATCAACATCTATGTGAATTTGTGTATCAGTCTCGCGACGAAGTGGTGTTGTGTCTTGAGCTTGCAGCTCTTGGATGAGTCGTTCATCAGCCAGTTTGAGTAAAAACTCAGAGATAAGCACAGGTTTAGATAACCGCGTAAAGGCACAGTATTTAGCCTGTGGTGGTGGCTCAGTTGGGTTTATAAGCACTACTAATTTAAAGGGCAGATTATGGTCGTAAGTGTTTTCACTATAGCTATCAAGTTTTGCGAGTAACGGGTTGCCTGGCTCTAAAATCAGCGTATCAAAGGGCATGTTATCGTTAATTTCAAAGCTTTCTAGGTCAACATTCGTGAGCTGTCCACCGCAGTGAGAGATGAGTTTTGTTAGGCTTCGTTCAAGCTCTGGTTGTTTGACTGACACTGCAAACACGCTGTCTTTTAAGCGACTGCTTGGTTGGCGTTTTTCTACATGTTGGCTGTCTAATTGAATGGTAAATGTGAAGGTACTGCCTTTACCTTCGGTTGATTCAAAGGATATGTGTCCATTCAGTAAACTAGCTAGTTGCTTACATATCGATAAACCAAGCCCAGTGCCCCCATATTGTGCGGCCACACTGTTATCGGCTTGGGTAAAAGCACTAAACAATTTATTTTGGTTTTCAGGCGCAATACCAATGCCGGTATCTTGAATTGTGCAGCATAGCTCAACGTTATCATCGCTAAGTCGCTTACTCGCGGCGGTAAATTTTATAAAGCCCGTTTTAGTAAATTTGATCGCGTTATTTATTAAATTGGTAAGCACTTGTGAGTAGCGATGAGGGTCAGTAACAATCGAGCTGTACTCAACATCGGCAATATCTAAAATAAATTCAAGGTTTTTCTCTTGGGCTTTAACAGCCATACTGCCACTTAAGCTCTCAAAAAACTTGATGGGGTTAAAGGCTTTTTGGTCTAAGTCGAGTTTGCCAGCCTCAATTTTTGATAAATCAAGAATGTCATTAATGAGTACATTTAAGCTATTAACGCTTACCTCGGTCATTTCTAAATAATGTTGCTGTTGGTTACTTAATGACTCTCGTTTAATTAAATTGAGTGTGCCGATAATGCCGTTTAAGGGAGTACGCATTTCATGGCTGATATTGGATATAAAAGCGCTCTTAACTTGGCTGGCTTTTTCTAGCTGGGCAGTTCTTTGTGCAACTTTAATTTCGAGCTCGTTATTAATTTGCTTAATTTTGTCATTAGCAATTTTTTCTACGGTCGTGTCGCGAATGAGGATGGCTGTGCCGTTGTGCTGATGATGATCATTAAAAATAGCTGAAAAAGCGAGTGCTAAATGGGTCGTTTGTTGATTGGTTAACTGATAGTCGACTTCAATTTCATGTTGTTTTCTATTGGTTTTAAGGGAGCTGCAGATTTCTTTGATATTAATATTTGAAAATAGATTCAACTTGTTTATATCTGCCCCTAATACTTGCTCCCTCTGAAAACCAAACAATTCAGTGGCCGCTTTATTCCAACTAGACACAAGACCAATATCACTGACCGCAATAATGGCATCTTTTGAACCGCTAATAATGGCTGAAGACACCGCTCTTGCCTCGGCAAGCTCGCGGTTACGCTTTAAATTTCGATGCAAAAATCCAAGCACAAACACTAAAAAAGCAGAAACACCCAGCAAAAAAACATAGGTGCTGATCCTTTGCTCGCGCTCCATCGCATTAATTTCAGAGTGAGGTAGCATAATGTGGGCATCTATAAACCCGGTTTCTAAATCTCCAGTAAATGGAATGCGTTTACTTAATGCTTCGTATTGTTGCCCGCTTGCAAGGTTAGAGCTAATGCTGAGTATATTTTCTAGATAGGCGGGTTCAGATTTATACACTGAGTCCCAACGTTTGTTTGGCGCTAAGTCGCGACTAAAGCGAAAGTCTTCATTTGGGTGTACTAAAAAGTAGCCTTCGCTGTCTGTTAGGATCAATGAGTTTGGTGCTTGTACCATCGCATTAAGAGATGCAAATAGGTGAGAGGTGTTAATGTTTGCAATAATCAGCCCATAGCGCTGCATATTTTCATCAAAAATGGGTAAGGCAATACGTAGCATAGGTTTATAAGGATAGTCGAGCTTTCCATATTCTCGGTTGAGTGTTATTGCAGATAAATACATATCACCCTGTGGTAATTGCGAACTTTGCTGATAATAGTCACGGCCACTTTTATCCTGTAACTGACTATCGGCTTTTACAACTATGCCACCGGCAGCTCTGTCTACTCTGATCAGTTCTTGTCCTGCTTGTTGCGTACTGATGATACGTAATTGCTCGAACTCAGCGTTGGATTGTAAAAACGCGACAAATATCGTTTCTAAACGTTTTTTCCATTGCTTTGAGGTGGTGCTATCTAGCGGATCATTGCCATCGTTCGCAGCGGCTCTTGCAAGCCCTGCTATGGGTGGGGTGGAGTATAAAAACTGTAAATCGTTTTTGTATTTGTTAATACTCTCATGTATCTGCACATTTACGGTAGCGCTTGATTCTCTCAGTCGTTCAGCAACATTGTTATTAATATTTTTATGAAGTTGTAGCTCGAAAAAGAAGATTGCTGAGCACATAATGGCGCCGATAAAAGCAATCGCTAATGGCACTAAAAAGCGTCCTTCAGAGGTTGTCGCTTTTTTCTGGTGTAATACTTCGTAATCCATGGTTTAGCCCTCCATACCGAAAACGTGAGTCGGTAGTAAGGTTTGACTAAGCTTAAAAACTAAAACTGGGTTCAGCAAGTATGCAAACACAGCGGTTTCTCCCTTGATGCTTGGCTTGATAGAGCGCTTTGTCGGCACAGCGAATTAGCTCGTCAGTGTCGATGGCTTCATGCCCAGAAAATGTTGCGCTACCAATACTAATAGAGAGTACTCCAGAGGTTGCATGTGGGTGTTCAATGTTTAGTTCACGAATGTTTGCCAAAAGCTTATGGGCAATAAATTGTGCCCCTTGAATATCGGTGTCTGGCAATACACATAAAAATTCTTCACCGCCATAACGAATAGTAGTATCGGTTGGGCGGTTAACACTTTTTTTGATTTCATCAGCAACACGTTTTAGGCATTCGTCACCTTGTTGATGACCAAGAGAGTCGTTGTACTGTTTAAAGTAATCAATATCGAGCATTAATACCGAAAGGGCTTTATCGTTTCTGACGGCTAAACGAATGTTTTGATCAAGGGTGTTTTGTAAAAATCGTCGGTTGTTTAAACCTGTTAGGCTGTCGTGCTCACAAAGACTTTTGAGTAAATCGGCTTGTTTTTTTAAGGTCAAATGTGCTTTTACGCGATTAAGTAATGTGACGCCATAAACCGGTTTTGAGACAAAATCGACGGCGCCTGCTTGCCAGCACCTATTTTGGTCATCTTGATCCATAATAGCGGTAATAAAAATCACCGGTATATCGTTGTACTGGGTGTGTTTTTTTAATAGCTTGCAAACATCTAGGCCGCTCATAGAGCCAAGCATCACATCAAGCAGTATTAAATCTGGCTTAAGGGTTTCGCACAGGTGCAGCACGTTTTCACCGCAATCTGTGGTGTGAGTTTTATAGAAGGGCGCGAGCAAACTTTCTATTACGGTTGTATTAATTGGTTCATCATCAACAATCAAAATAACAGAATCATTAAGCTTTAAATCTGTGCTACTAGCTACCGGCTGCAAACTATTCCCTCCACGCGATGAATAAAGCATAGACCGGATTTTGGGATTTTCTACAACTTAAGAATTAAAAAATTATTTTTTATGTTGGCGTGTCTGCTGAGATAGGACTAGAGTTTTTTTAAGTACTATTTACAGAGGCGATGGGTATGCTTTTTTCTCATCATGATCATTCACACAGCAAAGTGCTTGTTGTTGATGATGAGCCGACTAGTTTGATGATAATGGCCGAGTCATTAAGTGACCTTGGTGAGATTGTTTGTTGCGATAATGGCACACAAGCAATTGAGAAAGCTGCTTTCTTTCAGCCCGATGTGATTTTGCTCGACATTGAAATGCCTGGTATGAATGGCTTTGAAGTATGTCAAAAGCTTAAAAACAACCCAAGAACCGCACAAAGTCATGTGATTTTTGTCACCTCGCATAATGAGCAAATTTTTGAATATCAGAGTTTTGCAAGCGGCGGAATTGATCTTATTCATAAACCCGTTGATTTGAACATTTGTCGCCTAAGAGTACAAAACCAGTTAAAGCTTAAACACCAAGAGGCGCAAATACTGGCTGCAAAAAATGATATTTCGACACTCGTTGCGCAAGTACCTGTGTATATATCTTACTGGTCAAATACTGAGGAAAACCTCTTTAGTAATGATGAAACCTGCCATTGGTTTTCAAAAACCAGCGAGCAAATGCTTGGTTGTTCCGCTAAAGATGTATTACCAGATGAATTGTATGAGGCTTTTCACCGCTGCTTAACTGAGGGCATAGAGCAAGAAGTTTTAAATATTCAGCTGCCTAGCCCTCGCAATAGAATTGAATATGTTCGAGCGCAAATAAATTTAAGAATAAAAGAGCAAGAGGTTGTTGGTGTCATTCTTACTCTTTCGGACATCACCTCAATTACCCATACAAAAAAACTGTTATCGAATGAGTCAGAACGTTTACGGGTTATGCTTAATTCTATTGGTGATGCCGTAATAGCTACAGATAATAATGCAATTATTAACTTTATGAACCCTATTGCTGAGCGATTAACGGGTTGGCACGCTGAAGAAGCAAAAGGACGCCATATTGAAGAGGTAATGCAACTCACTGATGCCACATCAAACAAAAAAATTATCAATCCAATTTCTGTTGCTTTAAAAGAGCAGCGCATTGTGGCGATGGCGTTAAATAGTCAATTAACCGGGCTTGATGGACGAGTTTATAGAGTCGAAGATTCAGCTGCGCCAATACGGGATATTGAAGGAAACATCATCGGCGGTATTATCGTGTTTCATGATGTCAGTGAATCAATCGCGATGGCCGTGAAAATGAGTCATTTAGCAAATCATGATTTACTAACGGATTTGCCTAATCGGGTGTTATTGCATGACAGGGTCACCCATGCATGTAAAGTTGCTCGCAGTATGAAGAAAAAAGTGGCCTTAATGCTGATTGATATCGACCACTTTAAATATTTAAACGACACCCTAGGTCATCATCAAGGCGATTTAATTATTAAGCATGTGGCTAAACGGCTTGAATCACTCATCGATTTGAATACCACGTTAGCTCGAATTGGCGGTGATGAATTTGTGATTTTATTACCTGACGTGCAGAGTACTACTGTGGTCGATGCCATTGCCAGCGATATTATTAACACCATGAATGAGCCGTTTCGTATTGATAGCCAAGAGTATATTTTATCAGTCAGTGTGGGGGTGAGTGTTAACCCTGCGGACTCTACTCAAGCAGAAGAGATGATGACTCATGCCGATGCAGCCATGTACCGTGCGAAAGAGCAGGGACGTAACCGTTTTTGCTATTACTCCGATGACTTAGAGTATCAATTTAAGCAGCGTCAAAGCGTTGAAAAGCTCTTAAGACATGCTATTGAGCAAGATAAGATTGAGGTGTTTTATCAGCCGAAACTAGCGCTCGCAACCCGGAAAATCATTGGTGTAGAAGCCTTAGTGCGACTAAGAGATAACGACAATAAACTTATTTCACCACTGGATTTTATACCCCTTGCTGAAGAAACAGGCTTGATTCATGCGCTAGGTAAGTCAGTGCTTAAGCAAAGCTGTATCGCTGCTAAAGAGTGGGCTGATAAAGGCCATAATATAAAAGTTGCCGTAAATATTGCTGCAAAACAGTTTACCGATGGTAATTTTTGTAATCTCGTTGCTGATACCATTGAACAAGCGGGGCTTGCCAGTGAACTGTTAGAGCTGGAAGTAACTGAAAGTGCGTTGATGCATGATTTTGAAGAAATAAAAATCATGCTTAATAAGCTCTCTGACTTGGGGTTAACCATTGCCATAGACGACTTTGGTACGGGCTATTCAAGTTTGTCGTATTTAAAACTCTTCCCCGTCGATGTACTCAAAATAGATCAATCTTTTGTGAGAGATATGCTCACTGATACCCAAAGTATGGACATTGTTAGAACCATCACTAGTTTAGCGCATACCTTGAATTTACAAATAGTGGCTGAAGGTATTGAAGAAAAGCAGCACTTAAATAGTTTAATCGATTTAGGCTGCGAGCTTGGGCAAGGGTACTATTTTCATAAGCCCATGCCCAAAGAAGAGTTTGATAAGCTATTAGGTTAAGCCATGGTGTGGCTGTATAGGATGCCACAGCCGATAAAGATAAGTGCAACACCGCCGATTGCTTCGGCCTTTTTGCCAACCCAGCCACTCATTACGTTACCAAGTAGTGCGCCGATGGTAACCATAATTGTGGTTGCTAGGCCTATCATAGCGGCTGCTAAGTAAATGTTTACTTTCATGAAAGCAAGGCTAATACCGACTGTCATGGCATCGATACTGGTGCCAACAGCGGTTAGTAATGTGGCAATGAAAGAGCGCTTGGTATTCGGTGCAAGTTCCTCTTCATCGTCGTCATCTTCTTTACGACTCTCAAGCAGCATATGAACACCCAAACCCACTAACAACACAAAGGCAATCCAGTGATCAAAGGCTTCAACGTAATCTGCACCGGCACTGCCAATTAGCCAGCCAACAATCGGTGCGATAGCTTCGATACAGCCAAACAATAAACCAAGCTTGATTGCACTCAGAACGCGAGGATTTTTAAGCGTACTGCCTTTGGTGATTGAAGCTGCAAAAGCATCAGTCGACATTGCAAGCGATAAAACGCTTAGAGTAATAATATTCAATTTTTGCGCCCCACAAAAAGTGGGCATTATACGCGGATGAGCTGTAAACAGGTAGGTTAATTTACGGCTCAAATAGCTAAGGAGCTTAATAAGCGCTGTACTGATAGTTATTCATTACAGTGCCATCTTTGGGTGCAAGTTTTGGCTCAAGTTTAATAAGCTCTTCATAAACATCAGGGACAAAAACTTTTATACGCTGGGCACGACGAAAGTGGTTAGGCTCATATTGGTCAACAAGTTTTAATGCGCTTGGCATATAGTCTGCAAGAGTTTGTGTGTTATAGCTTTGCTCCAGTGCTTGGTCGAGAATATCAAGCCCAGGTTTAGAAAAATCATGTGCAACTGCAAGGCTCATTAAAAACTTAACTGCTTCTTTTGAATGCATGCTTGCATAAAAATACATATCGTTGTTTTGCATGTCTTTTAATGAAAAATCAAAGCCACTATCGGCTAATGTTTGCCATTGTGCTAATGGTAACTTAGTAAATACAAAAAGATTTTCAGGTGCAGTTGGAGCGACTCTGTTTTGCCAAATAGACGTCAATTGTTGAGCGTTTTCTATTGTTGCTGCAAGCAACATATTTGTCTGGTGGGTACTGAGCTTTGCTGTTTGGGTAATCGTTGCAACAGTATTAAAGTCTTTTTCGACAAGTACTTCTTTGTAGGTTTGATACTGCGTTGAGGCTTGATATTTATAATCATTTAAATGCAAGAATTGCCAATTATGAACCTGCACAGGGTCGATTGCTTGAAGCGTATCGGGAGTTAGTAAGCCTTGTTGCGCTTCGAGCGCTTCTAATTCTTCGAGTGCTTGAGAGCGTGTTTTTATCGCTTCTAGTGAATTGATCCGCTGATCTATCGTTTCACACTCAGGAGTTATTTTTTTGGCTTGCTGTTTTTGTCTCTCATAGGCACTGAGTGCTTTTGATATTGCAGAGTTATCTTTTTCTTTACGTTTAAATGCTTGGTTATTTGGGATTAGCTTTAAATCTTTGAACTGAGAAAAAGCATCATTAGCAACTTGGTCGCCAACAAATAAAAGGCTACTCGGTAAAAATGAAGATTTAAGCATCAGTAGCCTATCGTTCTGTGTGTCGCGCACAAGCTCGCCGTGAGCTCGATAACCTTTATTTTTTAGATAACTTAGTGTTTCTAAGTGTTTGCTCTCTAGTGGCTGTACTTCGCTATTTGAGCTGCCCTTTAGGTTTACAATGGCTATATCCATCGCTGTAAATACATTTGGCTGATTAGTGGGCTCAATACCTCGTTCACTTAACAACTTTAAAATTGGTACGTTAAATTCACTCACAGCCACATCAGCAAGGTTTAAATACAGTTGTTCATCTATAAAGTCATCACTCATTGCTGTAGGCGAGCCGCCTAGCTGTGCTGTTTGAGAGATCAGTGCTGTTAAATAATCATTAGGTAAGTTGCTTTTTAAAGCCACAGCGATATCGTTAACAGTAAACTCTTTGCTGGATATTGCGTTTTCAAACTCAGTCAAACTAAGCGTATGAGCATTAGCAAGAAACAAAATAGATGGTGAAATGAGCCGTGATGGACCGATTTTAAATGGTGTTTTTAAATAGGTATTAAAATCATCGTTGTTATCTAATAGTTTGTACAATGCTGTTTTGTTTACTTGCTCAGGTAATGGAACATTAAACATCATTGAACCTGTATTTTGGCTAAGGGGTCCATTAATTGCCGTTAGTTGATTGATTGTATCTGCATCAAAATAATCAATGACCTCAAGCCCTTGCCAGCTTTTTAGTTTGCTAAAAGATGAGGCATATTGAAATTGCTGTTCTGCATTCTCTTTGATTGCGTTAATAACTAAGGTATTAAATGAACGGTAAGATATTTTCACAAGCTCTGAATAACTTAAAATATCTTCAAGAGAGTCGCCGTCTTTTAATGCTTGTTTAATCGCTGCCTCTATTTGACTGTGATCAGCTGCAGCTTGAGTGGCTTTTAAACTTTGTTGCTTACACTGGTGTTTGGCTAGCTTGAGCTTAGCCAGCTCTGATGCTTTACTATTTGGCTGGCTTGATGGTTCAAAGAAACTCGTAGCTTTCTTTTGTTCAGCGATATTAGCAGAAGATGTCGAGACTTTGTTGCTTATCGCTTCGATGGGAGTGGGTTTATCTAATATCAGGTAGGTCCCACAGGCACAAAGCCCTGCAAAAACGGTTAGTGAAATACCTTTTTTCATATTCAATCCATGGATTTATTTTGCCTGAAGTGTATGGCTTTATATTTTGATGTCAATGACATGGGGACGAAGTGCACAAATAGCCGACAAACAACTAATTTGCCGGCATTATGCTGTAGCTTAATGCAGTTTCATTTTTGGCCTAACAACGCGTAGTACTTTTTCGCTGATCCACAGTGCAAAGGTTTTTGCGCTGCCATGGATGGCACGTTGATGCATACGATAGAGCGAAATATACATAAATCGCGCTATTTTCCCCTCAATAAAAAAGCTATTACTGGTTAGGTTGCCCATTAAACTGCCTACCGTGCTGTAGCGTGACAAATTAACTAAAGAGCCATGATCACTGTAAGTAAAGGCACTGAGTGGTTGGTCTTTGAGTGTAGCTATTAGGTTTTTTTCAACACATTGTGCCATTTGATGGGCCGATTGCGCTCTGGGTGGCACTTGTGTGCCATCTTCTTGAGTAAATGCACAGCAATCACCAATCACAAATATATCGTTGTTTACGCTACTTTGCAGATATTGGTTCACCTTAATTTGGTTATTGCGGGTAAGCTCAAAGACACCAATGTCTTTAATGAAATCAGGGGCTTTTACACCCGCAGCCCAAACCATGATATCGGCTTTTATATGTTCATCGTTTTTGGTGATAAAGCTGTTTTCTGTGGCTTCTTTTACTTGCGTGCCTTCGCGTACTGTTACCCCTAATTTAACCAGTTCACGCTTAGCTGAGTTTGCAATACGCTCTGGTAACGCGGGTAAAATTCGCGGCCCTGCTTCAATTAAATCAATGTGTAAGCGTTTAGCGGTCATTTTATTCAGGCCATACATTTTCAGCATGTCTGATACATGATAAAGCTCTGCCGACAGCTCAACCCCGGTTGCACCACCCCCGACTATGGCAATGGTTAAAGAATGTTGTGGGTCGTCATCTTGATGTAAGCGGGTGAAGTTATCGAGTAGAGCATGCTGAAAGCGCTCAGCTTGTTGGTTTGAATCAAGGTAAAAACAGTGCTTGTTAACACCTGGGGTATTAAAGTCGTTACTAACACTGCCAATGGCAAGTACAAGGTAGTCATAACTGACTTGGCGCTCAGGTAAAATGCGGTGGCCAAGTTCGTCTTTTAACTCGCTTAAAGTAATGGTTTTGTTGGTTTGATCTAAGTGGCAAAAGCTGCCGAGTTGAAAATTATAATGATGTTTTGCTGCATGAGCTGAGTATACAACGCCGTCTAAATCGGCATCAATCGACCCTGTCGCTACTTCATGAAGTAACGGCTTCCAAATATGGCTGCGGTTTTTATCGATTAAAAGTATCTCTGCTTGGCGTTTTTTCCCGAGTTTGTGTCCTAATTGTGTTGCTAGCTCTAAGCCACCAGCGCCACCACCGACTATCACGATTTTAGGAGGTTGGTTAATCATTACGTTGCCCTCAAAAGTATAATACCTAAACACTCTTGCGAAAAAGCGCTTAGGTATTGCAAGTCCATCCTTCAATACCCCATGGCAACGTGCTCATTGTGCGCCTTTTTGATGATTTTGTCAGTACCAGTTAAGAACTATATAGTGCGCTAAGTTATATCAACGGCCTTGGGAGATTGAGTTAAACGGGTTAACATGGCTAATTCGCAGTAAGAGACCTATCATTACCTGAAAAGGGAAATGACAGTGAGGGATCAGGATGACTACACCACTACACACTTCTTTGAATCAATACTTTGGCTTTAATGAGTTCCGCCAAGGTCAGCAACAAACCATTGAGCAGTTATTAAATCAGCAATCGTCGTTGGCAATTTTTCCAACTGGCTCAGGTAAATCTTTGTGTTATCAATTAACCGCATTGCACTTACCCAACTTGACCTTAGTGGTATCGCCATTATTGGCGCTGATGAAAGATCAAATCAGCTTTTTAAATAGCAAAGGTATTTACGCGGCAAGCCTTGATTCAAGCCAAACCGGTGATCAAAGCCATACGGTAATGAGTGAAGTGCGATCAGGGAAGGTGAAAATTTTAATGGTCTCAGTTGAGCGTTTTAAGAATGAGCGCTTTCGTGAATTTATTAAACAAGTGCCTATTTCGATGCTGGTGGTTGATGAAGCGCACTGTATATCTGAATGGGGTCACAATTTTAGGCCTGATTATTTAAAACTGCCGCGCTATCGTGAAGAGCTTAATATACCCTTGGTATTGCTACTAACCGCCACCGCCACTAAAAAAGTAAAGCGCGATATGTGTGAGCGTTTTGCTATTGCCCCAGAATGTGTGGTGCAAACTGGCTTTTACCGAAGCAACCTCGATTTATCAGTGCTCAGTGTTGCAAGCCAAGAAAAACCTCAGCAATTAGCAAGTATCATAGCCAGCCAACAAGGGGCTGGGATTGTCTATGTCACCTTACAACATACCGCTGAGCAAGTGGCCGAAGGCTTGGCAAGAGCCGGCTTTAATGCGGTGGCTTATCATGCAGGCCTTGAGGATGATAAACGCTGGCAAATTCAAGATGATTTTATGGCGGGTAAAATCAATATCGTTGTGGCAACCATTGCTTTTGGGATGGGCGTTGATAAGTCTGATATTCGCTTTGTGATCCACTATGATTTGCCAAAATCGATTGAAAATTATAGCCAAGAGATTGGCCGCGCAGGGCGAGATGGTGCGCCATCAAACTGTTTTACCTTAGCAAACCTTGATGGCTTAAATACCGTTGAGAACTTCGTTTATGCCGACACTCCCGAGCAAAGTGGGATTGACTATGTCATCAATAACATTCGTAACGAGCAAACGAACAACCAGTGGGAAATGCAAGAGTATAGCTTATCGAGCGAAAGTAATATTCGTGCTTTAGCGTTAAAAACCTTACTGGTGCAGTTAGAAATGCAAGGGGCTATTACACCTTTATATGCCTATTACGCCGATTTTAAATATAAGTTTTTAACGGAGCAAAACGAGCTACTTAGCCAGTTTGATGCTGACCGACAAGCATTTTTACAACAGGTATTCAATCATACTGAGTTTAAGAAAATTTGGGGCACACTTAATTTTGATGCGTTAACCCGTGCCACTCAAGTTGATAGAAAGCGCGTGGTTGCAGCGCTCGATTATTTGGCCGAAAAAGGTCATATTGCCCTTGAAACTAAACGTATTACGCAAGTGTATGAGGTGAATAACTCGGTAATAAACCACGCTGATTTAGCACCGCAACTTCACCAATATTTTATCGAAAAAGAACAGGCCGAAATTAAACGTATCGCCACTTTAGTACGCTTTTTTGAGCTAGATAGCTGCTTAAGTTATAACTTAGCTCGCTATTTTGATGACCAAAATGCACCCCAGCAATGTGGCCATTGTTCAGTGTGTAGAGGCCAGCAGGTAAAACTTAGTTATTCATTAGTGCATCAAATGCCTGCGCAAAATGTGATTGCCAGCAAAGTTGCTGAGCTTAAACAGCACTTAGCCGCTAAAGGGGTGAGTGAAGTCAGCATCGATACTCAGTGCCGCTTTTTAGCGGGCATGAGCGTGCCTTTATTTACCCGCAACAAAGTCAGGCAGCTTTCAGGTTTTGGCCTTTGCGAGCAGCAGCGCTACAGTGACATTAAAGCCCTGCTACAGCAGTTGTAGCAGGGTTTTAGGTGTACAGTTTTAACACTAAAAAGTGTCAAAACTGTATACTTAACCAATTTGAATACTGGTAGTCGGGTAGGTCAAAGGTTGGCTGTGCTGGCGAGCAAAACAATAAGCAAAGGTTAATGGCCCAACCCGACCTATCAACATCAATAGTATGATGATGAGCTGACTAGGCGCACTTAAATCCCCAGTTATACCTCGCGAAAGGCCTACGGTACTGAGTGCCGAAATTGCCTCAAAGGTGATATCTAGTAACGACCCTTGTTCAAGCTTGGTGATGATCATAATGCTGGTAAAAGCGATAAATAAGTACAGTATCATGACGCTTAATGCCTTGATCACCAGCTTGTCGCTCAGTTGACGGTTAAACACGGTGACCGTGGTTTGCTGTTTTAAATAGCTTCGCATCGCTAAAATTAGGATCACAAAGGTGCCTAGTTTTATGCCGCTCGCCGTACTGACTGAACCACCGCCAATTACCATCAGCAGCATAGTCAAAAGCGTTGAATCTTGACTCAAACCATCAATTGGTAGGGTATTAAACCCTGCGGTACGAGGAGTCACCGCTTGAAACCAAGCCGTTAATGTTTGCTCAGACGTTGATAGCGGCGCTAATGTTGCAGGATTGGCGTGTTCAAAGAAAAAAATCAATATAAATGCGATGCAGTTGAGCACTAAGGTGGCAATTAACACCAGGCGGGTATTGGTTGATAGTAATGACCAGCGCTTTTGTTTGTAGATATCAATCAGTACGGTAAACCCTAAACCGCCGATGATAAACAAAGCGGTGATCACTACGTTTACGGTTATATCGCCCTTGAATGCCGATAAGCTATCGCCACTTAACGCAAAGCCCGCATTATTGAACGCCGAAATCGTATAAAACAGACTGTGATAGGCGCTTTTTAGTGCGCCATAGTCATCGAACCAACTAATAAAGAGTAAGCAAAATGCCACCGACTCAATCACTAATGAATACACTAAAACATACTTAGCGACCTTGATCACCGAGGTTAAATCGTTGGTGTCAAAAGCGCGGCTAGCGAGTAAGCGTTGCTGTAAGCCTAGGGTTTTTCCTAAACTTAAAATTGAAATCACCGCCACGGTCATAAAGCCAATGCCACCTATTTGAATCAGCAACATGACCACGCTTTGACCAAATACAGTCAGATCAGTACCGGTGTCGATGACCACTAGCCCTGTTACTGTAACCGCAGAGGTTGCCGTAAATAATGCATCGAGCCAGCTGATCGGTTGAGTGCTTGCCATTGGTAGCATAAGCAAGCCCGTGCCGAGCAAAATTAACACAATAAAGCCGATAGTGAGCACTAAAGGTGGGTTTATTTTTTGCCGCTTACGGCACTTTACACCGCTAAATTGTTTAGGGTAAACATTGGCTTGCCAGTTAATCATAATGCACGAAACCGTTTTGCTAATTTAGTTAAGTAAGTTTTAGAGCCCAGTAGCACCAAACTATCGCCGTGGCGCAGTTCGGTATCGTTAGTCAGCTCTGTATTGAAGTAATCATCACGTCGTAGTGTGAGTGGTTTAATATCGCTATTACGCTCTTTGAGTAGCCAGCCAATTTTGCGACCTGAAAGCTGCAGATCAATGCCTAGTTCAACAATAAATGTGGATTGGTTAAGCGGGAAATATTGATTAACCATTGGGTAGTTAAGCGCTTGTGCAACCCTCACGCCCATTTCTTCTTCAGGGTGAATGATGCGGTCAACGCCGAGTTTACTTAGTATTTGATGGTGACTTTTGGTACAGGCCTTTACCCAAATTTGCTTTACGCCTAAGTTTTTTAAATGCAATACACATAAAATACTGGCTTCAATATTCTCGCCTATGGCCACCAATACGGCTTGGCAACTAGGTAAATCGAGCCGTGCTAATTGTGTTTCATCACTGGCATCAACCACCACGGTAAAACTGAGTTGGTCGGCATAATGATTAACGGTGCTTTCGCTAATATCGGCAGCACACACTGTATGACCTTGTTTTGAAAGTTCTAAACAGGCGGTTACGCCAAAACGTCCTAATCCGATTACTGCAAACTGAGCCATTGTCTTTCTCGCTGTTGTGGGTACGCGCTAAATGCTAATGGCAAAAAAACAGAAGTCTTTAGAGAGGTTGAAAGCTTTATAAAGATTTTATGCCGAGATAAAAAAACTTTATAAAAACTTTATAGTGACAAAATTGAAAAGCCTTTAATCTAATAGGGACAAACAATAAGTGAAAAGATGATGCAGTCAGTATTCAAAATACAGTATTTAAAAGCCGCATTTTTAAGTGTGTTGATGCCACTTGTGGTGGTGCTTGCGATATTTCCGTTTCGAGAACTGTTTACAACCACCGATATTGTGATGCTACAGCTACTGTGGGTGACATGGGTTGCGGTGCGCAGTAATCGTCGTGTTGCAGCGCTTACCACCTTGGTGAGTGTTGCCTGCATGGACTGGTTTTATGTGGTGCCTTACTTTACTTTTCACATCGAAAATATTGAATATGTGGTCACCTTTTTGGTGATGTTGATTGTAGGTTTAGTGATAAGCCACCTTGCCGGAGAGCTCAATACCAAGGTTCGCGATGTGCAAGCCCATGCAAGTAATAGTCGCTTATTGTATGAGTTAGCAAAAAAGCTTAATGATCTCGATAGCCTTGAGGAGCAAAAGCAGCTGTTTTTAACAACCATGGCCGCGCATTTAAAGGTTGCATGTGACTGGCAGCTAACAGCGTCTAAGCAGTTTATTTATTTAAATGAACAACAAGCGGAATTTGGCGGCATCGCGTTTGCCAAATCACTTAATGCAGAGCAACAGGCTTTGGCGAATACAGCGTGCTCTTTACTGTATCAGGTTCAAGAAAAAACTTTACTACGCGAGCAATCTGCGGCGATAAAAGTACAGGCGGAGCTTGAGAGGTCAAAAAACACCTTATTACGGAGTTTATCCCATGACTTACGCACGCCATTAGCGACCATTATGGGCGCATCAAGCATGTTGGCTGATGATGATATTCAACTAAGCTCTGAGGTTATCAAAGAGCAAGCTGCTAATATTTATGAGCAAAGTAAAATTCTTAACCAGCACTTTGATAAAGTCATGGAGCTCAGTAAAGTGAATAAGTTAGCTGAGAATATTAAATGGCAAAAACTACCCATTTTGACCTTAATCAGCGAAGCTAAATCACGCCGTCAGCAACAACTACAAAACTTTAAACTGCATATCGAAGCTCAGCAACAAAGCATCTGTTTTGGCGATGAAACCCTACTGGAAATTGCCTTTGCCAATATGCTCGAGAACGCAGCCCGTTACGGAGATGGTTCGGCGAACATGCAATTTATTGAAACACGCAATGAATACCAAATTGTGTTAACCAATCCTTTTGCGAATAAGCATGAGACGAGTCAAGATGAAGGCGTTGGTTTGGGGAGTGTGATCTGCGATGTGGTTGCTAAATGTCATAAAGGGCGCTTTGAATTAACCCTCAATGAGAAGACAAAGCAGGCAACAGCTAAATTAATTTGGAGTAACAGCCGTGGCTAATATTTTGGTTTTAGAGGACTCACCGCCTCTGCAAAGTTTTTTAAAAACACTATTAAAAGCCAGTGATCATGAAGTCAGTGTGTGCGCCAAAGGGCTTGATGCGTTTGCACTTTTGAGCCAGCAGCAGTTTGATTTAGTGCTGCTTGATTTAGGCTTGCTCGATATGGATGGGCAAGATTGGCTGGTGGAGTTTAGGCAGTGGAGTCTGCTCCCGGTATTAGTACTTTCTGCACGCGATGGCGAAACAGAAAAAGTCACCGCGCTTGATAACGGCGCCAACGATTACCTAACCAAACCATTCAGCGCAAACGAATTATTAGCGCGTATTCGGGTGCTACTTCGCACACAAACAACACCAAGCCTAACGTTGCAATGTGGCGATATTCACATCGACCCGCATAAACATGTGGTCCGTAAAGGCGCTGAAGAAGTTAAACTAACTAAAAAAGAGTACGCTATTTTGCTGTTGTTATTTCAGCAAAAAGACAAGGTGTTAACGCATAACGCCATTTTATCTGAGGTGTGGGGAGAGCAGTATATTAATCGCCCTGAATATGTTCGTGTACATATTGGTCAGTTAAGACAAAAGCTTGAACAAAATGCGGCGAGTCCTAAACATATCTTAACCGAGCCTGCCGTAGGTTACCGCTTAGTTGAATAAACTATCGCTTAACAACGCTTTAAGTTGTGTTTGTCACAGACCTTAGGTACTGTTTTGGGAAATAAAATAATAAAGCGGAAATCTTTCATTGGCTATGCATCAAAACACTGGGCAAGGCATTAGTTCACTGTCGAATACCCAGCTTGAAGACGTGATTGCAGAAATTGAGCAAGCTATAGAGTGGCATCAGTCATGGTATAAAAATTTGTTAAGATGCTTAATTGCAGATACTCCCGCAAATGAACAAGACTTAGCAGATAATGCTCATAACCTCTGTCGCTTTGGGCAATGGTTTAATAAGCTTCCCGAGCAGACCCTAAACCTTCATCCATATTTTTCAGAAATCGCTTGTGCACATAAAAAAATGCATCAAGGTGCCACGGTCCTGTTATCGTTAAAAGAAACTAAGTCTGCTATTTCGGTCAATCTATTGGATCAGTTTCATGCCGATTTAGATAGGTTACGTGAGTTATTTGACACCCTTATTGATGAGTTCTCTGAACTGCTGCACACCCGAGACCCTTTAACGGGTGCATCAAACCGAACAAACTTAGTAGAAAACCTGCAAAAAGAGCATGAGCTGTGTAAACGTAAATCGCTCAGCTGCGCGCTGATAATGATCGACCTTGATCACTTTAAGCAAGTAAATGATGAGTTTGGCCATGCAGTGGGCGATAAGGTGTTAATCGCACTTGTTAAATGCATTAAATCTCATCTAAGAGAGTACGACCAATTGTATCGCTATGGCGGCGAAGAGTTTTTAGTCTGCTTACCGCAAACAGAGCTAGAAGGTGCCAAATCACTTTCTGAGCGATTAAGAGCTGGCGTTGAAGTTTTAAAAATTGAAATTGGCAAAGGTAAACACATTAATGTGACAGGCTCTTTTGGTGTTGCGTTAATAAATGCCGATGACGATATCGAAGCAGCAATCGAAAGGGCCGACCAAGCTATGTATCAAGCTAAAAAGTCAGGCCGCAATCGAGTGTCTGTGGCTTAGATTACGCTTTAACACCAGTGAATGCTTTTATTAGGCCTGCTTGATAAAAAGGGTAAACGCCCGTAAAGCCTGACTCGGCAATGATGTTTTCAATGACGTGAGTCTCTTTTAAAGCAACGTCATTTTCATAAGCTAGTTTTACTTTTTCAATTTGTTCAGGGCTGACTGCGGCTGATGACATAACACTTAACCAGTGATTAAGCTGCTCTGGGTAAGTGCTGGCACTTTGATTGGCACTTAAGTCTGCGCTGACAAGTAACCCGCCTGGTTTTAAACGTTTGTGAATATCTGCAAAAAATGCCACTCGTTTAGGTTCATCCACAATAAACTGCGACACTAACACGGCTGTCGCTGCATCAAAGGGCATCAAGTTTTTGAGTGAATCTACATAGCCATTATGAAACTGGCAGCGATGTGCAACCCCTGCTTGCGTTAAATTGTGTTTGCATACTTTGATCATTTCAGTCGAGGGTTCAACAGCGGTGAAGCGAAATGCGGGAAATGCCTGTGCTAAATGCAAAATTTCATTTCCGGTACCCGCTCCAACGCAGAGAATATGCGCATTGCTTGGCAGTTTGCTGAATAAAGGCGACATCATAAAATACAAGGCTTGGCTAATAGGCGCCATGTTTTGCCATTGTGAATCGTAATTAGCTGCTTGTTGATCAAATAAGGCGGTGACTTCGTGTTGTTGCATAATAAAAACTCATTAGGTAACTTTAAGTGTTACAGAAGTGGTTAGCTTACTTTATTTTAGATAACTTTAAAAGTTACTTAATGGGGCATTCATTTGTTAGGTTGATTTAAGCATATTAATTTGCTTAATTTTTAGGGTGAATGTGAGACTGAGCTATATCGCCAATAGTGTTTCGACTATGAAACGATAATAACTTTGCAAATTCAAAATCAGTAAGCTCAATGTCGTTATTCGATGTCCAGGTAACTTTGTAGCTGGTGTTACTTGGGTGTCCGTCTAGTGATAGCAAGATAGTTTTCTCGTTTGGTTGCGCTACGTGACTGATAGATATCAGTGTTTCAAAGTTTGTTGTGGCACCACAGTTTATGACTGAAACCACGGCTTGTTTGTCTTTATCTGGTGATAAGAACACTTCATATTGCTCATCACCACACCAATTTGGTGTGATAGCTGAAATACCCCAAATAAGTAACGCTAGGGTGCTAAACCCCCAAAAAATAGCAGCACCGCTATGCCAAAGTATTTTTAACGCTTTACTCATCCTCGTCCTTTAGTTTTTATTGTGAGGTTTTATTAATGAAAAGAGATGCGCATTAAAGAATTGCTGTTGCTTGAACATCGCGTTTTTTAAAATGGCATCTTGCTTGAAACCTAGCTTTTGTAATAACTTTATTGAGGCGGGGTTATCCTCACACACATACGCAAACACTCTGACGATATTCGTTTTAGTAAATACCGTTTCGAGTAGCATCGTCGCTGCCTTTGCAGTGATCCCTTGTTGCCAATACTCTTTTGCCAACCAGTAACCTAACTCGGCTGAGCGATTAAATTCAAACTCGCCTTGGATCACGCTCACGCAACCAACCAATTGATCATCCAACGTGATTGCTTTTACAAGCTCGCTCTTACTGCCTTCAGTGATCCACCAGTTTGCGTCGCTTGCGGTATATGGACTCGGGATTTTACTTGAAAGAAACTGAGTGACGCTTGTGTCGTTTAAAATTGAGATTAATTGTTCAGTATCTTGTTGTTGAAAGTCGCGAAGTGAAATCACAATTGCATCTGTACCTAAAATAGTTGTTTTTATGGTTTTGTTATTGATAGCAAAGAATGAGAATGGATACTAGCAAATGTTACTTTTAATCACCTTTAATAACGATTTATGCCGCTTCGCTTTATTGGCAGTCGTTTAGGAACGGTGTATGCTAAATCTAGTTTAAGCTTATCAAAAGGATTGATATGAAGCGTGTTTTTCTATTGATTGCAGCGGTTTTTGCAACCTCTCTGCAAGCCAATACTGATGTATTATCAGTGGATCCGGTCATGCTCTCTGGCAGTGCTTTTTCATTTGAGAATGATGCCAAGCGCTACCCTAAGCAAAGTCAATTTAACATTGTCCATAGTGTATTAATGAGCAGTGAAAGCGGTCGGCGTTTAGCGGTTGTGACGATTGAAAACAAAGCATCGGGATCGCGAATTATTCAGGCTGACCATATTATGGCGCTATTTGCCGATGGGCGTCGTGTGCATCCTCAGAGCTTTGACGAAGGTATTAAGTTAGATGATGGCGAAAAGCGTTCTTTGACCTTATCTTTTGGTGAAAACGAATACCCAATTTTAGCGGTATACACGAGTTTAAATGAGTAAAAGGAAGACCGATGAAACAACTTAAGCCACTGGCAATAACACTACTTTTAAGCTCACCGTTAAGCTTTGCGGTTGATAGCCAAGACTTTGTTAAAGATAACGTTTTCACTCAAGGCGTTGAAGGGCCAACCATGTATAACGGTGCCTTATACGCGGTGAACTATGCCCAGCAAGGAACCGTTGGCCGCGTTGATAACATGGGCAAAACATCGTTATTTGTGCGCTTACCGGATGACAGCGTTGGCAATGGCCTACAGTTTGACTCACAAGGCAATTTGTTTATTGCTGATTATGTTAACCACAATATTTTAAAAGTACCTGCTGGCAGTAATAAAGCAGAAGTGTTCGCCCATAATAGTAAAATGAATCAGCCCAATGACATTGCTATCACTAAAAGTGGGGCGCTGTTTGCAAGTGATCCTAACTGGGCGAACGAAACGGGTCAGCTATGGCGTATCAATGCAGATGGCAGCACCCATTTACTCGAAAAAAACATGGGGACTACCAATGGAGTAGCGGTTAATAACGACAACACCAAGCTCTATGTGAACGAGAGTGTGCAGCGAGTTGTTTGGCAATATGACTTAGATGAGAACTTAAACATTAGTAATAAGAAAGCTTTTATTAAGTTTACAGATCATGGCTTAGATGGCATGCGCGTTAATAATCAAGGGCATGTGTTTATTACTCGTTACGGCGCAGGGAAAGTGCTTGAAGTATCGCCTAACGGCAAGCTCTTAAATAGCTATCAATTAAAAGGCCAGCATCCAACGAATTTGGCTTTCAACGAAACGCAAAACAAAGTGTATGTCACCATGCAAAAGCGCGGTGCAATAGAAGTCATTGAGCTTTAGCCTTGTTTTGCTCGCGCAATCGCGGCAGTGATTGCCGCTTTTGCCTGCGGACTATTTTGCCAACAACTTGAATGCAACATCGACGCGACTCGCTCAGCAATGGTGTTGGCATCAAACCCGGCTAACTCCTCAAACGATTCAATACCAATTTCTTCAAACCGTTTTATCACCGTTGGTCCGACACCTTTGAGTGCTAATAAAGCGCTGCGCTCTTGCTCGTTAAATGGCATTTGTTCGTTCCTTGTTCATTGCGTTTATAAAATGATGAGGGTCATCTAGTCCCAGGAAAACAGTGTTGATATCACCCATAGGTTCAATGAGCTTAATTTTAATATTCGGGTAGCCAGAATAGTTGTAACGTTTGATTGAACGAGCGCGTGCAATAAAGTCGGTATTTAAATTAATGGATTTGATATTTTCTAAAGCAATATTGTAAGCAGGATAGAGCCCACAGCGAATAATGAGTTGCGATTTACTAATAGAAACAGGACGCTTTGCAACTGCTCGGTATTCTGCAATGAAAAATAAAAGACTAAATATAGTTAAACCAGTGATTATGTTTGCTGCTGTTGATGACCACACAAAGTGTATGAAGAAGTGCATCATGGGCAGTTCTAATAAGATTATAAAAATAAAGCCAAGTAAGTTAGCTTGTGCGCCGTCTTTATTATGATAACTAAAATGTTGTTCACCAGTGAAATAACTAGGTTTAATGTGTTTAGCGTAAAATAAGAAAGCCCACATCCGTGTTTCGAAACATAAAAAGTTTGCAATAGCACTTTGTTTGAAAAGCTTGTTAATTGGCCTTTCTATAGCTGTGTCTGGGTCGGTCTGCTGGCTTAAAGCGGATTTTATTGCCAGGTACACAGTAATAAGAGCGCTTAGCTCTAAAATGACAATCAAAGCTAAAATCCCGTAACGACCTTGCTCTAAGTAATGCATTAAAAACTTGTTTTGTTCAGGAATAATGTAACTCCCCACTAAAATAGCGAGTGAGCACAACATCAAGGCTTTTAAAGCTGCTTCTTTCTTATTTTTAATTAATATTAAGCAAAGTACAGGTAATACTATCAGTGCATCAAGTAGGTATAACCATTCAAAATTTGCTTTGCCAAAGTCATTTAGTGGATGCATTCCCTGGTAATAAATGCCCCAAAAAAGACTAATACTGATTAGGAAAATAAATGGAATTTTTGACTTTACTGATTTGAGCATTACATCTTCCTTGTCGCTTTATTGCTTATATCTTAAACAACAATCTATGCGCTGTCCCTTTTTATTCTGGATATATTCGTACTTTTTAAAATAAAAAAGCGCACCGGGCAGGGTGCGCTTGAAGACAATATTACAAGGCCAGCAAAATAACTATCTAGTTAGTGACCTTTAATGTTGGGAAGTCATAACTACCTTCTTGAACCTCTTTGCTAGGCCCGTATAAGCGCATAATGATATAAGCATCTTTTTCAGGGATCGGTAACCAGTTTGAGTCACTTTCCTTACCTTTTGCACTCAGCTTTATCGTGTACATGCCGTCAGCATCAGGTGTAAGTGTGCGGTCTCCACGGCTATGACGATTAATCTCATTGTGAGCCATTAAACGGTTATCAGAACCATAAACTGTAAACGACCAAAATTGACTTACATCAGGTGCTTTAAAACGCATAATGTATTCTTTGCCGTTAGCGCCATTGATGTTTTTACCGTCGCTACCTGTTTCAGCTTTTAAGTATACTGACTCATCAGGTGGTAAACCCCATTGACCTAAGTAGGTGCCTTCCGCGAATAAATCACGCTCTCCATCGCTAAGTTGCTCACGAGTACCAAGTAGTTTTCCTGCATTGGTCATTTCAGGGGCGAGTTTAACAAGGTGAGCCATGCCTAGCTCTTTGCCTTTTTTAGCGGCGGCTAGTTGGGCTTTACTAAAGTCATCTTTACAAGCTTCAAGACCGATAACATTATATTTATCAAGCCATTTCTTGTCAGCGGTTGCCATGTCTCCATCACATAACACGTAGTTAACTCGTTGCACCCAATTGGTGTTTTCAGGGTTTGGATAGCTGCGCTCTTTCGCTTTTGGCCCTGCTACACCTAAATAAGCTGAAAGCGTGCGAATATTCCACTTATCCATGTAATTTAATGCGGTTTTCTCATCTTCTTTGCCAACGGCCATGATACGGCCCATTAGTTTTAAAAGATTTGAATCAACACGAATAACTTCATCAACACTTGCTGGAACATCACCTTGCCAAGATCGAGAAGCAAACATAAAACTGCCACCTTCATTACCACGTAATCGTGAGCCGATCATTGACGTGGTGTAATGGCCCATGTCCATTGTGTGTAAAATCCAGTAACGTCCTTTATCCATATCTGGAATACTCACAATCACAGGTTCTGCGGCTACATCTAACCACCCCATTAGATGTAAGGTATCGTTATTGATAGTTACGTGTGCGGTATAAGTATCATCTGCTATATGGCGAATATTTTGAAAGCGATTAAGTGGGGTGTCTGTTTCAACAGCGGTTTCATAAAAAAACTTATATGCTTCATCAATTGAGTATGCATAGATGAATGCATCCTCGGCGAGTTTGTCTGGTATTGCATTTGCTAGGGCGGTTTGAGATGCAGCCAACAAAGTTAAACTGAGTAACGCTTTTTTCATTATTAACTCCTTTTATATGCTTCGGTGAGGAAAGTGAATAAGAAACACGAGTTCACAAAGAATAAAGTAGCGTAAATGTAAGTTTTTGGGAACGATTTTTATACAAAAATTGTATGAATTATCGCCGTGTTGATTCAGCTCAAATTATTCCGGCAATAAAAAAGCGCACCGGGCAGGGTGCGCTTGAGGGGATCAATCCTGTGTAGCTAAAACAGTAGGATTAATTAGAAGCTTGGGGCATATCTCAGTGAAACACCGACTGAGCGGCCAATCACACTATAATCACTCACGGTGTTAAAGTGGTTTGCGCCTACTTCAGGTGTTGGTGGTTCACGGTCTAATAAGTTATCGACACCAAAGTTAACAGCAAGTTCCTCATTAACTTGCCATGCAGCGGCAAAATCTAAGTAATTTTGTGCTGAGATTGTTTCTGAACGGTCGACAGCATACTCTACTTCACCGATTCTGCGCCAGCCAAGTTGGAAGTTCATGTTATCTAACTGCCAATCAATGCTTGCGCGGTGTTTGTAATCAGCTTGCAGGATACTCGCAAAGTCACCCGAACAGGCGCTGCCATAAGTTCCCTTACAGTCAATTTCAGCCACCGTACTGTTGTTTTGACGGGTTTGTTTAGTAACAAAGTTACCTTGGTACGAGAATCTAAAACGACCACCCATTTGCTCAGGTGCATCAATTACATAATTTGCTGCAACGTCGATACCTTCTTGCTCAATCGCGGCTAAGTTAAAGTCATTAACGATGGCTGTGCTAATAAAGCCAGTGTTTGGATCGCGAAGTACCGCACCACACAATGGGTTATTCGGATTCGGGTCATCAACATAACAGCTTTGTAGTGCAGCACCTGGTTGAATTTGGCTTACCGCATCTGTTACACGAATACTGTAGTAATCGAGTGATAAATCAAAGCCTTCTAAATAGCTAGGTGTATAAACAATGCCTAATGTATCTGATTCAGCTTGCTCAGGTTTAATATTCGGGTTACCACCATAGGTGTACTCTGCCGTGCTTGAATCAAACTCGGTGCCAACAGGTGGCGCACCAAACGCAGCACATTGAGTCGCATCACCGGTGCCCAGTAAACATGGATCGCCGTTATAACGCCCTGCTAGTCGTGGCACAAACTGGTCGCTATTTTGGTCAAATAACGATAACGATAGCGCTGTGATTGGGCTGGCAAACTCACCTAAGTTAGGTGCTCTAAACGCGGTTAAGCGGTTGGCGCGAATACGAATGTCGCTGTTTATTGCCCAGTTGATACCTAGTTTGTAAGTGTCTTCTGCTTCGGTATTTGAGTAATCAGAAATACGGTAGGCACCTTCAAAGCTAAGCTCTTCAGCAAAAGGTTTATCAACTAAGATAGGCACTAAAATTTCAGCGTAGAACTCTTCAGAGCTAAAGCTTGCATCCATATCAAATGCGCTGATAGACGCAAAGCTGGTGCCGTTTCTAAATGCATCGCCCGGTGTTTGTTTACCGGTTTCTTTACGGTATTCATAACCGATTGCAAAATCGATAGCACCGGCTGGTAATTCAAATAAGAACCCAGAATCACCCGATAGCGTTGCTGAGATCACACTTTGAGTACGGTCGCGAGTGGTATAAAGCAGCGGATCGCTAAAGTCGCTGAAATCAAGGTTGGGATCAAAAATATCCACTGAATTTGCAAGGGCAGCAAAGCGACTATTACCGCTGTTATCATTGCGGTATGCGTTGTTGTAAATGGTGGCCACTTCATCCGTTTTGCCGTACTGGCCATATACGTCATAACGTAAGTAGTCAGTAATATCACCTTTTAAACCCAGTTGAAATTGCATTGAATCACGCACCGCTTCGGTGTGTTGCACACCTAAACCCAGGTTACGTTCAACATTAACAAGGGCATTGCCTTCGCTATCAAACGTGAGTTGGTCACGTAGTTCATCAGGAATATAGGCGTTGTCTTGCGTGAGGGTCACTTGTTCGTTAACAAAAATCGGTGTTTGGCCACTGGCACCCGCACCATTTACGGTCACTTTAGAATACATTGCGCGGCCATAGGCAATGGCACTGTCGCTCACATCAACGTCAAATAATAAGCCCGCAGAAAAACGGTCCATCGGTTGAGTTAAATAACGGTCAGCTGTGAAATCAGTTGTTTGACGCTCACTTGTTACAGCACCTGAATCAGCAATACCGATGCTGTTGCCAGAGGCAACGTCAGTATAATAACCACCGCTGTTGATCATTGCCGTTGAGTTTTCAAGCGCATAGTCACGCTCGCCAGCTAACAGCTCTTTTCGTTCGGTGTAACCAATATAGCCTGTTACATGGCCGCGACCATCTGCGATGTCACCACCAAAAATTGCTTCAAAGTTAAGCTTTTCGTTACCACCGTCGGCACTTTCGTAACTGGTTGAGAATTCAGCGCCAGTAAAATCATCGTCTAAAACAAAGTTAACAACACCGGCTACCGCATCGGCGCCGTAAACCGCTGCTGCACCACCTGTTAATACATCAACGCGTTTAATTAACCCGGCAGGAATAGTATTCACGTCAACCGAGTTACGAAAACTAAATGGTACCGCGCGAGTGCCGTCAATAAGTACCAACGTACGGTTTTGACCTAGGCCGCGTAAATCAATCGTTGATGAGCCAAATGAGTCACCGACTGTGGCACCTGTGCTGTTTGCACCCGCCGCAGCTTGTGGCAGTTTTGCGGTAATATCTTCAACGTTCACTGCACGGTCTAGGTGAATTTGTGCTTCATCAACGCTCACCACTGGACTACTTGAGACCAGCTCGGTACGTTGAATTCGTGAACCTGTTACGGTGATCACTTCAGGTTTTTTTACTTCAGTAGTTTCTTCTGCGTGGGCATAACTAATTACTGAACTTACAGCGAGAGCTAGAGGTGATAGCAGCAATAGCGAGCGGTGCCCTGTTGATGTATTTGCTTTCATGATGATTCCCTTGCGTTTTATCATTTAAATCAACGCAGGTTGGTGTCTGACCTAGACCATTTAGTTAATTTAATGAGTCATACTTTTTGTTATGATGCTTGTGTGTTCTCCTTTTGGGGAGCTCACCGGTACAGTTTTAAAGCAATTTAAAAGTCTTTGCAATAATTATTCTTTAAATCTATTATTTTAAAATATAAACTATTCCAATTCGTCAACCCGCTTATTTACATCTAATAAGCTGATTTTAAGTGATTTATTTATGCATCAACATATTGAAAAACTGTATTTAAGCGCAAAAAAAGAAAGAAAATTAATAATTGGTCTAATGAGTGGCACCTCATTAGATGGTCTTGATATCGCGCTATGCGAAGTATCAGGGCAGGGCATGGATACTCATGTAGAAGTATTAAAGTTTACGACGGTAGACTACGACGATGATTATAAAATGCGTGTGAAACGAGTGTTCGCCAAACGCGAATGTGATCTTGAAGAAGTCACTTTACTCAATCCTTGGATTGGTCAATTACATGGTGAAATGGTTGCCAAAACGTTAGCCAGCTGGGGAGTAGCAAAAGAACTTGTTGATGTGATTGCCAGCCACGGACAAACTATTTATCACTGCCCTAAAAACCAACACAAGCGTGCAGAATATGGCAATGCAACACTACAAATTGGTGACAGCGATCATTTAGCGGTGACTGCAGGTATTACGACCATCGCTGATTTTAGACAAAAGCACATTGCAGCGGGTGGCGAAGGTGCACCGCTTGCGGTATATGGTGACTACTTGTATTTCACAAGTACCAGCGAAAACCGTATATTGCTAAATATGGGCGGCATTGCAAACTTAACCTACTTACCTAAATCTGCAGATGCACGAGCGGTTTTTAGCTCTGATATAGGCCCAGGTAATACCATTATGGATGCCTATATACAGCGTTATTTTGCTCCACTTCATTATGATAAAGATGCCACTATTGCAGCAAAAGGCACGGTAAGTGAAGATTTACTCGCAGCGCTATGTGATGATGCGTTTTTTGCTTTAGGTTTTCCAAAAACCACCGGGCCAGAAGTGTTTAATATAGACTATTTAGCAGCAGCACAAGCACGCTCGAATACGCATAACTTATCGCACTTTGATGTGATGGCAACTTTAGTGCAGTTTTCAGGGGTAATGATTGCTAAAGCAATTAACCAATGCAGCGAAGGCTTGACCGATGTGGCTGTTTACGCCAGTGGTGGTGGAGTTCATAACCCATTATTAATGGACATTATTTTGGCTAATTGCCCAGCGCTTCTGAGATAAATAACACCGATTCGTTGGGGATAAATCCAGATGCAAAAGAAGCCGTGTTATTTGCTATTTTAGCGAACGAATGTTTGTCGGGGGGGCAGCAACGCTTTGGTAATACCGAGCAAGGGATCCCCGATATTACCATGGGTAAAATTAGCTTTGCTGACTAGGCCCTAGAAAAAGGCTAAAAAGCTTGCGCCAATATTACTGATGTAATGGCGTAAGCCATGGTTTTTAGCTTGCTCAGAAGTTAACAGCTCTGGTGATGTGCTCGCTGCAATGCTGACATCAAACTGGGCGCTGTCTTTAAGTGTTGCATGCATGCCGTGCAGCATTAATTGCAATACAAATTCACCACTGTGAGTAACGTTTTCTAAGGTAAGCATAATAACGTGCTGCTCTAGATCGTGTTGCGTTAAAGTGTGTGCAGTAAAATACGCAGACTCACGTGCATCAGGGCGCGTTGCACTGATAGAGATCACATCACCTTCATGGGCATCATCTGGCAGCACACAACAAAATACAACACGCTTTTGCTCATTAGCCGCAAAATGCAATTGTTCATATTCCATAGTATGCGCAAGCGCAGCACATAAAGGATCTTCACTAGAGGGGAGTGCAAACGAAAGTTGCACCAAGGCACTGTCCATTACTTCTTCATTACGTTAACTGATTAAATTAGCGTCAATTATTGATCAGTTAGATGACAGAATTATGACTATTGTCATATTGCGGATTATTTATTTCAGAAACAGAGAAAAGTTGAATGTTTGATTCGTTAAATCGGATTTAAATCTGTCATTTTTAATTGTTGTTGAACTCCTACTTAAAGCTAAGAATAAACAGTATTTCGTCCCCCTCTTTTTGCCTTATAAAGGTGTAAGTCGACTCTTTTAGCTGCCTGTTCAGACGTTTCATTTGGTTCAATTTCTATAACACCTAAACTTATCGTTGCGCTTATAGACAATGATGTATGTTCCTTTTCGGCAACAGAAAGCCTAATACGCTCGGCAATATCTTTTGCATGCTCTAAAGATTGATCTTCAAGCACAATTAAAAACTCTTCGCCGCCGACACGACCTACCCGATCAGAACAACGGACTGTTTGCACAATCGTATTGGTTATGGAAATGATTAATTCATCACCAATATCGTGACAGTATTGATCATTGACCGCTTTAAAATGATCGATATCGATAGAAATTAATGAGCTGACTTGCTGATTGAGTTTGTTTTGCAGCATGACGCTTCGTTTTAAATTTAATATAGCTCTGCGATTCGCTATGCCTGTTAGTTCATCTTTTAAAGCGAGTATTTCAAAGTACTTTTTCTGGCGAACTTGTTTGAATGTATAAACGGCGAATAAGAGTAAACACAAGCAAGTTATCATCATAGTTAAGCCTTGCCAAAAAGACTTATCTTCGGCTACAGCTAAAAGTTTTTATTGTAGCTTTGATTCATGCTCTAAACGAGAAATCTCAAGGATCTGCTGTTCATAATTAAAGTTTAATCTGGCAGAAATAAGAGTGTTATTTGCGATAGCTTGTTGTTTATCTTTAATTAAAGCGATTAATTGTTGTTGAGATGCTATTTGTAAGGAAGTATCTCCTGTTGCAGCTGCAAGCTGAGAGGTTAAATTTAAATAACGCTCCTTTAAGCTCTTGGGCCAAGATTGTTGTTGCCCGGCGGTTATCTTCTCATGAAATGAAAGGGCGGCTTGCAACTGAGCTGTAGCCAAGTACCATTCTGATTTAGTGAAGTTGTAAAGAGTCAAAATCCAGCTGTCAGTAACCGAGAGCGTGTTCAACTCCGTTAGATATGACTCAGCCTGAGATAAACTATTAAGTTTTATATTGAGTTCTGTAAGTTTTATTAATATGTAAGCATAGCCGTTGTCGCTTTCGAAACGGCGAACATCTTGTTTAATCGACTCGTATAGCTCAACTGCCTTTATTAAGTCGCCTTTTTCTTCATAGGCATACGCGAGTTGATCCGTTACTTTGTACTGCTCTTGCTCATTGAATTTCGTTAACGCTAATTTGGCTCGCTGCAGCTGCTCAATTGCAAGTTCATAGTTGTACAGCGCTATGTGAATATCGGCAATTTCTTTTAATGCGAGTGCTTTTTCGTAGTCATTACCTGCTTTTTCAAATAACTGATAAGCAGTTTTAGCAGAGTCGAATGCCTCTTGATAGTTGCCTTTAGCTAACTGAATACGGTTAAGTACTATGTGGGCAAGCGCAATAATTGAGAGTTTTTTTGAAGAGGTTATTTCGTTTAATGACGGCGTGTTAATTATTGGTTTTAAGTGTTCTAGAGCTGTTTGATAATTACCTTGAGTATACTCTTGGTTTGCTTCACAGACAGCAAGATCCTGTATTAAGTTTAAATTATTTGCTTGATGAATAACTGGTTTGGCTGTTTCTAGAAACTGTTTATATTCACTAATCCCGTTAGGAGTTGAAGGATTGGAAAACCAACATTTAAACGCCATCACTTGCGCATCATCTAGCGCATTTTCATAAGGCATTTGCTTTTCTAATCTAGCTAAAATTTCGACAGATTCAGAATATGTTGTATAACCGTGAAGAGCACGGCTGATTTCACTCTGAACATCCTTTGCAGCCACATTGGTTGCAAAAAATAGCAACAAGCACAATATCCTTATCATTTGAGCATTACTCCATAAAGCTACTCTGATACCAATCAATGATATTTTCTTATAATTGCAGCTAGCTTAGCATAATGAAATTATTGTTTATAAGATTTTACGTTGAAAAAATATAAATAATTTAATGCTTTAAGCTATGCTTGGTTGCTTTTGGGATTTGAAAGTAGCTCAACACAAAGTAATGGAATTGTGTACCTAAAATGGTATGGTTACTTTAAATAGTTTTAATTAAAAGGATGTATTTTTCATGTTAAACAAAATATTACTTTGCAGTGCTTTTTTATTTTCTGTTACAGCACTGGCTGAAAGACCAGACTATTTTAATGATGAAATAGATAAAGAGTATCGCGCGGTATTAAAGCACATGGATGAAATGATGCCGCAAACCGATTTAGAGCTTGCCTACTTACCCTCTTTTTATCCGTTTAGCATCTTTGATATTCATGCAACTAAATTTACAAATGACAAAGATAAGCAAGCGTTCACTAACTTTAACTTAGGTGTGCTTGGTAGCCAGTTTTTAAATGTTAAAGAGCAAGTTGGAACAAAACTTCCAAATTTAGTTATTTGTAAAAAAGAAAAGTGTACTGAACAAAGACTTAAGTTAATTCGGTCATTTTTAGATGTATCGGAGGCTGAGGTTTTGGCATTTAAAAATAGCCAAACTTTAAAACTTGTACAGCAATCTGCGCCGCACGTGTACCGTGTTAACAATACTTTTTATTCTCCCACCCAATTAATAAGCTATACACCATCAAAATATGCTGGGTTTGTACCCTCTGCCGATTATAAAATTTTAAGCCCTGATGCAGAGCCAAACTTGATGGAGCTATCAGCTGATACACAAGAACTCAGAGATTTAATGGTTGAGTATAAGGTTGCAGCTATTACAAAAGATGAGTATGACAGCGTCAATGTGATCTTTGGTGGCCTTAGCGATAATCATTGGGGAGTAGTCCTTTTAGAGAAATACACTATACCTAAAAGCGGTGATAGAAATGCTTTTGGCCTAGAGTACGACATAATCAAACCGCTCTCCAAGACAAGTTTTTATTATCAAACTAATTAAACCAAGTTTTTCAACAAACATTTATCAATGGAGTAAACAATGGGGTTGTCTGAAAATAACAAATCAAAGACCCATAGTTTTGTGTTGAAAAGTTTTGGATTAATAACACTTTTTATATCTCTGACAGGAAATGCTGCCGAACAGCAAATACAGCAGCAAGTTGATGCGTTTATTCAGAGCCAATATAAAGACCACGTCCTAGAGTTAGTCTCTGATAATGAAATTGGCCAATTAAAGCGTTTTTATGAGCATAGTGATGGCAGAGTCTCTATATTTTGGATTTATCAAATAGGCAATGTTTGGTTAGAGAAGTTGACTCTAATTAAGGTTCGGGGTGATGGTTATAGCGAGTTGTCGTCTATTTCTTTTAACGGCGTAGTAGATAGTACGAAAAAGATTGGCGAAGAGCTTGCCATACAATTACGTACATATGATAAAAGTGATCCTCGTTGCTGCCCCAGCAAGAAAACCACTTTACGCTACCGTATTTATAATAGTGATTTAGTTAAGTTATAGCCTGATTGTTTTGCTTCAGGATATAAATCAAGAATCAGCAAATATGATATTCGCCATGTGGTTTGTTGCTGAACATAAAGGCTTGTAACTCAGATTTAAGTACTTCGACGATGTCGTTTGTAAATGGCGTTCTTATTTCACCAGAGTCTAAATATCTCAGTAAATCAATTTCATGTTTAAGTGCTGACTGAATCGAATAACTAATTGGGTAGGTTACTTTAAACTGTTTATGCGATATCACATTGTCGTGGTTTTCAATGTCGACATAGAAAGTTAATTGCTCGTCTTCTTCGCAAATGTCGCTACAGGTGCCTTGCTCACGAATACAATCCAAGACAATATTTCTGATGAAAATATCAAATTCGTTCATATTAATCCCTCAATTTTTGCCCATCCATTGGGTACAACTGAAATCTAGCAAAAAATAATTAATCTAGCCAATTCAATTTTGCAGCTTTTGGATTAACTCTTTCTGAACGTGTTGGTTTAAAAGCATTAGGGGGAGGGGAAGTAGTTAGTTAATAGTCGTTAGAGGATAGAATGCGCGAAACAAGTTTCACGCCTACGTTGTAGCAGCGGCTTTATGCCGCGTCATTGATAAATATTACGAGAAACGAAATACGAGAAACTAGAAACTAGAAACGAAATACGAGAGGCGAGATACGATGGGCGAGGTAAAAACGCGATGTGAAATCACTACTACACAATCAGGTCCATACCAAATATAAAATCTGACGGACTAAAGCCTGACCTACAAGGTCGTCATTTATGGCGACAAGGCTCGAGGGAGAAGCGCACCTCGCACCTCGATCCTCGCAACTTTCCCCTTTCCCCTAATAACTCGCTAACTACTCCTAAAGCCTAAAGCCTAAAGCCTAGAGCCCAGAGCCTAAATCCTAGCCCCTAAATCCTAGAACCTAAATCCTAGAACCTAAATCCTAAATCCTAGCCCCTAGCCCCTAGCCCCTAAAACCTCTCCCCTCACAATCTCTGCGCCTTTACTTAGCGCACTAAGCTTGGCGCTTGCTATGTGGCGAGGGAGGGGAGCCATACCGCAGTTTGTACATGGGTAAAGCTTGTCGGCATCAACATATTTCAGGGCTTCTCGTAATGTCTGTGCTACCTCATCAGGGGGTTCAATTTCATTGCTTGCTACATCAATGGCACCAACCATCACTTTTTTTCCACGTATGAGTGCTAATAGCTCAATGGGCACGCGAGAGTTGTGGCACTCAAGTGAAATAATATCGATATTCGATTTTTGAAGTTTTGGGAATACTTCTTCGTATTGACGCCATTCATTGCCTAGTGTTTGTTTCCAATCAGTGTTGGCTTTAATGCCATAGCCGTAGCAAATGTGCACGGCGGTTTCGCACTTTAAGCCTTCGATTGCTCTTTCTAGGCACTTAATGCCCCAGTCATTAACATCATCGAAGAACACATTAAACGCGGGCTCATCAAATTGAATAATATCAACACCCGCAGCTTCGAGTTCTTTCGCCTCTTGATTGAGGATTTTGGCAAATTCCCACGCCAGTTGTTCACGGCTTTGATAGTGGGCGTCATACAAGGTGTCAATCATGGTCATAGGGCCTGGCAGCGCCCATTTTATAGGTTGCTTGGTCTGCGAACGTAAAAACTTAGCATCTTCAACAAACACGGGTTTGCTGCGTGATACCGGGCCAATTACACTTGGTACACTGGCTTCGTAGCGATTACGAATGGTCACTGTTTTACGGTTTTCAAAATCAACGCCATTTAAGTGTTCGATAAAGGTCGTTACAAAGTGTTGGCGAGTTTGCTCGCCGTCGCTCACGATATCAACGCCAGCTTGTTGTTGCTCTTGTAAGGCAACACGCAGCGCGTCTTGTTTGCCGTCGATAAGCTCTGCGCCTTGCAATTTCCAAGGCGACCATAAGGTTTCAGGCTCAGCAAGCCAAGCAGGTTTTGGTAAGCTGCCAGCTGTCGATGTGGGTAATAACTTTCTCATTTTTACTCTCTTTAAATCGCGTAGTTGGCAGACCATTTCTCAAGTACTGATTGATAAGGCTTAATAAAGTGCTGCTCTGTAAATTTACCTTGGGCAATCGCCAGTTGGCTGCGCTCTTCACGGTCGTAGACAATTTGCGTGATCGAGTGATCGGCGTTTCTTAAGTTTGGTTGATAGCAACTACCCGCCACGGCATTGGCGTTATAAATTTCTGGACGGTAGATTTTCTGGAATGTTTCCATGGTGCTAATCGTGCTGATCAACTCTAAGTTGGTGTAATCGTTCAGCAGGTCACCAAAGAAATAAAACGCCAGCGGAGCAACTGCGTTTGGTGGCATAAAATAGCGCACCTGCAAGCCCATTTTTTTAAAGTATTGCTCGGTTAATGACGACTCATTTGGTTGGTACTCAGCACCTAAAATTGGGTGTTGGTTTTCTGTACGATGGTACGTTTTGTTATCAGACACGCTTAAACAAATAACTGGTGGATTTTTAAAGTGCTGTTTGTAAGTCTCTGAGTCAATAAAGTATTTAAAGAGTTTACCGTGTAAGTCACCAAAGTTTTCGGGAATGCTGAATTCGTTTTTCGCTTTGTTATGATCAAGCAGCAGTACGCTAAAATCATAATCACGCACGTAAGATGAAAAGTTATTACCAACAATACCTTCGATACGTTCATTAGTTTGGTGATCAATGATATTAGTTTTTAGCACTTCAATTGACGGGAATGCCTCTGCGCTTTGTGCAATTTCTAAATCAACAGAGATGATCTCAAGTTCTACAGAGTAGCGGTCACCTTGCGGGTTATCCCAGTTTGCTAGCGCATTAAAGCGGCTATCAATCATTTTTAATGCATTACGCAAATTCTGCTGGCGACTTTTACCGCGAGCTAGGTTTGCAAAGTTTGTGGTAAGTCGTGTGCTATTTGACGGATGATAATTTTCGTCGAGGCAAATACTTTTAATTGTAAATCTGAAATCGTTGTTCATGGCAATGTATCCTAAAGTCCTGAGATAAATGATTGCTGCTCACCTTCCTTAAATCGCTAGGTCATTAACCTTAGGTTGCTCTGCAGCGGTAATAAATTTATACGTGGTCATCACCATGAAGAAAAACGTTTTTATTTCAGGTAAAACATGAGGCAGATTCATGAATATTTGCTGTTTTAATAAAACATTTAGGAAGGGATAGTGAAAAAATGCTTCAAAGCTAATTCAGACGTCTGGATCTCTAAATTGGTTTGTTGGAGTTGCAGTAATTTCATATAAAACGTGAGTAATATTCACTACTTAACCCTACTTTTGAGAGCAACCCCGTACTTTATTGTTGTTATACTCGTCTCCCTAAACCAACAACACAGACAAATACAATGAATGAATTAATCGTGCTTATTATTGCTTGCGCCATACTTGGTAGCGGGGTGGGCTTTTTAGCGGGGCTCTTAGGGATTGGTGGAGGCCTAGTGATTGTGCCCATATTAAGCATGATCTTGCTGCACTTTCAGGTGTTACCTGCTGAGCAAGTTGTGCTGGTGGCGATTGCTACATCGCTTGCCTCAATTCTTTTTACTTCAACGTCATCAGCTATCGCTCACCATAAAAATGGTAATGTGCCTTGGCAATTGGCTCCGTGGGTTATGACAGGGGTTGCACTAGGCGCTCTTATCAGTGGCTTTTTGGCTTCGCTATTGCCTGCAAATGTGGTGCGAATTGTATTCGCTCTGAGTGTGGTGCTTATTGCATTAAAAATGATTTTCAGCAGTAAAAATGACAGCCAAACATTACGCTCGCTACCTAATAAAGGCCTTTTAACACTTTATACAAGCATCACAGGGGGGCTTTCTGCCATGATAGGTATTGGCGGTGGAGCGGTCCTTGTGCCGTTACTGACGTTTTTCTCGGTTGATATGAAAAAAGCCATTGGCTGTGCTTCGGCCTGCGGTATTGTCATTGCGCTATTTGGCTCAGTGGGTTACATCAGCTCGGGCAGTCAGTACTTTACATTAAAAGAGGGCTTTGCTGGTTTTGTTTATTTGCCTGCCTTGTTTGGCATTGTGTGTACTTCGTGGTTTACCGCACCATTAGGTGCAAAAGCAACGCATCATCTACCCGTCTCTACTATTAAAAAAATATTTGCTGGGCTGTTGGTTATTATGGCTGTAAATATGCTCGCTAAATAGTATTAACTTATTAATTCGACAACACGAAAGTCGTTTGTTAATGTCAGTTAAGCAGTTTTTAGGCTGCTTAACTGCCTTTTTCCGAAAGCTGTAGGCGCTATTTAAGGACTCTTTATTAAGGAACATGCTATGGATCGTCGGTGCTCTCAAACAAGTAAAAAAACACTAAGCTCTTTATTTGTTGCTTTATCAATGATGGCTTTGCCAGTGACTGCTGAGCCAACAAAATCTCTCGAGACTCACCATGCTTTAATGGGCCAAATTCTCAGTGCAAATTAACAAACACCCCTTACTGGTTTTGCACTTCATGTGATTGTTGATGATGGACATGCTTTTTCAACGGCAAAGCAAAGTAAAGAAAATGCGCCGCAAGTTATTAACCCAAATAGTTTATTTAGAATTGCCAGTGTGACCAAAACCTTCACCTCGGCAACGGTACTTCGTTTGCATGAAGAAGGAAAACTAAGCCTTGATACAACGCTTGATAAGTTAATTTCTGACGATTTTTTTGCGCTTCTTGAAAGCGATGGCTATGCCCTTGATAAAATGACGCTTAAGCAAGTACTGAGTCATACGGCAGGGTTATACGATCACGCCCAAAGCGATCAGTATTTAGCTGGCATAATGGCAAACCCGCAACAAGATATTACGATGCGCGAGCAAATTAAAGGGTGTGTAGAGTGGGGCGACCCAGTTGGTAAACCTGGTGAGCGTTTTTCATATTCAGATACCGGGTATGTGTTACTCGGCCACATTATTGAAAGAGTGACAGATTTACCGCTACCTGAAGCGGTTCGCCAATATTTAAGTTTCGATAAAAACCAGATTGAAAATGTGATCTGGGAACGGGGTGATACGGTTGCTGTGGATGAGTCTCGACGCGTACATCAATACTTGCATGGCACCGACACGTTTAATTGGAGCCCAACAGTCGATTTATATGGTGGCGGTGGGCTTGTGGCCAGCCCAATCGGTATGGCTAAATTTTATCAGGCTTTATTTTCAGGTAAGGTCTTTAAACACCCAGAAACACTTACACTCATGCTCTCGGATACAGGCTTACCTGCAGATAGCCCTTATCGTTTAGGTGTATTTGCCAAAGACTATAACGGCACCTTGGTTTATCAACATGGTGGCTTTTGGGGCACTTTGGTGATGTATGAACCAACAACGCAGGTGGTGGTAGCAGGGGCTGTTACTCAGCAAAAAGACTACGCCCAGCTTGAAAAAGTAATGAGTGGCTATTTAATTTTACAAGCAAAATCAGCACTCTAAACACGCCAAAATCTAAACTGGCGCACATATGCGCCAGATCCTTTCTTTAGTTCAATTCAAGCTAAGTCATTATAGAAGAGAAATGACTTGCGCACTTCATATAACAAAAATATTATATAACCAAATTGTTATGGAGTGAGTCGTGAAAGTTCTCTTTTTATGTACAGAAAATTCAGCCCGTTCAATTATGGCTGAGGCGTTGCTTAAACATCACGGTAAAGGTGAGTTTGAGGTGTTTAGTGCGGGTACTGAACCTTATGCGGTAGACCCTCGTACGCTTGCGGCGATTGAGCATTTTGGTTTAAAAACCGATGACTTACACTCAAAGCACTTAAACGATGTAACTAACCTCCATTTGGATTACGTCATAACTTTATGTGATGACGCTGCCAAAGAATGCGCCAATCGCGTCGATGGCAGCCATTGCCTTGCATGGGATTTTATCGATCCTAAAACGCGTCCTGAACCCCACGCCTTTGAAAAAACCTTGCAAGAGCTCAATGAGCGAATCAAACAGTTTGTGCAATCCCATAACAAAGAAAAACCAGCATCGATTTCGCCAACCACATTTTATAAAGCGCTTGCAGATGATATTCGTTTAAAAAGCTTATTACTAATCGCCGTTGAGCAAGAGGTTTGCGTATGCGAACTAATGACGGCACTTAATGAGCAGAGCCAGCCAAAGGTTTCAAGGCATTTAGCGCAACTTAAAAAACAGGGCATTTTGTCGGATAGAAAGCACCAGCAGTGGGTGTTTTACTCTTTAAACCCGACCTTACCAATGTGGATGAAACAAACAATTACCTCGACCGTGGTAAACGAACCTAATTTTATAGAAAACGAGTTAGCAAGGCTAAATGCGATGGGCGATGATCGCCCAACCCGTGTGACGCGCTGTTGCAATTAAACAAAACGGTTTGCTGTTAACTGTCGGCAAACCCGGTAAAACAAGTTAGACAATTTTAAAAAGTAGGAGCTTAACAATGGCAATTAAAGTAGGCATTAATGGTTTTGGCCGTATGGGTCGTTTATCGCTAAGAGCAGCGTTTACATGGGACGACGTTGAGTTTGTGCAAATTAATGACCCAGCGGGTGACGCAGCTACATTGGCTCACTTACTAAAGTATGATTCGGTGCACGGTATTTGGCCTCATGAGGTTGAAAGTAACGACAACGCTGTGATCATCGATGGTCAGATGATTAACGTTACACAAAATAAAGCGATTGCAGACACTGATTGGTCTGGTTGCGATATCGTTATTGAAGCCTCTGGCGTGATGAAAGAAAAGTCACTACTTCAGGCTTATCTTGATCAAGGTGTGAAGAAAGTTGTTGTCACTGCCCCGGTAAAAGAAGACGGTGTGCTGAATATAGTGATGGGTGTAAACGACGATTTATACGACGTAGATCAGCACGATATTGTGACTGCCGCATCATGCACGACCAACTGTTTAGCGCCTGTGGTTAAAGTTCTGCAAGAAAAAATTGGTATCAAACATGGTTCAATGACCACTATTCACGATATTACTAACACGCAAACTATCTTAGATGCGCCGCATAAAGACTTACGACGTGCTCGCGCATGTGGCATGAGCTTAATTCCAACTACAACCGGCTCTGCAACAGCGATTACACATATTTTCCCTGAACTTAAAGGTAAATTAAATGGCCACGCGGTTCGTGTGCCTTTAGCAAATGCATCAATCACTGACTGTGTGTTTGAAGTTGAAAAGCCCACTACTGCTGAGCAAATTAACCAGTGGATGCAAGAAGCCGCAGAGGGCCAGCTAAAAGGTATTTTGGGCTATGAAGAAAAGCCACTTGTTTCTATCGATTACAAAACTGATCCACGCTCAAGCATTGTTGATGCGCTATCAACCATGGTTGTCAACGAGACACAAGTTAAGCTGTATGTTTGGTACGATAACGAATGGGGTTACGCAAACCGCACCGCCGAACTTGCCCGTAAAGTTGCGCGATCACTACAAGGTTAAAAGCAATGACGCGTTTGGCTAATCTTCCCGCTGATATAAAGCAGTACTTAATTGTCACTGGGAATTACTGGGCATTTACGCTTACAGATGGCGCATTGAGAATGTTGGTGGTACTGCATTTTCATGCGCTTGGCTACTCGCCTTTGAGTATTGCCATGCTGTTTTTGTTTTATGAGATTTTTGGTGTTGTCACTAACTTAGTGGGCGGCTATTTAGGCGCAAGGCTTGGTTTAAACAAAACCATGAATATTGGCCTTGCCATACAGGTTGCAGCCTTGTTCATGTTGGCAGTCCCCCCTGAATGGCTAAGTGTTGCCTATGTGATGCTGGCGCAAGCGCTGTCGGGCATTGCCAAAGATCTCAATAAAATGAGTGCTAAAAGCTCAATTAAAATGCTGGTTGCCAGTGGCCAAGAAGGCACCTTGTTTAAATGGGTGGCGATACTTACGGGCTCTAAAAACGCCTTAAAAGGTGTGGGCTTCTTTTTAGGTGGTTTACTTCTCACATTAATGTCGTTTAAAGGCGCAATGCTAACCATGGCTGCTACTTTGCTGGTGGTGTGGTGTTTTAGTCTTTATGCACTTAAAAATGATTTAGGCAAAGCCAAAAACAAACCTAAGTTTAACGAGATATTTTCAAAAAGCAGTTCAATCAACATTTTGTCAGCAGCAAGATTGTTTTTGTTTGGTGCGCGTGATGTTTGGTTTGTAGTTGCACTTCCGGTGTTTTTATCACAAGCCTTTGGCTGGGATCACTGGACCGTGGGGGCTTTTATAGCTGCGTGGATCATTGGTTATGGAATAGTGCAATCTTTTGCACCTAAAATCATTAAGCTTAATAAGCAAACATCACCAAGCGCAGAAACAGTTAAGTGGGCATCCTTGCTTGCGGTAGTCACCTTAGCCATTGCTCTTGCCATTGGTTTTGACTGGGCAGTAAAACCAATGCTGATAGGCGGACTGATGTTGTTCGGCGTGGTCTTCGCGATTAACTCATCTTTGCACAGCTACTTAATTGTTAGCATGGCGGATGCCGATGGCGTATCACTCGATGTCGGGTTTTACTATATGGCTAATGCCATGGGACGCTTAATTGGTACTGTGTTGTCAGGCTTAGTGTTTCAGCTTTATGGCTTAGCAGCCTGTTTGGCTATATCACTGTTATTTATTGTTATTACCGCCGTTATTTCGACTAAATTACCAAAACAAATTTAGTTAAATCTAAACACGCCCTACAAAGGTAAGCATGCTTTCTTGCTTACCTTTATTCATGCATAGCATCAGAAATAATAAAATCATACCAATTCGCTTAATTAAGTAGTCTATTTTGAGGCAAAGAAACCTCGTTGATAGCAAGGCAAAAATTTCGTTATTTAGTTGTTCTAACTAAGAAATTTTTAACGCAGGTAGCGACAGGTTTAATCCCTCAAAATGATTAAGTATTATTGCTGATTGGTATCAGTCACCTTCAGGCTTGAAAAGCTCTTCGAGCATTGGCTGTGGGTTGTTTAGAAACGCCTTTGTAATTTGGTAATGCTCAGTATCCTCATAATTTATTTGTTCAATGCCTTGTGCTCCCACTTGGAAGATCCTCGCACCTGGGTATGCCATTAAAATCGGTGAGTGTGTGGCAATAATGAACTGAGAGTTTTGCTCAATTAGTTGAAACATGCGACTCAAAACAGCCAACTGCCTAGAAGGAGAAAGTGCGGCCTCAGGCTCATCTAAAATGTAAAGCCCATTGCCAATGAAGCGGTTTACCATAAGCGCTAAAAAAGATTCGCCATGTGATTGGTGATGAAGGGATGTACCTCCATAGGCATCTATCAGTTTAGGCTCCCCAGAAAATCCCAAATCTAAGTCATCAATATTTGATGCAACGTTATAGAAACTTTCAGCTCGTAAGAAAAAACCATCTTTGTATCTCTTAAACGATTTTGAGAGTAGCAAGTACTTATGAAGCTCTGAATGCGAGTGTTGAGTTTGAAAGTTAAAGTTTTTAGAGCCACCTTCGGCGTTAAAACCTAAGCCGATAGCAATTGCTTCTAAAAGAGTCGATTTCCCAGAACCATTTTCACCCACAAATATTGTGACATGTTTTGAAAAGTCTATTTCAAAGAGCTGATTAACCGCAGGAATAGAGAATGGATATGTATCGAAAGAGAAAACGTGCTCTCGTTTGAGAGTCACCTTTTGTAGATACGGTAATGCTTCCATACAAAATATTCCTATTAAAGACCAAAATTAGTAAAAAACTGACAGAAATGCTCTGCTTATTTTAAAACCTAACTTAAAGGAGTTAGGTAAATACAATCAAAACTCTAAGAAAACCAAACTTTAAAAGCAATATTAGTAGACTTTACTAACTCGCTACAAATTCATTTTTTAGCCATGCGATCAATTGTTGAATGCTGGTATGCTTTAATTTGTCAGCTTTGCAGGCATAGAAAAATGACTGCTGCGGGTGGATTACTGCACTGCCTAGCTGCACTAATTCGCCATATTCGAGCTTTTCTAAAACAAATTGCTTATGGGTAACCAGTAGGCCTAGTTCTCTTGTTACAGCTTGCAATGCTTGAGCTGTGGTTTCAAAAGAACGGTTTTTTTGTGCTTTAGGGCAGGCAATATGGTTATGCTCTGCCCAAATCTGCCAGTTATTGTTTCTGCGGGCATTGAGTACCTGAATGGCTGGAAAGCGGTTTAATAGTTCATTGATGTTGTTTGTAGTTTCTGACTTTAATAATGACGGGCTGCAAACTAAAACAAGTTCATCATCTGCTAATTTCTCACAGTGGTACTTTTGCCAGTTTTGCGGATCGCCCTGAAAAATAGCCATGTCGATGTTGCGTCTTTCGAGGTCAACATCACCAACAAAGTTTGATAAGCGAATATCTAATTCAGCATAACTATTTTGTAGCTTATCAACCCTTGGTATCCACCAATGTAATGCCAAAGAGTTCACCATGTTGAGTGAAATAGAATGATGATCTTTGTCTTTATTTTTAACTTCTTCGCTTGCCGAAATAATGGCCTGAACGGCGGGCGAAACGCGCTGATAATATAGTTTTCCAGCATCATTTAAATACACTTGTCTGCCAACCCTATCGAACAGTTTTACCTCAAGCTGTTGCTCAAGAGACTTGATAGCTTGGCTGATAGCCGAGTGACTAACGTGAATTGAACCTGCGGCTTTAACCATGCTGCCAGTCTCTGCAACGGCAATGAAACTGTATAAGGATTTGAGCGGGATATTGTGTTTCATATGTTAGTTTTTCTTACATATTAATGCGGTTTTATTCGCTTTTTATAATTTCAGCAGAGCGTATCGTGAGCGTCATCTACTCGCTTTATAAACAATGTAAATGAATATTAGTCACCGCTCTAGTGCCTTAATGCTGCTATCTACCCTCACTCTAGCACTGAATGGACTGGTTACCCAGTTGTTAACCCCCATGCTGCCAATAATTTTACTGTTATTTTTAAGGTTGCTCTTACCTGGTTGTTTAATGTTAGCAACAGCACGAGCACGGTTTTGGCATTATGTTAGTTTTTCTGCATTAAAAAATGTGATGCTACGGGCTGTTTTTATCACCTTGTGCCAAGGATTTTTTATTTTAGCGCTTTACAAACTTACGTTAATTGAGGCAGTTGTGTTGTTTAGCACCGGGCCTTTGTTTATCCCATTGCTTGAAAGTGTGGTGTATAAGCGAGAAATCGACTTATTTGTCGTGCCGACTTTGTTGTTAATGATGATAGGGCTGATCATTCAAAGTTTGACCGACCAAGGGATTACGTTACGTTGGGAGCTATTAATTGGTCTGGCGGCTGGCTTTTTTAATGCTTGTTCGCAACTGTGTTTATTTCAAATTAGTAAAGAGAAAACCCCGGTTCTGGTTGCCAATGGTTTTTGCTTTTTAATTGCAGCACTATTCAGTACGCTATTTTTCATTCTGCCGCTGTTCGTTGGTGGGCTAAATGCTGAGTTCGCAGCAGGTAGCTGGGTGGTTGATAATGCGTGGTTAATGTTAGGTTTATTAGTGCTATTAGCGGTATTTAGTAGTGCTACGCAATACTTTAGAAGCTCAGCATATAAACTAGTTGCCACCGGCTCAGAGCTGGCGCCGCTGATTTATACATCAGTGGTATTCTCATACCTTCTTCAGTTAACCATTCTAGATAGCTCAGTAAATGGGCAACAGTTGTTAGGGATTAGTTTTATTGTTATTGCTTGCTTAATGCAAACGAAGCGAAACCGCAGTTAAGTTTCGCTTTCATCACTGTTTTCTTGTAACTTACTTAGCAACAAAAATGATAAGTAGGTTGTTATGTCTGGGCATGCTTTTGTTAGGCAAGGAATAAAGCCATTTTTAATTGTGGTATTGTTGTTCGTTATTTATATATATTTTTCACGAGAAGCTGCAATCTTTGTAACCAATTCAGAGTCATCAAATGATACAAAAGCTACGCAACACATTGAGGCACAAGTAAGCATACCAGCCACAAAGCCTGCTGCGAGCTTGTTAGCTGAGGAATCAGCTGAGCAAGGGAGTGAAGTTAATGATAGCCATGAACTTATTATCAAAAATGCACCGAAATGGGGTTTTGATGGTGTGTTAATTGACCACTTAACTGAGCTAAAGCAACGCGCTGAGCAAGGTGATGCTGAGGCTAACTATCTTATCGCACAAAATCTTAAGTACTGTTTTAATGCTCCTTTAGATGCTGAGGCGCTTGAAGCAACATTAACCGAAAGCTATGAGTTTAGCGATGCTGGCGATACGCAAAACCGTGTTTTAGAAAAATACGAGTATTGCCAAGGGGTTGATTTAGCAACGCGGCGGTCTTTTTACCGTTATCTGGTAATGGCAGCAGAAAAGGGCTCTGCCTTTGCACAGCAAACGTTTGCTGGGCTAACTCCCGAATTTTACATGAAGTCGCAATTTCCTGAGAAGTTGTCACGTGCCGAGTTCATCAAAAATCGCGATAGTTTTAAAGAGCGTAAAACCGTATTTTTAGAGCAAGCAGCAAAGCAGGGCAGTGAACAAGCGCTGATGAGTTTAGCGAGCATGTATTACAGCGAACAAGTTGGTGAGCATAGTGCAGCAAAAGCCTACGCTATGAATCGACTCATTATGGAAATCACGCAAAATAACGATGTGTATAATCGTTACGCGTGGTTTGAGCAAAGACAATACCCGACACTTTCAGATGAAGAGCTAAGTATCGCGAACAATTTTTTTGAACAATGGCTTTTGCAAATAAAGCAAAATGGTACGCTATACCCAAAGATTTAATAACCCAAAGCAAGGATGGCAATGATGTTTGAACCAAATTATGCAAGTTACACTCTTGAAGAGTTGTTAGATTGCAAAGCGAATATAGACGCACAAGCATGGCCCGAACGCCTAAAAGACATCGAAAATGCACTCAGTGTTTATGCTAGTCAATCTGCTGAGCACGAAAAGCAGTACAAACAAGCTGTGTTTGATGCTTATTGCGAGACGCTCCGTCATGATCTGACACTGAGTATTGATGATAATATTCTCTGGTTGTTAAGGCCGTTTTCTAAGCAAGCTAAAGATATTACCCCCAGTACGTTTGCTGGCGAAGTCTGCCCGCTTTGCGCAGCAAAGCTAAGCGCAACAACTTGGGCTGCTGGCTGGCAGTTGAGCTGTGAAAATTGTCAAGTTACAGGGATTGTTGTAGAGCATTTGAGCTTCTAAAAAATAAACAAAAAAGGAACAAATAGAGCTTTAATTGTATGACTTTTAGCTATATAGTCTGTACCTAACCTTAGGGGAGTAGTCTCTTAGATTAAGATGAACGTCAACAGTCTCCGAACCAATGTTCGTGGCGTTCATGTCCGCAAGCCGGATTGACAAGACTTAAGGCATGTATCGGGTTCAATGGGCGACCACGATGTATGCCTTATTGTTCTTCGCCCTAAGGAATCGTCTCGTGCTTGTTACATTTCAAAACCATTTTTATGGTTATTTCAGTTCTCTTAAATCGCTTTATTTACCACATTTCGCTTTGTCACCCTTTTGCGGGAGAGCACGATGATCTTGTTTATTCTTGCCATTATCGTTGGCTTTGCATTGCTGATTTGGAGTGCAGATCGTTTTGTTGATGGCGCCGCTGTAAGCGCAAAATATGCAGGTATGCCAAGTTTGCTCATTGGAATGATAGTGGTTGGCTTTGGTACGTCGGCTCCTGAGATGTTGGTATCGGCTATGGCTGCTGCTGATGGCAGTCCTGAGCTTGCTTTAGGCAATGCTGTGGGGTCAAACATTGTCAACATTGGGCTTATATTAGGGATAACCGCGTTAATAGCCCCGATTACTGTTCACTCTTTGATTGTCAAAAAAGAGATCCCGCTACTGCTTGCAGTAAGTGCGCTATTTGCATTACTGATTGTTGATGGCGACTTATCACGTTTCGATGCGGGTATCTTGTTATTTGGTTTTTGCAGTTTTATTGGTTGGAGTATTTATTCTGGCCTTAAAAGCAAAAATGACAGCTTAGCAAAAGATGTTGAGCACGAACTTAACGTGCAAACTATGTCACTTAAAGCGGCTATTACCTGGCTTATCGTTGGGCTTGTGGTCCTCATTGCAAGTTCAAGATTATTGGTATGGGGGGCAGTCAATATTGCCGAACTCATGGGCATTAGCGACCTCATTATAGGTCTCACAATCGTGGCACTTGGCACCTCGCTCCCTGAGCTTGCAGCTTCAATTGCCGCTGCCAGAAAAGGTGAACACGACATTGCGATTGGTAATGTGATTGGCTCAAACATGTTTAATATTTTAGCTGTCACAGGTATTGCAGGGATGATAGCGCCTGCTGTTAACCTTTCACCGGATCTATTATCGCGAGACTGGCTGGCGATGATCTCTCTTTCAATATTTTTATTAATTTTTGCCTATGGGCACCGTGGTGTTGGCAGGGTAAATCGCGCTGAAGGCGTTGGTTTATTGCTGATTTTTATTGCCTATAACGCATGGCTTTTCCTTTCAATTTATAAATAAATGCAATTTAGAACTCAAAAAATCAAGGACCTTTATGAAGCAAACTATCAATGAGTTTTGGCTCAATAACTCAGAAACAATTATAGCGCTAGGCTATAAAGTGATACTCGCAATTGCTATTTTAATTGCCAGTGCAGTACTTGCTAAGTCAGTGAAAAAGGCTATCAAAAACTCCAATGCTACCCTTAAAAAACTTGATAATACCTTGCTGCCTATTTTGTCGTCTGTGGCAGGTTATGCCGTGTATATTATTGGCGGGGTGTTTATTTTAGATATCTTTGGCGTGAATACAGCAAGCCTTATTGCGCTAATGGGTGCTGCTGGTTTAGCGATAGGGTTAGCCCTTAAAGACACCTTAAGTAATATTGCAGCAGGCATGATGTTACTCATATTAAGGCCGTTTAAAGTCGGTGATTTTGTTGAGATAGGCTCGATGCAAGGTACTGTCTCTGAGGTAAACCTATTCACCAGTGTTTTTCAAACGATTGATGGTCTTTATATCGCATCACCTAATGGCATAGTGTGGGGTAACAATATTAAAAACTTCACGCGAAATGGCAAACGCCGAATGGATATTGTTGTGGGTATTTCATATGCCGATTCAATCGATGATGGCTTTGCGGTGCTAAAAGATATTGCCGCGAACGAAAGCCGTTTACTGAGTGAGCCAGCGGCGCAAGTGATGGTGACAGCCATGGCTGAGAGCTCGGTGAATATTCAGCTAAGAGCATGGGCTAAAAATGAAGACTATTGGCAAACCTATTGGGATTTAAACAAACGAGTTAAAGAGTCAATCGAGAATGCAGGCCTGACAATTCCTTTCCCACAACGTACTTTACATATACCTGAAGGCGTGGTGACAAAAAAGTAAAATAAAAAAGCCTAGCGCAGGCTAGGCTTTGAATGAAAAGGAAAGCTAGTTATTGTGATTTTTCTAAATTATTATTTAAACACGACTTCACCATAGTAATGAGGCTCTTTACCATTTTGTTTAAGCATGTAAGTGCACTTGACGCCTTTTTTACCAAATTGACCAACAGGTGCATGATCTTTGAGTACATTTATTTTTTGACCATTGAAGTCACAAATAAAGTCACGGATTGAACCTTTAGTCGACGTAAAATCCCCAAGCTTCACTTTATGATTCTTTTTGAAAACAAAAGCTTTATGAGAGTTACCATTACGGTAATCGAACATATCCAAACTTAGGGTTGTTTTATAGCTTTTCGTTACAGCACCTTGGCCATTAGCATCGTTAATAATGCCTGTCCATGTTACAACTTTATTTTTTCCTCGATAGTGTTTTGGCGACTTACCTGTGTCTCCACCTGGCATCAAAGTAAAAGTTATAATTTCGGCATTACTACCGGGGCGAGATTTCCATGAGCATTCAATGCCGTTTTTGAATTGATGGTAATTCAATCCTTTTAGACCTGGCCCTTTAATAGCAGGGCAGGTTACTTTGCCGCCAATGCTATCCGAATACATCATTTTGTATTCTTCAGGTTTTATATATGCTTTGTTATCACCATTACCATAACGAACTTCATCGTAAGGAATGGTCAAGAAAACTCCTTTCGTGCCGATTTCGCCTCGCAATGACTGTGCACCAAAATTCGGATCGTCTACTGCGTAAGCTGTTGATGTGAAAGCGACAGCAAGTAATGCTGTGCTAAAGATGTGATGTTTCATTGTTCTGGATTCCAAATTCCACAACCCGGCTATCTTCCCATTTCCTTACTTCTTTCAGAGAAGACCCGTGGCTTTCCGTCCCTACCTCACAGTAGGTTTGGCAGTATTAATACATTAGTTTTGTTAAAAACATATTTGTATGACTGCATGAACACCTATTTATAGTTCCTAAATAGTGTTCAAAATACCTGCTTTTTAAACGTGGTTTAAATCATATTCCGTATTCAAGAAATAATGATTGAAAAGAAGTGTAGGAGAATAATTATTTAATGCAAAATAATTAGTATAAATTTATTATTCCTGTACCTTAAAGTAAGTGTTCTGGATCTGTTTTGGGATCAGTGTATTGTTTTTGGGTATGTTCTTATTATTTTGATTTTAAATGGAATATATTTTCAGTGAAGTTCTATATCTTTGAATTAAAATGCTATTCTATTTGAAATGTTTTTTTGTTTCTTTAAAGTATACTAATTGAGCAGTGTTTTTATATTGGGCACTGCTCAATATGTTTATTAAGCTTTTTTAACAAACTTAGCAGTTACCATCATTTCACCGACGCCATCAACTTTACAGTCTAATTCGTGGTCTTTTTTATCTAACACTCGGCGGATAACGGCTTTGGTGCCAATTTTAATTACTTGTGAGCTGCCTTTAATTTTTAAATCTTTAGCAACGGTCACTTTATCGCCATCGACCAATAAGGTACCGTTAGCATCTCTTACATCGATTACATCAACGTTATTAACAGCATTTGGATCCCACTCATGAGCGCACTCTGGGCATACTAAGTTGTTTTGATCTTCATACACGTATTCAGAGTTACATTGTGGGCAAGGAGGTAAAGACATAAATGGCACCTTGGTTGATTTTAAAAGGGTATTTTAATTGCTAAGAGCAAACTATGCGAGTACAAGGCATATATTTTATGGCTCAGACGTGTCGAGTTCTTTGGTAATAGAGAATATTCCTCTTAAATCACCAAGCTGATAACCTGTCGCTAAATCATTTGGGTAATGCTCGCTAAGCGCTTGCTTTACTTCTGGCGCAATCGTTTGACCATGACAATTGAGGCACACTGGCGCGACTTTTATCGCTTTAGCAAAGCGAAATTGACCATCTTTGCTGGTTGAAAAAGTCACATTATCGATGCTTTCTGTGTTTCTGATCATATCGAGCAACTGAGCGATTTTTTCAGCTTCCCAGTCATCAGGTTTATTATTTGGATTACGGTTTTTAGTGCTTTTACGCGCTACAGTCCAACCATCGGTTGATAAGCTTTCAGCAATGGCTGGGGCTTGCATTTTGCACACGTTAATTCCTTCAACTAAACCGCCTTGTTTGATTGCAGCTGCCAATGCTGATTTGAGCGTCGTGGCAAATTCAGTTGCTCGCTCAGCTGCTTCGGTTTCTAGAGTCGCTGAGTTTGTTGCGGCATACAGACTAGGAGAAAGTAATGCAGTACATAGCACAATATTTCTTAAGGAAAGCATAGTAAAACCTTATATTAGATATATCTAATATAGTAGTTCGTTTTTACCAATTTAGCGAATATAATTGTTGAGTTTTTCAGTTCTATGACAATGCTAAAAAAGAGCGTTATTTGTATTTTTAGGTACACCTTTTTTATGGCATTTAAGTTAGAATGTGCAATGCTTATTATCAGATAACATATTGAGTTTGCACTTTGCCTAAACGCAGATACAAAATTAAAGCCATAACGCTTGCGAGTATTGGAATGATGCTTGTTTTTGCTATCGATTACCCAATGGAAGTCGCGGCAAAAAAGCAGGTTGCGCGAGAGCAAATACGGGCAGACTACCAATGGCTTAAATCAGATCTTGATAAGCAAACTAAGCAATTAAAAGATTTTTTTATTCAGTCAGATACGCTTGATCCGAGCTGCTCTAGCACGACGTTGCTAGCGCTTCGCCAAGCCCATTTTCATATCTCGAATGTTGCCGAATTTGGTGTTGTAAACCCAGATGGCTATTTAACCTGTACCAGTTGGGGGGCTCCACCTGAGCCAATAAAGACCATAGGCCCTAAGCCTGTTAAAAGCCAACAGCTGCGTTATTTTGGGCCAATTCATACCAATTACATTGGTGAAGCTGCTTTGGTTATAGCTAAAACCCGCAGTGATGGCTTTGAGATTAATGCTTTATTGCCGCAGCCATTATTGAGCCGAAAAATAAATGAGCTTGATAGACCCTATGATTTTGTTGCTTTAGTCGATGCAAAATTGGGTATGCCTATCACGATTGTGGGTGGTTATACCTTGCCACTTGATTATGATTTGTTTCCTTTAACGAAAACGACTGAGCTTAATGATCATCGGTTTGATGATACACATCAGCACTATTTACTAGCTGAGCCTGTCAAAGATATCCCGAGTCTTGCTTTGGTCGTCGCTGTCAATGTGGATACTTTATACCGAGGTGTTTATACCCCGCCTTTGGCAAGTATTTCATTGTATGTGTTTGTATTTGTTTTATTGTTCTTCTTTTCTAAAGCGTACCATCAAAATTACCGTAGCCGTAAAAATGAGCTGATTAACCATTTAAACTCTGGTGATTTTATTAACTTTTATCAGCTTATTTGGAATGCAAACACAAAACAGTTTGCAGGGGTTGAAGTGTTAGTAAGGTTAAATCATCCACTAGAGGGAGTCTTAACGCCGAATCGCTTTTTACCGGATATTGAAAGCAATAGCCTTAACTTAGCACTGACCTATGCTGTGATTGAAAATATCACCGAAGATTTAGTAAAGCTCACCCAGTGGCATCCAACATTAAAGGTGAATATCAACATTACAGGTGAACACCTCAAAGATGACAAATTTAAGCAGCTTGCTCTTGAGTTGAACACCCAGATCCCACATTTGGTACTCGAAATAACCGAAAACGAACTGATTGAATCTGACGATACTGAAGTGATAGAGACCATTACGCTATTTAGAGAGCAGGGGGTCAGAGTGGCTATTGATGACTTTGGAACGGGTTATGCTGGCCTGCAATATTTAAAATCATTGCCTTTTGATATTTTAAAAATCGATCAAAGTTACACCGCAGCCATTGGCACTAATTCACAGCTGGCTATTTTACTTGATGCGTTAATCGAACTGGCTAAAAAACTTGAGATTGATATTGTTGCTGAAGGGGTGGAAACCCAAGCTCAGGCTGATTACTTGTTGGCAAAAGAAGTCTATTTCCATCAAGGTTGGCTGTATCATAAAGCGCAAGGCATCGAACAGCTAATAAGCAAAAAACTGTGACTTTATTTTTCACTTAGTTATAGTGGTGAAAAAGGAGACTCAATGAAAAAACTAATTTATATCGCCGCTTTGTTATTTTCTGCCCTAACATTTGCAGACACCGCTCCATACAGTGGAGAGATAAGTCGAGATGATTTACTTAAAGACTACGCTGCATTTAGTGAACAGTACAATGAATACACACCGAGTGAAGCAGAGTTAACCACGATAAAAACACTACAAGGTAAGCAAGTTTTGGTGTTTTTAGGCACTTGGTGTCATGACTCAAAACGAGAAGTACCTCGATTTTTAAAACTTCTCGATACAGCGAAAGTACAGTTAGGCTCACTTAAATTAGTGGCTGTTGGCTACGATAAACTTGACCCTGCAGGGTTAGCAAAACAGCACGACTTACTGTATACGCCAACCATTATTGTCCTTGATGGAGAAAAAGAGCTTACCCGTATGATCGAAAAGCCAAAACAAAGCTTGGCAGTGGATCTTACGCAACTGGGTCAAACGCTATAAAATCATCAATAGATAAGGGCATTGAGATTAAGTAACCTTGAATATAATCAATGCCTTTGTCACTCACCAATTGCCACTGCTCTGAGCTTTCGACCCCTTCTGCGGTAATCGTTAAATCAAGTTGATGGGCTAAATCACTCATCGTTTGTAAAAATAAACCATCTCGTGGGTTATCCACGCAGTTACAGATAAAAGCACGATCAATCTTAACGTTATCTAGCGGAAACTGCTGAATTGACGACAGTGATGAATAACCTGTTCCAAAGTCATCGAGTGATAAGTTAAAACCCGCTAATTTAAGTTCATGCATTAGGTTTATAGCGTACTGGGTATTTTGAAATAGGGCAGATTCGGTGATCTCAAGATTAATTTTTTGATTAGCTGGGAATAGCTTGGCTTTTTCTTTACTCAGTCGTTTCACTAAATGCACATCAGAGAACTGCTTACGTGAGAGGTTGATCGACACTTTAATATGAATGTTGTTATCAACCATGCGATGGCAATCTTCAGCAACTTTAGCAACAATCCAACGAGACAATAAATTAATGAGCTCAGATTGCTCAGCGATGGCTATAAACTCCACAGGTGACACAAAGCCTCGAACAGGGTGTTGCCAGCGAACCAATGCTTCACAGCCAATCAGTGTACCATCTAGAGTGTTAACGATTGGCTGATACACCATACTTAGCTGCTCGTTAGTCGAAAGCGCATGGCGTAAGTCACTTTCGAGGTTACTTTGTGCAATGAGCTTCTCTTTCAGAGATTGGCTATAAACGGTAAAGGGTTTTTGCGTGCGGGGGCATTCATTCATCGCAATCAGAGCAGTATTGATTTGCTCAGCAGCATCGATGTTTTGTAAATGCGGATAGCCTACGCCAATGTATAAGTGGTAAAAATGAGCGCTACCAGCGGTTTCAATAATCCCCCCGACCTGATGCTGAAATTTGTCTAATAGGGCGGCGAGCTTTTCATCAAAAATAGCTTCTTTTAGTAACATTAAAAAGCAGCCCTGTTTGATATGCGCGCAAAACGCTTGATGTAAGTCAGAAAACTCAATTAGCCGGTTAGCAATGGTCGTTTGTAGTTCATTTAAGTAATCTTGACCGTAAATATCTTCTAATTGTCGATAGCCTTTGATCTCGGCGCACAATAAAGTCAGGCCGCTACTGTATTGGTCTTCAGGGCATAAACTGGCGATATACTTTTCACTGTAATGGCGATTGGCTAGGCCGGTGACTGAGTCAAAGTGGGCTTGCTGATAAAGCTCATGTTGGCGCTGTTTTTCTGCACTGATGTCTTCAATCGTACCTACCAAGGTATTGGTTTTAGGGTTCCATTCTGCGTGCTCGTGAAACCAGCGTTTTTCTCCATTGAGTTTGATTGTGTATTCAATTTCGATTGGGCTACTAGGCTTAGTATGTATAAAATTTAAAAACGTATTTTTATAAAAGCTATCGATTTTTTTACAGACATCCGTAATTGATTGCACTTTGCTTTGTTCTTTAAATAGTGCTTTTGCTTGAGCCGATAATTGCCGAATGCTTTTATCTGGCGACAAATGCCAACTACCCACGCCACTGAGTAACTGAGCTTGTTTTAATTCAAGTGCCTGCTCAGACAGCTCCAAGGTTTGCTTTTGTACGAGCTTTTCGAGGTTTTGCTCGTGTTCCCGTAATCGGCATGTAATCGTAATCAAATAGCAGCTAACCGATGAAAATAGCAGGACAATCAGTAACAGCACTAAAAATTCAACATGCGCCCGATAAGCAAACTCATCTTTAATACCCACAACCCAATGCTGATTTTCAACATCGAGATTGTAGGTTGACCATTGCTTTTGCTCAAAACTGTGGTTATTTAAAAGCGGCGCGTAGTTATTCGCTGTTTTTTGCCAAACCTCATAGAGGTGAGGGTGTGAAGTCGTGTCAGGTCGTAAATTTGCAATAAACTCAGGAAAACGTAGCACCGCGATTGCAAAACCCCAAAACTCATTCTGATTAAAAATCGGTAATCGAGCGACTAAGCCTTGACCACCTTGAGCCAACTCTTTAGGTCCATCGATTTGCATTTTTTGCGTATCAATCGCTGTTTGTAATGACGCTTGAATGCTTTGCATCTTGAATAAGTCGATACCAATCACGCTCTCGTGACTGGTTAACGGGTAGCTGTATTTTATTACCCCCTTTGGTGCGAGTTGAATAGTTTGGCTACCATCACTGTGAGTTAAAATCTCTGTGGCAAGGGTTTCGAATTCAGTTTGTGTATATGCAAAGTCACGCATTGCGGCGCGAACAAGGTAGGGGCCAAGGAGTGCGCTATCAAGTGCTTTTTCAAGATTACTGCTGTAACTGTTAAGTGCTGCATTTTGCTCAATTTCATGCATTTCTTGTCTATCGTAAAACACTTTTAGCGCGATAGCCGAAAATAAACAGAAACTGAGAAAAAAAGAAGTAAATAACAACGAAAAATATGTAATATTACGCAAAGGCATCCCTGAATGAGGTATGTATTTAAGTACTAAGTTTACTTTTAAAAATACTAGTTTAGGGCTACCTGATTGTCTAGCTAAGAGCTAGGATTTTAGTTGAATTTTTAGCATGTTAAAGAATTATTTGTACCTAAATACAATAGATTACAAACTTAAGTAAGATTAAACGCTATGTACCAAGCCGTGATAAAAGCGATAGATGCAGCGAATGCTGTCGATCCAAATCGTGTGAAACAAGATGATCAAGAGTTTGCAAAAGAGTCATTATACGCAATGCGTATGACCGATATGCTAAACCGTTTCAATCCACAAGCTGATGAGTTGATGCATATTGCTGCGCGAGGTCAACATATTGAGCGCTGGCGCTCTCCTCGCAGTGATTTTCCTATGGGTAAGCAAGGTTATTATCAATGGCGTACGGCTTTATATGACTTTCATGCCGAGCGTGTAACAGCCCTTATGAAAACGGCGGGTTACGCGCCGGAAGAATGTGAGCGTGTATACGCAGCCGTTGCTAAAAAGAACATAAAACGAAACCCTGATAGCCAATTGATTGAAGACATCGCAAGCCTTGTGTTTATTGAGCATTACATGCTTGATTTTGCAAGTAGTAAGCCTGATTACGATGAACAAAAATGGCTGGGTATTATTCGTAAAACATGGCAAAAAATGTCAAATGAAGCACATGACTTTGTATTAGCTGGTAACATCAGCTTACCTGAGCCGCTTAAACCGTTAATTACAAAAGCGCTAAATTAATTATAAAACAAGGATGTACTATGTTTTGCCCGCGTACTAAAACAGCCCTTGAAGCAGTGAGCATTGGCGACGTTAATGTGTATTTATCAAAAAGCGGTGGCGTATTTTTTGATAACCGACAAATATTTCACTTTAGCGATCCGAATTTAAAACCCGCGCAAGTGCTGGTGGCTCATTTACAAACCCTGCCAACAGAATGTGTTGATTTAGCAAAGCGAATTAATTGTCCGAATTGCCCTGATGTCGTGATGATGCGACGCTTTTTCACCCCACTAAAAGTGGTTGAAATAGACGAATGTCCAAATTGTGCTGCTATTTGGCTTGATCATGGTGAGCTTGAAAAGATCCATGAAAATCATTTAACGCCAAAAGAGCGTGAAATGCTGCGTTTTGATATGGCCAATAATCATGGTTTTATTCAAGTTAAGATCCCGAAAAGGCGCTACTCAGTTCATGCTGAAAAGCCTGAGTCTAATGCAACGTCATCTTTAGAAAAACTAGCAGAACTTGCGTATTTATCGATTTTGAATGACTGATAATTTATATAAAACACCTGACGCTGAACTTGCTCGCAAACCAGTCTACCTTTCGAAACCTCGAGATTTAGAGTTTTTTGATGTGTTGTTCTCTTTTCATGGACGTTTGAATAGAAAACAGTTTTGGTTTGTGCATGGGTTTTATTTTGTGGTTCAAACTATTGCTGTAGTTGATGTGTTCTTTTTTATTGGCATATTTATTTTATTTCAATGGCCACTAATGGCTTCTCAAGTCAAACGCTGGCACGATATTGGAAAGTCAGGCTGGAATTGCCTAATTTGGTTTGTACCTTTTGTTGGTTTAATTATGACATTATTTGAAGCAGGGTTAAGCAAAGGTCATTTGCTCAGGAATCAATATGGTAGTTCGCTGTACAGGGCAGAGTAAGTAAATTAGCGGGTTGTGAATTTTGTTTGATGACATACACTTTAAACCTAACTAAATAAATTAATCAGGTAACCTATGCTAATAACAATAATATTGGTTTCAGGGTGGGCGCTGTTAATGCTTTATGCTGCGAGCGCTGAGTATAAATACTATCAATCGGTTAAAACTTTAGAGTCGGAACTGTGGCAACAACTAGGTGCGCCGCGATTTTTAAAAGTACCTATGGTTTTTGTGTCTAAAAAGGGTTTAGCACTTTTAAATTCCACAGAAAACGAAACTGTGCGAGCGAATGCAAAAAAACATCGCCAAGCTGGGATTTTGTTTCTTTCCTATGTGGGGTTGGTGCTTATTTCGGCAATCGTATTTTTTAAACTTGCCTAAATAGAGCCTGTACCAACTAAGATACAGGCTTTATTTGTAATTAAGCGTTAAAGCTTAACTAGCATTTTTCCTTTATTTTTACCTTCGAACAGACCAAGAAATGCATCAACGGCATTTTCGATGCCATGGTATACCGTTTCTTCAGATTTAATTTTACCTTCGCTGATCCACGCACCCATTTGCTCAATAAACTCAGGAAACTGATCAAAATAATCAATCACGATAAACCCTTGCATTGTGAGCTTTTTCGAGTTGATATAAAACAGGTTGCTTGGCCCTGGCTGTGCTGTGTCGTTATTGTAACCTGAGATCATGCCACATACAGGAATACGGCCGTAATCGTTCATTACATTGAGTGCGGCTTCAAGGTGATCGCCACCTACGTTTTCAAAGTAAACATCAATACCTTGTGGTGCCGCTTGTTCAAGGGCTTCTGTTAGGTTTGCGACCGTTTTATAGTTAATTACCGCATCAGCACCTAACGCTTTAACCATCTGTGCTTTTTCGTCAGAGCCAACCGAAGCAATCACTTTACAGCCTTTTAGCTTGGCAATTTGGCAAACAATGCTACCTACCGCGCCTGACGCTGCTGATACAAACACAGTGTCAGTTTCTTTTAGGTTAATTACCTTTGTTAGACCTGCCCATGCGGTTAACCCGGTCATACCCATGGTACTTAAAAATAGTTGGTCTGGTAGTGGCACGTTTGGCAGTAATGTTAAGTCGCTGCCATTGCTAATGTGCATGGTACGCCAACCGCTAATATGACTTACTTTGCTTCCTACAGGAAAGTCGTCATTGCGCGATTCAATCACTTCGCCGATAGCACCGGCTTCCATTACTTCGTTTAAGTTAAATGGCGCGATATACGATTTACGATCAATCATGCGCGGGCGCATATAAGGGTCAACTGACATCCAGGTATTTTTAATTAACACTTCGCCGTCGTTCAAATCTGGAAGTGTTACGTCTACCTGCGCAAAATTGGCTTGTGTTGGTATACCTGTTGGGCGTGAAACTAAATGAATTTGTTGACTTGTCGCCATATAAACCTCGAATGAACTAGATCAGAATCAATTAATGAATTGTGCAAAATATTTGCGCGCAAACTATTTGCGATCAATTTAATGATCTTTACAGTAAAAGGCAATAGACTGTAGGAAAATAATTTGCGCGCAAACTAAATTGAGGCAATAATACGGCTGTATTTCAGTTTAGGGTAATTACATGAGCAACAACTTATCAGACAATGTGTGTTTCACTTTATATAGTGCAACCAATGCGTTGATCAGAGCGTTTCGACCAATCCTCGAAGCTTATGACTTAACCTATCCGCAATATATTGTGATGCATTCGCTTTGGTATAATAACCAAGTGAGTTTAAAAGCGCTTTCTCATGACACGCACCTCGATTCAGGCACCTTAACACCGATAGTTAAACGCCTTGAATCAAAAGGTTTATTGACGCGTCAGGTATCAAATGAAGATGAGCGTAAAAAAGTAATCTCGTTAACCGAGCAGGGCATGCAGCTTAAAATTGATGCTGAAGAATTATCAACCAAGTTAATGGCGCGCTCAAACATGAGTTTAGAGCGAATCGAGTTACTACGTGAATTAACCCTTGAGCTGCATACTGACCTAACAAAAACGGACCTTACAAAAGGCTAATCTTCTACTAAACACACTAAAGTGCCTTCAATAGCGCGAACATACGCATAATGTTGAGAATCTTTTTTAGTTGGCGGGCACAATGGCTCAGCACCAGCAAGCACGGCTTTATCGTAACTTTCGACTAAATTGTGGCAGCTGAATCTTAGCTCAAAACCAAGTGCAGGTTGCTTAGGGTGGGCACGAATATACCCCTGCTTAAAATATGATTGCGCATGCGGGTGGGTTGCAAAAGCAAGTTTAACGGAACCTGTAACAAGTTCACCGTATTCGGCATCGTCACTGATATGATTGGTATTAAATCCAAATGCTTGATAGTAAAAGTCGAGTACTTCTTCTACGTTATCGACGTAAATAACCTGACTTAAAAATGCCATTTATGCAGCTCTATTTATTATTCGTTTATTAAATAAAGCATAGTTTTAGCAATAAAAAAACCTTGTAAGTCATACTTACAAGGTTTTTTTTAATACTTAAAGCTTACGTGGCAACTACGACTTGTTGCGGTTTTCTTTCGCAAACGCACGGATTTTACGTTTTTGCGATAAGGTCACCTTGTTTGAGCGGCCTGCGTAAGGATTATCGCCTTCTCTAAATTCAATTTTGATCGGCGTACCCATGATATTTAATGCTTTACGATAATAGTTCATTAAGTAGCGTTTATAGCTATCAGGTAAGTCATGAACTTGGTTACCGTGGATCACGATACGTGGTGGGTTATAGCCACCTGCGTGAGCATATTTAAGTTTTACACGACGACCGCGAACAAGTGGCGGTTGGTGATCGGCTTGTGCCATATCCATGATACGACGTAACATCGCTGTGCTAATACGTTTAGTTGCTGATTCGTACGCTTCGTCTACTGATTCAAATAAATGACCCACACCTGTGCCGTGTAAAGCAGAGATAAAGTGTAAACGTGCGAAATCGATGAAACCTAAACGACGGTCAAGCTCTGACTTAATACGTTCTTTAACGTAATCATCAAGGCCATCCCACTTGTTAACAGCAACAACCAATGAACGACCCGCATTTAAAGCAAAACCTAATAGGCTTAAGTCTTGATCAGAAATACCTTCGCGTGCATCAACCACTAAAAGTACCACGTTGGCATCTTCAATGGCTTGTAATGTTTTAATAACTGAGAACTTCTCAACAACATCGCTTACTTTCTTACGCTTACGAACACCCGCAGTATCAATAAGAATGTATTCTTTGTCGTTGCGTGTCATCGGGATATAGATAGAGTCACGAGTTGTACCCGGCATATCGTAAACGATTACACGTTCTTCACCTAAGATACGGTTTGTAAGTGTTGACTTACCAACGTTAGGGCGACCGATGATAGCAAGTTTTACAGGCTTATCTGCAAAGGCTTGTTCGCTGTCTTCACCTTCTTCATCTTCACTGTAAAGATCAACCAGTTCGTCATCACTTTCTTCAAGCTCTTCACTTTCACCGGCAAGTTCAGCAATAACTGGCTGTAAGGTTGTTTCAAGTAATTGCGTGATACCACGGCCATGCGCCGCAGCAATGTGATGCACGTCACCTAAGCTTAACTGGAAGAACTCTGCACAATATGAGTCTGCATCAATACCATCCACTTTGTTTGCTACAACAAAGCATTTCTTCTGTTGTTTACGAAGGTGGTTAGCAATTGCTTGGTCAGCGGCAGTCATACCTGCGCGGGCATCAACTAAAAATAATACGATATCGGCTTCTTCAATCGCGAGTAGCGATTGCTCAGCCATTTCGGTTTCGATACCTTGCTCAGAACCGTCAATACCACCCGTGTCTACCACGATAAATTCATAGCCTTCGTAATCTGCTTGGCCATATTTTCTATCTCGTGTTAAGCCAGGAAAGTCGGCTACGAGGGCGTCACGAGTACGTGTTAAACGGTTAAATAATGTGGATTTGCCCACATTGGGTCGCCCAACAAGAGCGATCACGGGAAGCATAAACTACCTCTTAAAAAAACAACAAAAGGCTTCGCCAAGCGAAGCCTTAGAAAAATAACGTTTACTATTAGTAAGTTAGTTTGGAATTTTAACCGCGCTAACTTCACCATCTCGGGTGTATAAAATTAATTTGTCACCGGCAACAACAGGCTCAATAAAGAAACCTGAGCTGTCAAAGTCTTCGCGCGATACAAGCTCGCCCGTTTCTTTGTCTAACCAGTGTAGGTTACCTTCTTGGTCACCCAGTGCTAAATATTTACCAGCCACAGTTGGGCCAGTTAAGTACCAGCCGCGTAGTGCCGGTTGGCTCCAACGCTCAATGCCTGATGTTTTATCTAGACCGTAAATAACACCATCGCTATCAACAACATAGATAGACTGGCTATCATCGATAAATCTCGGTAGCTGCTGTACTCACGTTTCCAAACAACATTACCTGAACGAATATCAACGGCTGCTAAGTTACCATTATAGGCGATTGCATACGCATATGGACCACTAATTAATGCTTGTGTATCCACATCTACTAAACGTTCAAACTCAGAGGCACCTTTTGGAGAAGCAATTTCAGCACTCCACGCAGAGTAACCATTTTCTGAAATTAATACGCTTAGTTTGCCTGTTTCAAGGCCTAGTAATACACCACCATTTGCTACGGTTGGTGAACTTTGACCACGTAACGTCAGTGGTGGCACTTCTTGTTCAAAGCTCCAACGCTCTTCACCTGTATCTGGGTGTAAAGCTAATAATTTACCTGAGCCTAGGTTTACAAAAATTAAGCCGTCGCCTGCAGCAGGTTTAGCAAGCACTTCGCCTGGCATAGTTTTGCGCCAAACAATCTCACCTGTTTCACGGTCTAGTGCAGTTAAATAACCATGCTCAGAACCAACAAAAATCTTGCCGTAAGCTTGTAAAATACCACCCGATAACTTGGCACTTTCTGTGGTTTCCCAAGGCCAAAAGGCTGGGTTTTCACGAACATCGGTTTCCCACAGAGTATCGCCATTTTCAAGCGATAGGGCTTCAACTTCACCTTCGCGGTTTGCTACATACACAACATCGTTATGAATAGCCGGTGTTAAGCGCGAGAAATAATGCTGAACACCATCACCAATTGATTCTTGCCAAACCACTTCTGTCTCAAATTGATTAACAATTTCAGGCAGTACCAGTTCATCTTCGTCATCACTTGACGAACACCCTGTTAGGGTTGCGATACACAGAGCAAGTGTTGCCGCTGTTAACTTCTTCATCTTAACCCCTTACGCCGCTGGGCTAGTTTGTGCTAAGTCATCAAGTTTAATTTGTAATAACGGGTTATTTTCAAGGCCGCCATTATCAGCCGCTGCTTGGTATTGGCTGCGTGCTTGGTCTTTGTCGCCTTGTGCAGCATAAACATCGCCTTTTAATTCAGCGACTGCAGCAGCAAATGATGCTGGAAGCTGGGCATTTAGCGTTGTTAGCGCTTGCTCATATTGCTTTTGCGCAAGGTGAACACGAGCAAGGCGCGTTGTTGCCGTTGCTTTTAGCTCAGGGTTTTGCTCGTTGGTGATGATCCAGTTAAGCTTTTCGCTTGCTGCATCAAGGTCATTCTTTTCAACGGCTTCTTTTGCCGCTACAAATGCTGTTAGCGTGCTGTAGCTTGACTCGCTATTATCTTTGATAAACGTATCCGCTTTTTCTAGCACGGCACCGCTTTCAACAAGTTGTGTGAAAGAGTCAGATGCTTTTTCAGCTGTGGTGATTTGGTTTTGGTTATAAGCTTTCCAACCATATAAACCACCTAAACCTGCAACAATACCAATTGCAAGTGCTAAACCATTTTCACGGAAAAAGCGTTTGATCGCTTCTTCTTGTTGTTCTTCTGTTGAATAAATTTCCATGCTTACCTCTGTTGCTAGCTGGGCTTAAATAAGCTCAGCTAGTAGCGTTTTCGCTTCTTCTAGTTTTAAGGTGACTTGTTCTTTACGTTCACGTAAGTACTTAATTGTCACAACGCCTTGTTCTAATTCATCTTCGCCGATAATAACCGCTACAAGAGCATCGCTTTTATCTGCGCGTTTTAATTGCTTTTTAAAGTTGCCACCGCCTGCGTGCACCATAACACGAAGACCCGCAACATCTTTACGTAATTGAGCGGCAATGATAGGCGCTTGAATGCTGGCTTTATCGCCCATGGCTGCCAAATATACATCAGCACTACGGCGGATGTCACCTACACATTCGAGTGCTTGAAGTAATAACACTAAACGCTCAAGACCCATTGCAAAACCTACCGCTGGTGTTGCTTTACCGCCTAGTTGTTCAACTAGACCATCGTAACGACCACCGGCACAAACGGTTCCTTGTGCGCCTAGGCTATCAGTAACCCACTCAAAAACGGTGCGGTTGTAATAGTCAAGGCCACGTACAAGCTTTTCATTTACCGTGTATTCGACGCCAGCAGCGTCTAAACGTTCACATAAATTTTCAAAATGTTCTTTTGATTCAGCGTCTAAGTGCTCAGATAGTTTAGGCGCATCAGTTAAAATGGCTTGTACATCAGGGTTTTTACTATCTAACACACGTAAAGGATTAGTGTGCATACGACGCTTAGAGTCTTCATCAAGTACATCGACGTGTTGCTCTAAGTAAGCAACAAGTGCATCACGATAGTCTGCACGTGCTTCATTTGAACCCAATGAATTAAGCTCCAGACGAACGTGCTCACTGATACCAAACTCTTTCCATAATTGGGCTGTCAGCAAAATAACTTCTGCATCAATATCAGCAGTGGCAATGCCGAATGTTTCTAAACCGAATTGGTGGAATTGACGGTAACGGCCTTTTTGCGGACGCTCGTGACGGAACATCGGGCCCATGTACCATAAACGTTGTTCTTGGTTATACAGTAAACCGTTTTCATTACCTGCACGCACACAGACTGCCGTACCTTCAGGGCGAAGTGTTAAGTTATCGCCATTACGGTCAGCAAAGGTGTACATCTCTTTTTCTACGATATCGGTTACTTCACCGATAGAGCGCTTGAATAGGTCGGTTGATTCAACAATTGGAAAACGAATTTCTTGATAACCAAACGATGAAACTGTTTCACGTAAAATGTCTTCTACTTTCTGCCAAATTTGCGTATCGCCTGGCAGACAATCGTTCATACCACGAACTGCCTGAATTTGTTTTGCCACTGATAAATCCTAAATACTGTACGTGCGCTGAAAAAATCGCGCCTCAAGAAAAACTAAAAATTGACCCGCTATTATACCGTTTGGGTTCTAAAGGTAAACGGCAAACCTGAGGGTTTGCCGAGTATATGCGAATTATTCAACGATTTTGATGTCGATTGGCGTTTCTTTCTCTTTCTTAGCGATAAAGTCACGCACATAGCCTTCAAGTTGGTCGACAATGTTATCGTTATCGATACGTGCTTTTTGGCGCTCGCCATTGATGTATAAGCCTGAGCGACGGTTCGCACCAGCAAGGCCAATATCACTTACAAGTGCTTCGCCCGGACCATTTACCACACAACCAATTACCGACACTGACATAGGTTCAACCACGTCTTCAAGGCGCTCTTCAAGTTGGTTCATGGTGCTTACCACATCAAACTCTTGGCGTGAGCAGCTCGGGCAGGCAATAAAGTTAATGCCGCGTGAGCGAATGCGTAATGATTTTAAAATATCAAAACCCACTTTGATCTCTTGTACCGGATCGGCTGCAAGTGATACGCGCAGTGTGTCACCAATGCCTTCGGCAAGTAGCATACCTAAGCCAACAGCTGATTTAACTGAACCTGAGCGCATACCGCCTGCTTCGGTAATACCTAAATGCAGTGGCTGGTCAATTTCTTTGGCAAGTAAACGATACGCACCGACCGCTAAAAATACATCTGACGCTTTAACAGATACTTTAAATTGATCAAAGTCTAAACGTTGTAAGATCTCAACGTGACGCATAGCTGATTCAAGTAAAGCTTCTGGCGTTGGCTCACCGTATTTTTCTTGTAAATCACGCTCTAATGAACCGCCATTAACACCAATACGAATAGGAATATTGTGTTCGCGTGCTGAGTCTACAACGGCACGAATACGCTCTTCGCTGCCTATGTTACCAGGGTTAATACGCAAACAATCCGCACCATACTGAGCCACTTTTAATGCAATACGGTAATCAAAGTGAATATCCGTTACCAACGGGATAGTGACCTGTTCTTTAATGCTTTTAAATGCTTCAGCAGCTTCCATGGTGGGTACTGATACACGCACAATGTCGGCGCCAGCATCTTGAATAGCTTGAATTTGTGCAACCGTTGCATCGATATCTAGGGTGTTGGTGTTAGTCATCGACTGAACGGCAATCGGTGCACCATCACCAATTGGCACATTACCTACGTTAATACGGGTCGATTTTCTACGTTTAATAGGAGATTCTGAAAACATTGCGGTTACTCTGATAACGGTAAAGTAAATTTAGCTAAACGATTTTTGGCAAGATGTGAAGTATCGACGGCTTGACCTTGAAAAGTAATATCAACCACTTGGTGTTTTCCAAGTACTACACTAAAAGGCTGTGGGCCGGTTACTGTCATAACGTAACCTGCTTTTTTAACACCGAATGCGATGCGATCGCCGTTGCCATCGTGAATTTCTACCCAGCTATCTTCATTGAAGTGCATCACCACTTCGCTGTGCTCAGGATCAGCTTTTTCAGTTTCTGGCTGAGCAGCAACTTGGTTTTGTGCTTCGTTGTTGCTTGTTGGCACATCAGCTTCTGGCTGAACGATTTCTTGCTCGTCGTCAGCGAGTGGTTGAATGGTTTCTTCAGCAGGCGCTTCTAAAGCTAAATCAGGTGAAATCTCACTGCTTTCAAGCTGATTTGGCATCGCAGTCGTTACGGGCTGTTCGATATTCTGGTTGCTATTTTGCCACCACCAAAATACTGACGAGCCAATGATCACCGCTAAAATGAAGTAGCTAAACAGCATTAAACGGCTGTCATGTGCTTCTTTTTCTGTACGGCGAGAAAAGCTCTGCATTTTAGATTTTTTTGCAGGCTCAACGTGCTCTGGCAATAATGCAAGCATGGCTTGGCTATCGATTTTCAGCTCACGGCAATAGCTTCTGATATAACCTTTTACAAAGGTCGTAGGGCCAAGTAATTCGTGCTCGTCGTTTTCTAATCGTTGTAACTGTAAAACGGATAATTTTAATGCACCAGCAAGTTGCTCAAGGCTCTTTCCAGCGTCTTCGCGGCGCTTTTTTAGCGCTTGGCCGAGCGTTTCTTGTGGTTGTTCTAAATTGTTTTCTTCATTCATAATGCGTATGAGTCTGGATCTACCAATAAGAGTCTATGCCCAGGTTCTAGGGCGACATCTGGGCTCAATTTGTTCCAGCGCATTAACTGATCGATCAATACGCTATGCTGTGTGGCTATGCTAAAGAGTGTGTCGCCATCATTGATGTCGTGATAAATGTTCGGATCGTTCAAATAAATGCGAGTACCGTTTTGTACACGATCCGATTCTTTTAAGCCATTCCACAGCAAAATCTTCTGTAGTTTAACATTGTATCGCACCGAAATGCTAAAGAGGTTTTCACCATTTTCAATAATATGATACGGGATATTCAGCGCCGGTACATTTGCGTTCAGCATGGGTAAGTTAAGCGGCTCGTTTGTCACGCTAAAGTCAGTGCTATTTGCGGTTGACGCCGTTGTTTGACTGCCACTAAATACGTTTTCGTCTTTTTCTGCTTCGTAAAACACCACAGTGCTGGCATCATTTTTGGTATTTTGCGAGTTTGCTGGCGTTTGTTGTTGAACGCTTGGCGTTTGCGGTGCACCAAATGACACTATGGTCACTTCATCATTACTTTGCGCTGGTGTTTGCGCGTCTGTTTGCTGCTTTGCAATAACAGCGGCCTGTTCAACTTTACGAGAGCTAACCGTTTGGAAACCTTCGTCAGTTGTTTGCTCAGTGAGCGTGTTAGGCGTTGTTTCGCGTGGTTGCACAGAGGCGAGTGACTCTGTTGCTGGTTTCTCTTCGCTGTCTGAATTTACCTCAGCTGTCACCTGCTTATTGCTTTGCGCTACGATTTCTGGTTCTTGCTCTGCTTGAGTGAGTGTTGGCTCTACTTGTGAAGGTTGAACCTGTGTTGTCTGTACAGGGCTCTGCTGTGCAGTAGCCACTGACGCCTCAGCAACAACGGTTTGTTTAGCAGGTGCCTTTCTTTTCACGATACGAATTTTTGGCTGATCTTTGCTAACCGTGCTGTTATCACTTGATATTTTCAACTCTTCAAGCTGCGCTTGACGATATTTTTCACGCAGAACTTCAAATTCTGAGCGTTTAGTTTGCCCTGATGAAATAGCCCTTGCTTCTACTGAACCTGGGTAGGTTTGTAAAATAATACCTGCGGTTGTTTCGGCTTTTTCGATATGGCCCATACGTTGCTGAATAAGGTAGCTAAGCATAAGTGCGCGAGGGGTCACGCGACCGGTAGATTCGTATTTTTCAATCACGTCTTCAGCTTTATGAAGGTCGCTTTTCGCGTAATACAAACCGGCAAGGCTAATCATTGAAGAAGGGCGCTGCGAGCTGTGGTTTAGCGCTGATTTTAGGTATTTTTCTGCGTTTTCAAAGTCATCAAATTCAATCGCGCATAAGGCTAAGTTTTCGTAACTTTCAGCTACACGGATATAGCTAGGAACGGCAATTGCCTTAAGAAGCTCTTCTGCTGCACGGTCGTATTTGCCAATGCCACATAAAAAGACACCATAATTGTTTAAGGTGTTTGGATCATTCGGGGCGATTTTTAAAGCGCGTTGATAGGCTTTATCAGCGAGATCAGGTTCATCAACCTGTTGATAGTAATAGGCTAAAGAGTAGTGGACTTCAGGAAGGTCAGGTGCAAATTCTGCGGCACGTTCTAGATTATATTTTGCTTGCGAGTTGTTGCCCGTTTTTAAGTACTGTAACGCAAGGGCGATACGAGTACGAGCAGCACCAGTATTATTAATCTTTTTTTCTACAACGGGTCTGTCGCTTCCGTCGTAGCTGTTTTCTGTAACACACCCTGTTAATGCGAATGCACTAACAGTAATGGCAAGTATAGAACGCATTACCTAATCTCTTCTTTGATTCCGTATGCCTATCTTACCGAAAAGCCTTTGTGTTGCATCTATTATTTTAAAAATAACGAGTTTGTCACAAAGGCTTGTCTTTAAATATGTCGCTTATGCTTGGTGAACATTTACCGCAATTGCGTTATCTTCGCGCATTTTCTTTTTCGCTAAACGTTTTGTACGGTCAACAACGTCACCCACTAATTGACCACAGGCAGCATCAATATCATCACCACGAGTACGGCGAACAATACAGGTGATACCCGCAGCTTGTAGTACTTTAGAGAAACGGTCAATTCGGCTGTTGCTTGAACGGCCATATTCGTTACCTGGGAATGGGTTAAACGGGATCAGGTTCACTTTTGAAGGTGTTCCTTTTAATGTTTTAACCAATTCGTGTGCTTGATCTGTGCTGTCGTTCACACCCTGTAGCATAACGTATTCGATAGTCACATCTTTGTTTGCTTTAGAGCCGTCGATATAACGACGACACGCTGCTAAAAACTCTTCAATCGGGTACTTTTTATTAATTGGTACCAGTATATCACGCAGCTCATTGTTTGGCGCGTGAAGTGAAATAGCCAGCGCTACGTCAATTTTCTCTTTTAATAAATCAAGAGCAGGCACCACACCTGAGGTGCTTAATGTAACGCGACGTTTTGATAAACCAAAACCCCAGTCGTCCATCATAAGTTCCATTGCGGGTACGACGTTTTTAAGGTTGAGTAGTGGCTCACCCATACCCATCATTACCACGTTAGTCACAGGGCGCTTAGTACTGTCGCCGTCTAAACCAATGTCTTTCGCTACACGCCAAACTTGACCAATGATCTCAGACACCGCTAGGTTACGGTTAAAGCCTTGTTGTGCTGTAGAGCAGAACGTACATTCAAGGGCACAACCTACTTGTGAAGATACACATAAAGTTGCACGGTCTTTTTCTGGGATCCAAACAGCTTCTACTTCTTGGCCACCTTTAAGTAAAAGTGCGTATTTGATGGTGCCATCACTTGCTACTTGCTTAACTGAGATCTCAGGAGCAACAATTTCACATTCAGCTTTTAGTTTTTCTTTCAGCTTTTTGTTGACGTTTGTCATGTCGTCAAAATTGTCGACGCCAAAATGATAAATCCATTTCATCACCTGATCACCACGGAATGGCTTTTCACCGAATGATACAAAAAGCTCACGCATTGCATCTCGGTTTAAATCTAATAAATTAATCTTTTTTTCAGTGGTCATGAAACAACCTCAATCAGTGACGGTGGTAAGTAGTTTGGGTGCGCGATTGTACATTATTTAATCGACTTAGTCATTAGCTAAACAGATTTACAATAGGCTTAGCTAATGACTAAAAAAGGGCCCGAAAGCCCTTTTTCTTCTGCATCACAGACTTAGCTGTGAACTCGAAATTAACGAGTACGTGGGCAGATTTCTTCGTCAGCGAAGAAGTATGCGATTTCACGTGCAGCTGATTCAACAGCGTCAGAACCGTGAACAGCATTTTCGTCGATGCTTTCTGCGTAGTCAGCACGTAAAGTACCAGCTAGTGCTTCAGCAGGGTTAGTAGCACCCATGATTTCACGGTTTTTAAGTACTGCGTTCTCACCTTCAAGAACAGTAACCATTACTGGACCAGATGTCATGAACTCAACTAAAGCACCGAAGAAAGGACGCTCGCTGTGCTCAGCGTAGAAACCTTCAGCTTTTTCTTTTGAAAGGTGAACCATTTTAGCTGCAACGATTTTAAGACCCGCAGTTTCGAAACGGTTGTAGATAGCACCGATGTGGTTTTTAGCAACTGCATCAGGTTTTACGATTGAAAAAGTACGCTCTAAAGCCATCTTTATGCTCCAATAATTTTTAAATTTAAAGGTTAAATATTAACGGGCGCGAATTATACGCGCTTTACGTGAAAATTCCTAATTTTATTAAATAGTCATTTGATGGCATTTTCATGAACCCTCACTACGTATAGCAACTTGAGTATAAAAAATGAGCGTGCTTGCACCGCTAAGCACTTGTTATGAGCAGTTTAATAAGTAATTATTATCTTAGGAAATGACAAAACTAATAAGGACAATTATGAAAAAGCTTTTACTGGTCAGTCTACTCGCAAGTTGTTTAGCGGGTTGTAATTCAGACTCAAATGATGAGCTAACGTGCCACCCTTTTCCCCTGGCAATCGATATTGATAATTATGTTGTCACCCCAGGGCAAAACGAGGCTAACACAGCACTCGCTTATGATGCCTATATCATAAAATTAGGCGGTGCTGGCAAAGGTGTTTATAGTGAAGGAGATGAGCCTGACCCTAATAAAGAATATGCGGACTGTCCTATCCCAGCAGTGGTATTAGGGAGCGCGAATACCATTACAGCTATTAATATTTACTCAAGCGCTGATTACAACAGTGAGCTCACCGCGGGTACGAGTTTAAATAGCCTGTTTGATATCAAAGAAATGTATAATAGTGATTTTGATTATTACAGTGATGGCAACTATGCCAGTGTTGAAGACTTCGCAAGCGTATTCCCCACGACTGCACCTATATTTATTGAACTAAAACCTAACCAAGCTCCAGAAGTTGAGAGTAGTCATATTTTTTATATCGATATAAGTTTTGCAAATGGCAAAACCTTTGCGCTTGAAACTGAAGAAGTGCAGCTTTTTTAAATTGCTATTAATCAGCTATTGTCAGCGGGGCTTCTCTGCTGACATACCCAATCTCTACTCGCTTACAATTTGCTCATCCAGCTAAGCTAATTGGTATAAATTTACCTGCTCCATTACACATTTAAAAAATGTAAAAACACCACTTTGCCGTTAACCTTTTGTTCACTTTATCATGGGTAAGCTAATTACCCATGATAAAGTGGTGATGTTTTAACTTTTTGAAAATAATTGGTTTTTAATTTTTCGTGTGAATTTAATCTATCTTTTCAGAGAAAAATAGCAACAATAAAATTGTAATCGAAATGTTAATTTTAAGTGTACAAAACGCTACATGGTTTTTCGTGAATTCCTGAACTTATTCAATCATAAAATATTAGTGAGTTGATTTTTTCTAAACCAAAAATCTCACTTTCATTTTAATTTGAATAATCAAAGGAGAGAACAATGAAACTACGCAGTGCACTTTCTAAGTTGTCATGCGCGTCAGCTTTTGCACTTGGCACCATGCTGACTTTGAGCCCCGCAGCCAATGCAATGAAACTAAAACAACAAAACTTACAAGAGATGGCTGTTGAGTCACAGAGCATTATTGCTGGCCAGGTGGTAAGCGTAACAGATGGTTTTGATAACAATCGTCCCTATACCGAAGTGACTATTCAGGTTTCGTCAGATGCAAAAGGCAAGTTAAAAGACGATTCAAATTATACTTTTCGTCAGTTTGGCCTGATAAAACCCCGTTCTATGGGCAATGGCAAAGTGTATTTAGGCGCAACGCCTGAAGGTTTTTCTAAATGGCAAGAAGGCGAACAAGTGATTGCCTTTATGTATAAGCCAGCATCAATCACAGGGTTTCAAACGACCGTAGGGCTTGCCCAAGGTAAATTTGTAGTGCGCAATGGCAAAGTAGAAAACATTTTTGCTAACAAAGGTGTTTTTGAAGGGTTAGATACCAACAGCTTATCAGCAGAGCAACAAAATCTCTTAACCACACCTGGTGCAGTCGATGTGGGAGTTTTTATGGATTTAGTAGGTAAACTGTCTGGAGTACAACAATAATGAAATTTTCTAAAATCGCAGCAGCATTAGCCCTCGCAACTATTTCAACAGGTGCGTTAGCCGGTGGCCCACTCTATATTCATGAACCGACAATGCAGCCATATAAATGGGACACCTCAAAAGGCAGTATTCCAGTGTGGACAGATGGCGGCCAACTTATCAAAGATAAAGACGGTAACGATGTCGAAACCTTCACTGTACTTGAAAAAGGCACTGTTTTTAACGTTGATGTTACTTTACCTGATGGCACAGTGATCCCTGCATACACTGAACTGGACCGAGATTATACATTTTTAACGATTGAGCAAGCCAACAAAGTAACGGCGAATGCTGTGAAAGAGTGGTCTGATGTAGAAACGTCGACTTTCGAGATGTCAGTACAGGGCACGATTTTTGAGAAAACAGGCATTACGGATGTGACTGCAGAAAATGTTGATCAAATTTATGGTGTTGAGAATGGTTATGGCTTTTGGGTCAATTACGACACTGATGGTAGCATTTTAGAAAACTATTTTGGTGTGCCAAGAAGCGCTGTTTTAGGTATTGCATTCCCTGAATGGGCCGACGAAGAAACTGGCGAAATTATCGAAGCGACAGCTTTAATGAATGGCTGGTTTGTTGATATTAGTGATACCGATGGCACGCAAGTTGGTGGGGTATTCACCCATGAGTTTGGCCATGCGATCAATATGTCTCACTCGCAAGCAAATGGTCACTTAGTGTATATGTCGGCAAGCTATAGTCCGCAATACGACGGTGTACCAGGTTGTGAAGGTGTCACTAAATTTACCAGCTCTAGTATGTTAGATTATTCTGCCATTGAGACGATGTTCCCGTTTATTAATGTGCGCGGCAGTGCTGGTGCAAATCAACACACCATTAATGTGAAAGATGACATCGTTAATATTTCAGATCTTTATCCTACGGCGCAGTACCAATCACAGTTTGGCTCTATTCAAGGTAAGCTCTTAACAAAAGAGGGAGTAGAGTACTCAGGGGTGAATTTAATAGCGCGTAACCTTGATAACCCTTACGAAGATGTGATCAGCCAACAGTCAGGTAACATGACACAAGGCCGTATCGGCCCAGATGGCTCATTTACCATTAATGGCTTAACGCCGGGGGCACGTTATGCTCTTTATACTCAAGAGATCAATGCAGGTGGTTATCCAACTCAGCAAACGAATATTCTTTCTGAAGCTGAATATTGGAATGACAACGAAAGTGCAAACCCGGGAATAGATAATGCCTGTGCGATGACAGAGATAGTTGTTTCAGCGGGTGAAACTAAACAAGTTGAGATGTTCTTCAACGGTTATCAAGATGGTATTCAATATACGCCACTGATTTCAGCGTTTGTAATGGATCACGCTAAAAACGGTAAAAAAGCACTTGGAACAACCTCTTCGGGTATTCCTTTCTTATACGACAGTGCGACTAATTCGTTTGATACTTTAGTAAGCCCTGATGGCTACGCTTTATTAAGCTCTACAAGCACAGCAATGAACAAAACAGCCACTAAAGCTGCTATTACCGCACACTTTAATGATAATGGCGTGATGCAAGGCGGCGTCTGGGATATAAACTCTGGCAAAGTATCAATGCTTGAAGATTTAACGGGGAATAGTTGCTCGCTTTCAAGTCAGCAGGGGCAAAGCTCACATAGCATCTGGGATATGGATGATGATGGTAAGTTGATTGTTGGTACAACACGCTTCCCATACGATGGTTCAAATCGCTGTGCTGAAGGCGAAGCTGCGCGTTCAGTTGGTATGCCTACTGTTTGGGATGCAAACACGGGTAAAGCAAGCGTTTTACCTGGCACCCAAATGGTTGACCGTACTTATGGTAGCGGTAAAGAAATCGCTATTATGAATGGCGATGAGCAAATTCGTCGTACGGCATGGGCGCGAGCAGATCGTATCTCTGGTAATGGCGAAACCATTACAGGTTCAACGAATGGCTTTACGCAAATTGCCTGGGTGAATGGCGAGCTTGTTGATACCTACACGGAGTTTGGTGCAATCGACAATTCAGTTATTTCTGAAAATGGTCGTTATGTCGCCTTTGGCGCCATCGAAAACCGTCGTCCTGCTGGCGTTAAAGTATGGGATACAGTAACCAATACAACTCAAAAAATTGGTAGCTTACGTTGGTGTGACAACATTCCTGCGATAAGTTTCTGGACCAACTATTGCGACCTAGGCTACAGCCATGAAGAATTAGTTGAACTAGGATTTGGCTTACCTTCAGTGATGGTTCTTGATGCAAATGAGGACTTATCGATGATCACCGGACGCGCTGGTAGCCCTCTATCTGGCGGTTTTGTTGGCGCTATTTATTTAAAAGGTATTGGCTGGATGTCATCAGCAGAGTTCTTTGCTAAGCAAGGTGTTACTGAAGCAAAAGGCTTGCTTACCGATAACATGTTTGGTCTAAGTGCTGATGGTTCTGAAATCATGGCTGGCATTGCTGGCGCAGTTTTATCAATAGAAATTGACGCGAATAAGGCATTTGTATGTGATAACGGCCGCGACCGTGAACTTAGCTTCCCTAAGCAAGTGGTTGATGCGGTGTCGGCAGGTGCTGAATTTGGCCGCTGCGCACATATTAATGACTAATACCATTTTGTGTTAAGCGCTTAAAGGTCCGGCTAGGTGGCTGGGCCTTTATTTCAATATCTTTGTAACAAAGGCCTGCTAATGTATAAAAGTTCATTAATAACAATAATATGGTTATGTATTCTAAGCTTTATTCCTGATCAAGCTAGTGCGCAAACCCATCAAGCTGCAAGCTCAACCAACAAAGGGTTTAATGTTCCTGAAGAGCTATTGACCACATGGGAGCTAGATGAAGCGGCTTCAATGGAATACGCAAAAAAGTCTGCGCACTGGAATGAACATATCGCTAATTTGATGCCGAAACTAATCGCAACAAATAAACAAATTAAGTACCGCTTTAATCAGGATGAAATGGTCACCATTCAGGCTGCAAAAGAGCAGGAGCTTGCCATTAGTTTGATTAAGCAAACACTGACGTCATATAAATTCAAATTTGAATTCGACGATAAGCCAAAGCAATTGCAAGTGATAAAAGCCGCAGGTGGGCGGATCAATATTCAGGCCGATGGCCTACTTGGTTATCAGTTCTTATTGTGGAAAAAACGCCGAGAACGCTTAACTGGCGTATAAAAATATCAATGTTAAGGGCTTTGCTGTTAACATTAGCAAATCCAAACCAATTACCCTGGATAGTTAATTGAGTTTGATCTAAAAAGGTGGCCATAGGATTGGTCACCTTTTTCTTTTCTGTATAAGTCCTTACTTAGTTTAATTTCTGTAGTTCTAAAGTGCTAGTTTGTATCTGTTTTTATAATATTTAAGTGCTTGATTACATTTTGGTACAGATTGATACACTTTTATTTTTTGTAAATAAATATTTAACGGCATGTTAATTAAGGCGTTTTTTTACAATTAATTTAATCGTTTTTTTTGCCATGGTTTTTACCCTTTTTAGTGTGTTGAATTCTCATTTCACTTCCTCTATTACTTATTTTGTCACTCATAACTAATTGTATAAATTAAATATATTTTACTATTGAGTGGTTTTAGCTGTTTTTAATAAAAACAAACAACAAGGAATTAATATGAAAAAAACGCAGTTAGGGTTGTTAATCACATCATTCGCTATTATGGGTGGATGTGCAAAGTTAGACGCTCAAGTTAACGCTGGCGGCACTCTTAATTCAAAGGGTGGGGCTGGAAAAGCTGTGTTTACAGCACATGCAGCTCGTTGTGATGGAGAAGTAAGCGGAAAAGTAAATTACAAAGATGTAACTGCATTAGATTGGCAACAATCTGGAGGAGTATCATTTAACGCACAGGTTTATGGTGCAGGCTTATGTAGTGAAGATCCTGTATCACCTGATGGGGCTGAGTCTGGTGATGAGCGATTATTTTGCAAACAAGATATTTGCACTGAGGGGATGTATCAAGTTGAGTTTAATTATAACTCAACCAATCCTAGCCTGCCTGGAGAGGGGGTTGGCTTTGCATGTATGATGGATATTTCTGAAGGTATTAAATCTGGATTTGGTGCAAATGGGTTATTGAATCTGATGTTACTCGAGTCTGGTCCATACCAAGGCTATAACAATGCCGGAACAATAAGTGGCAATGTACAAGTGAAAGATTGCCCAAGTAGCAAAAATGACGACAACGCAGAGTAGAGAAGGAGTTTAATGATGATAAATAAAAAAACAGTTTTAGCGGCAAGCATTGCTCTTGCTTATAGTTTTCCTTCTTTAGCTGATCAATCAATGCGAATTGTTCTAGAAGCAAATAGTAATAAAGCCTCTGCGCTTAAATCTGAGTTGTTATCAAATAATATTAAAATAGAAAAAGAGCTTAGTTCACTAGAAAGTTTTGCAATTTCGATTGATAAAACTCAGTTAGCCAATGTTACAGGGCTTACAAACGTAAAGACTTTTTACCCTGACGTACCAAGAAAGTTAATGTCTGAAGGCGCTTCGCAATATATTCCGTATGGTTTAGCGATGGTTCAAGCTGATCAAGTTCAATACCAAGGCGGACAAAAAGTGTGTGTAATCGATAGCGGTTATGCCTTAGAACACCCAGATTTGCCGAGTGCTGGTGTTACAGGCTCAGACGATGGCGGTGCTGGAGTGTGGTATCAAGATCCATTTGGTCATGGCACTCATGTTGCGGGCACGATTGCCGCAATCGACAATGAGTTTGGTACGACAGGGATTGTCGATGATCATTCTCTTGATATGCACATTGTGCGTGTTTTTGCTGGTAATGGTAGCTGGGCTTACGCTTCGGATTTAGCTGGTGCGATTGATGAGTGTCAACAAGCTGGTTCAACGGTTATTTCGATGAGCCTTGGTGGAAAATATTCAAGCCCGATTGAAGAAAAAGCGTTAGATAAAGTTGCTCGTGCGAATATATTAATGGTTGCGGCAGCAGGAAATGCTGGTGAAGCTTCACATAGCTATCCTGCATCTTATGACAGTGTGATTTCAGTTGCAGCGGTTGATAGCACTAAAAATCATGCAAGCTTTTCTCAGCGAAGCAGTCAAATTGAACTAGCAGCGCCAGGCGTTAATGTTTTCTCAACTGTGCCTGTTAACCGCGCGCGCTTTTCAAAATTTAATGTCACGCAAGAAAGTGTTAATTTCCAATATTATGGTATGGATGGCTCGCGTTTTGGTACTGTTACTGGGGAGCTAGTTGATTGTGGTTTAGGTACTCAGAGCTGTGGTGATGTAACAGGAAAAATCTGTTTAATCGAACGAGGGGAAATTCCGTTTTATAAAAAAGTAGAGCAGTGTGAAGCGGATGGCGGTGTGGGAGTTATTATTCGTAATAATAACCAAAGCCAGCTTATCGGTACTATTAACCCTACTTCTATGATTGCTGGCTCTGTGACAAGAAATGAGGGTCTTAATTTAATGGACAACCTCGGGAAAGAAACCACAATAACTGTCGCTGAGTTTTCAGATCATGACTTTAAATCAGGTACTTCGATGGCAACTCCTCATGTTTCCGGCGTAGCTGCATTGGTATGGAGTAATTACCCTGAGTGTTCTGCAAATGGCATTCGTTTAGCACTGAGAGCATCAGCCGATGATCAGGGGAGTATGGGTTATGATCATGCTTACGGCTGGGGCATAGTGCAAGCAAAAGCGGCTGTTGATTATATCGCTGAAAATGGGTGTAAAGCATCTAGTAATGTATTACGCGGCGGAGATGGTTCAGCCCATTAACTATTCCCCTATATTGTTGTTATGACCAAAGCGCTTTTGGCGCTTTTTTCGTTTGTCACCTACTCATCAATAAGCTCTATGAATCAATCATGATCTAGATCAATAAAATTACTGAGCAGGTTATTATACTGCCGCGCTTCATTATCGTATTAATTCATGCAACCGACTTGTACTCGGTTCGATGTGTGGAGCTTTCATGTCGTCACCTATTTTGACCCCTCGTCCTTTTACGCCTGAGTTGTTATCACCTGCGGGTAGTTTAAAGAATATGCGTTATGCCTTTGCTTATGGTGCAGATGCCGTTTACGCTGGCCAACCTCGTTATAGCCTTCGTGTTCGTAACAATGAGTTTGACTTAGATAACCTGCAAACCGGTATCAACGAAGCGCATGCGCAAAATAAAAAATTATATGTAGTGTCGAACATTGCTCCTCATAATGCCAAGGTAAAATCGTACTTACGCGATATTGAGCCTGTCATTGAGATGCAGCCAGATGCGCTGATCATGTCAGATCCTGGGCTTATCATGCTAGTGCGTGAGAAATGGCCAGATATGCCGATTCACTTATCTGTGCAGGCCAATGCGGTGAACTATGCCACTGTGAACTTTTGGGCTCAGCAGGGCATTGAGCGAGTCATTTTATCGCGCGAATTATCGCTTGAAGAAATCGCTGAAATTCGTGAGCTATGCCCAAATACAGAACTTGAAGTGTTTGTTCACGGTGCACTTTGCATGGCGTACTCTGGCCGTTGTTTGTTATCGGGTTATATTAATAAACGCGATCCAAACCAAGGAACGTGCACTAATGCATGTCGTTGGAACTACGATGTGAAACCAGGCACCGAAAATGAAACCGGCGAAATGGTGCATAAAATCGACCCTAAAGCGGTGATCCCAACCCTAGGTGATGGTGCGCCAAGTACCGAAGTATTCATGCTTGAAGAGCAGGGCCGCCCTGGTGAATACATGCCTGCTTTTGAAGACGAGCATGGCACTTACATAATGAACTCAAAAGATTTACGTGCAGTTCAATATGTTGATCAACTAACGAAAATGGGCGTGCATAGTTTAAAAATTGAAGGCCGTACCAAGTCTTTCTACTATGTTGCTCGTACTGCACAAGTGTATCGTAAAGCCATTGATGATGCCGTTGCTGGTCGTCCATTTGACGCAAACTTATTTAAAACTCTTGAGAACTTAGCGCATCGTGGTTATACAGAAGGGTTTTTAAAACGCCACGCACATCAAGACTATCAAAACTATGAGTATGGTCATTCGGTGTCAGATAAACAGCAGTTTGTGGGTGAAGTATTAGGTCGCAACGATAATGGCTTAGTTGAAATTGATGTGAAAAATAAGTTCTGTACTGGTCATTCACTTGAGCTTATGACACCAAAAGGCAACATCAACTTTAAGTTGGATTTTATGGAAAACAAAAAAGGCGAAGCCATTAGCGATGCAAAAGGTTCTGGCCATATTGTTAAAATTCCTCTGCCAGAAGATATCGATTTAGATCACGCAATTTTGATGCGTAATCTCGATGCCGACCAAGACACCCGCAATCCATTCAATAAAGCTAAATAGAAGATGCGCTAAGTCATACTTAGCGCATTTACCTCATCTTTTTTGGTATTTCACTGTCGTTATTGGTTATTTTTACTATCCTTTTTTCTAAGGGTATTAATTAAATATAGTCAAAAACTATAGTGAAATACGTTGTTCATCCATCACATCAAAAAGAGCTTTTACACACTGTACCTTATATTGCGTTAGGGGTATTGCTGCTGGCTGTTGTTTTGCTACTTGAGCGATTGGGTCTTATTGCTGCTATTCCTTTTTATGTAGCAATGCATACGAGCGTCGAATTATTTTCAGTTGTGATCTCGTTTTTAATATTTGCGATTGGTTGGAACACTTGGCACTTTACGAATAACTACAAACTATTACTACTGTCTTGCACAATGTTGTGCGTTGCTATTTTTGATTCATTACATTTTTTAGCCTTTGATAGCATGCATGACGGCCATGCTGATATGAATCTGGTATTGAGTTTTTGGCTTATTGCTCGGTTGTTTAATGGGGCTGCATTTTTAATTATTGCGGCAGGAATTTGGGTTAATTATAAACCGTTAAACGCGCGTGCCTTGCTTGCCTCTTTGTTGCTTTGTTGTTTGACCATCGCAAGCACATTCTTTTACTTTCCTGATTTACTGCCAGAAATTTATATTGAAGGAGTAGGCGGGAGTCATATTAAGTTTCTAATTGAGCTACTTGTTTTGGCGCTTTACGGTGCAGCCGTCGTCACGTTCGCGACACAGCTTCGTAAACCTAGAGCGAACTTAAACATTGCAGGTAAAACATTAGTATGCCTATTAGCTATTTTAAGTGAGGCCTGTTTTGTGATGTTTAATGATGCATCACACACCACCAACACCTTTAATTTTTTTGGGCATGTTTATAAAGGGCTCACCTACTTTTTACTGTATAAAATTCTCTTTGTTGAAACCGTCACTAAACCGTATGCGGCACTAGATAACTCCTCTAAGCAGCTTAAAGCAACTCTCACCGCTCTGCCAGACTCTGTTTTTGAGCTTGAAAAAGACGGCACTTTTCGCGAAGTCTTTAGCGATAACTCCGATAGCCATGTGTTTACCAAAGCGATAGTTGGACAAAATATTAGCAGTATGTTTGAAAAATCAGATGCGCAAGATTTTATGCGTACACTCATGGAGGCAAAAAAGTCAGGTGTCTGTTTGGTTAATACTTTACCTATTAGCGTAAATGGCTGGGTGATTCATTTTGAATTTTCGGTGACCTTGTTCGAGCACGATAATGATGGCCCAACGTATTTGGTGAACGCCCGCGATGTGTCAGAGAAAGTAGGGCGTATGGCGGCACTTGCCCAGCAAAGTAAGTTTAATCGGGGTTTATTACACTTAACCGAAATATCGTTTCAAGACGATCAAGATGTGTTGTTAAATTATGCTGTAAACCAAGCCCTCGAAATTACCAATTGTGATGGTGCGGCTTTGTTTATTTGCAACGAGCTAAAACAGCATGCCTACAGTGCTGAGCAAGGCAATCCGTTTGAAGTATGCACTGAAAAATTACAAGCCAAAATAGCAGCAGGAGAAGCTGTCATTGTTAATCGTAAACATGCAAAAGAATACGGGTTACCAAGTGACTCTAACTCATTGTTAGTGGTGCCAGTGATACGCCATAGTCAATGTCATATGGCCATTATTTTGCAGCATCAAACCAAGGTGTTTAGTGTGCAAGATAAAAACATGCTAACGGTTTGGGCTGAGTCAGTGTGGCAATGGTTTCATAAAATTAATTTAAACAAACGCATGCATATTTTGTCTCAAGCGGTTGAGCAAAATCCACACCCCATTATGTTTACCAATACTGATGCAAAAATTGAATATATGAATCGCGCATATCTTGAAATGTGTCAGTACGAGTATGATGAACTAATAGGCCAAAGCCCGCATAAAATCAGTGCTGGGCAAACTGAACCTGCTGTTTATCAAGTGATGTGGGAGCATCTAAATAATCACAAAGCCTGGGTGGGTGCTTTGGTTAACATGACCAAGCACGGTAAAGTGATTGTTGAGCAAACGACCATTTACCCAATAATGGATAAGCAAGGGAAGGTGAGTAACTACATTTCGTTTCAGCATGATGTGACTAAAGAAGTCGAAAGTGAAACCCTCATACATCAACTTTCTTATTTTGATCAGCTAACAGGGCTTGCAAACCAAGACAAGTTACAGATGGAATTTGAACAAACCATTAAGCTTCAAGCAGATACAAAAGCAGCCTTTATTTTAATTGGTTTAGATAACTTTAAGATTCTCAATAAAGCATTGGGAATGGCGAGTTGCAACCTAGTGTTACAAAGCTTGAGTGCGCGAATTTGTAATTTCATGGGTGAGCACATTATGGTTGCACGGCTGCAAGGCGACCGCTTTGCATTTATTACGCCTTATACCTCCACCGGCGCTATAAATAAGAGCAGCCACGATCTATTAAGGGTGATCAGTGAGCCACTTACGATAAATGATGAACTCATTGTTGTTACGGCATCCGTGGGGGTTGCTCTGTATCCGATGGATGGCAAAGAATTTGAGCCGCTACTGCAAAAAGCAGAATCAGCGATGTTTGAGGTTAAACGGCAGGGTAGAAACAATGCGTTATTTTACGCCGAAGAAATGAATAAATCTGGCCTTAGGCAATTACAAATCATCAATGCTCTTAATTTTGCCCTTGAAAATAATGAGCTTTATTTAGTTTTTCAACCACAAATAGATATAGCCTCAGGCGCTGTGGTGGCTGTTGAAGTATTATTACGCTGGAACAGCGAAACTCTAGGCAATGTATCACCTGCTGAATTTATACCTATTGCTGAAAGCAGTGGCCGCATTAGCGAAATTGATGACTGGGTATTCGAAAATACAGCTAAAACAATTCGCCAGTGGCAAGATGACAACATGCCTCCAATTACTTTTGCAATAAATCTATCGGCAACGAAGTTTGTTAAAAAACAGCTGCTTGGCGATTTAATCTCTGTATTACAAACTTATTCTATTGAGCCTGAATGTATTGAACTTGAGTTAACGGAAACCATTGCTATTGGTAATCCTAAATTTGCATTAAACACGATTACAAAACTACGTGAAGCAGGGTTTAAAATGTCGATTGATGACTTTGGCACAGGCTATTCGTCAATGAATTACTTAAAAGACTTTGCTCTCGATAAGCTAAAAATCGACAAATCATTTATTGATGATTTAGAAAACCCCAGTGATGCTGATAAAGCAATTGTTAAAGCCATGATTGATTTAGCCAGTGCGTTAAATATGGAGTCAATTGCTGAAGGCGTTGAAAGCGAGCAGCAGCTGAACATACTTAAAGAGCTTGAATGCTCTCAAGTACAAGGCTATTACTTTAGTAAGCCCCTGCCAATTAAGGTGCTGTATGAATTTGTGAAGTCACCAAGTTTTTCAAGGTAAGTCTACTTTTTAAATTGACTGGCAAGCTCTGCAAGCGACACTTCAGCAAAACGTTTTAATAACAGGGCTTCTGCGTCATCCATCGCATTTTGCAGGGCGCTGTTCACTGCATGTTCGATAGGGCAGTTGCTGTGCTCATCGGTTAGACCAATGACAAACAGGTTCTTTTCGCCAAGCGCTTGGTGAATATCAAATAAGGTGATGTCTGTTAAGGGAGTGGCCAGTAGCCAGCCGCCATTGTGACCTTTGATTGCCGATACATAACCTGCTTGACGCAGTAACGCCATAGTACGGCGCACGACCACTGGGTTGGTCATTAACATGTTTGCTAATGTCTCTGATGTAACAGGGTGGTTGTAGCTGTCTAAATGGATCAGCACATGTAAAACCCGTGATAGTCGGCTGTCTTTTCTCATCTTAAATCGTCAATATGCGTTTTTTGCAGTGTATCACGAACTGCTTAATATTGACCGTTTGAATTACCAAGCTAATGCTCACTAAGCCAATGCCAAGCCAGCCAATTCGCTGAAATTGCTCATTTAAAATCACAATAGCCAGTATGGTGGCGATGATAGGCTCAAGTAACGTAATGAGCACAGCTTGGCTAGCCGCTATGGTTTTTAAACCAATACTAAATAGCCAATAACCGAAAAACATCGGTACTATGGCCATGTAAAGCGCCACGCTGGTATTGGTAGCTGTGGCAAAAAGCGCATCTCCAGTAATTAATAACGAAGGCAAGAGTATACATGCTGCGCCGCCAAATAGGCTTGCCATGGTCGCTCTTGAATGAACGCCGTTGCTAATTAAACGTTTGGCAACCCATGAGTAACCCGCATAGGTAAGCCCTGCAATTAAGCCAAGTAAAATGCCGATGTTTTGGCTAAACAGCCCCTTAGCAGCAAGGTTATGTTCTTTACCTAACGCAATTAAGCCAATGCCAATAGCACCAAAGCAAAAGCTGACTAGCCAGCGAGTTGCAATGGGCTTTTTTTCAATTAAGTATTCTAATAAGACGGTAAATAATGGGGCGCTGGCAATCGAAATAACGGTACCAATTGCCACACCTGCGCTATTCATAGAGGTATAAAATGCCAGCGGATAAATAGCAACACAAGCTGAACCTAGTAGGGTTAGGGGGTAGTGCTTTCGCAGTGTACTAGCATTGTTTATTAGCTGTTTTATTGAGGTTAGGCAAAGTAATACGCCGCCAAATCCCATCGCAAACGCACCTATTGCAAAAGGGCTAATGTCTGGTGCAAAGCTTGCGGCTGTGCCTGTTGTGCCCCAAAATACACTGGCAACTAAAACGGCAATGGTCGCGATGGTATGGTTCATTGATGATTCGCTGTAAATTTAAGATATCAAAAGCATAATCAAAATTGATGTGCAGTTTTTGACAAAAAGGACGGTTTTGTTGGCGTTAAAAACTAAAGTTACTTTTTGAATTTACTCGGTGATAAGCCAAAGTACTTTGAAAAACTGCGGCTAAAAGATGAAAGCTCATTGTAACCAACTAACTCACTAATGCGCTGCAACGGGTAGTCGGTATGGCTGAGTAAGGCTTGGGCTTTTTCCATTCGCTGTTTGGTTACATAGTTCATAACAGTCAATCCTGTTTGTTGCTTAAACAGCAGCTTAAATTGCGTTGGGCTTAAACAGGCAATGCTGGCAAGGTGTTTGATTTGAAGAGGAGTACCTAAGTGACTGTCGATATAAAGCAGTGCCTCGCTAATTCGGCTGTCGACCTTAGGCTGCATAATTTGCTCAGCTAACAGCAAATTGAAGGTGTTAAACATGGCAAGTTCTAATTCACGATTAACCGCTTGCTCAAGTTGCTTTGCCACAAACTGCAAAAATGCCCAAAGTGATTGATTAATAGCAAACACGCAGCGCTCAGCAGTGGCCAGGTTATCTGGTAGCTTGGGCATATCGGCCACCACAAATCGGGCTTCTGGCATTGCGGTAAACAGGTGTGTTTGCGAGGCTTTGACAACCACGCATTCACCGGGGGCGACTTTACCTTGAAAATCACCCACACTAATAGCAATCACACCTTTTAAGGGCAGTACAAGTTGATGATAGTCATGGCTATGACTAACAGGCTTAGTACTGTAAGAGCGAATAGATAGATTGCCTTGCATTGTTTTGTGATAACCGTTTGCTGAATAACGCTATTATGCCTGTTTGCGAGGGATGATCAATTTTAGGCCATTAACGGGGTTAGCACATGCTCGTAGGCAATCATTAGCGCGACATAAACCAACAAAACAGCCATTAATTTATTAAACATGTTAAAAACACCCGGCCGTGATGCTTGCTTGCCAAGCATTAAACCCGCTAACGAGTAACTTGTAGGCGCACCAAAGGCAAGAATGGCTAAAATAAGAGACCAAAATACGATTGCAGCGCCGGTAATATCTGCACTTGGGAACTGGATCGTAGCAATTGGCAAAGTGGCCACTAAGGCTTTTGGATTTAATAGCTGCATAAACAGGCCATCGAAAAAGCTAAGTGAGGCATCCGCTGAGGTATCACTCACCTGTACTTTTGCTTTTGCGACCTTCCAAGCAATATACAAAATATAGCCGCAACCAATTAAGCTCACATAAGGCAAAAACTGCGGATTGATCACTTGTAAGCCAAGGTAGCCAAGCAGAACAAATAAGATAAACATCGCGCTACCCACGCCAATAAAAAATCCAAGGTGTGAACGAGTTTGTTTATTTAAGCCACTACTTAAGCCGAGTAAATTGATTGGCCCAGGGGTGTACATAATGCCAATAGCATATGCAAAAATATCTGCCATAACTGCTCCAAATCAGTCATTTAGCTCTATCTACGAGCCCATTGCAGTTGAAATTGTTTTGGTGTCATACCGAATACTCGTTTGAAGTTACGATTGAGGTGACTGGCATCTGCAAAGCCAGATTCAACCGCTACGCTGGTGGCATCGCGGCCAACTTGTAACGCTCTACGGGCATAATTAATACGACAGTTCAAAACATATTGATGTGGAGTAATACCGAAATGCTCGCGAAAGCGGCGGATAAAATGATACTTCGACATAGTGGCAGCATGGGCAATGTCATCAATAGCAATGTCATTGTCGATATTTGCCAAAATGTAGTCTTTTGCGCGCAGAAGTAAGCTATCAACTCGGGTGCTTAAAGCCGGTAAATCAAGGCTACCGTTTAGCCTTACTAAAGATTGCGCCATTTGCAATACTGCAGCTTCTCGCTCTATTTTGCTGGTGCTATTGGTTTGTAACAGCCTTGATAAGTGAATCACTTGATTACGCAGTAATGGATCAGCATACAAGGTGTTTGCCATACGTAATGTACAATCTTGCTGATATCCTAGCGCTTTGAACAAAGGCTGAAATTCATCGGGATGAATATACAGCATTAGATACTCTAGGTTTTGCTCAGTGCCAGAGTGACCATCGTGAATATCTTCAGGGTTAAACAAAATAACATTGCCAGGTACGCTTTTATAAAACGCATTACGACAAAAGAAATCTTGCCGCCCCTGTAGAGTAATGCCAATTGAATACTCTTCGTGAGCATGCTTTGCATAGATAAAATCACTCATAGTCGCTGTCAACATCGAGATGCTCTGATGCTGTTCGTTGTTGATGTACTTAAAGTGATTGTCTTTGCTCACAGATGCTCCTAAAGGTTGTGCGCTTCGTTATTATTCCTACGCCAATATAGCGAAGCAAGCAACCTAAAAACTTGAACAAAATTGCTGATATTGAAAAAAGAGGTTTATTTTTTGCCTAAATAAAATCAAGCAGTGTCGATTCTTTTCATAATTTTTCAATGGTTTATAAAAAATGACTATCAGAATTTTCTTATATTTTAATTCAGTGTGAATGTTTTTATCCCTAACTGAGGTCTTTTAAACAAGCAGTAGAGAGGGGTTTAAATGAATTTACGTACATCAAATAATTTAGTGATTGCACTTATCACCATCAGTTTTTCGTTATTGGGTTTGTCTTTTATCTTGGGAGCAAACCCCAATGCCATTGGCAGTATCTTTTCATTTTATAAATTAGACGCTCAGGTGCCAGCTCACATCATGAGTATGATCGCAGGCTTTGCATTTTGCTTTGTTGGCATTACCAGCCTTCATTCACATTTAGGGTTTATAAATAGGGCGCTTCCTACCGTGACAGCTCTTGTCATTGCACTTGTCTGCTTACTTACATTGTTTGGCGCTAATCGTTGGCTTGCAAGTGAAGGGGGCTTTCCTGTAATTGGGTCGGGGCAGGGGATCATTAAGTATTTTGCTGTTATTCCGCTGTTTTTATTTGTGTTTTACAAAGATGCTCTGAGTGATAAAGCGCATATTGCTTTAAATTATGCATCGGTGGCATTAGTGCTGGTTTGGATTGGCGCCATGAAGTTTTTTGCTTTTGAAGCGAAGGGGATTGTAACACTTGTCGAAACATCGCCGTTTATGTCGTGGTTATATCAGGTTTTTAGTGTGCAGGGTGCATCGAATGTAATTGGTGTATTTGATATTGTCAGTGTGCTGTTGCTTTGTGTTGGCTTGTTGATTAAAAACAATAAGTTAATAGTATTGGCAGGGCTTGCCTGTTGCGCTGTTTTTATCATGACGCAAACATTTTTAATTACCGCACCGAATGCGCTTAGCAGTTCGACGGTTTTAGCAGGACTTGGTCAATTTGTGATTAAAGATCTGTGGTTTATTGCAAACTTAGTGATTATTTATCACCTAGCTGTAATCAATAAAACAGCCAACGAAACAGTCGCATAAAATAAAAAAGGCCTCAGAAGAGGCCTTTTAAATGATAACTAAACAACTACAACGGCTTTTTGCTTTTGAACTTTAGAAAACTCAAGCGCATCGTTGAGATTGTTAAATTCAAAGTCTGTAGGTTCTTCAACATTTAAAGTACCCGACGCAATGTCATTAAGGAGCTTTTCGCCATCACTTACAAGACGTTGCCATTGCTGTGTATCACCATAATCGTGTAATGCGCCAAGGGCAATTTCATGATAAGAAATAGTGCGTGTGAATGGCTCATCGACTGGGGTTTCAATACGCCCTAAAATACTGATCACATGACCATTTGCTTGTAGGAGTGGCACTAACTTTTTAGCTTCTTCAGGGCCATTAGCATCAAAGAGTGCAAAGTAGCCACCTTCAGATGGTGCGTCGCGTAATACTAACTTAACGCCAAGCTTTTCTGCTTGCTCTGCCGTTAAGCTTTTTGATAATGCATGAACTTCAAAGTCACTGTGGTTCAGCATTTGCGTCAGTAGTTTATTAACTGCTCCCATGCCGGTAACTAATACTTTTTCGTCTTTGCGTAATGGTATTTTGCTAAAGGCTTGCCACGCAGTAAGCAGTGGGCAAGGCAATGCAGCAGCAACATTAGCAGCTAACTCTTTTGGTAACTGCATAACACGTTCAGCATAAAGAACCGAGTGCTTAGCAAAGCTGCCGTTTTCACTTAAGCTATGATGATAAGCGACTGTTTTACCAATTAGTTTGGTATCTACGCCATCGCCTACCTGCTCAACAACCCCAGCACCGTCTACGCCAGGTGTGTGTGTATCTGGCCAATTAATAGGATCAGCTTGAATAAACTTCCAATCAACTGGATTGATACCAATCGCAAGGTTACGAACTAAAATTTGTCCTGCTTTAAGTGCTGGTACAGCTTTTAATCCCAAAGCGAGCACTTTATCAGCCCCTTGAAATTGCCAAGCATGAGTTGTTTTTACTTCATCATGATCCCAGTCAGGAGCAAAATCCGGGTTTGCTTGCCTGTCGCCGCAGCTAAGGGCATCAATTTGATCAATCTCGTCTTGGCTTAAGCTAAGCGAAAGGGCTTTTAAGTTGGTAGCCATATTTTCGCGTTTGGTCGATGACGGTATCGTCACCATGTCATGCGCTAATTCCCAAGCAATGACCACTTCAGCGGAGCTCACTTGGTGTTTGTCTGCAATCGCTTTGATGGTTGGATCGTTAAGTACTTTACCTACCGCAAATGGCATATAGCCAGTAACGAGAATGTCGTTTTGCGCACAAAAATCACGTACCTTTTGATTGGTTAGGTATGGATGAACTTCAACTTGATTGGTAAATAACGCGCCTTTTGGCAAAATACGCAAGGTTTCTTCCATTTGCGCAATGGTAAAGTTTGAAACACCTATTTCTTTCGTTAAACCAAGCTCTTTTGCTGATTGTAACTCGGTTAAATACTCATGCATGCTTTCGCCATTGGCAGGGCTTGGCCAATGAATAAGTAATAAGTCGATGTAATCTAGTTGGAGTTTAGTCAGGCTTTCTTTGACGCTGTTAATAAAGTCCGTTTTATTTAACTTATCATTCCATACTTTGGTGGTGATAAATAACTCACCACGTGCAATACCACTGTCTTTAATCGCTCGGCCAACAGCTTCTTCGTTACCGTATATTTGCGCGGTGTCGATGTGTCTAAAGCCCTCTTCAATAGCTGTTAGGACACTTTGATATGCAACTTCGTCTTGTAATCTAAATGTACCAAAACCCAGTTTTGGCATAATTGATTGTGACATCATAACTCCTTAATTATGGAACTTGGGCAAAACATGTTCGCCGATGTGCTTTAATGCCCATTCGATGGGGAATTTGTTACGTCTAAAGTGCAGGCCAATGTGATTCACACCGGCATTTCTCATTGCCTTTAGTACAGACATGAGTCCGTTAACGCTTGTTTCAACCCCTGAAAAGGGATGATTGAATAACGGTATTATGGCGAGGAAAGTTTTTGCGAAAAACAGCAGGGATAACAAAACACCTTTGTCGTTTTTGCAAAGGTGTTTTAATTGTTATGAATTAGCTTCTTCTTTTGAAAGGGTAAAGTATGCGCGAGTGACTGGGTAGGCAATTTGTGAAATCAGTGCTGTGCCCCAAAGTAAGTTGCCAATGAGCGAAGGTACATGGGGTAAAATGGGAATGGTAACTAAAGCGAGTATAACGCCAAACATTCTTACTTTAGCTGTTGCAAAACGATGGGCCACACGGTGTTCGATCATTAGCTGGATCCACAATAAACTCAATAAGTAGCCTGCTAACCCTACACAACCAATGACACCATATTTTAGGGGGTACGGCTGCCAAAACCCGGCTTTCACTTCGCCGGCGAGTGCAACGCCAACCATAATGGCACATAACATTAAAAACAGGTGAGCTAACCACCAACTTACGAGTGTCCATTTGTGCTGATTTTTGGGCTTACCATTGCCAACAAAGTCAAAGTAAATCCAGCATTGCACAAATACTGCAATACCACCAAACATAAAGTTTACTAGTACAGAGGGGTCGACTTTATAAATTCCTTTTTCTGATAAAGTAATCACCAATTTAAAGAAACCTTCGCCTACGACGATGAGCAGTAATAGGGCAAAGCGTTCAGACATATGCCCAAGGCGTGGTAAAAAGCGTTTATTTTCAAGTACACCAATTTTTGGAGCCATATATAAAACCTGGATAGCGGCAATCGCAGTGCCAAACACCCAATAACGATAGGGTGCAGGCATAAAGGCTGTGATAGCAAAGATGATAGCAAGAGCAAAGTAATTACGGCTCACACTGCGTGCTAACTTTGTTGATTCGACCCCCAATTGATTGGTGCGATGAAATAAATAAGCCGTGATAAGGCGGTTTGCGGCATAGGCTAATGCAAAATATGTCCAGCCTTTATCAAGTACATGAGGGATCGAGGCTGCCATAACCATGGCGGTGACAATTTGGCAGGCCATGATCAGCCGATGTTTTACATCGGTACTGACATAGAGTGAGTTAAAAACGCTGGAGTCAGCCCACGCGAACCATACGGTGATGAATAAACCTGCAAAAGTAAGAAAACCACTTAAATGTAAGTGGTCGCTTAAAAAATTACCTAGCAAAAAAATGATTACCACATGGATAAGGTCATAAAATAATTCAACCCAATGAACATGGTCATGTGAACTTTTTAAATCTAGGTGATGCTTAGGTAAGCGCCACATTGGGTGGTTTTCTAATGCCATACTTGATCCTACCTATTTCCTTTCGACAATAATTGCAGTGATGGTGGTTTCACCCTCATTTTTGACTTGATGAGTCCATGCGTCATGCCACATCACATAGCCATTGGGGATCTCAAGTGTTGTTTGTGACTCTTTTGTACTGATGGTTGCCTTACCACCCGTCTCAAAATAGACAGTTTCGGCATTATGCGTGTGCCAATTATCTTGCTCACCTGGTGCTAAAGTCATACGCAAAACAAGTACTTCACTGTTATCTAGCAATACTTCATAGTGATTAGGTGAAGCAATATGTGCATGGGGAAGCTGTGCTGAAAAAGCATGTGGTGAGCACATCATTATGCTCACCAAGCCAATCAGCAAAGTTGTAAATTTGCTCATGGCTACTCTCTACTTATGCATACCGCGAATTGGATAGTTATTTTTTGGGTCGCGTATCCAGCTAAGCCCACTTACCAAGGTTGCTAAATCAGGTCTTACAAATGGGTTATTAGAATAATCAACCACATGTACATTACCTTGCTCGTTAACCACAAACAGAGCAGGCTCTGCGAAAGGGTGATCTGTTTCTTGCGGTGAACGGGGATCAGATATGTAAGTACCTAATGCTTGCATTTGCTCTGTAGTCAAACCGTAAGCAAGTGGAAATGACACAGATAACTGCTCTAAATGCGCTTCTAACTGCTCTTTGCTATCGCCTGAAACAGCAATTACATCAACACCCGTCTCTAATAGCGCAGCTTTGTACTGCTCGAGGCTGTTTACATAGCGAGTACATAAAGGGCAATGCTTACCACGATAAACAACCACAAGCTGCCAGCTTGCACCGTGTTGAGGTTGACCAAGAACAGCCTCTTCACCATTCAAAAGTGCAGCACTAATACTAGGAAATGCACTGCCCGGATGGAGTTTATTGCTATAAACAGATTCGTTACTCATGAGTGTTCCTTAAAAATTTTCGTTTAAGTGTTTTTCAAAGCGCGCAAAGTCGCTGTCGATGTCTGCATTTTTCATCACGTCATAACAGGCGAAAGTAGGTAACCCTTGCATACCGAAAAACTTAAAGTTCATATGCATTGGGAAAACAAGGTCATCAACACTTTTACCTTCAAAAAAGTCAGTGGCATCTGCAAATGATTCTGCAGGTGCATTTAAAGTCAGCGACATCATATATTGAGTGTTATTTAAGGTGCCGCCTTTACCGTAATTGGCTTTTGGATTGTCTTGATGGCGACCATCACCATGGCAAAGCGCTCCACCCATGCCCGCGGTGTACACTTCATCCATGTATTTTTTGAATGACCAAGTCATGCCCATCCAGTTAATAGGTGATTGCAAAAAGACGATATCTGCCCATTGATGGTTCTCAAGTTCAGTTTCTACATCAAATTCGTCTTGTGTATTAACCACACGAGTTTGATAGCCTTTTGCTTGAAAAAAAGCGTCGGCTTTTTCGATTAAAGCAGCATTTAACTTACCTTCAGAAAAAGGGTAATAGTGATGTGCGTTAAGAATTAATACGTTTTTCATAGTTGAGTATCCGTTTGCTAATTACTTTATCGTGTTCAAAATACATTGTGTGGTATATAATAGTAACCTAGATTATTTAATCAACCAGTCACCTTTTTGTAACTAGTCTGAAAAATGCGAGGATGTTTTGGAAAGTTCAGTAGAAACAGATAGTAAGGGTAGAAAAAAAGTTTTAAATGCTTGCATGGAGCCGTGTGCAATTGAAAAAGGCATGCGTTTGATTGGCGGTAAATGGACGGGATCTATTATCTATCATTTAAAAGATGGCCCTGTGCGTTTTAATGATTTAACGCGTATGCTGGGTGGTGCAAGCAAAAAGATGATCGACCAACGTCTAAAAGAGCTTGAAAGTAGAGCGATGATCACCCGTCATGTTATTAGCACCCGCCCGATAGCGGTGACCTATGAGCTTACTGACTTTGGCCGCTCAGCACTGCATATTCTCGATGAGTTACGGGTTTGGTCTGAATCGAATGAAATTTAATTAGCTTAGAAAGGGCAGGGAATGCATAAGGCACAATTTGGAGAGGTTGAATCAATTAAAAAGCCACCTCATTATGAGGCGATTCATCAACTTGCGCTTGATATTGTTAATGCTCCAAATAAACAACAAGAGTGGGCGGCGTACAATAAAATAAAAGACATCTGCGACAAGTTTGCAGGCACACCGCTTGATCATCCGTTTCAATGGGAAGCGCTCGCTGACTTTACCCATCAAAAGCCAGAAGTTGCACTTAGCTATTATTTCAAAGCGCTAAAGCTAGCAATGTTACTCGAACTAGAGGATTATTTAGCGTCGATTAATTTTGCGATTGCAGAGAACTACCTAGAGAAAGCTAATAAGGCCCAAGCGCTAAACTTTGCCAATACGGCTTTAACTTTCGCGGAACAAGCTGCAGATGATGAATTACAGTTAGAAATTAACGAACTGATTCTCGAAGCTAATTCCTTGCCATAAAATTATTAATAAAAAAGCCAGCGCTATGCACTGGCGTGTATTATTTACGGAAAAGAGTAGCGTACAATTCGTTTTACTACAGAAAAGTACTGGCGAAAGAAGCCGCCGGTATTGTAGTGAATACCGTGCTCTCTAAAGATAGCTTGCACCTTAGGGGCAATTTCGCGGTAACGTTTTGCGGGTAAATCTGGGAATAAGTGATGCTCTATTTGATAGCTCAAGTGCCCAGTCATTACATGAAACAGGTTACCCCCTTTGATATTTGATGACCCCAACGCTTGGCGGTAATACCACTGGCCTTGTGATTCATTTTCGCAGTCTTGCTGGTTAAATGTTTCAACTTCACCGGTAAAATGCCCGCAAAAGATAATGGTTGAGGTCCACAGGTTACGTAATAAATTAGCCGCTAGGTTGCCCGCCAAAACCCACAAAAATAGAGGCCCAGCAAGGAGTGGAAAGAGCAGGTAGTCTTTCACTAACTGGCGTGCTCCTTTACTAAAAAAGCGCTTTTTCAGTTCGCTGTGCGGTACTTTGTAATCGCGGTCATCTTTTTTCTTGCCAAAAAATACTCGCTCGGCTGCCATTTCATGGTACGACACACCCCATTGGAACAGCACACTGAGTAATAGGTAAGTGACAAATTGCCATAGGTTTTTTACTCGCCAACGAAAGTCATTCGATAAGCGCAGTAATCCATAACCGAAGTCGCGATCTTTACCAATAATATTGGTATAGGTATGGTGCTCGTAGTTGTGAACGCGGTTCCAACTAGCCCCATCGCACGCTATATCCCACTCGTAAGACTTTGAATTTATGTATTTATCATTCATCCAGTCGTATTGGCCATGCATCACATTGTGGCCAATTTCCATGTTATCGAGGATTTTTGCTGTGGCTAAACTAAGCACACCCACGAGCCATAAAACAGGCTGAATAAAGCCTAGCATTAATAGAATTCGCCACTCCATTCAAACACTCGCTGGCAAACAATAACGCGGCGAATGTATTTCGCGTCTTGCTCACCGAGTTTTGATTTTACATCTGCTTTAACGCTATCGAGTTGAGCTGCTAATTTTTCAAAATTGACTGTTTTTGTTGTCTTCATGATGATAACTCCACGTCACTGACTGGTTGCGATATACAAAGTTGAATTAACTGCTCTGAGCTATCAGAGAGCTCACCGGTGCGAATATCACGTACGATGCCTTGCTTTTTAACGCATTGGCATTGATGGCAAATTCCCATACCACAGCCAACTGTTACAGGTTGCTTATTCGCTTGTAAGTGGGTCAGTAAGGTTTGTTGGTTATCAATAGTGAATGTTTTGCCCTGATGAGTGAGTGTTAATTCGTGCTTATCAGAGGTTGCTAAAACAGCAGGGACTGCACTGAAATGCTCACTGTCGATAGGCGTATCTAATTGCTTAGCTAAAGCGGCTGCTTGCTTATACAAAGCAGCTGGGCCGCACACTAACCAGTGTTTATGCGCATTTGTTGTCAGCCATGTCGTCGCATCGCCATCTTTGTTGCGCTCAAGTAAGTGATAATCAAAATTGCTCAGTGATTGCTTTAGTTGCTCAAGCTCATCTTTAAGCCAGTGGCTGTTCGGCTTTGCATAGTAAAGCAGGGTTATAGTGTGTTTGCTATCTGCAGGTAAAGATTTAAGCATGGCTATAAATGGCGTAATGCCTGAGCCACCGGCAAGCATGATTAAAGAGCGCGCGGTATTTGGTATAACAAACTGGCCTTTAGGCTCAGAAATATTAAGCCATTGCCCTGGCCTCAAATTTATTAGCTTTGATGTAAATGCGCCGAACTCTTGGCTGCGGATCAATAAACGAATTTGTCGCTGCTGCCTTGCCAATAGTGGTTCGCTTGCGATGGTAAACACGCGCGTAAGCAATCGTCCATTTGTTTGGATTGTTAACGCAATGTGCTGGCCTGCTTGATGAACTGGCCATGATTTTTCTGGCTCAATAATCAACTCAACGCATTGTTCAGCAAACAACTGTACATGTTTTACTTGTGCACGAAAATAGCCTTCGCGCCAACCTGGTTTAAAGCACTGAACCACCGGCTCCCAGTATCCTACCCATGACTGATGATGCAATAAATGTTTTGATAATGAATTTAATAACGCTCTCATTTTTCGCCTTTAGCTTACAAGTGTACGCTCACTTTGCGCACAAGTGTAAGCTGAAAGCTGATAATTGCAAGCCTAATTTGAGTATTAGCTCTAATGAAAGGTGGCCATCATCTAGTGTTTGACTAACTAAACTTAGCCTAGACAGAACTCAGTATAGGTAAGCCTATGAGTGTTTTTCTAATGAGTTTTTGAAATTAACGCGTTTTAGGTTGCTTCTATCTCTAAATACTACACAGAGTTTGTTTGTTGAAATTGATTGAATAGGGGGGATGGCTTCAATAACAGAGCCATATTTTTTTTGATGCATTAATGAACTTTATGAATATTTTAAATTGTTGTTGATTTAATAGGGTTTTAATTTTGGTAGGAGGTTGTACTAACTATAGGGATTAACTTTGTTTATTAATAAATCTCTCTGCTTTTGCGTATAGAGAGTCGCACTTTATCTTTTGCTGATTAAACTCAATGCTGCCTTCTACTAAATTATCTAAATACTCTTTTTCTTTTCGATATTCGTTGACAAGTTGTTCTAGTTTTTCTTCGAAATTACTTTTTTTTATTTTTTTTGTACTTTTCTGTGGTTTTCTTGATTTTTTCATTTTTATAATTCCAGTAATTTTAAACGTTCACGTTCAATTAGGATGCCTTCAATTTTTCGCCTAACAGAGTGAATGTCTTTATACTTAATGCCATCATGGTTGATAATGTCACCAACGCGTTTGGGTTTTTTTATTTTCTTTTTCATTATACTCCCGGTACTCTTCGTGTTTTTGCTATCTTAAGTAACTATTGATTTAAAATAGAGATTTTGGATTTTGTCAATTAAGAAAAGAAACTAAATGAATAGTCGTGATTAAAAAAGAGGTACATTTTAGTTATACCTCTTTAGTTGCTGCTTAGCCTAGTGTGACGTTGTTTGCTTGTGGACCTTTAGTCCCTTTCTCTATATTGAAAGCTACTTTTTGGCCTTCGCGCAAAGTTTTGAACCCATCAACTTCAATTGACTTGAAATGAACAAAGACATCTTGACTGCCATTGTCTGGAGAGATAAAGCCAAAGCCTTTAGTTTCGTTAAAGAACTTTACTGAACCAGTTGTCTTGTTAGACATATATACCTCGATATATTTATAAATTTTAATTTCTAGCTACTAAATCGGAAATGAAGGAAAAAGAGTCGCAGGGCATATATGACGAATAGATTCGAAAAGAAACTGAGATGAACTTGTACTAAATATTTTCATTAATAGCTCGCTATTTGAGCTGCAGAAACTATACACTATATTTTAATAATAGATATGAATATATTTTATTTTTTATTTTTTTAATGAAAACAGTGAATAAGGTTGTTTTACAACCATAGCTATGAATTCCAATGAATAAGTACGCAACTCGTTGAATGCTAGGTTTATCTTTTGTTAGTCGTTAGGCAAACATTATTCCATCTGGGTTTTGTTTTAAGCTATCCTTACCCTCTAGACTACGCCATACTTTTTCGTGGAAGTAAAACGCAACAGTGTTCACAGCTGGCTCAACAATAGCGACTAAGCCACCAATTAAAAAACTACCTGTTAAAAAGTAGGTTACTGTGAAAGCGATTGCGAAGTGCATCATTGCAAAAGTAACTGTCTTAATCATTTTGAATACCCTAACTCTCATAATTTGATGCGTTTAGTATTGCTCATTGTCACCCATCTTTAAAATGGAATAAAAAGATTGTAGTAATCGGAAAAGTGGATTGTTATTCTCACGGTAATGTTCAGAAAGTTTTATTTCAAAGTCTACGAACTCAAATAGAAGTAGATGGTGAGAGTTTCGTAAATATGCATTTCAGTTGGGGCAATAAACTGCGTATTGCCATCGATAATGCATGGCGAGGCTTTAGGGCAATTAAGGAGTAGAAAGCTTATTTAATCAAATAACTTAAGTTTATTTTAAGTTTAAATTAATACAGTAACCCCATGAACAAGTAATTTATCCTTTATAGATAACTGTTCTTTGTCTTAGATCATTACAACAAGAACGATCACAAGATAGGTTAATTCTAACTATCTGTTATCCATAAATTTAGCAGTTATCTGAACGTGTTTTACGAAAGGGGCATTATGAAGATTAAAAATACAACGACTCATTACAGTTCGTTCTCGATTGTATTGCACTGGCTTATGTTTATTTTAATCGTGACAGTGTTTGGCAGTATTGAATTACGCGAGTTATTTGATAAAGGCACTGAAACCCGCGACGCTTTTAAAATGTGGCATTTTATGTTGGGTTTATCTGTTTTAGCTCTAGTAGGTATCAGGTTAGTGGTGCGTGTGCTGGCAGGCTCAACGCCTGCAATAAAACCTGAGCCTGCAATGTGGCAAAATACATTGGCCAAACTAGTGCACCTAGCGCTCTATGTCTTCATGATTGCAATGCCAATAGCAGGTTGGCTGATATTGAGTATGGCTGGTAAACCAGTGCCATTTTTTGGCTTAGAGCTACCTCCTCTAGCAAGTGAAAATAAAGATCTTGCTAAAACTATCAAAGAAATACACGAGACTGTGGGTGAAGTAGGTTATTACTTAATAGGCTTGCATGCCGCAGCTGCATTATTCCATCATTACATTTTGGCTGATAATACCTTAAAACGTATGTTGCCTTTAAAAAAGTAAAGTTTAGTTAGGTCATCTTAAATAAGCCTTGAAATCCCATACTAGGATTTATCAGGGCTTGCTCATGACGCAACGAGGCTACTCATTTCTTTCTCAATTTTCACTTTAAGTATTTCGTAACACAGCAATGAAACTTATCGTGTTACTTACCATTTGTTACCATCACGTAAGCCAAGTTAGTGTTAGGTCAAACACTAACTTGGAAACGCATGAGTACATCCAAATATAAGTTCATCAGAGAGTATCAACGCGTGAGCAAACCACGTTAGTGCAATAAGTAACGGAACGATCTTGGTGTGAAAGTATTGTTTAAAACTACGTTTGGAGCTTAGAGTTAACTTACATGGTTTCTAACTTCTCTTTGTACCCATTCATCTTAATGTACTATTAATAACTAATTATATTTGTATGATGATAAGAACCTCTCAAATCTTGAGTTCATAATTCAAAGGAATATTTCTAATGTGGTTTACTAATCGCAAACTGTTATCCGAAAATATTTATTTAAAAGAGCAGGCTGCTGAATACGAAAATATAAAGCATGAGCTCAAAGAAGAGATGTTGTATTTTTTGCTGAATAAAAATAGCACCATCATTGAAGTAAATGAGCGATTTGCAGCAGCGCTAGACCTTCAAGCGAATGATCTAGTTGGTAAAAACCTAAATGATTTGCTCCTAAAAAAATCAATTAATAAACCCCACACACAAAAATTACTCTCGGCAATAAATAAGTTAAACCATTGGCACGGTGCCTTACAATTACAAACTAATACAGGTCGTGAACTGTGGCTTAGAAGCATTTTACAACCAATAAATGGCGAACTTGCCGTGTACTCAGCTGAACTGACAAGAACTATATCTCAATCAAGAGAGAAAGAAGATATGCTTACTGCTCTCAGTCGCTCTTCTGCTGTGATTGAATTTAGTCTGGATGGAATAATACTCAATGCTAACGATAACTTTTTGAAAGCCATGGGGTACTCTCAAAATCAAATTTTAGGAAAGCACCACAGTATGTTTTGTGACTCACATGAAGTTGAATCGAGTTCTTACCAGCAGTTTTGGTCTGAGCTGAAGCAAGGGCGCTTTATTTCAGACCGTTTTAAAAGGATTGATAGCCACGGGAATGAGGTATGGCTTGAAGCCTCATATAACCCAATTCATGACGACAATGGTGTTTTATATAAAGTTGCTAAGTTCGCTACTGTCATTACAGAGCAAATGAGAAGAGAGCAAGCAATCTCACAGACTGCAGAGATTGCTTACGATATTTCAAAGCAAACAGACGCCGATGCAGAAAGCGGATTAGAAGTTGTAAAGCAAACAATATCAACGATGAACGCCCTGTCTAAGAAACTCGAAACAGCCAGTGAAGGTATCAATAAATTAGATGTACAGTCAGCTAAAGTAGCTGACTTGGTCGATAGTATTAAAGGTATTGCAGACCAAACTAATCTACTTGCTCTCAATGCTGCAATAGAAGCAGCAAGAGCAGGAGAACAAGGACGCGGGTTCTCTGTTGTAGCTGATGAAGTAAGGCAGCTTGCATCAAGAACGAGTGCCGCTACTGAGCAGATAATAGGTGTCGTGACTGAAAATAAAGTACTTACACAAGATGCTGTAACTCAAATTGAATCTAGCCTAGTAGAAGCAAAAGATGCATTAGAGTTATCTAATAGCGCAGGGAGTGTAATCGATGATATTCAAAAAGGTGCTAAAGAAGTGGTTGAGGCCGTCAGTCAATTTAAAACGAATCTTTAGTAAAGGGTTATCGAATTAGGGAAGTAGCGTGCTACTTCTTTTTATTTGAAGTTAGGTCAAAACTAGCGAGTATTTTAAAATATCAATTCACTGTCTGGAGTTAGTTGCTCACTTTAAGCCAGAAAAGTTTAGATTATTATTGTGAGTTGGTGCTGAATAAGTGTTTTCAACTAATCCCTGTCAATATCTAAAGCTCTCACTCGATTGCACATCATTTGTTGAATAACTTCTACCCATCAGCTCTATCTAACTACGTATTTAGGAAATACATTATAATGAGGTAAGTATTGCTATTGTCAATAAATGGGAAATTTGAATTAATACTTTTACATTGGATATGTTTCTTTTCGCTTTAACTTATCGGATACAAATCAAACTCCTCACATTATTTTGGGAAATGATATTTTAACTAGCTTGGATGGTTTTGCTGTCGATTTGGCTAATCAAGTTTTTAAAATAAAAATCCCAAACTAATTATACGAAAAAGACACAACCATGTTGAATATGGTTGTGTCTTTCAGGAGAGTAGTCTGATCAATATTTTAGTTTAATGCTTGATTGACTATCGAAAGTAGCTCACTTTCATTGAGCACACCTGAAAATTGCCCCATATGTTTGCCATCTTTATACAATACAGTTGTAGGGATACTCCTAATTCTGTGCAAATTTGCTAGGTCTGGTTGGGCAATGACATCGACTTCTCCGAGCAAAGCTTTATCACTAAGCTTATTTGCTGCGTTTTTATAAATAGGAGCCATCATCATACAAGGCGCACACCATGAAGCCCAAAACCGAATTAATTTTACACCAGGCTCTGAAACGATAGATTTAAAGTTCTCTTTAGTTACTGATTTGACTGACATGTATACCTCTATATTATGCTATATCTGCAGTTGATTGTTCTTTAGATAGTTCCACCTTTGTTTTATCTAAATACCCACTTAACAAAACCAACATAATGCTTATTGCTACAACAACGGCTGCGACTGTACCAGTTGCTAATAAGTGATAATTTGCTACGACGATTCCTCCTCCCCATGCGCCTAATGCGATACCTGCGTTAAATGCAGAAATATTCAGTCCTGATGCAGCATCTACAGATTGAGGGGCGTACTTTTCTGCTTGCTGAACAATGTAAAGTTGTAAAACGGGTATACTGCCAAATGCTAAAGCGCCCCATACCATTATTAATGGCACCATTAGATAAGGGTTAGCAGCTACAGGCTCTATAAGGGCTAAAACACAACTTAAAATGGCAAACATAGAGACCATCGTTTTAATTGGCCCTTTATTACTTGCCAATTTCGCGCAAAAAATATTGCCAATAGTTACGGCAATGCCGTAAAGCACTAAAACCATACTTACTGTACTCACAGAAAACTTGGTCACATTTTGTAAAATTTCAGAAAGGTAGGTAAAAGCAACGAATGCACCGCCATAGCTAAATAAGGTAATAAGTAAAACAAGCAAGATTCTAGGTATTAAAATAATACTTAGTTGTTGGTGTAATCTAGCAGGACTAGGGCGCTCTACTTTTTTTGGCAAATATAGCCATTGTGCAACAGCGGAGATCAAGCCAAGAATACTTATAAATAAAAAGGTTGCTCTCCAGCCGAAAAGATCTGATATAAAAGTCCCTAATGGAACCCCTGATACTAAAGCAACGGTTAGTCCCATAAAGACAAGAGCGATCGCTTGACCTGATTTATCTTTTGATACCAAATTGGCTGCTACAACAGTCGCCATTGAGTAAAAGACTCCTTGCACCACGCCTGCTAGTACTCTAGACAATAACAGCATTGCATAACTGTTGGCCTGCCAAGCTATAAGGTTAGCTAATACAAAAGCGATCATCAGCGTAACAGATAGAGTACGTCGCTCTATTTTCCCCGTAGCGGCTGTTAATAGCGGCGCAGAAACAGCAACTCCTAAGGCATACAAAGAAACTAATTGACCAGCTGTTGGAATATCAACATTCATATCATTAGCTATGGCTGGAAGTATTCCCACTACAACAAACTCAGCCATTCCTATGGCAAATGATGCTGCAGCGAGAGCGTATAATGCGATTGGCATATTATTTCTCGTTTAGTTTTGGATTGGTTGATCCATAATTTAAACGAGGTAAAAATGCTTGTCAATAACTTATGGATTGACTAATCTATAATAGTTTTTTTAAGGAGTAGTTATGGCTAGAACAGGTCGACCTAGAAAATTTGACCGAGACATCGCATTAGAAGCTGCGATGAATATCTTTTGGGCTAAGGGTTTTGAAAGCACCTCATTAGCTGATCTTAGAGATACATTAAATCTATCTTCAGCTAGTTTTTACGCAGCCTTTGGCTCTAAAAAAGAGCTTTTTGAAGAATGCCTAAGCCTCTATACGCAAACATGTGGTGAAGTGACCTCTTACTTAGATAATGACAGCGTAAGGCCTAGGGAGGCTATGCAAAATATGTTGAATCATCTGATCGAAGTCCAAACATCCTCAACTTCACCTTTAGGCTGTATGGCTGTTTTGTCTGGTTTAAACTGTTGCGATGATAATAAAGATGTTGAGAAGTTAACTTATCAAGTAAGAAATAAAACGACGGAAGCTATTTTGCGTTGTGTAATTCGTGCAATAGGTAAGGGTGAATTGCCAGAAGATATCAATGCAGACGCATATGCTTTAATGATTGATAGCTTTGTTAAAGGAATATCAATAAAAGCGAAAGATGGTTATAAGAAAAAACAGCTTCAAGAGGCTGTTGGTCTCTTACTTTCTAATTGGCAGTAATTTCAATGTAAACAATTTCTACCATTTCTGAGTCTTTACTGTTTCTATTTTAGAGCAACATTCAATTTTAATGCTAGATATTATGGAATAATCGATCCATAATTTGTTAGCTATTAATAACTTTGCCTATAAGTGGAGATGTATGGAAAATATTATACTTTTTTGTTTAATTGTTGGTGTAGGTTCAACAATTGCTTTAGATGTCTGGGGTGTTCTAGTTAAAACGATTACAAAGATCCCGCCGACTGACTGGGGCATTGTTGGACGTTGGTTAATCGGTATCACATCTGGTAATTTTGTTTTAGACCAGAGCAACAAAAATGCACCATCTTTGATTGAAAAAGCGACTGGTTGGGTATTTCATTACTTAGTCGGTATTGCATATGCAGCTCTTATTCTGCTTATTTATGGTGTTGGTTTTATCGAAAACCCAACGGTAATGCCTACTGTTATAGTCGGTGTAATTTTAAGTACTCTCGCAGGTCTAGGTATACTCATGCCTGGATTAGGTGGTGGTTTTTTTGCGCGTTTAATTCCGAATAAATTTCAGACCTATGCCTACATTATTGTTGCGCATATCATTTTTGCTATTGCTCAATTTGGTTTTGCGGTTTGGTTTAGCCGTTAACTCAAACTTGAAGTAGAGCGTTATAAATGAATAAACCCAATACTATCGAAGTGTTGGGTTTTTTATTACAAATTGGATTGGAACTGCTAGCTGTTTTATACAAATTCTTAAAGGTATTTAGCTACTACTCTAATTCAAAGTATATGTCCTCAATTAGCCTCTTTTAGATAATTACCAACTCGCAATCCTAGTTAGTGTTAGGTCAAAGACTAACTAGGAAACTCATGAGTACATCAAAATCACAATTTATCAGAGAGTATCAACGCGCGAGTAAATCACCCTAGGGCGATAGGTAACGGAACGATATTGGTGTGAAAGTATTGTTTAAAACAAAGTTTGGAGTTCTGAGTTAACGTCCTGGTTTTTAACCTCTCTTTGTACCCATTCATCTTAATGTACTATTAATAACCAATTCCATTCCATCATATGCAAACAAATAACTTTAAGCATGACGCTCTAATTAGTAATCAATTATGAGAGTAATAATACACCTTTATTTGATTGGCAGATATGACTTCAAAACAACCAATGCTGACATCGAGCGGTTATGTTATATGCTCGTTGTTCACTCACAACCGCCCTTAGACTATTTACGGTAGCAATCTTGAGCAGAAAGCGCTAGTCCAGATCCGACTGACTCGAAGCAGGGCTGCAATGAGCTAGAGCCGAAGAGCAGCTAGATAGTCATTGCTTAAAGACGATACTTGTATTTTGTTAGGTTTTCTTTTTGATAGCAATGCCTTAGAAACTTTGTTAGAACTATATAAGATAGATAAATGAGCGTGGTATTGGCAGAAATATGTGCGATGAGCACACTAAAAAATTAAATGAACATGATGGTTTAGGGTGTCTATTAAAATGTATAAAAGGATTTTAAAGGACTCTTGTTTGGCATATTAGGCTACACAAGTACTATGTTTGGAATGTCATATAGAAGTAGTGAGCAGTTCATTTTAGCTCAAAAACGCTGCTTAAATGGCATCTTAGAGTCGTGTTTATCAGATAGTGATAAAGTCACACTACTTGTTAGTTGGTCACCTTATAATTTGTACTATCTAATTGTTTTATTAATTAGCTTTGCAATACTAATATTGTTAGATGACATATTGAAATTTGTGTCACTTGCATATAGCAAGGCAAATCAAAAACGCTGACAAAACCAGTTGCTTTGCTCTTGCCTGACAAACCGCATGTCACAAAGACTTGAATATCACGTAACTTAAGGAATCTGAACATGGATGACCCTATTGAGAACTTAGATAAAATCGATATCGTTGGAGAAAGAAAAGATGGTGGTGTCGATTTGGTTATTGTATTGTCAAGTGCACTAAGGGATTGTGAGTATCACGAACAACTTCTGAAAACTAAGATTCAAAGTTATACGGATACCATCTTCTCCGATGAGTGGATATCCAAGTATGGTCAGGGTAATAGCGATATTTATATCAAAGCCCAAGTAATGCCTGAACAAGAAATTATTAATCTAATAGGTGCAATTAAAAAACACCTAAAGGAATTCAATATTGATTTGTGGTTGGAAGTTGTATAACAAATTAAAGCTGCGTATTGCTGTAGCCTTTTCGTATTCCGAATAAGCAGAAAAATATGTAACTCGCATTGTTAAACTCTTATGCATCTAAGGACAGATCAAATGGACGCAGACATTGAACTAAATATCAGCTTCAGATTCTTGGCTCTTTCAGAAGAGTTAGTAAGCGAAGCTAAATTAAGCCTTAAAGTCTCTTTAGTGCTGATATAACAATTCAAGAGTATAAACGTGGTTGCTTTAAATCACCATTTGGGTAAAAGTAGCCCCAACAATCTAATAAAAAAGGACAAAAAACAGTTTGCTGTTTTGGCTCCTCAACATTTAGCAAACAATTTTTAGCCCCTTATCGGTGCGTTGATACTTATGGAAGATTTCTGCACTTGTCTCGAAAATTAAAGTTTATAACTGCAATATCACAGATGACTGAAAATGGTGCTTCCATTTATGGTGGTTTTAATCATTTCAGAGGTGAGGCTATATTCACGTCCACTTTGAATACGTGTTATTTCGAAGACAAAACTCTCGTAAAGGTCAAAGGCGGGGGGTTAAATGGTAGCAACTATAAATGCTCTAGTACTGGTGAGTTTTACAGAGTAATGAAATTTGATAGGTTGTACTAAACACGTACTTAACAAAAAAATTATGCCGCCCGCAAGCTGATTAGGACACAAGGAAAGTATGAAGATTGTTTTTAAGTTTATTGGATTGATTTGGACTATTTCTTTCCTTTCGTTTTTTGTTCTATTTATCTACGTGGGTAGTGGAGGTGAAATACCTCTTTTAGCTCAAGAGTATGTGATCTACTTTCAGACAGTTTTATTGTCTTTTCTCACTTCAAACTGGTTTTATGTTGTTTTTGTAGTTGGTTGGTTTGGAGTTTGTTATGGACTAGGAAAAGAAAGTGGCTGGCAAAACTTAGCTAAAAGATACAGAAAAAATAATGACTGGGGTTTAGAAGAAAGCTTCCGAATTGGAAGTGGGTATATTGGTAAAATACGACATAACGGAATCTTAAAGGTTGCAGCAAATAACAGGGGGCTTTATTTAAGAGTGCTTTTTCCCTTTAAGTTTGGTCATAAAAACCTGTTTATTCCCTGGCAAGAAATCTCGGCTGTTACATTAGAAAGTGGTTTGTTTTCAGAAAATACTCCGGGCTTTCTCAAGCGTATGGCTAAACCAGTTTCAAAAACTGAGTACTTAAATATTCAACTACATGAGTTCCCAAAGCAGCGTTTAACTATTCAAAGTTCTGAACAATTAATTCGCTATATTCCGAAAACCTTGAGAGATAGTGCAGAGTAAATGGTTATTAAACAACCGCTTTAGTCACTCATTTGTGTCCCTAAGTGAGGTGTTATGTACTCCGGTAGAAATATGGATAACCTGAAAAATTCGATTATGGCACTTGCTGCATCAGCAAAAGTCCAAGAGGAACTATATCCAAGTTTCGCGGCTATTGGTGATGAGTTGGTGCTTGAGTTTGGTGAATGCTTAGACGACTTGAAAGTTAGTGATTTAACACCTAAACAAGCAGCATCTATTGAGGCGTTAGATGTTTTTATTAATCAGCATTCAGGTGCGCAATTCTCAGCCATGTATCTTGAAAGTAGTGCTTTATTTGACGATCCTAATTGGGAAGAAATTAGGTCACTTGCCAAGCTGGTTGCTGAAGAAATGGGTTGGTCATCAACTGAACCAATCAAACAAAAACATAGAATTGTAACTGGTTAGCTGAGAATACATAATAAATACATTAATGAATTGACGTCTAAAGCTTGGTTTGTGCTCACTTTTCGCTATTTATAGCCAAGATTTTTACGCCATATATTACGGTTTTATAATTAAAGGGAAATATTCGCCATGGGAAGTTTTGCCCGACATCATGGTAAAATTAGGGAATGTTTTGTAGAGTTTCGTGGTTCTGAGTTAACTACAAAGGAAATCAAATCGATCATCAAACTAAAAATGCCATCATTTGATGAAAGATGGATTCATCCCTCTGATCACTGTATTAACCATACTTGTATAGGGGCGTGTGAATGTGCAAAGACTGATAGCGCCATCTTTGAGCGTATAAAACGTGGCTTGTATAAAGTAATTTAGGCACACAGTTTGGAATATAGTTATAACAAACGCTTCAAGACGACCGCCACCGCGGGCATTTTTAGTTTGCAGTAAAAATTGTATTTAAGGCGCAATGCGGTAGCTGTTTTATTGCGTTGGCAGCTGCGAAAAAGAGAGCTACCGAATAAACACTCTAACTTATTTATATCTAGTTATAAGCAATGCTCTTATGACTACTACACATACGAACACCCACTTAGTCATCATAAAACCTCTCACTTATCTCATCACATAGCTTGGTTCGGTAGATAATCCCACTCCATTACTACTGAAATATCGCTCTCGAAGGATCTTAACTACTTTTAAACTTGATCTAGATCAAAGAAACTTCATTCGCAGCAATCTATATTACGCGGCTGCAATTTTCGCTGCTTTTTGAAATCTAGATTAGCTTTTAAAGGCAATACTCCATCATCGTGCTTAAAGGTGTGTCATGGCATTACTCATCAATAACAAATGTATTAACTGTGATAAGTACTAGGTGCCAGAATTTAATGAGGAAAAACAAATAGTTGAATTTTGCTGTGTTCTTTTTTGTGTTGGTGATTTTTGACAAATCAACAACAAAGTTAAGTATTAACTAAGTTTGATGGAAAAGCAAATTGTATTAACTAAATCGACTTTTTTATCAATTTTATGCATTTTTTCATACGCTTTCCCTCCTTGATTTTCACTTAAATTACTACGTAACACTGCGCTATTAGTTCGTAACACAGAATGATAAATGCGTAACACAGAGATGAAACTTACCTCTGCTACTTACTATTCGTTACCATCACATAAGCCTAGTTAGTGTTAGGTCAAACACTAACTAGGAAACTCATGAGTACATCAAAATCACAATTCATCAGAGAGTATCAACGCGCGAGTAAATCACCTTGGGATGACAATTCAACGATTCTGCTATTAGCAGATGTTGATGAAGCGTCTACAAGCGACTCAATCGAGCTTAGTTTTAGCCATTACATTTATATGCACAGAGATAGGGTAGGTAGTGTATTGGGTATAAGCATCTCAAAGCAGCTCTTTGATGATAATCCTGATTAAGACAAAAGTTCATTTGGTTGATATAAAAAACCAGAAATACGAAATACGTCCTATTTAATTGTAATACAAATGTCCAGATAATGGGTTCGAGCGCGAAGTTGCTGCTCAGTTTTAAATAAGGATATATTTATGAAAAAGTACTTACTAACTTTTGTAAGTTTATTATCTCTAATTAGTTTTAACTCTTCATCTCAAACTTCTGAATGCTTGGTTTTGAGTAAAGATCAAAGTACCTCAATCCCACTAAAAAAAAGCTCAAACTTTTTTAATTGTTTTATAATTGAGAAGACTAGTGAAGCAAAAACTCTAGAAGTTTATGCTTTCTCAAATAACTACCAAAGGCAAAAAATTAGCTTATTTGAAGCTAATTCAAGTGCAACGAATAATGTGTTGGAAGAAAGAACTTCTCAATCAACTGGCGCAAATGCAATTATTCACCAATATACTTCTTCTAAAGTAGGTTTAAATATTAAACCTACGAATTACTTAACCTCGAATAAGGTGTTAAACATCAGTGTAAGATCTGCAATGGGTATTGATTCTGTACTGATTGAAATTGATCACGGAAAAGCTGATAGTGGCCCAACTCCTCCTCCAGTTGTCGAGTGTCCGCACTGTGTCAACCCTAGAAGCATTAATTTTCCAGTTTTTTCTACAATGGCTGCGTCTGAGTCTGCTTGTCAATCAGGTGAAAACCCACCTGAAGGAATACCTGATAATTTTAACATAAACCAACACTTGTCAAGGCTTGGGAAAGTGGCAGATGCTCTTAAGTTGGCTGCAGACTTGAGAACGGATCCTTCTGGAAATGCGGCTAGCTTAGTTATTGCAAAGGAAGTAGCTAAAGCGACTGTTATGATACAAAGTTTTGCGCCTTTCCAGCCTTATGATTTCAAACATAGCGATACAATGAAAGGTTCTGCTGATTTTGGAAATTGGTTTTATGGTGCTGCAAGCAATGAATTAGGTTATTCTAAAGGAGAAGCTTTAAGAGCTGCAGCAGTAGTGCAACAGTATCAAAACTTCTCAAAAACAGAAAAAGACGTTATTGACTTCAGTGAAATGATTACTAAGGCAGCTTGGGCTGCTGTTACTGCACAAGGTGACAACCCTGATGACCCACCTCAAATCTCAAGTGGCTGGGATTACAATGAGGTTAGAAAGAATGATCCTAATGCTGCAAAAAAAAGCAATTCTTGTGAAGATGATGAAAATAGTGATAACACTACAACTGCACCTAGCTCAAGCTTTGGTGGAGTAGGTATCCCGGGTGATATTAATGGAGGTTGGGGACTAGGTGGTTATGACTATTTTGGTCCGGGAACATGCTACGCCTGTATGAGAACAGCTATTATAGACTTACCAAGAAGAATGAACTAAATCAGTTGACGACACCTTTGGGGTTGTCGTCATAATTAAAAATTATTTGTAGGTGTCTTTTGAATTTATTTAAGAAAATTTATCAAGTTACTTCTTTTGTTCTTTGGGTAAGCTTAATCCTATTATTGCTATCATGGGTTATTTTTAAACAGTTCGACAGTAGTTGTAATGAAGAAATCTATAGTACAAAGAGCTCTATAGACGGCTCTTTCAAGGCTGAAATAGTAATTGGGGATTGCGGCGGAGCAACAACCGACTTTTTTGGGTTTGTTAGAGTTAAGGACTTATCTAGTAAAGATGATAGTGTAAGGGTACTTACTTTCAGAGGTGCTCCAGAAGATTCTAACATTACTCTTAATTGGAAAGGGCCAAAAGCGCTAAATATTTATATTCATAATATCAATGCAATTGAGTCTTTTAATCCAAATAATCTGAAGCGAATAGGTATAAATACAAACTTAAGCTATTCTGATTTTCAGGAAAACCACTAAAATTCAGTTTTTTATGTTTGTCTTGAGGGGCTGTTTTCAATCAGTGACTTGCATTTTAGATTTGTTCTAAATTAATTTAAGACCTAAAGCAAATGATTATGTTTTAGGTCTTCTTTGTTAATAATAGAGCTTTATCATTATACTAAGCTCTCTGATCAAGACCTATCTAGTTACTGCTTTTATGGTAGCTATCAAAAATTGAATCTAACCATCGTTGTGGTTTGCTGACTCGGCTCGGTTTAAAAAATTTGACCTTTGCAACTAACTTTCTTAAATACTCTTCTGTGGTACCTTCCATTCCGGCGATTTCTTTTGTTGTGTGTACTTACTAGATAGTTCGCTCATAAAAACTCCTCAACTGCATTGCTTTTTAAACTCTTGATTATCAACATTGGTCTAATATTAAATTTTTATAATTCATAAACAAAGAATTTGAAGGCTTGTGTAAATTTTCATAGTTGTCTTATATGGTGTGAGTTCAAAAATACCATAAAGAAATCCTAGTTAGTGTTAGGTCAAACACTAACTAGGAAATTCATGAGTACATCAAAATCACAATTTATCAGAGAGTATCAACGCGCGAGTAAATCACCTTGGGATGACAATTCAACAATTCTACTTTTAGCAGATGTTGACGAAGCGTCTACAAGTGACTCAATCGAGCTTAGTTTTAGCCATTACATTTATATGCACAGAGATAGGGTAGGCAGTGTATTGGGTATAAGCATCTCAAAGCAGCTTTTTGATGATAATCCTGATTTTTCAGGGCGCTATTTAGATGGTGTAGAAATGTATGCTTTTTTGCTTCTGTACATTGAGCAAATAAAAGAATTCTGTCATTTATTTTCAGCGGAGTTCGAAGCGATATTTTTAATAAAACCAACAACTTTCTTCAGTCACGCTGAAGAGAGCTGGTTAGAAATCATCGAAAAAAGTTAAAACTGGCGAACCTTCGGGTTCGCTTTCTTAATATTTCCCCTTCCTCGTTCCTTTTTAGTTAAAAGCCGTAACAGTGGTTTCAAACCCATATAAAAATAAAGGAGCATATCTATGTTCAGATATATATCAACGCAGGATCTTCTAACTTTAGTTGACTCAATCCGCAGTATCATTCTCAAAAACGACCATAAAATTAACCATTTAATGTTAAACAAAGAAAACCCTGATTTTGAGGGGCTTTGGTCAATTGTCGAGCCAGATGTTTATGCCAATAAGCAACTGAACTATCGTAGTGTAAAAGTGTTGTTGTATAAAATGATGGTGTTTCTGCTCAAAGATATTCAGGAGGGCACCTTTGATTATTTGGATTACGATGACCAACCTTGCAACGAAACCCCTGAGCGCTTTGATGATTTATTCGATACGGAATTAGAGAATGACTTCGATGATGACTTTAAAGAAAAAATTGAGCGTGAGTTCGAGCCAGAGCTTAATAATGAGCGTACTCAAAACTCTATAAAAGAGACCATATCGCAAATCAAAAAAACGCATTCATAGGATAAAGAAGGCTATTTTTGCATTTAAAAATAGCGGCCTAATCATAACTCACGAAATACGCCACGAGCCGTTATTTGCCGGCTCACTACTCAATGTCTGGGTAGTCAGAGTTCACTCTGATAATACTAGTGAGGGAATTGTACGCAAATATACTTTTCCATTGTGGTAATGCAAAAGCGTATTGCCAACGATAATGTAAGGCGAGGCTTAAGGGCAATGAAGGAGTAGCGTGCTACTCCTTTTTTAATGTAAACCCCTTAGCTTTTGAAAGTTTTTCTTATTTAATCTATTTTAAAAAACAATAGGTTACCAAATTGTAATACAAATATTTGTGTAAACGTTTACATTCATGTGTTTCATAGTGTACATTTTAAAAAGTTAAAACTCTGTTATGAAATATAGAGTTTCTTGCATTGCTTTAATAAATGAGAACACACATGCATCGATTTTATTTGAATACAATTTTATCTTTGAGCTGTTTACTTTTGATTTCTTGTAGTAAAAGCATTACAGATGATAGAGGGGACAACAACACACAATACAGTGGCTATTTGTTTACCTATTTTACAGGGAATAAAGTTAATGAGGAGCAAGTCTATTTTGCATTAAGTGCAGATGGATTTAACTTTGAAGCACTCAATAATAATAGCCCAGTGCTTAACTCATCTTTAATTAGTTCCTCGGGTGGTGTCAGAGACCCTCACATCCTCAGAGCTGAAGATAACTCCTTTTTAATGGTACTTACAGATTTACAAGTAGAGTCTATGGGGTGGGAAAATACAGGTATTGTGTTATTAAAGTCTCCCGATTTAATAAACTGGACACATACTACGATTGATATTCCTAAAGCATTCCCTGAAAAGTTTTCAAATGTTAATCGGGTATGGGCGCCTCAAACTATTTTCGACGAAAAGTCAGGAAAATACATGATTTACTTTAGTATGCGCCAGCAGCAAGGCCCTGACATTATATACTACTCATATGCAAATGATGATTTCAGTAGATTAACTTCAGAACCAAAACAGCTTTATTATCCCCCTGAATGGGCGAAAAGTAAGGCGTCAATTGACCCCGATATTGTTAAATTTGAAGATCAGTATTATTTATTTCATAAGTCCGAAGATGTTAACTCAGGAATAAAGCTAGCAATATCTGATTCGTTGACTCAAGGCTATAAATTAGTTGGTGAGAACAGAGTTGATCACGAAACTAATCCAGTTGAAGGCAGTGCCGTATATAAGCTTTTTGATAGTAATGAATACTTGTTAATGTATGACGTTTACACTCAAGGTAACTATAAGTTTGCGCAAAGTACAGACTTAAAATCATTTCATACCCTCAAAAATAATGTGTCGATGAATTTTAAACCCCGCCATGGATCAGTTATTCCCGTCACTAAGTCTGAGATAGATAAACTGATAAAGACGTGGGGATACAGTAATACTGGAATAGTTTCTTCGAAAAGTGATGCTGTAAAAAGCTTAAATATTACTGTTAACACTGAAGATAAATCTGTTTTCTTACCGGTTAAAAGTGGCACAGATCTATCTAAATACGACCCTAAGTTAATAGTTAGTCCCGGGGCCAACATTTCTCCAAATGGAATACAAGACTTTACGAAAGGTTCAATTCGTTACCTAGTTAGCTCTGGTCAATCTACAGAAGAGTATCTTGTAAATGTTGCTATTAACAATAACCCAGTACTTGAAGGGTACTATGCTGATCCCGAAATTATATATTCCAAAAGAGATAATAAATTTTATATGTACCCTACCAGTGATGGTTTCACCAGTTGGAGCGGTACTTATTTTGAAGCTTTTTCAAGTAGTGATTTAGTTAACTGGGAAAATGAAGGAGTTATTTTAGATTTAAAAAAAGATGTAGTTTGGGCTGACAACAAAGCTTGGGCTCCTGCTGCAACTGAGGTCCTCATTGATGGTGAGTATAAATACTTTTATTACTTTTCCGCAGCCCAGAAGATTGGTGTAGCTACTTCATCAAATCCAACAGGTCCGTTTATTGATTTAGGCAAGCCTTTAATTGATAAGTTTCCCCCTGGTGCAAGTTTTGGTCAGCAAATTGATCCGGATATTTTTACTGATCCAGTTTCTGGAAAACATTATTTGTATTGGGGAAATGGGTACATGGCTGTTGCTGAGTTAGGTGAGGATATGATGAGCATCAAAGCAGGCTCTGAAAAATTATTAACCCCTGATTCAACATATAGAGAGGCCACTGAGGTCTTTTACCGAGATGGTACTTACTATTTTATCTGGTCAGAAAATGACACGAGAGATCCTGAGTATAGACTTCGATATGCCACTGCTCAGTCACCTACAGGCCCTTTGTTTATTCCGAAGGAGAATTTAATTCTTGAACAGGATCCTCAAAAAGGGTTGTTTGCAACGGGACATAATTCAGTTATTCAGCAGCCTGATACTGATAATTGGTTCATCATTTATCATCGATTTGTGCGTCCGAATGGAATAAAAATGGGTCGTGCAGCAGGTTACCACAGAGAGGTGAGTATTGAGTCTTTGAAGTTTAATAGTGACGGCACGATCAAGCATGTCATTCCTTCAACGAAGGGGGTTACTCCCATATCTCTTCTGAAAAATGAACAACATTAATAAGGAATATATATGTCAAAATACAACTTTTTATTCAGTTTTATATTTTTATCAATATCATTTTACTCTAATGCTGAGTGTGAGAAAGTCAGCTATCCACTTTCCACTCAACAGCAGTATATTGTAGATACTAAGAACTGCAAAGTTACCCTCAGAAGTGTAAATTGGTTTGGTGGGGAGTCTGAGGCATTTACCCCAGGCGGTCTAGATTTACGACCTGTATCATCCTTGATATACCAGATAAAAGATGCTGGTTTCAATTCTATTCGTTTGCCGTGGTCAAATGAGATGGTAGCAAAAAACCCAGTTATAAAGGATAGATTGTTATCAGCAAATCCTCATTTACAAGGAAAAACAGCCCTCGAGATTTTTGACTATATCATTGAAGAAGCTGGAAAAGCGGGCTTAATGATAATTTTAGATAATCATAGAAGTCGAGCTGACTGGTGTTGTGATGCAGATCAAGGTGATGGTCTTTGGTATTCAAAGGAATATCCACAAAATATTTTTTTCGAACACTGGGTAAAATTAGTCAATCGCTATAAAGAAGTGCCAAATGTCGTTGCCGCAGAGCTAAGAAATGAGATACGACCTGATCCTACTATTGATTTAACGCCAACTTGGGGTACGGGAGAGGTCGAAACCGATTGGAAAGCAGCCGCCACTAAAGCAGGTAATTTAATTTTAGAGAACAATGCAAATTTACTAATCATGGTAGGTGGCCTCCGCTGGCAAGTTGATCTTGAAGAAGTAAAAGAGCAGCCAATTAAGCTTAAGTCAAAAAATAAATTAGTCTATGTGGCTCATGACTATGTTTGGAATCATGAAGAAGAAGATTTACATGATCCGCAAAGATTTGCATCGTCAGCATATAAACGATGGGGGTTTGTTCTTGAGCCAAATAAACCTTATACAGCTCCGTTATATTTGAGTGAGTGGGGGGGATGCACTCAATTAGGAGCTGATAATAAGCCCTGTCCAGAAAATCGTTACCAGTTCTTAACAGCATTTGTAAACTACCTTTGTGATCTTGAAGAAGGCTCATCTGTTAGTTGGGCTTATTGGCCTCTAAATGGTACTCAATTAATGGGATATAACAGGATTGAAGGAGAAGTTGAAGCATATGGTCTATTAAAGCCAGATTGGAAAAGTTGGGCATCTCCAAGGTTAGTCGCGCGCCTAAACGGCAATTCTTGTAACTCAATTTCACCGAGAGGCAAAGCCCTATGAGTTATTCCCGTAAAATATTTAATGGGTATAACTATTTCTTGTTCTTTGCTGTGCTTTCTGTCTTTATATTATTAGGTTGTTCAGAAAAAAAAATGCGCGAAGTAGGATCTGTTTCTGTTTCTGTTGAGAATCAAGAATGGCAAGATTTATCGATTTTCAAGGTAAACACTTTAAAACCCAAAGCTAGCTTTATTCCTTATAAGACAGCTGAAAATGTGCTGTCAGATGAACCTGAAAAGTCAGTATATTATTATTTGCTGAACGGGAATTGGCAATTTGAACTTTACCCAAATCCTGAGAGTGTCCCTAAAAACTTTCAGGATAAAAACTTTGATCGACAGAATTGGTCAAAAATGCCCGTTCCTGCAAATTGGCAAATGCATGGTTTTGATTACCCTGTATATACAAATGTTAAATACCCATTTCCAATTACTCCCCGTTTAGTTCCTGTTAAAGAGAATCCTACAGGGGCTTACTATAAAGTATTTAATTATAATAAAGCCAAATCTAGTATGCGATATATTTTACACTTTGCGGGTGTTAACTCTGCATATTATGTTTGGCTAAATGGTCAGTATCTGGGGTATAGCGAAGGAAGTAAAACACCTTCTGAGTTTGATATCACAAATGAAATAAAAGAGGGTGAGAATACTATCGCTCTTAAGGTTTTAAGATACAGTGATGGTAGTTATTTAGAAGATCAAGATTTTTGGCGGGTGAGTGGCATAGAGAGAGATGTTTACATATACCAAACTTCACCTATAAGTATTCAAGACTTTTTCGCAAAGACAACGCTTGAAAATAATTATCTCGATGGTGTGTTAGATCTGTCAGTCGATATTAGTAACCCAAATCTCCACGAAACGAAGACAGTATCTTTAGTCGCAACTTTATTTGATGAAAATGAGCAAATCATTGAAAAAAAAGTGCTGCCTTTACCTGATAAATTGCAGCACTCTTTGTCTATCAAAACCAAATTTTATGTCTCCAATGTTGGCAAATGGAGCGCAGAAATACCAGAGCTTTATTCTTTAGTCTTAAATCTTGAATCAAACACACAACCAGAAACTCAATATGTTGGAAGTAAGGTCGGTTTTAGAAAAGTAGAACTGAAAAAAGGGCAAGTTTTAGTTAATGGTAAAGCTGTGCTTTTTAAAGGGGTAAACCGGCATGAGCATGATGAACGTGAAGCACATGTTGTGAGCAAACAGTCAATGCTAAAAGACGTTCAGCTTTTCAAACAAAATAATATAAATGCCGTGAGGACTTCTCATTATCCTAATGACCCATATTTTTACAAGTTAGCTGATAAATATGGTTTGTATGTTATTGATGAAGCAAACATTGAAACGCATGGTTTTGGTTATGAATCAGATAAAACACCTGCGAATATGCCCGAATTTGAAGCAATGCACCAAGATAGAATTGAGCGAATGGTTGAACGTGATAAAAACCATCCATCAATCATTTTTTGGTCGTTAGGAAATGAAGCCGGTGATGGACCTGCTTTTATAAATGGGTATAAATGGGTAAAACAAAGAGATAGCTCAAGGTTGGTACAATATGAACGCGCTGAGCGTCATCCTACTGACTTTCATCAGTGGCACACAGATATTTATAGTTGGATGTATGCTCCACTAGAAGAAGTTCAAAAATATCTTGATAGTAAACCAAAACGGCCTTTTATTTGGATTGAGTATGCCCACGCTATGGGTAATAGTACCGGGAATATGGAAAAAAGCTGGCAAGTTATACGTCGTGAAAGGCAGTTTCAAGGTGGGTTTATTTGGGATTGGGTTGACCAAGGTCTGATAAAAACTAATAAGCAAGGAAAGGAATTTTGGGCATATGGAGGTGACTTTGAACCCGCAGGAGTATATAACGATGGAAACTTTTGTCTAAACGGCTTAGTAAACCCCGATCGTACACCACACCCTGCATTGTACGAGGTGAAGAAAGTATATCAAGATATTCATTTTTCATCACTTGGAGAAGGTAAATTTAAAATATTTAATGAGTACTTTTTTAAGAACACCGATACACTTCAGTTCAATTGGCGCTTAGTTGCAGAGGGGAAGGAAGTAAAAGTTGGTATTCTAAAAGTGAACCTTGAGCCACAAGAAGAAGTAATTTTTGACCTTAAGAGTGAATTCACAGATTTAAATCCCGAATTAGAGTACTTTATTGAATTTTATGTAAAAAATAAGCACGCTTCTGAGTTAATTGATAAGGGGGAGGTGTTAGCTAAATCACAGCACTTGGTTCAAAGCAGACCCACAGTATCACTGAAATTAGAGCATAGGGATGCTATCAAGCTTGAGCAATTTAATGAAAATATGAGAGTAATAGCTGGTAATGCCCTAATTAACTTTGATAGCGAAGGTTATTTAACTAGCTACTTATTGAATGACAAAGAAATGATCCTAGCGCCTTTGAAATTAAATTTCTGGCGGGCACCAACCGATAACGATTTTGGAAGTAGCTTTCAAAGTAGAGCAAAAATATGGAGTGTAGTTACAAATCAACAGGTTAGTCTAGGTGCTAAGGTCGTTTTTCAATCAGAAGAACAGGTGATCTTAGAACAAAGCATTTCTTTAAACCCTATAGATCGAAATGCCAAAATCCGTTATCAAATAAACAGCGTTGGCGAAATCAAGGTTGATATAAATATAAATCTATCTGGTTTAGATGATTCTATTAGTGAGTTACCTCGAGTAGGTAGCTTGATGCAAATGCCTAAAGAGTTTGATCACGTAACTTATTATGGAAGGGGTCCTTTCGAAAACTATAGTGACCGTAAAACATCACAATTCATTGGTTTATATACAGGAGAGGTTGCTGACCTTGGATTTAGTTATATTAGACCACAAGAGAACGGTAACCGAACTGATACTCGCTGGTTTTCTATTACTGATAAAGTAGGGGAAGGTTTGAAATTTCAAGGCCTACCAGTTATGGAGTTTACTGCACGTCATCAAGTTATTTCAGATTTTGATGCAGGTCTAACAAAAAAACAACTTCACTATATTGATATACCAAAACGACCCTTGACAGAGTTATCTATAGATTACAAACAAAGTGGTTTAGGAGGTGATGATAGTTGGGGGGCTAAAGCCCATTCAGAGTTTCTTCTACCTGCAAAGGACTATCATTTTGGATTTATTATTTCGCCTCTGTTTGACCGCTCAGCAAGACTAGTTGCTGAACAAGCTAATATAGCAAGCTCTATTTCAGGTATTGAAGCTAGTAAAGATGAGTGGGCTGATTTCACCAAAGGTAATAATGTATCTCATGATCCTTCACGCATGTTGTTTTCTGATGGGCGTTGGTATATCTATAGCACTCGTTATGAGTATGCAAAGTCCTCCAAAGATGGAATAACTTGGCAAAATGAGACTTCACCTTTAGAAAACGGCTTTCCGGCTTGGGTAAAAGACTATATTCCAAATGAGAATCAAGGTCTTTGGGCTCCTGATATTATTTTCTTCAATAATCAATATTTATATTATTATTCGGTATGCGGTAAAGGAGCGGGCGCTCCTTGTTTGATGGGACTGCTATCTAATACAACACTGGATCATAATTCAGCCAATTATAATTGGGTTGATCGAGGTTTAGTCGCACATAACCCAAGGAATAGTGAAACGATTCAGTTTTCCGCTATTGATGCTGGACCTGTGGTGGATGAGAATGGTGATTTATGGTTAGTTTGGGGGTCTGGTTATGGTAAAGATCCTAAGCGTGATCAGATTTTTGTAACTAGACTCGACAATGAAACAGGCTTACCTATTAAAACCGAAGCTGGTTATCAGGGTGTTATTCAACAAGGGTACCCTTTAAAGCAAGGTATAAAAGAGGGAGCATATATTCATTACAGAGATGGGTATTATTACTTGTTCTGGAATGAAGGCGGCTGTTGTTTTGGTACTGATAGCGATTACACTATTTATGTAGCGCGCTCAAAGAAAATTACAGGCCCTTTTAAAGGGGATCGCCTTTTCTTTGCTACGACAGAAGGGAGACACGGTCCAGGTCATATTGCTATTACTAAAACATGTAACCGTGAAGTGTTTAGCTATCACTACTATCCTGATGAAACCCCGGTTTTAGGTATTAATAATTTGAATTGGGACGATGAGGGGTGGCCTCAAGTAGGTAAGCCTAACTCAGAGCCTTTCAAGTATTGCGAGTAGTTAAGTAACCTCTTCCGTAAATCATATACGGAAGAGGTTTAGATCCATATAATAGAATAAAGTTAGGAAAGTGTTTGGCTTAATGGCTACTATCAAAGATATTGCGAACGCAGCAAACGTGTCCATAGCATCCGTTTCTCGAGTTATTAATAATACGGGGAGTGTTGCCCCTAAAACACGAGAAAAAATTTTAAAATCAGTTGCAGAGTTAGGCTACCGACCTAATGCAAATGCAAGAGCTTTGAAATCTAACCAAGCAAACTCATTAGGTCTAGTTATTGCTGATTGGCATGGAGCTTTTTTTTCTTGTTTGGCAAAAGGTGTAGAAAGCGTAGCAAGAAAAAGAGATGCAACGCTACTAGTAAGTACAGGTGCTTGGCAAGCAGAAACAGAATTAAAAGCGATTGAGTTGTTACTTGAGCAGCGCTGCCAGTCATTAGTTGTTCACAGTAAATTTTTATCTGATGATGTACTTGTTGATCTAAGTAAAGAAGCTCCTATGGTTTTTATAAACCGGTTCATACCACAAGTACCTCAGCAATGCATCTGGCTTGATAACAAGATCGGTGGCGTTATGATGACGCGTTATATCTTAAGCAAAGGTCATCGTAATTTGGTCTTCATTAACAGTAATCAGCATATCGAGGACTCTATAGATCGAGAGGCTGGCATAAAAACTGAGTTAGCAAAGCAAGGGTTGACATTTGACCCTGAAAGAACTGTATATGTTAATCCAAATTATGATGGCGGTGAAGCTGCAATACAGCAGTTTATTGCAAAGGGGATAGAGTTTTCCGCGGTTATTGCCTATAACGATGCGGTTGCTTGTGGAGCAATGTCATCCCTACAAGACTTTGGTGTTGATGTGCCAAAAGATGTATCAGTAATTGGCTTTGACGATACTGATATTGCTAAATACTCCCGTCCAAAACTTACTACTTTAAACTACCCAATTACAGAGATGGCAGAAGTCGCAGCAAATTTAGTACTTGATATGGTACAAGCTAAAGAAAATATAAAACCTTATAACCTATCTTATGTACCAAGTTTGACCATAAGGCAATCTGTTATAGGTTCAAGCAAGTAGTTTTTAGGCAATTTTATTTGATAAGTTTGAAATGCACATTTCTAATAAGCTGAATTTGTGATAATTATTTTCTAGTTTTGAGAGAAGGCATTATGATCGCTCCAATCGTCTTAAAATTTCCAGAGCTTATCCATGTTGGTCACGTATGCAATTATAAGAAGAAACAGACTTTACTAAATGAAGGTGATATCTGTGATTCGGTTTTTATTATTGAAAAAGGTTGTGTTAGGGCTTGGTTTAATGGTGATGGTCATGATGTTACTTTTCAGTTTTTCTTTGAAGGGGATATAGCCACTTCTTTTGAAAGCCTCAAACGTGGCCTTCCTGCTCTTTATAATATAGAGACAATTACAGATACTCGCTTACGAGTCATTTCTAAAAAAGCGCTACTTCATTTACTCAATAGTAATAATAATATACAACAGGCCGTTGATGACTTCATTTCTGAGCGTCTGTATCATTACCAAGCCTTATTCATTTCTCGAATAAAAAATAATCCAAAACAAAGGTATGAAGAGCTACTCAACCTTCAGCCTAATATCTTTGATAAAGTACCACACCATTACATAGCGACTTATTTAGGCATGACTCCTGTGTCGCTAAGCCGAATTAGGGCAAAAAATAGGTGAACAGTTAACATTTGTTAAGGCTGTAAATTTGGATAGATATAAAGTGCTCACCATTCATGATAATGCATAAGGTGAACATAATATGAAAACACAAATTCTGAGGGTCGGTTTTATTGGTCTTGGTAAAATGGGGGCAGGTATCTGTGAAAATATTCAAAAAGCAGGATATCAATTAACGGTTTTCAACAGAACGATATCTAAAACGCTGCCATTTCAAGAGAGAGGCGCAAAGGTTTCTCGTAGTATTCGGGAACTCGTTGAGCAATCCGATATCATTTTTACTAGCTTGTTAGATGACAAATCGATTATCGAGTTATGTTGCGATGAAGGTGGCATGCTTGCTTCTATGACAAGTGATAAAATTCATGTTGGTTTGACTACTATTCAACCCTCCATTGCAGAACATCTAAAATTAGAACATGAGAAACTTGGATGCCAATATATTGCAGCTCCAGTTGTTGGTCGTCCCGATGCTGCAGCTGCAGGCAAACTTATTACTTTCCTAGCAGGCGAACCGAAAGCTATTGAGGTCGTTAAACCTATAATAGCGTCGTATACAGTGAAACAACTAAACGTTGGCACAGTGGCAAGCTCAGCGAATGGTATGAAAGTATGTGTGAATTATATGGTTATGGCACAGCTCTCAATGTTAGGTGAAGTATTTACATTTGCCGAAAAAAGCCAGTTAAATAAAAGACAACTATTAGCTGTTATTCAAATGTTTTTTGCAGGTAATGAAGCTATGTGCTCTTATGCTGAAAAGATCGCATTAAGAGATTTTGATACCGTTGGTTTCGATCTAACTGCTGGTTTAAAAGACGCATTAATATTCGAAACTGCTTTCACAGCTTGTGGCGTAAAGCCATCTGCAATCCAAGGTGCTAAAGATAACTTAGTCACAGCAAATGCAAACGGACTCGGGCAAAAAGACTGGAGCGCATTGACAGAAGTATCTCGATTATTAGCTGGACTAAATGATAAAGCAAAAAGACATTAGGGCTATTCAAAATAAATAGCTCAAATGATGAGTCGTTATTTGCTGGCTCACTACTCAATGCCTGGGTAGTCAGAGTTCACTCTGATAACACTAGTGAGGAATTGTACGCAAATATACTTTTCCATTGTGGTGATGCAAAAGCGTATTGCCAACGATAATGTAAGGCGAGGCTTGAGGGCAATGAAGGAGTAGCGTGCTACTCCTTTTTTAATTCATTAGCTCACTTAATGCAGTGATAATTTTAGATATAGTGGATACTTTAAATAATTAGATATGAAGGCACTGAAGTGTGGCTTAGTCATAGATTCATTATTGTCCTAATTTGAATTTCCCTTGCATTATTGACCAATGACCAGGCGATGCGCAGAAAAAGATATATTCATCTTCTTTATTGAACAAATCGCTTTTAAAAGTCACTGAAGTAGACTCACCTCCACCAATAACCTTCGAAACCACAATTGCTCTCGAGTCATTAGGCTTTACATAATTATTCTTAAAACCAGCTTCAAAGCTGTCATTCGTTAACCCTATTAAATTCTCTTTTTTGGAGATAACCAAATTATGTCCCATTAAAGCTGCGGGTAATTTCCCAGTGTTTTTTAAATTAACAGTGATTGTTGAGCATGTTGCAGGTACGGTTATTTCGTCCTTAGAAAATGTCATATTGTTAGTAGCTTCTATATCGACAGTACAATTGTCTTGTGCATGAGCAGCTGAAATGAACCCTGTGAAAAATAGACCAAGTAAAATGTTACGGATAGACATGTGACCTCATTTATAGTTGGATAAATTAGAATTGAAATTACCAAGTTACGGTTTAACTCTCTAACTAATAAATTAAATCTATTTGATTGATAAAATAGATGCTTTAGTGGCAATAGATAAAGGTTTCTATTAAATAAACGTTGGTTTCATATTTTAAGAATGTAAGGTAAAAGAAGAATGGGGAAGGCATTTAGACTGAGCTAATAACTGACTCGAAAAAGTAGTAATTAAATACATACTTTCAACGACAGATAAAAATGCTTACTCAAGAAGAGGACAGGGTTAACTTATCAAGAGCTAGTACATTTTAAATTCACTGCGAGCCACACCTTGCAGGCTCACTACTCAATGTCTGTGTAGTCAGAGTTCACTCTGATAACACTAGTGAGGGAATTGTACGCAAGTATACTTTTCCATTGTGGTGATGCAAAAGCGTATTGCCAACGATAATGTAAGGCGAGGCTTAAGGGCGATGAAGGAGTAGCGCGCTACTCCTATTTGTATACTTATCATTTAATGCAATAAGAAGCAGGGCTAGTATTCCAACTCGTTGCTGCCCCTAAACGAGTTAACGTAAATGCTCTAAGGATGGCTTTGGGGCTGAACGGACATTGATGATCATAAAAGCTCCAAACCATGTAAGCTTGGACATTACACATCATTGTTAACCATCCGAACTGTTTAAGTAATATTTCCTCTATCAATATCCTGCTATTTATTATTCAAAATCACTCTAGTAACTCCCTTATTTTGGTGACATTTCAGTCACATTAGTTTTGCTAGTATCCCATCATCTCATCAATTAAATTCGCTTGAATGGTGGAGGAAGACGATATGAGCAAGCAATTGAAACGAGTGTTGTGGCTATTGAATATAGGAGCGTCATTATGAGCTGGAAAGTTGATAAACTATCGTGGCTGCTGGCCTTGTGGGTAGTTCTTTTTAGCGTGCCATTGTTTTCCTACGCAGCAGAGGCTCCCGGCGCACTAACTATTATCGTGACATCGAAAAAAACAGAACGACCGCTTCCCAACGTACAAGTTACTCTTAAAAAGCGAGAAACCGCTTCAATACAAACACTAACCACGGATAAACAAGGGCGCATTGTTGTTGACTTGCTTGATCCGGGTTTATACGCGTTAACATTAAAGAAAGATGGCTTTGCTCCACTTTATGAGCCGAGTATTCGTGTCGTTACCCGCAAGAATATGAAAGTAGAGTTCGAGCTAAACGAACAGATCATTGAGGTGATTGAGGTACGAGCACAACAAGCAGATAAAGCGGGTTCAGGCTCAAACACCTATCTGGACAGAGAGGCATTACGTGGTGCTGTTGGTGGAGGTGCAGACCCTTTACTGTCATTAGATGGTTTGCCGGGCTTGGCATCTTCAAGTGAATTCGCGAGCTTCAGTGTTCGTGGACGAGGACCGAGGGATAATCTGGTATTTGTGGATGATCTTCCTTTTGATAAGGCGGTGCATTTTGATGCAACACTTGGAGAAGAAGAAGATGTAGGCGGCGGTGGTCGTTTCTCAATTTTTGCGCCAAACGTTATCGGCGGTGCAGAATTTTCTCCAGGAGGCTGGGGACCTGCATATGGTGGACGTGCTGCATCATTACTTAAGCTTGATGTTGCCGATGGCAACCCAAGTCCATCAGCAAGCTTTCGTTACGATCTTGCTGGCTATGAAGTAGGGTATGATGGCCCTATGGGAATAACCGAAGACGCCACTATGCTGTTTTCTGCTCGACGATTAGACTTTGGTCAATTATTTGAAACAATAGAAGAATTAGACATAGGAAACCCAGTTTTAAGAGATATTATCTTAAAATCGGTTGTACCGATAAATCAGAACCATACTGTTGAAGTTTTATTAATCGATACGCACGAAGATTATACTCGCGATGTGAATCATGTCTTTGCATCACCTAACTTTGAAGATGTTGCTCTTCAAGATGCTGAACAAGATAGTGATTTATATGGTGTAACCTTACGTTCATTGGTTGGCGAAACATCGGTTTGGACAAATAAGTTGTACTACCGTAAAAGTGATAAAGTCAGCTCAGAGGGTGAAGCTTTTCCTGATCTCGTCCCAGAGGGGACACCAGCCTCGGATTTTCCAGTACGTGAAGATATTATTACCATTAGTGAAGGTGAAAAAGAGCTTGGCTGGAGAAGTGATTTTGAAATAGAAAATCAATGGGGTATGTTCAGCGCTGGTGCTAGAGTCACTCAAATTGAATTGGATTACAGCACGGTTTTAGACGGTGATTGGATTCGATTTGTTTATGATGACGATGACTTTAGACCTGACTCAACACAGCGTTATATTGTATTAACACCCCAGAATATGGATTCTTCAATACGTCAAAAGGAAATTAACTATACTGGCTATGTTAATCAAGTATTTGAATTTGATAACTGGAACTTTGCAACGGGGTTGCGCTTTGAACAGGACGGTTTTGCTGACGAAAGCTTGTTTTCTCCCCGATTCAACATTAACTGGACGCCAAGCGATTCCGTTAAATACTTTGCCACGGCAGGGATTTTTCATCAATCACCACGCTATTTAGACATTGCCGCTAATGAAACGAATGATTTGAAGAACGAAAAAATCACTCATAGCAGCATTGGCTTTCAATACTTTTCGAATAATAATTGGTCCATATTAACGGAGGCTTATTACCAAAGTCTTGATGATCTTGTGGTTGACCTGGACCGAGCGAGTGGTACGTTTGCCAATATCGGGGATGGAACGTCATACGGCGTAGACATTGTCGTTAATGCCACTATTTTTGAAGGTCTTTACGCGACTTCTACCTATTCTTACAATGATGCAGTTGTTGATCGCAAAGATGGCCGTGGTGATGTTAGTGCTGAATTTAGTCGGGAGCATGTTGCGACTATTGGACTGACATGGGAAATTAATGACCGTTGGAAAGTTGCTGGTCGTTACAAGTACCTTTCTGGTTTACCTGATGATGAGTTTATAATTCACGAAAATGTATTGGGTGATGGACAACCGTTACGCTATTCCAAAGAAATCATTGAACGTAATATTGGTCGTAAAAGTGGTGCTGGAATATTTAACGTCCGTGTCGATTATCGCAGGGCTTTCGGCCCGTTCGATATGACAGCTTTTCTTGATGTCATTAATGTTACGGCGGCTTCTTCAAATGATGAAAGTGAGTTTGACTACCGTCGTGGTGTTGTTGTTAAAGATGATAGCGAAGCTGAACCGCTAATTGGCTTGCGGTTAGATTACGCTTGGTAGGAGCGAAAATTAAAGGAGAGTTTAGCATGGCACAAGCGCTTGACGATGCAGCAATTAGAGCATTGATTGTAGAAGACAATCGTGACATTTGTGAAAATATTGCCGCATACCTTGAAAAGCATCGCTTCATTTTAGATTTTGCTTATGACGGCATCAGTGCCATGCACCTAGCAAAAACGAATACGTTTGATGTGATTGTTTTAGACCTAATGCTCCCGGGCATGGATGGTTTGCGCTTTTGCCAAAAGTTACGCACTGAGGCTGATGTTGAAACACCTGTGCTCATGCTAACTGCCAGAGATACGCTCGATGATAAACTAAATGGATTTGAAGCCGGGGCTGATGACTACTTGGTTAAGCCCTTTGCATTACAAGAGCTTCATGCTCGACTACAAGCACTGTACAAACGGAGCTTTGGTAAGAAAGACAAGCTATTAGTGGTGGGTGAATTAACCCTAAATCGCTCAACATTAACAGTACACCGTGCAGGAAAACGTATCGATCTCAGCCCTATAAGTATGAAACTCCTACAACGATTGATGGAAGAGTCACCGTCTGTCGTACTTCGTGACACACTTGAAACTTTGTTGTGGGCAGATGAACACCCAGACTGTGATGCGCTTCGATCTCATATGTATAAACTTAGGCAAGCCATTGACAAACCCTTTAATAAACCACTTATTCATACCATACATAGAGTTGGTTACCGACTTGCCGATGAAGAATAATTATGTATAGGTACAGTTTACGAAAGCGAGTTGCCATTGCCTTTGCTGTTTGTGTTGCGATGCTCAGTGTGGTTTGGGGCTTTGCATTTTTTGCCGCAATTAAGCTCAGTGAAGATCGTGTACTAACGGTCAACTTGAGCATGCGGTTGAAGGCTATCCTACTATGCCAGCGAATCTTCGAACCTATGAAGGTATCGATAACTTACCTGAACCTTTGAAAATGTGGGCGCAAGCTCGCCCTGAAATTGGCGTATACGAGTTTGAAAGCGCTGAATTACATGTTGCTGTTATTCAGTCTGCCAACTCTTCTGAAAATGTGTTTATTGTTTTCGATGTTGCTGGTATTGAGGCCGAATCATCTGAAGATTGGTGGTGGCTACTTGGTATTACTGCTGTAGTGGGAGCGCTTGGATTGCTAGGGTTTGGGCTGGGAGTTATTGTGATGCGCAGAGCCGTGGCTCCAGTGACACAACTTGCTAAAGTTGTGGAAAAGATAAACCCAGAACAGCTCACAGATGATGATCATAAACGCATTGAAGCAAGTAAATTCGGTGATGATGAAGTAGGTGTTCTTGCTAGAACTATTGAGCAAACGTTAGAGCGGATCAGTGCATTTGTTGAAAGAGAGCGCTATTTTACAGGAGCTGCCAGTCATGAATTGCGAACGCCTATTACCGTGATAACTGGTGCGTTAGAGTTGCTTGAATTGAGTACTCTTTCAAATTCTGATAAAAAAATACTCGCTCGCCTTAAGCGTGCAAACGTCGATATGAAAACCACCATTGACATGTTTTTGTGTCTAGCCCGTGAAACAGATGATGGTTTATATGATGAGCAGTTTTTTGTTATGCCGCTGCTAAATAAAGCAATTGAGCAACAGCGTCACTTGTTAAATGGCAAAAGCATAGAGTTAGATATTGAACAATTCGCCAATCCTAAAATTTATGGTCATCCCCCAGCATTTTTTATAACGGTCAATAATCTCATTCGAAATGCGTTCGAGCACACACTATTAGAACAGGCTAAGATCTCTATTGTGATTAAAGAAAATGAGCTTTTAATCACTAATCAGCTAAACGTTAAACATGATGAGGGTAATATCTCTATCGAGGAAGCTTCATTTCAGGGGTACGGATTAGGTTTAGGTATTGTACAAAGATTATGTGAACGCAATGATTGGTCATTTTCATTGCGTTCAGAGGATGGCAATATGATTGCTAGTTTGTCATGGTAAGATTTTCATTTTGCCTATCAAGTTCACCCAAAAGACATTAAGGTAAACTAAAACTTATAAATAACCCCGATACCTACTTCAGCCTCAAAATTACTGCGTGCAATAGGGCTATCTCTGACTTCACTACTGAAATACTCAAACAGTGCTTCACCATATATTTGCCAATCACTATTTAAGTTTTCTCGATAATTGTAGTCAATACCAAACGAGCGCAATCCACCACTTAGTTTAGTTTCTTCTAAGCCTGATGATAGTGATTGTATTGCATTAATACCAAACCCTTTGTTTGCGTAGTCACTGTCGTGTACTACGAAAACTAAATTAACTTCAGAACCCGTACCGTCAGTTTGCTCACCGAATCGACGACCAACACCAAATAACGCTAAATTTCCTTCATCACTGGCAACTACACGACTAACTAACCAATAGCGCCAGTCAGGAGTAAATGAGCGGCGAGCTTGTAAAACCAGTTCAAATCCTTCTTCTTGATTACCAAGGCCATCTAATCTGCCATCGTCAGAGTCACTTTCTTCTCGGCCTTCTTCAAACCCGATCAAAGCACCTACCAGCCAATTGTCATTAAGTAGTCCTCGCCAGCCAATTGCTTCTCCTGCAAAGTAATAAATATTATCACCACTTCGCCATTGCACAGCACCAGCTGGCTGTGCTTCAAATCCAAATTCATCTGAACCTTCGTAAGCGGATTCATATTCAATCCCTATCCCTAAGCCAAGTGCCCAGCCATCTTCACCCTCGGTGAAATCATCAACAGACGGAAGAGGAACTAAAACAGGATTGTTTTCTTGTGCCATTACGGCGTTATTAAAGGTAGTTTGTATGAGCAATAAAACGGCTAAATATATTATTTTTTTCATATGACTGATTCATTACATTAAATGTGACATTAGATAATCAGCTATACGAATTCACGTAAGAAATAGTTCATTACCACTTTTATATTTTTATTCTAATGCAGCGTTGTCATAAGAAGCACTAACTTCTGAGTTTGGCACTAAGCACACATTCGTCCTAACTCATTTCTGTCCATCGATGAGTTATAAATATAACTCGCCGTTAACCCAAAATATGTTAATGTAAGCTTTGATGTGTATAGATTGAAAGGATGATTACGATTGTAGTTGCAATTCAGAGAGCTGCTTTGATATCAAACCCTTTTGATGAGAAATGACCTTTCATTAATATACTCTCACTTTGATAGTTTCTTTACTAACCCTATTTTAAACTTTTAATGAGTGCAACAAGAGTTGAGAAATATTGTGTTGTTGCTCGGGTTGATATTAATAATTGTTTTTCATTAAGAGAATGTCTATTAGGGTACACAGTATAGCCATTCAGGCATATTATTGTCGAAATAGTGGAGAGATCAAACACTATGAAATATCTCCTCTTCGATTCAAACCACCGACATTGAGTTAATATGAAATCATAGCTACCACAGATATATTTCAATTTTTCTTAAGATCTAGGATTTTTAAGCGTAGTGTCAACTCTAATCGACATCTGTCCAAATATGAGCTAGAAGCAACGTCTGGCTTAATATCTTATGTGTCTGTTTGATCCTTCCTACAAGAGACCTTAATCAAAAGATCTCATCTTATTAACTCAGAGCGAACTTTATATTCTTAAAGTGGTGCATTCTTTTTCTGTGAATGGGATTAAATGTTCGGGTAGCTTTATAGGTAATTCAGGTTCAATAATACGTTTACCTTTTTTAAAAGCATCTAAGCCTTGCAGAATAATAGCTTCATTAATTAAAAAATATTTATACGCTGTTTCTGCTCTTAAATCATAAAGCTCATCGTTTTTATCGTAATGCTCTCCTGAACGGTCATGCTCTCTTCCTGTATGTCCAAGTATTAGTTTTGACTCAATTTGCGCATTGCTGAGTGAATAACCTTCTTCTTTCACTAGATATCTGACAACATTGGTTTTAGCGTGCTGTCTAAGTAAGGTAAAGCAAGGTCCAGCTGTACCTTTCACATAAAGGTCTTCCAGAGATGATTTATAGATGTCATTAGGGCAAATCAACATGAAGTATTCCCTTAAAGAATTATACGGCATCGCTTTAGTACAGTCTTTAAAGCTGAAAAATAAGTACTCATTAGGCTTATCAGGATGTAGTGATAACTGATTTTTGATTATTTTAGTCATTTGGAGAGTTAACTTTATTTTGAATTGTCCTTTGTTCTTCATGGCTCCTTCTTTGGTCATTGTGGATTTCGGATAAGTTATATATTTAGGGTTCTTTAAGTTATCTAGATAGCTTGTTTTTAATTCAATTATGTTAACTGGCCTAACAGCTGTGAAAGCCATTAAAAGTACAGCGTTCTTTTTTTGGGTGTTGGGCTCCTCTTCTAATCTATACATGAGCTTTGAAATACCCTCGCCATCGGTATACCCATTAAAAGTAGACTTGATAGGTGTTGGAATATAGTTAGCACGAATTTCGTTGATAGATTTATTCTTAAGATTTAGCTTTTCTGAAGCAAAAGCAAATAATGATTTAACTCTATTAGAAACATCATATGTATAATTTGCTTTCTTTTCTTCATATAGTTTGTCAAAAGCAGACTTTATTTCTTCTTGGCTTATATCTAAGAACTTTGCAGAACTGCCAATTACATTCACAAAGGCATTTATTTGTGATGAATATGTTTTGATAGTTTTTTTAGAAATGGCTCTTTTATCATTTTCATGTTTCATTGAGAGGCTTTCAATGAATTTTTCAGCAACTTTTCCAAGCGTTTGACCATATAGGTGATTATATAAAAAGATGGCGCTAAGACTTGCAGCTTCAGCGACTGTCATTGTTTCAAAGTTACCTAAAAGAGTACTTTTTAACCCATCTATTTTAGGAAAATCTGCAAAAACTTTTACGACTCCATTTGGATAAAAAACGTATCTTAAGTTTTTTTCACTGTCATATTTAGACATCCTACGATCTTTTTTTGGTTGACCTGGTTCTGGTTCTGGGTATTCAATTGCTGCAGCGCATTCAGATAATATTAAAATATCTTTATCACTATATGGTGGTTTAATACTGTCGAATTTCGACTTGCTAATACACTTACTTTCACTTTGCTTCTCAGACTCATTTTCACTTGTTATCTTAGATAGGTTTCTAATTTTATCTAATATTCTGCTTATTTTATTTTTCTTAAACTTCTTGTTGGTTTTTTTCATATTTTATTAAGTCTTTATTATTTCATCTGGGATGAATTAACTTTGTCGCTTTTTTATTATGTTGAATGAGTTTTTTGATTGCTGCAAGAGGGGGGAAGCCTTGCCAGCTATGGCTTTAAGCCTATGACTACTAAGATCATTTTGGTGGTGAAATTAAATGGCTTTGTTTAAGCTACTGATAAGTCGTTTATAAGCTTATTATCAAATCTGAGCTTTTTGGTGGTGTATTAGTATGTTTTGGGTACTAAACTTTTTTAATTTTTTTTAAATAAAATTTTTTAACGATTTTTGTGTATTTTTTATAAATTCTTTGTAAGTTCATCAAAATTCAATACTTTTCTTCGTTCTATCGTTAAATTTATTTTTGCCAATACTATTTATTATTTTTGAGCGAAAAGTGTTCATTATCTTTGCTGTTGTACGAAAAATGACCCGGCTTTACACTGAGTCATTATTTAGTTTCTATATGCTCTTTCAGTATACTTTTCGGATGAGTATTTAGCTTAAACAGCAATATCATCAAGGTAACTTTCGATTACAGTTCTACCATCTTTAGTCAGAATTAACTCTTTAACTGATTTTCCTGTATCGCCAAAAGGCTGATTTATGAATTGAATGTATGCACCTTTATGGACAAGAGATGCTTTTATTCGCTCTCTTAGCGCTTTTTTATGTTCCTTATCTTTGATTATTTTTTGTTGGTTTACATGAAATGCTGTCGGCCTTAACTCTAAGCTTTGAAGCTCATGGACTCGTTTTAAAATGCTGACCTCGTGTAACTTAAATACATTAAACTTAAGTTTTGTTGAAGTGCCGTAGAGCTCTTCAGATTTATCGTAGTTAAGCCCATTCGGATCATCAGACTTTCTCAAATGATGAAGTGCTAAACGGGTTAAGTCTTCTGCATGCTTAAAGTGGTAGCCGTTTGATACCATCAGCTCTTTTGTATTGGATTTAAAGAAGCTTCTACACATAGTACAAAATGCACCCGCAGAGCCTTTCATTACAATTTGTTCGATATCACCTTTTACTGCATCAAATGGAGAATAGTCTTTGATAATTTTATCGAGGGAGCGTTTAGAAAATTGCTTCATAGGGTCGCGTGGTTGCAGAAAAATGAACTCTTGATTGCAATTAGGTCGTGCCGATTCCATCCATGCCCTTTGTTCAAGGATAATAGTACGCATCATTTTTGTTAGTGGGAGTCTGTATTCTTTTTGGTTTTTCATTTCACCACGTACACCTACGATTGATGACGGAAAAGTTATTAAGGTCGGAAAGGTAATGCTATTCAGCCATGACCATTTCATTTGAGGAATGTTGATAGGCCTCAAGCCCGTTAAAATCATAAACCTGGCTGCGTTCTTCTGGTGAATGCATGGCGTAGTTGCAAGGTTGATCCACAACTCTGCAATTGAATCTAAGTCAGTGTAGGCTTGACACGGACGGGGAGTATCAACTCGATCCGAAACATAATAATCATCAATGTCAGCAGCAGGATTACGGCCATTGTTAAACTTATTTTTGGCAAACTTCCATATACGCCTTATTTGAGCAAATAGCTCTATGGCTTGGTTGTTGGATTCGCTAGCAATAATTTTATCAATGATTCGCTCAAGATCCCCTGCCGTAATACTTTGAAATCTCGTTTTCATATTAAAGTACTGCTTAAGCTTTTTTACTCTGCACTTATATGTTCTCAATGAACCGGCTGCAAACTTTGTTGGTGCGAGTAAATGTCGGTTTGTCAGGTTCTGCTCATATTCTTTAAAAATAGTGTTTAAATCGGCGAATATCGTTCTTCCCTCTAATATCGTTTGCGTAAGCTCTCTTGCTTTTGCAATGGTGAGTTCTGGTAACTCCCCTAGCTTTACGTTTCGGATCTCTAATTTTTTTGGGAAATTAGAATAGAAGATGACCTTACCTTTTGGGGTGAAAACGAGCCGTAAATTGTGTTGTTGCTCATATTTAGACAAACGAACCAAGGGCTTATTTTTAATCCCTTGTTTTAAAGCAACTTTTCTCTCAAAATTTGAAATTATTTGAATCGCAGTAACACACTTTTTTATGTACAACATTGAAAAAGGTGCCTTCGTCTCTCTCCAAACGGCTTTTGCTTTAATGTATTCGGCTTTTGTAATGGGTTTATTCGTGTTTTTCATTTCTCTAAAACTCAGGTTTATTAAGCCCTGCAGGCCTGTCGTTTGATCTAGATCAACAAAATTTAGAGTGGGGTAAAGTAGAATGCGCGACCGCTTTTGTAACGGCTGCTCATAAACAGAGTGTGCTACGAATTGTGTTATTATTTATCGAATATTTTTTAAACTAAGCTTGTTTGAAAAATATATGTGTTACATACCTACTCATGTAACTATTTGTTTTATAGTGATTTATGTTCGAGGGCATTAAATGGCATTACTCATCAATAACAAATGTATTAACTGTGATATGTGTGATCCTGAGTGCCCGAATGAGGCTATTTATATGGGCGCGAAGATATATCAAATAGACCCAAATAAATGCACTGAGTGTGTAGGGCATTATGATAACCCTACTTGTGTGAGTGTGTGTCCTATTGATTGCATTAAGCCAGATCCAAATCACCGTGAAACGTTAGATGAGCTGGCTGAGAAATACGTTAAATTGACCTCTCAAGCTTCTTAGTTAAATCACTTTTCTTAATTCTTTTTGCTTATTTTAAAGTAGCGCCCTGCGTTAATTGTTCTACAATTTTATGAACAACAACACGTTAATAAAAAATCAGGGCGTTTTATGTGGTTTAATAAATCCTTACAGGCTGAAATTGATGCGTTAAAAGCTGAGCTTTATCCGCTAAAAGATCTCACTTCAGGTATTGATGAAGAGATGTTGGTGCTTAGGCTGCGTGCTGATGGCACAATGGCCTATATTAACCAGAACTTTTTAGATGAATTAGGCTACTCTCACAATCAGCTAATTGACTCGCCCTTCCAAGATATTATTACTGAACAATCTCGAAATACTGACCAGTTTAAAGACCTAAAAAACGCCATTGAAAATCAACAGCATGGAGTAGGGCACTTACAAATAACTCGCTATGACGGCAAGCTTGAGTGGCTACGATTAATTGCTCACCCGGTACACACAGAGCAAGGTGAGCTTAATTACTTTGCTATTTACGGCACTGTGCTTACCGATGCTATTTCTACTTCTCGTGAACAGCGTGACACTATTAATGCCATCTATCGCTCGATGGCAGTTATTGAGTTTGACCTTGAGGGCAAGGTTATTAACGCAAATGAACCGTTTTTAGAGAGTATGGGTTATAAAAAAGATGAGATCGTTGGCAAGCACCATCGTATGTTTTGTGATCATGCACTTGCTGAATCTGCGGAATATGAGAAGTTTTGGCAGCGCTTAAGACGTGGTGAGTTTGTTGTTGATCGCTTTAAACGTGTTGACCGTCATGGCAATGAAGTGTGGCTTGAAGCTTCATACAACCCCATTTCAAATGATTTTGGTGAGCTTTACAAAGTGATGAAGTTCGCCACTGTGATCACTGAGCAAGTTAATCGTGAGCATGCAATTTCACAAGCGGCTGAAATTGCGTATGGCACATCAACTGAGACCGATAGACTCGCTCAACAAGGGGCTGAGGTGTTACAAAACACCATGACAGTGATGAATGAATTAGCTCAGCAGATGGAGCAAGCAGCCCAAGAGATTTCAGCCCTCGATAAACAGTCACAACAAATTGCAGCCATTGTGCAAAGTATTAGTAGTATTGCGGAGCAAACGAACTTACTGGCGCTAAATGCAGCAATTGAGGCTGCTCGTGCTGGTGAGCAAGGCCGAGGCTTTGCGGTGGTGGCTGATGAAGTCAGGCAGCTTGCGTCAAGAACCTCAAAAGCCACTGAAGAAATTGTTGAAGTAGTAAATAACAATCAGTCACTTACGCAAAATACGGTAAAGGTTATTGAGCAAGGCAAGGTGAAAGCCGAGCAAGGTGTGTCTTTATCAAATGAGTCTGGCAAGGTGATGGAAGACATACAACACGGTGCACAGCAAGTGGTTGATGCAGTTGGACAATTTGCAAATCAACTGAATCACTGACAAAAAGCCTACTCAGTTAGGCTTTTATAATGCTATTTGATTAAATCATTTCTTATTTTGCTTCAAGAAACTTCCTAATGTCTTGAAAGCGGCTATTTATCCAACTTTTTTACGCTAATATCATCGAACGGTACAGATTTAGTAGTCCTTATCGAGCTACTCTGTGATGATTTTAGTATTTAAGGTGGGATGATTTATGTTTTTTACCCAGCCATTGAAAGAAAGGATAGCTCAGTTAGAAGATGAATTGTTTCGTGTATCTCAAGTGAAAGATACATTAGATAATAGAATGTTTACGCTGGAACTTGATAGGGAAGGTCGTATCACGTTTGCCAATACGCAAGTATTAGCAGAACTCGGCTTTACAGAAGCTCAATTAATAGGAAAACCTCTGCTTGACTTGGTGCCTAGCAGCGCCAAAGACGCAAAGCATTACCTTCATTTTAAACGAGCTATTTTAGACAAATCAGCTTGGGTCGGTGCTGTTCAACTTTTAAATGCGCAGGACCAGCATGTTTGGTTAAGAGCATTTTTTCATCCAATTTTAAATAAACAGCAGGGCTTTGAAAAGTTTGATCTTCATGCCAGCGTGCTGACCCGAACAATTGAAACATCGCGAGAAAATAAAGACTTAGTGAAAGCAATTAATCGCTCTATGGCAGTTATTGAGTTTGATTTAGAAGGCCATGTTTTAAAAGCGAATGAGCAATTTCTCGCGGGGGTCGGTTATACAAAAGACGAAATTATCGGGAAACATCACCGGATGTTTTGTGAACCAGCCGAAGCAAATTCAACTGGCTATGCTGAGTTTTGGCAGAAATTACAAAAAGGCCAATTTATCTCGTCACGATTTAAGCGGGTGAATAAATTTGGTGACCCCATTTGGTTGGAGGCGACTTACAATCCGGTTTTTAAAGAGCAAGATGTGCTTTATAAAGTCGTTAAGTTTGCAACTGTGATCACCGAACAAGTGAATTTAGAAATGGCTGTGTCTCAAGCGGCTGACATCGCTTACGGCACATCCACCGAAACTGACAAAGCAGCAAAGCAAGGTGCCACTGTTTTAGATGAAATGGTTCATGTAATGGACGATTTAGCGAAACAAATGGAACAAGCAGCAGCTGAAATGGCCGAGCTCGATAAGCAATCGCAGCACATTGCTGCCATCGTACAAAGTATTAGTAGTATTGCGGATCAAACAAACTTACTGGCGCTCAATGCGGCAATTGAAGCGGCTCGAGCCGGTGAGCAAGGTCGGGGTTTTGCGGTGGTGGCTGATGAAGTCAGGCAGCTTGCTTTAAGAACCTCTAATTCGACAGTTGAGATTGTTGATGTTGTAAAACAAAATAGGTCTTTGACTAAACATACGGTTGAAGTAATCGAATTAGGAAAAACGAAAGCTGAGCTGGGTTTTAACCTCGCCTCTGAGTCAGGAAATGTGATGAGCGACATTCAACATGGCGCTCAAAAAGTAGTGGATGCAGTTGGCCAGTTTTCTCAAAAGATAAAGTAATTTTATCTATGTTTATATTGGGTCTTACAGTAACCACGGGATATATCTGGATGGCGCAGTTTTAAGTGTTTGGTTTGCCTACCCGCTGCGCGTTTTCGCCAAAGTTTAAAACTCGAAGGTGTTAATTGCTCACGCATTAGCGCGATAACGTTTTTTTCGTTTAAACCAAATTGTTGGTTTATTGCTTCAAACGGGGTTCTGTCTTCCCACGCCATCTCTATGATGCGTGATACTTCATGATCTAAATGCTGCATTACGGCTCCTTTTTATAGCCTATACGTATTTGCAGCAGATTTAGATTATAAGATATCGTGTTGCCAGTGCTCGGCTAAAAAGTCGATGAACGCTCTGACCACATTTTGTTGGAAGTTACGTGATAAATACACTGCCCATAAGTGAGAGCCTATAGTTGTATGCTCTGACAGTACTTTAACAAGCTCACCTGATGCCAAATAGTTATTGGCGAGATCGCAAGGTAGGTGAGCAATGCCCATTCCTTGTTTTGCAGCTTTTAGAAGTACGCCCATATCGTTGGCAACAATGTTGCCCTTCACGGTCACTTTATGTGTGTTGTCGTCGTGTTGAAATTGCCAAATAGTGTGTTTGTTATGAATAAGGCAATTATGTGCAGTTAAGTCATTCGGCTCAAAAATCGGTGGGTTCGCAGCTAAATAATCGTTAGAGGCACATACTGCGGTTGCGATATACATTAGCTTACGGGCAATAAGACCTTCGTCAGGCTGGTGGATGTAACGCAAAGCGATATCAACGCGGTCATCAACCAGCTGCGATAAACTATCTGAAAGTAACAGTTCAAATCGCGTCTGTGGGTGGCGTTTGGTAAACTCTTTAATGGCATCAAACAGTTTATGTTGGCCAAGCCCAATCGGAGAGGCAACGCGAATAGTACCCACTAATTCGTTGTTATGGCTATGCGCTCGGCTTTGTAAATCAGATACTTGATTTAATATTTGCTGGCAATAGCTAAGGGCTTCTTCGCCTTGAAGGGTTAAACTTACTTTGCGTGTTGTACGATGAAACAATCTTAAATTTAGCCACTTTTCTATATCTTGAATATGTCTAGAAACTTGTAATCGGCTTAAACCTAAATGCTCTGCAGCCTGAGTAAAACTGCCTGTACGGGCAACTTCGACAAAGCTAGTAATTGAATTGAGTTTATCCATTGGTATCTTAAAGTGAAACAATGTGTATCTATATAGTGTATTTATCAGTAATTAGTGAACAAGTAAACTGCAATCATTGAAACAAACAACGGAGAATTCCTCATGAAATTAGCAGTTATTGGCGCAACAGGTTGGATTGGCAGTCACATTACTTCAGAAGCAATCGCACGTGGTCATCAAGTAAATGCATTAGTTAGAGACGTAAGTAAAGTAACGCAAGATAACGTTACTGTGACTGAATTTGATTTAACAAAAGACGATATCGCAACTGCAGCTACAGGTAGTGATGTTGTTATTGCGGCAATTGGTGGTCGTGCTTTAGGGAACCATGAAATTGTTGCAAACACAGCAAAGCAATTATTAAACGCGCTTGCAGGTACAGGCACACGCATTTTATGGGTGGGTGGTGCAGGTAGCTTAGAAGTGGCACCTGGTGTAACACTGGTATCAAGCCCAGACTTTCCTGCTGAATACAAAGCAGAAGCCATTGCTCAAGGTGAAGCACTTGATGTATTTAGAGCATCAACAGTAGCTACAGCTTGGACTTTTGTATCACCAGCTGCGGTCATTTACCCAGGTGAGTCAGAAGGCCCGTACCGTGTTGGTGGCGACAGCTTCTTTACTGATGCAAACGGCGAAAGCAAAATATCAGTCACTGATTATGCTAAAGCGATGCTTGATGAAGCACAATCGGCAGCTCATTTAAATCAACGTATTAGTATTGCTTACTAATAGCGAGCCTTTCTTCAGGCTCATAAAATGGTATTCTTTAGCGATGTGTTAAGTTACCTATTTAATTTATGAGCCTGTTATTTTCTATTGCACTTGCAACCATACCTGCCTTACCAGAAGCCGTCGCGAACAACGCTGTCGCCAAAGTTGTTATTGATGAACAAGCCTACTTTTTAAGTTTTATGGGCTTGAGCTCAGGCAAAGCACATACAGATGTTCACAATAAAGTGTGGGTCCTTAAAGTGGGCGATAACGCGTGGCAAGCGGCTAAAGCCGTGCCAAGTACATTGCCCCTTACTGGTCGTCTAGCGAGTACCGCTGTGGGTGTGGGTCAGCATGCCTATGTATTTGGTGGGTATACCGTTGGCGCTGATCATCAAGAAATCTCTACACCCGATGTATATCGCTATGATGTTCTTTCTAATTCATATACGCAACTGGCCAATATGCCTGTGCCGGTGGATGACAGTGTGGCGCTTTCGTACCAGCAGCGTTATATCTATTTAGTCAGTGGTTGGCATAACGATGGCAATGTTAATCTTGTACAAGTTTATGATACGCATACAGATACTTGGCAACAGGCTTCGCCATTTTTAGGTCAACCGGTGTTTGGCCAAGCGGCGGCAATTAGTGGAAACACTATATTGGTGTGTGATGGCGTTAAAACACAGGCGAATGCTGATAAACGCCGTTCTTTCGCTGCGGTTGCACAGTGTTTAAAAGGTACGATTGATGCTGATAACCCATTAAAGATAGATTGGCGTACGGTACCGCATCCTACAGGTGTTGCCCATTACCGTATGGCAGCAACCAGTTTTAATGGCGACATTTATATGATGGGCGGCTCTGATAACCCATATAACTACAATGGCACGGGATACGATGGCAAACCAGCGCCAGCGAGTGATCATGTTTGGCGCTTTGATGTTGATAAAAACACGTGGCAAGTGATGCCAAAAGCCGCTACCGCGAGCATGGATCATCGAGGTTTATTAGAGCACCAAGGAAGTTTGTATCGTCTTGGTGGTATGGATAATAATCAACAAGTGACAGCCGATGCACTTGCTTACAAGGTAAAGTTATCTCTATGAATACACTCTATATTACAGGGGCGGGAGTGAGTGCCGCTAGCGGTATACCGACCTTTCGTGGCGAAGATGGTTATTGGAACATTGGCAGCAAAAATTATACGCCGATGGAAATGGCAACGCGTGCTATGTACGAAAATAATCCCCGCGAATTTTTAGCTTGGTATTATCATCGTTTTGCAACCTATCGCCATCACGGTCCCAATGAAGTGCATCATTGGTTGAGTGATAAAAATCTCATTACGCAAAATATCGATGGCCTTGATGGCAAAGCAGGTAACACCGACTTTATTGCTATTCATGGTCGCTTAGATCAAATGACACTGTTTCACCATCAAGGTGACGATGTGATGGCTTTTAACGCGCCGTGGGATAATGTTAACGAAGACAACCTGCACCACTCCTTGCTTGAGGTGTTCAATATCAATAACGAAAGCCCCAAGCTCAACGAGTCGTTTAAGCCTTACGTGTTGTTATTTGATGAATACTACACTGAGCTTTATCGAATCTCTGAGGCGCAACAGCGTATGATCGATGCCGATAAAATCGTCTTTATCGGCACCTCGTTTAGCGTCAATATTACCCAAATGGCACTCGATATTGCACGCAGTCAAGGCACGCCAATTGAAGTGGTTGACCCAGATCCTACTCACGTATTTCATCCTAATGTGACATATCACAAGATGACAGCGCTTGAGTATGTTCAGCAGCAAGGGTAAAAAATAAGGCGCTTTAATTAAGCGCCTTATTTAATTATTACTTTTCAGCTTTTGTAGCTGTGATGTTTAACCTTGCTTGTAAGGGGTCCGGTAAAAACTCTGCAGTCCCTGATTTACTCATTTGCAGTATAAAAGATTCATCATTTTTATATGCTTGCCACGTAGGCAAACCTGGGCCATTTGGTGTGCCTAACTTAATAAAGTTTGTCACATAACGGTGCATTATTTTAGCAGCTTGCTTATCTTGCTCAGTGGTGACATGACCATATTTCGCTGCCACAGTATTAAAAAAGTACGGAATTTCGCTAGCGTGCTCTGCACCGGGTTTATCTAAAGTTTGCGCCACATAACCAAATCGATACAAAAAGGCATCCTTACCCATATCTGTCACGCGTTTTGCAACGAACCTTGCTGGCTCTTGCATTAAAGCATCTTGCCCAACTTGGTAATTGAGTAAAGGCAATGGCGTTTCGCCGCTTGCATCGTAAGTCATTTTTGCTTGTGTACTGTGCGGAGCAAAACTTGCGAATAGCGCCTCTTTAGAAGCAAAATTAGCAAAGCCTAAATCCATATCTGTTGTGCCAACCATGGTCGCAACATGGCTAAATGTGCCTTTACTCAAGCGTGCTTCTGTCGCCGAATTGATGATGGTGCCATCAATAATTGGCCCGCCAACGTAAGTAGACTCATCATTATTTTGTCGATTTAATGTGCTCAAATTTAGGTTATCAACCACCTCTTCGGCAGATAACTCACGCAGTGCAGCAAGGGCATTTTCATCACTGCCTAAAATGGTGTGTTGCTTTGCAAAGTTTTCGCCAATTTTTTCGGCGCTTAACACGGTGTCATCATCACTATTAAGTGGCAACTGCTTAAATAGTTCTCGTCCTCCCGCTGACATAATAATCGCTTGCTGGAATAAGCCATTAGCTGCAGGGGTTTGCATCATCGCATGTACCGATGCGCCTCCTGCAGATTCACCCATGAGTGTCACTTTTGCAGCATCACCACCAAATTGAGCGATATTTTGTTTCACCCATTCAATGGCCGCAATTTGATCCATCAAAGCGTAATTGCCCAGTGCATCATTCTCAAAACGACTAAGGGCAGGGTGCGCAAAAAAGCCAAATCGGCCTAGGCGATAATTAAAGCTAACAAAAATAACCCCTTGTTTAGCAAAGCTTTCACCCGAGTAAACAGCGGGTGATGCGCCACCATTTACAAAGCCACCCCCATGTATCCATACCACAACGGGATAAGGAGTATCGCTGTGTTTAGTGGGTTTAAACACATTTAAATAAAGGCAATCTTCCGAAGGGGTTGTTGTAAGCGGTGCAGCGTCGGCTGCAAACGGCTTTTGCATACAGTCAGGCGCGTAATCGTTAAGTACTTTTACATCTTGCCACTTAGGCACAGGTTGCGGTGCTCGCCAGCGTAACTCTCCCACCGGAGCTGCTGCATACGGAATACCTTTATAGGCAATAAAACGCCCTTCTTTTTGTCCTTGGATAAGCCCGCCAGTGACGGCGATTTGATCTGATTGAGGTTGTTCTTGGCAGCCTTGCAAAAATACGGCGGAGCCTAATAGAAAAGATGAGTAAAAAATCGATTTGAGAATACGCGATGTCATAACAAAGCCTAGGCTGTTTGGGGAAGGCTTATAATATTATATATTTGGCCATTCTTTAAGAGGAAAGCGCTTTAGTGTAAAAGCTATCTATAGGTTAAGCTGCTAATCATTAAGAAAAAAGAATTATTTTGTAATTTTATTCCTCGCTCTGCTGGGCTAAACTTTAGCTAAGTACCTTAATAACTGGTGTTTCAATGTGGTTTAGTAAAAATAAAGATCAACTCATTGATGCGTTGCAGCATGATGTTGATAGAAGTCAGCAATATTTAGCCGGGATCAGAGAAAATATTGCTTATATCGAATTTACACCAGATGGAACTGTTCTCGAAGCCAATGATTTGTTTTGCAAAACAATGAAAGTGCAAGCTGGCGATATTATTGGTCAGCATCATCGTAAGTTTTGTGCGCCTGAATATAGCAGCTCAAAAGAGTATCAAACGTTTTGGCAAGATATCGCTAAAGGCCAAGCCAAGTATGGGGTTTTCTCGCGAGTTAATGGGGCAGGCGAAGCCATTTGGCTGCGTGCAACCTATTTTCCGGTACGCGGTGATGATGGCAAGGTACGCTGTGCAATTAAGTTTGCTTCAGAAATAACCAAAGAAGTCGAAAAACTTGATGAAATGTCGGCAATTTATGATGCCGTTAATAAAAGCACTGCAATGATCCGCTTTACGCCGGATGGTCATATTATTTCTGCGAATGATAATTTCTTAAATGTTGTGGGTTACAGTCTCGCTGAAATCCAAGGTCAGCATCATAAAATGTTTTGTTATGACGACTTTTATCAAAAGAACCCCAACTTTTGGCAAGAGCTGGCGAACGGGCGCATTTTTTCTGGGCAATTTTCTCGTAAAAAACGTGATGGCAGCCCGCTTTATTTAGAGGCAACCTATAACCCTATTTTTAATAAACAGGGTAAAGTGACACAGATCATTAAGTTTGCATCTGATGTCACCGCTAGAGTGAACAGCACCGAAGAAGTGAAACATGCAGCAGAAAATGCCGGACACACGTCGGAAGAAACCTCGCAAGTCGTGACAAATGGTCAGCAACGAATTTTAAGCAGTGTTGAGTCATCAAAAAAAGTGAGCGAGCAAGTTCATCAAACCCGCGAACTGTCAGATGTGTTAGCGCAGCAGTCATCACAAATAGGTGAAATTGTAACAACCATTAATAGCATCGCAGAGCAAACAAACTTACTAGCCTTAAATGCAGCGATAGAAGCTGCCAGAGCCGGGGAGCATGGTCGCGGTTTTGCGGTGGTTGCCGATGAGGTTAGAAATTTATCGCAACGTACTTCTGTGTCGACCAGCGAAATATCAGGCCTTATTGGAAAGACGCAAGAGATCGCAGCAAAAATGACGGCTCTTATCGAAGAAATAGAAACACTGTCTGGTGAGTCTCAGCAAAATGTTGAAGAAGTCAGCATGATAATGGAAGACATTAAAACCGGTGCAGATAAAGTGGTGGATCAAATATCCGAAGTAATTATTCGTTACGATACACTATAAACAACAAAAAGCCCGCAATGCGGGCTTTTTAATGGGGTATTGATTCCAATATTATTCAGAAACAGTGAAAGACACGTCTAAGTCTTCACCCGATGTAACTGTAATTGGTTTTACTTGATAAAGCGTAAATGCTTCGTCTTGCGTTTCTACGTCATCGATATGTGCTGCACAGGTATAAGCAAGTTGATAATCACCAGGTTGAATGAACGCAAGTTCAAATTCGTATTGATTATCTTCGCTATCGAAAACAACATCCGCCGTTGCAAGAGGTGCATCTAATGGTGTTTCATCTTCGTTAACTTCATAGTTGTCCATTGGCATTTCAACATCGCTGCTATATAAGTAAACAGCATGACCGAATGAACCATCTTCCAGTGCGATATCGATATTATCTGTTTCACAGTTCGCGATGAGTACGTCGCTCACAGTGCCTTCGATATCTTCAGATTCAGCAAGGTTTTCTAAGCGAACACCGCGTGGTTTTAAGAAGATCTCATCACTATTTTGTGGATCAACTAATGACTTTTTAAGGTCAAACTCAATAACAAACTCGTTACCAGCTTGGTTAAGGGTAAAACCATCAAGTTGGATTTCACCGATACCATCGTTGCCTTTACGTTTAACAACAAGTGGTGCAATGCTGTCATCTTCGTATACAACATGCGAAGTCATAGTTAAATCGTTTGTGTCACCATTGATAACATCTGCACGGATCCATTGATATTCGCCAGCAGGTACTTCTTCATCTTCTAATAAAGAAAATACATCATCACCTGTGTAGTCTAATAAGTTAACCATTTCAGGCATGGTTTCATCATCATCTTCACGGGTCTCAAAAGTGAACTCTTCACCACCTTGGGTTTTCAATGTGATTGAATCAAACACAACATTAACAGCTTTTAAACCTGTCACTGGTGCATCAGACACACCTAATGTGAACTGTGCAGTTTGCGGCTGAGGATCAACCGTATCATTCTTGTCGTCATCTGAGCCACAACCAACAAGTGCAAATAAAACGGCGCTGCTAAGTAATGTAGTTTTAAAGTTCATCATTTCTTCCCTTTGTGTTCTAAAAATTTACTAATAGTGTAATAACTAAAACTTAATGTAACTTGAATTGCTAATAATAAGTTTTGATTAACACCTTTGTACCTTTTATGTAACAACCTGTAAGCCACAAAAAATATAAATGCAAATTTAGCGTGCTTTTTAAGCAAATCCATTTTTCTTCCACATTTTGCTGACACCATCGCAAAAAATAAAAATCTAGGAACAAAAATGAAGGTCATTGATTTAGAAAAGCGCTTTGAGTTGAGGAGTTTGGCACTGCTAGGTGCATTTAACGTAATCTTATTTGTGGGATTTATTAATAGCTCATCAGAAGTAAGCAGCTTACTTTTTAGCTTTTTAGCTTGTGCGGTTACGATGTTATTAGCGCTACTTGTTTTTAATTCAAAGCGCAATTTAACGGTGTGTCGCCATGGTGTGCATTACCGTAATTTATTTGGACAATGCCGTCATATGCATGCAAGACAAGTGCAGTTTATTCACCATTACTCATTTTTTGGTTTGCGCTTAGTACTTATTATGGGCGAGAAGTATATTTGTATTGCGCCTTTTTATAGCCTTAATGACAAACATCAACAACGTCTAAAGCGCTACGATAATGATTTGTTCGATTGGTTAAAGAATTTACAAAAGACCAATGATTTTTGTTAAGCAGGCGTATTCGCCTGCCTAACAATCGCATTAAATATTACGTTTTATAGCGACTTACATTTTGTTCTAATTGCGTTGCTGTGTCTGACAGCTCATGCATGTATGATGTGGCTACATCGGTATCATTAGCGGTTTTGTTAGCAATATCGACAATGGTCGTCATGTTTTGATTAATCGCTTCAGACACTGAAGTTTGCTCTTCAGCGGCTGTGGCAATTTGTGCATTTTGTGATGTGATGGTGTTAACCGAAAGCAACACTTCATTAAGCGCTTTTTCGACTTCGCCCGCCTCATTAACACTGGTTGCACTGCCTGATTTAATTGATTGCATAATGCTGTTTACAGTTGTTGTTCCTTGCTGTACTTGCTCAATCATAGCCTCTATTTCATGAGTACTATCTTGCGTGCGTTTTGCTAAAGTTCGCACTTCATCAGCCACCACCGCAAAACCACGACCCGCTTCACCAGCTCGGGCAGATTCAATTGCCGCATTCAGTGCCAATAGATTCGTTTGCTCGGCAATGTTTCTGATCACATCAAGCACACTACCAATTTGACTCGATTGTTGATTAAGCTGATCGACCGCATTCGCCCCTTCATCAACTTGTTTGGCAAGGCCATTAATCACCTTTATGGCTATGAGTAATTGGTTGTTAGCTTGTTTGACTAAATGATCGGCATGCTCAGCAGCGGTTGAGGCCTCTTGGGCACTACGAGCAACTTCCATTGATGCCGCCGACATTTCGTTTATTGCGGTTGCAACTTGTTCACTTTCTTCATGTTGGCGATTAATACCTGCATGCATATTGGCAAGTAGCTCGTTGAGTTTGTGTGACGCTTGATTCATCGATTGCGATGATTGGCGAATATCAATAACCATCTTACCAACGTCATCGGCAAAACGGTTAAACGAACTGCCAAGCTTGCCGAGTTCATCATCTCGTTTCACCATTAAACGTTGGGTTAAATCGCCATCACCTTGTGATATATCGTTCATTGCTAGTACGGTTGTGTGCAGTGGGCTGGTAATACTGCGCGATACCACTACAGCAATTGCTGCGGTAATTGCAACTGCAAATACTGAAGCGATAATGGTGTTTATAAAGGCATTATCGATACCTTCATTAACCCGTTGTTCTGTTACTGCAACTTGTTGCTCAAGGCCACTGATCCAAAAACCGGTTCCTAGCACCCAATTCCATTTTGGTAGTAAAGCGGCATAACCGAGTTTAGGGTTCACACTGCCATTGGTATTTTTCCAAGAATATTGCACATAGCCACCGCCTTTCTTCGCAGCATCAATAAGCTCTCGTATCAAATAAACCCCATTAGGATCTTTAAAATCATAAAGGTTTTTACCCTCAAGTGAGGCGTTAACGCCATGAGCAATGTTGACACCTTTTACATCATATACAAACACATAGCCTGTATCACCAGCATCATTAAAACGCAAATTACGTAAGATGCTTTTTGCTTGGCTTTGCAGCTGTTCAGTATTAGAGCCATCATCTTGCGCGATGAGATGAGCAATCGAACTCATGGCAATTTTTTGATAGTTACTGACTTCGGCCTTTCGGTCGTTTTCCATTTGTGTGGCAAAACTTTCAACGGTTTGTGCACCACTGTGTTTTGATTGCACATAGTTGTAGAGTGTCAGCATTATTGCAATGAGTAGGGGGGGAAGTAGGGCTAGAAAGAGTACCCGTTGCTGTATTGATAGCGCCATTTATCGCTCCTAATAAAAATCCGCAGTACTAGTTTAGTACGTTTAAAGATTTTTATTAGTCGACTTTATGATTATATCAATTGGCTATAAAAGCAGATCTAGGCAACTTGCTTATAAAAATACACCGTTGCGTCAAATTCACCGGAGGAACTTTTCGCAAACCTAGGAATCGTGCCAGCTTCAATGTAATCGAGTTTTCGATACAAATATGAAGCAGTGTCGCCTTGGCGGGTATCAAGTACCAATAACTGAATACCTAAGATACGGGCGTCGGTTTCTAGGCTATTCATCAATTGTTTTGCAATTCCTTGGCCTTGATATTCGCTGTGTACCATGAGCTTTTCTACCTCGCCGCGGTGAGCGCCATTGGCTTTAGCGCACAAAGAAAGCTGCACGGAGCCAATCACCGTATCACCATCAAGGGCAAGATAAAGCCTACGGTAAGGCGTTGCTAAATCGCCATCGACCCCTTGCCAGTAGTCATGTGCTGACTGTAATGATAGCGGGGCAATAAAGCCGATTGATGCGCCACTGGCAACGCTATCAATCAGTAAACTATTGAGAGATTTAGACACCCCTTTAATAGAGTGTACAGCTTTAATTTTCATTATTTATTCTTGTTGAAATGGATACACAGAGCCTAAATTAAGTAAGTTGGTTAACTCATCAAGTGCTTGATAGCTTTCGGTTAAAAGCATTGGATCGGCAAAGTCGTCACTACTTAACGAGTCACGGTAATGCTTATTCGCCCAACTCACTAGTTGGGTATATTTTTCTTCGCTGAATCGTACACCCGGATTGACCGCGGCTAGTTCGTCAGTATTGAGTGCAACACGCAAGCGCAAACAAGCAGGGCCACCGCCATTTTGCATGCTTTGGCGCAAGTCAAAAAAGCGCACTTGCTGAACTGGGTTATCTGCCAAAATCATTTCTTGAATGTAATCGTGAACAGCTTGATTACGCTGACATTCTTTAGGTGCAACCAGCATCATGCTGTCATCACTTAAGGTAATTAATTGGCTATTAAATAAATAGCTGCCTACAGCATCTGTAATGCTCACTTTATTGGTTGGCACTTCAATAATATGTAGCGGCTTGTTGCCTAGGTAAGCTTGTTTAATCTGTTTTAGCGTATCAGCTTGATGCAAAAACGCTTGTTCGTGGCATAAAAGTACATTGCCATTGGCCACAGCGATTACATCGTTATGGAATACACCTTGGTCTATCACATCAGGGTTTTGTTGAATAAATAACTGATTTTCTGGTTTTAGCTGATGTAGACGGGCAATTGCTTGCGAAGCTTCAAGAGATTGTCTTGCAGGAAATTTAACGGGTTTTGGTAAGGCGCTATTAAAGCTACTTGCCCCATAAACAAAGATCTCAAGCCCTGTATCTGCGTGGCTGTCGCATAATCGATTATGATTTGCGGCGCCTTCATCACCAAAAAAACCTTGATCAGGTAAGTGCGTATGATGGCTAAAGTAACGTTCATCGTTAAACATGGCTTTTAATAAAGCCGTAGTTGTAACGGGCTCTAGCGAGCGGTGAAATTTGTTATTTAAGTTAGCAGCCGTAAAGTGCACTTTGCCATCAAGCGTATCGACTGAAGGCGAGATAGTGCCAGCATTGGCTGTCCACATGGCCGATGCACTGTAACAAGCTCGCAGTAAAACAGGGTCGGCTTTAAATGCTTTTTCAATAATCTGGCTATCGCTGCCTGTAAAGCCTAAACGCTTTAGCACGTTAATGTCGGGGCGAGCATGGGGTGCAAAAATACCTTGTTCTAGCCCTAACTCGTGCATTGCCTTCATTTTTTCAAGGCCTTGTAGCACGGCCTCTTTGGGGTTCGAATGCGAAGAGGCGTGACTTAGTGAAGCGACATTGCCATACGATAATCCCGCGTAATTGTGAGTAGGCCCCACTAAGCCATCAAAGTTTACTTCTACTGCGTGCATACTTAATCCATCATTATTGTGCGTGTATTTTAACCATACAGAAGTTATTTAGCTGAAGCTAGCTAACTCCATTTCTACATTACGTAGACTTTGTTGAAGGCGCTTCTGAGTGGCAATTAAATACGCTTTTTGTTTGTTCTGTTTAACTTGTTGCTGTCGTGCGGCTTTGTATAACACACGCTTAGGAATGTCGTACTGCTCAGACGCTTCGGTGATTGTCAGTTGGTGAACCGAAATTTTTTTAAGCGCTTCAATAAATGCGGGGTCATTATTTAACATAGCGACGCTCCAAATCAGCAACATTATGCGGATCGTTTGCTTCATGCATATGCCATGTGCTGATGTCTAATCGCCAAAGTAGATAAAGAGTGTGAAAGAAGTTAGTCACGTTAGTCTCCTTGTTAGTGCCAGTTCATACTCACTATTGGAAGATCTGTGCCAAACCTTTATTAAATTTAAATGCATTAAAAATCAATCGGTTAATGTTTGATGGTTAGGGCTTCCTTAAAATCAGGCACTAAAATAGTGAAAGGTAAGTGCTGTAATGCACTTTAATGATGCGTGTTATTATTGTTGAGTGAGGAAATACGAGAATAAAACGCAATGTAAAATCGCTGCTACATGCTCGCACCTCGTATCTCGTTTTTCGTAGCCCCGGCTTTATGCCGCGATATTGGTGAGGTAGGGGCGATACGAGAATAAAACGCTATGTAAAATCGCTGCTACATGCTCGCACCTCGCTTCTCGAAACTTTACTCTCGAAACTTTACTCTCGCTAACTTTCCTCTCGTAGCTTTAATCTCGCTAACTTTCCCCTCGCAACTCGCAACTTATTCCTCGTTACTCAAACCCTTCCAACACAAGCTTTCCGCGAGCTTGATGAGATTCTAAAATCCCATGGGCTTTAACAAGGTTTGCTACGTTTATCTTACCTAAATGTTCACCCAATGTTGTTTTGATTGTGCCGTTATCAACTAAGGTCGCGAGCTCTGAAAGAAGCTGATGCTGGGCAATCATATCCTCGGTTTGGAACATTGAGCGGGTATACATAAACTCCCAATGCAGCGAAATACTTTTACGCTTTAACTTTAAAATATCAAAGCTTGCAGGGTCGTCGATCAGTGCCAATTTACCTTGTGGCTTGATCACTTCCATAATGCTATCAAGATGTTGGTCGGTGTGCGTTAAGCTCACTGCGTAATCAAATTCACTCAGGTCGGCCGCAAGACGTTGCTCGTTAAGGTTTTTGCTATGATCAAGCACATGATCAACACCTAAGTCTTTAAGCCAGTTGGCGCTTTCTTCTCGTGCGGCGGTACCAACAACTGTTAAATTGGTAAGCTGTTTGGCAAGCTGCACTAAAATTGAGCCTACACCACCTGCGGCACCTATCACTAATACAGAGGCTGGCTTATTGTTTTTAGATTTTTCAATCTGTAAACGGTCAAACAATAACTCCCACGCAGTAATACTGGTTAATGGCAAGGCGGCTGCTTCACTATTACTCAGGCTTGTTGGTGCAAGACCGACAATGCGTTCATCAACAAGTTGCAGCTCAGCATTACTGCCTTGGCGCGTTAAGTCGCCAGCATAAAACACACGATCACCGACATTAAATAACGAAACCTTGTCGCCAACAGCTTTAACCGTCCCCACTGCATCCCAGCCAATAACTTTGTAGCCAGTGTCTGGTGACACATTAGCGCGAATTTTAGTATCAACGGGGTTTACTGAAATTGCTTCTACGGCGACAAGAATGTCGTGACCTGTCGCAACGGGATCAGGTAATTCAATCGCTTGTAATGATGAGTCCGACAACGTTGGGGTTGCTGTAGTGTATCCAAATGCTTTCATGATGGTGTCCGTATTGATGAGTTTTGAACACTATAGCGTATAGAATTATATTAAAAAGGGTTTAGATACCAGCTCGCAATAATACGTAATCATTTTGAGGGAGCAAACCTGTCGCTACCAGCGTTAAAAATTTCTCATTTAGAACAACTAAATAACGAAATTTTTGCCTTGTTATCAACGAGGTTTTCTTGCCTCAAAAAGCCCACTTTATTAAGCAAGCTGGTATTATCCAAATTCACTTTCAAATAACTTTTGTTAATTAAGGTCACTATTTACTAAATCGAGTAATTCAATCAGTTGCAGTGCTTGTTGTTCGTTAATGCTTGGGAAGCGACAACGAATTTGCGACGGTATATCGGCAGCTTGATCTTGCATCGCCTTGCCTTTGGCTTCGAGCTGCACGAGTCGTTTGCGTTTATCTTGGCTATCTTTGGCGATCGATAACAATGCTTTATCGCTCATTTTTTTCAAAATTTGCGTCATCGCACCGCCATCAATGGCGGTTTTTTCAAGTAATTCAGCAATGCTGATCTGATCTTTTTCCCACAGCGCCATCATCACTACGTATTGCGGGTAGGTTAAATCTAATTGGTTGAGAGAGTCTCGATACGCACGGGCAATCCCATTCGATGCCATATATAAGCGGTGGCATAGCTGGTTATCTAATTTTAGTTGTGGGTATTTCATGCTCGATCCTCAAAATTCAATACGTGCATTTTAATTTGCATACAAAGTATTTGCAATCCCGAAAAAGCTGATCTAATATATTTTGCATGCAAAATATATTTTCACTCAATTAGGAGAGTAATCATGAAAGAACTACAAAGTATCGCATACACAGCAAAAGCAACAGCAACAGGTGGCCGTGAAGGTACAGCAAAATCAGATGATGGTCGTTTAGATGTGGCACTATCAACACCAAAAGGGCTAGGTGGTGATGATGGTCAAGGTACAAACCCTGAGCAGTTATTTGCAGCAGGTTACGCGGCTTGTTTTATCGGCGCATTAAAGTTAGTGGCTGGCCAGGCAAAAATTAAATTACCTGCAGATACTCACATTAACTCTGAAGTATCTATTGGTCCTATCGAAGGTGGTTTTGGTATCGCTGTTAAGCTTGCGGTATCTGTGGGTGATCTTGATAAAGACACCGCTCTTGCACTGGTTAATAAAGCGCACGAAGTATGCCCATACTCAAACGCAACGCGTGGTAACATTGCTGTCGAATTATCAGTGATCTAATCGCTATTTATCAAAATAGGCCGTGCTTTATGCACGGCTTTTTTGTTTTTCAGCAATCGATTTTGCTAAATCACCTGAACCAGTCAGCGCTGATACTAGGCCTTCGCGTGGTTCACTAAATTGTATTGGCTTTATCTTGCTTGCTCGGGCTGCATCGAATACCGGTACTTGGCTCATCGCGTATTCAGACAATGCGGTAATGGTTAATGATGGGTTTACCCCTAAATTACCCGGTATGATTGAGCCGTCAATAACACGCAAGTTTTGATAGCCGAACACTTCTCCTGAGCTATCAACTACGCCGTTAGAAGCATCAGTCCCCATGGCGACTCCACTCATTATATGCGCCGTCATCGGGGCACCAAAGAGCACTTCAGATAAGGCAGACCCCGGCACGCCACCGAGTTTTTCGGCGTAGAGTTTGGTTGCTTCTTCTGCTTTTGGAAAACTAACACTAAGCGGCGTGTCATTGTCTTTTTGCACCGCAGTAATGCCGTTTTTAAATAATCGATACCATTTACGTCGCCATTCAAGGTGAATAAACGCCTCGGATTTTTGCATCACCAAAAAGAGAATTGAGCTGCGGGCTTTTCCTTTTGGTCGCAAGACTTTGGCTGTTTTTATTGGATGGCGCAGTGTATTAACTAAAAACTTAGCAATACGCTTGAGGCCTTTTCCAGTCACCATAGGAACGTAAGGTAAATAAAGCCATGTGCCATCGGCGCCTTCTCTAAACCGGCAAATTTCAATATTGGTGTCTTTGTCGACCGAAATAAATGAGCTGATCGCAACGCCATCATCAACTTTTTTAGTGGTGTTATTCGCGGTGGTGAGGGTTTCTGAATTAGTGCGAATTTGCTGACCTAGCCAAGCTGAAATATTGGGCAATGTTTTGTCTTTATCGCGCATTTTTAAAAGCAAAGGCACGGTGCCCATGACCCCTGCGCTTAGCACAACGCCACGTGTTGTTAGCGTATAAATATGGCTGTTGCGATGACTGGTATCTTTAATCTTAATTTTGTATCCGGCGCTGCCATCTGCATTGAGCGGGGTGATTTTGATTACTTCAGAGCTGGGTCTTATCTCTACGCCATTGCGCTCGGCAAAGTACAGATAGTTTTTCATTAAGGTGTTTTTGGCATTATGGCGACAACCAATCATGCAGCTACCACAGTAATGGCAGGTATTTCGTCTTGGACCATCGCCATTAAAGTATGGGTCGGGTAGCTCTTTGTTATAGGCTTCGCCGGGTTTTGCAAAAAGCACCCCGGTATTCACGGTTTTGAACGAGTCACCTTGCCCCATCTGCTCTGCAATCTCTTTTAGTGTGTGATCGGCAACATTGGTATAGGTATTTTTGGCACTGCCTAACATGCGTTGTGCAAGGCCATAGTAGGGCATTAGGCTTTCTTTCCAGTCTGATTTTATGCGTGTCCACGCTGGAGATTGAAACACTTCATCATCAGGAATAAGGTGCACATTGGCATAAATTTGTGAGCCACCACCCACACCCACACCATGCAGCACAGTGACTTTACTGGTAAACGAAAATTGAATGCAGCCTTTAAGGCCAATTTCTGGCTGCCACATATAATTTTTGATATCTAGGTTGGTCTTTGGAAATTCTTTATCGTCGCGGCGTAGGCCTTTTTCGAGTACTAAAACTCGGTTGCCTTTTTCGCTTAGGCGAAGCGCACTCACAGAGCCGCCAAAACCAGAGCCTATAATAATTTGGTCAAAATCAAATGTGTGTTGCTGCATTATTATCACCTGTTGGTGTTTATTATTATGAATTTAATTTACTTAAAAAGGCTAAAAGCTTATCGGCAAATCTGCCGTAAGGCGGCATTAAAAATTTCACGCTCGAAAACTTGGCTTGATAAAACACCGGGCGTAATTTTGAAAAGGTTAAAAAGCCTTCATAGCCATGGTAATGCCCCATACCACTGGCACCTACGCCACCAAAAGGTAAGTCGTGCTGACCAACATGAAACAGGGCATCGTTAACGCTTACACCCCCCGACATCACCTGCTCAATATAAAAGTTAATAAGCTGTTTGTTGTAGCTAAACGGGTAAAACGCTAAAGGCCTATCTCGCCCTGCAATATAATCAACGACTTGCTGCGAGTCTTGATAGGTTTTTACCATTAAAATAGGTCCAAATGTCTCGCGGGTATCAATGCTCATACTGTCATTGCTGTTTAAAATTAATGTCAGTGGCAGTTTTCGCGTGTTGGCATCTGCAACTTGATCGCTGAGAGTAATAACGTCAGCGCCGAGTTGTTTGGCTTCTTCAATACAGGTTGTAAGGCGTTTAAATGCGCGGTCATCAATAATGGCTGTGTAATCTTGGCTATGAATATCTGGTACATGCTTTTTTGCCCAGCGTGTGGCTGTATCGATAAACAGCGCAAGTTGAGACTGATGCACAAATACATAATCAACATTGGTACAAATTTGCCCAGCGTTCATTTGCTTTACATACATGATGCGCTCAACAGCTTTTTGCATCGGGTAATCAGTAGCAATCACAGCAGGAGATTTACCTCCTAACTCAAGGGTTACAGGCGTTAGGTTTTGCGCCGCTGCAGCCATCACTTTTTTGCCGGTTTCACCTGAGCCTGTGAACATTAAATGATCAAAGGGAAGCTTTGAAAAGGCGATGCCTACTTCACCAGTCTCACAGTAAAATTGCAGCTTTTCGGGCTTAAAATAATTGCCCACTAGCTCGCCTAAAAGCGCGCTTAAATGCCGTGAGTTTTCAGACATTTTAACCATCGCCTTATTACCTGCTGCAAATGCTGCGGCTAATTGACTAAAGGCTAAGTTTATCGGGAAATTCCACGGCACAATTAACCCTACAACACCAAGCGGCTGGGGAATAACTCGGTTCTTTGCCCCTAAATACATACGGTGATCAACATGTCGCTTTTGCACTTTCATCCACTTTTTAAGGTGCTTTAACGTGCTATTGATATCTGCACAGGCATTAATGATTTCGGCAAGTAAGGTTTCATGGCGAGAGCGATTCCCATAGTCTTGATTAATGGCCTCGATAATACGTGCTTGGTTCTCAGTAATCATGGCTTTTAACGCAAGTAAGTGTTCACGTCTTTGCTGGTAGTTTTCAATACCTGCTGCTTTGGCATGGCTGCGCTGCGCGACTAAGTCGGCCATTAAAATGCTATCGATGCTTACTGGTTTAGTGGCAATGTTCATCTGTATGTTCTGTTTATCAGAGTTTGTTCTAGCATAAATAAATCGCTTGCAGTTGATTTGACTTTTTAGGACACTGAAATGACTCTTTAGGACAAAAGGCACACTGTGTGGAAAGTTTAATTCGCTCTTCTAGTTTAGCTGGGTTTGAGAATTTAGTGAGGCAATATGGTGTAAATCCAATTACTTTGTTGGAGAAAGCAGGTATTTTACCCGCACAGTTACGCGACCCAGACAGCTTTGTTGTTTACGCTCATTACCTTGAACTACTTGAACTTGCTGCCCAAGCGTGTGATGAGCCATGTTTTGGCTTAAAGCTTGGCGCATCACAAAGTATGAGTACTGTGGGCTTAATTGGTGCTTACATGTCGCGCCAGCCTACGATTCTTGATGCCCTTAATGTTGCCCAAAAATACATATACCTGCATGCCGAAGGCATTGTGCTTAACCTTGCACTGCTTGGGCAAACAAGTTGTGAGGTCCGTTTTGTCCGACTCTCTGACGAAAAACACGAGTTTGAGCAAAAATCTCAGTTGGCAGTGTGTTTGGTCAATAAAATATTAAAAGAATTAGTTGGCCCGAAATGGCACGCCGATAAAGTGTGTTTACGGCAATCTGTGGCGGTGAAACAGCGGCCATTATTTAATAAAGTGCTTAATTGTGAAGTTGAGTTTAACAGTGACGTGGATGCGATTTATTTTTCTAGCGCATTTTTATCCTTTAAACCCCAGCTCAATGATGCCATTTTAGACACCTTAATAGCGGATCAACTTGAGCTGCAACGCCTCAATAAACTCCCCGATGAAATGCTGCAAATAGAAGGTGCGATGAAAATCTTGCTAGCAACCGGTGAGTGCAATAAAGAAAATACCGCTAAAAGTGTTGGGCTACACCCCAAAAAGCTGCAACGTATATTAACTGAGCATAACACCAGTTATCGGCAATTGTTGGACGAAGTTAGAAAGTCAGAGGCAATGCGACTATTACAACAAAAGCATATCAATATGACCGACTTAGCACTGCGTTTAGGCTATGCGGAGCTGTCGATTTTTAGTCGTCGCTTTAAGCTATGGTTTGGTGTGTCACCCACCGAATGGCAGCAAAATTTGCGCTAACTTTACAAAAAGGCTCAATCACACTAAAACTTCATACTTTTTTTTCTAATTGTCCCTGTGAAGTCATGCAAATGGTCTAAACTATTAGCAAACCTACAATAAAAACAGGAAATGTCGATGCGGCAGTTAGCATTAGCGAAAAAGCTATTATGGCTTACGGTAGGCAGTATTTTTATTACTGTGTTTGTTTTATCAAGTGTTTTATGGTGGCAACTGTCAAACAGTAACCAGCAATTAGCTGCGCAATCAGAAAAGTTGATTGTTGCTGAAGTTGAAGACAAACTCGCCTCAAATGCCGCCGCATATGGTGAACAAGTAGCTGGGTTTATTAACGAAGCGTACCGAGTACCTTACTCATTTGCCGCTATCTTAGGCGATCATGATGCTGCAACGACCCTAACACGTGATGCTGTGGTTGAAGTAAATCGCTCGTTACTTAAAAAAAATACAATTCTTTCATCTATTTATTCGCAATTTGAAGCAAATGCGTTTGATGGCCGTGATGCAAATTTCATCAGTGGTTATGACCACTCTGTAGCAGGTGTTGGCACACTCGAAATTTATTTCACACGCAATCGAGATGGTGCCATTGAACAACAGGTGGTTGACGATGCGGCTGAGAAGTATGTCGATACGCTCAATGAATTTGGCCAGCGGGAAGCTGAGTGGTACTTGTGTGTAAAGGATACCAAAGTGCCTTGTATAATGGAGCCCTACTTATACGAAATCACCCCTGGTTACTCTGAAATGATGACCTCTTTAACTGTGCCCATTCTCCGTGATAACGAATTTATTGGTGTTGCTGGGGTTGATTTAACCCTGCCAGTGTTTCAAAGCATGACCGAAAAACTCTCAAAAGAGCTGTACAACGGTAAAGCACGCGTCACCTTATTAAGCTCACTCGATTTAGTGGTTGGTAGTAGCCATTACAAAGATAAGTTAGGCAGACCGTTAAAAGAGGCGGTGGCCAAAAGCACTTTAGACAATTACGTAAAAGCGAAAAAACAAAGTGGTGTATTTAAAGTCGGTGATGAGTATTTAGTTAACTACCCAATTACCATAAAGCTTGCAAAAACACAGTGGAACTTATTGATTGAAGTACCCGCTGAGCTTGCCCTTGAAGGGCCGCATGCACTGGCTAATAGCATGAGCGAAAATGCCAATACACTAGGCGGTTTAATCTTGGTAACGGGTATTATTATTGCTGGTGCCGCCTTTGTGATCATGACCTTAGTGATCCGCACAATTGTGGCACCACTACAGCAAATTCAACAGCGCGTTGATAACCTTGCCAGTGCTGAAGGTGATTTAACTCAAACCTTGCATGTTGATACTCACGCTGAGCTAATCGCATTGGCAACAGGCTTTAATGCATTTCTTGCTAAATTGCGCGATTTAATTGGTGAGCTTAAAAATGTATCAACGCAAACCAAAGAGCAGGCTCACTTAGCGACTAGTGTTGCTGTTGATACTAAACACAACGTTCAAGCTCAGTTCCAAGAAATTGAGAGCGTAGTAACCGCCATGAATGAAATGAGCGCGACAGCACTCGAAGTAGCAAGAGCCTCAGAGCAGTCAGCACAACAAGCCGATGAAATAAACAGCCTTGTGGTGAGTAGTGAATCGAGCTTGTCGTCTGCGGTTACCCAAGTTAAAACCATGTCGGATGAAATCAAAGAGGCCAATCAAGCGGTTGAAAAAGTCGCGGCACGTAGTAACGACATTACACAAATTTTAGATGTGATCAGAACAATTGCAGAGCAAACAAACTTACTTGCACTGAATGCAGCAATTGAAGCGGCAAGGGCCGGTGAACAAGGCCGTGGCTTTGCGGTAGTAGCAGATGAAGTAAGGGCTCTCGCTTCAAAAACACGTTCATCAACCGATGACATCAGCGGCCTAATCGACAGCTTACAGCTAGAAGTAGGCAACGCTTCTAAGGTCATTGAGCAAGGTGTTGTGCGTGCACAAACCGCGGTAGATGAAACCTCCGTTGCATTTGATGCATTACACGAAGTTGTAGTCAAAGTGGATGAAATCACGCAGCAAATTACTCACATTGCAACGGCTGCAGAAGAGCAAAGCTCAGTCACAGAAGAGATAAACCGCAACCTGACGTTAATTTCAGATGCCGCATCGCAACTAGCTGAGCTATCTACCCAAGCCGGAGACGGTAGCCAAACCCTCAATGCACTCGTTGCACAACAAGATGATGAGTTGAATAAGTTGAAGACGAAATAGTTATAAGGTGCTAGTTGTTAGGCTCTAGGCGCTAGGCTCTAGGCTCTAGGCTCTAGGCTCTAGGAGCTAGGAGCTAGGAGCTAGGAGCTAGGAGCTAGGTGCTAGGAGCTAGGCGTTAGGAGCTAGGCGTTAGGAGCTAGGCGCTAGGTGCTAGGTGCGAGGTTCGAGAAAAACGCGATGTAAAATCGCTGCTACAGACTCGTTCCTCGATTCTCGTAACTTTACTCTCGTAACTCGTACCTAATACCTTATTTCGCGCGCCAAGCAAGCGTGACGCCTACAAAGTAGCAGCGGCTTTATGCCGCGACTAAGGGTAAAAATATCGCTATGCGATGAAGTAATCGGATCTGAAAATCGATTAAGGGTGGTTATGCATCGCTCGTAATTGTTAGATATTTATTTTTACCAAAAGTAACGTAATAGATGGGTAAAAATAGACCCGATAGTAAGTGACTGCTCATAGTGTTCGAAACAGTTACTTTATTTGATTGAATATCTTTGACAGAAAGTTTAGGGCTAGAGCACCAATCAATGGAGAACCAGATAAATTTAGTGTCATCAGGTATTGTGTAGTTGGTTAAAGAGTTGGGTTTGATTTTGCCGATTTTTTTAGAGTCGGCCCATAAAGTGTAATCTCTAATTTTATCATGATATTGTTTTGGTCTGGTTACTTCAATTTCCATTTGAACCTCACAAGGATAGTAATTCCATTAAACTTAACGGGCTTATAGCTCGTTTTCTTCTATAGTCAGTGTATTTTTAACAGAGCCGTTAATTAATTTCTAGTCGTATAGTGCAAGGAATCTTAGGCTCATGCTCGCATCTCGCAACTTTACTCTCGTAACTCGTAACTGAATCTAACTACACTGCGCTTGATTACGGCCTTGGTTTTTGGCTTGGTATAATGCTTTATCGCGCGTTTTAACATCGATTCTATGTGCTGATCGCTTGCTTGTAAGGTGCTAACACCAATACTCACGGTGAATTTAACGTGTTTGTTGTCGGCGATGATGTCTTGCTGTTCGATATCGGCTCTGATCCTTTCTGCGATAGCAAATGCCGTGTGGTTATTTGCCATAGGTAAAAATAAGACAAATTCTTCTCCACCAATGCGACCCGCAATATCTGATGATCTGCTATGTTGGATGAGCTTATGTGCAGTGGTTCGTATTACCTCATCGCCAGTAGCGTGGCCAAATTTATCGTTTATACCTTTAAATTGGTCTAAATCTAGCAGTAACAGAGAGCAGGTACATTGCACGTCATGATATTTTGCAAACTGCTGATTAACCTTTTCGAAGAAGCCGCGGCGATTATAAAGTTGTGTTAAATGATCTGTTACAGATAAGGCTAATGCCTCATGCTTAGCACGTTCTAGCTCATAGGTTCGCTCTTCTACTTTTTGTTCGAGCATGGTGGTTAGTTTTTGTTGCTCTTTCTTGCGCTGAATAAACACGGCTTGAATAAGTAATATCGCTGAAAGAGTAAATAAAAAGAAAAACTGCATGGTCACTTCTGCTGTTTTAGGATGATGATAATAAAAATACCCCCAGCCTTGATTACTTCCGACCCAAGCTGCAAAAAACACCAACATATTCATGCAACTGGTGGCAGTTGGTGATAACCGCGTAGCGGCATAAAGCAGCGGAAACAGCAGTAATGCAGGTTGTAAAAATGGTAATGTCATGGTTGTGTATGCGGGGCCAAAAATAAAATAACACAACAAAACCACCGTCAGAGTAAGCAACAGAAGTTTAGAAAATTCACTAGAAGTGACTGTATGCGGCCAATTTCGCCATAAAAAGTAAAGGGCAGGGGTGAACACAATTGCCGCTAAGGCATTGCTAATACTCCAATTTAAGATGCCTACATACAAGCCATTAAACCACTCGATACCAACTAGTGAGTATATGCCCACACCGAAAAGTGCAGAAATCACACCAATCGCTATGCAAGCAACAATAAACACTCTGGCTAAACTGGTAACGCTCGTCAGCAGCGTGTGTTGTTTAAGTTTTCGGTTAATTAGCCAAAATGCTGTTAAAGCAGCGAGAGTATTACCTGTGGTTGTCGCGGCATTTATTGCTATGTGTTTAAACGTGAATGGATTCAAGCCGCTGAGATAAAAATAACAAAACACAACTAAACAGGTGCCTGATGCAACGCCCAACCAGGCTTTACGACCAAATAACATCAAGCCTGCCAATGCGACTCCTGCTGGTGGCCATACCGCTAGTGTTTTTAACACTTGCATAGTAAACAAGCCAAACAGCAGATAAACAGAGCAAACAATGATATTAAATTGCCAAGGCTTGAGCTGTGTGTTCATACATCCCTTTATGTGCTTATGTAAGAAAGCCACCGACTTGCGAGTTAGCATTAATCAAACTACTAATAAATTAGTGTATTAGTAGTTAGGAATTAGGCAAATTCAGTTAATTTAAAAGTAGTTTTTATAACACTGTTTGCTATTCATACAATTTATTAGACTAATAGTTAATGTGCTTAAAAAACAATCTTTAGCTTACTCTTTAAAAGCGTTTAAAATCAGTAAAGTTATAAATATCAATGTATTAAATTTGTTTCTGATACTCTCAACTTATTAAAAACACCTATTTTATAAATTCATACCCGACCTTTTGCCTAATCGTGTTTTGTATCTGGCTGCTTTACCCTAACTGGAAAATAAAAACTCACACAATTTTTCAAGATAGGCAGTAGGAGAACTCATGAATACGAGGCAGCAATCAGCGTCAAAAACGCCTGCTGAACAAGGATCGGATACTCATACCGACCAGCAAAGCTATCAAGCTCTTCATAAACCCAGCAGTGAATTTTCGAGTCGTGACGAATACCTTGAACACGAATTACAAATTATGCAGCCTAAGCGCTGGCGTCCTAACTTACCATTTCGTGATTATCGGTTTGAATTAGAAGACTCTATCCCTGCTATGGCAGGCACCATAGGCAAGGTGGTTATGGTGGGTGCAATTGCTGCAACGTTTGCAGCGCCACTGGGCTTAGGTGAAGGTTTTATTCTAGAAAACGTGCGCTATGAGCTGTTAATTGTATCGATCTTCATTTTATTATTTTCAGGCTTCTTTTTACCAACAGCAAACTTAGCGGGTACGCATGGGCCGCTTATTCCTTTGATCCCGATTGTGGTTGCTGCGGGTGGTCACCCAATGGCCTTCGGTTTACTGATAGGGGCGTTTGGTCTATTACTGGCGCTTAGTAAAGGCGGGAGTTTACTGGCGGGGTTAACCAGCCGAGGCGTGTGTGGCGGTTTACTGCTTTACCTTGGTTTTATTGGCACGATTTCGCAGGTTAAAAAGCTATTTGCATGGGCTGAAGGCATTGATATGACCCATATCGCTTTCATTGTGATTTTGTCGACTATCGTGTTGTATGCATTACTTGAGCACTACAAAAAACGTTGGTTAGCCGTGCCATTAAGCTGTTTACTTGGCGGTTTAATTGCATTTTTACTGGGAGCGCCGTTTGAGTTTAAGACCGCACCGGGTTTACCAAATATGAACCCAATGTATTGGTGGGGTGAAAATACCGGTTGGATGCTGGGTTTACCAACCCTAGAGAGCTTTGTGGTGGTATTGCCATTTGCGGTGCTTGCGGTTGCCATGTGGTCACCTGACTTTTTAGGGCATCAAGTATTCCAAAAAATTAGTTACCCAGAACGCACAGAAAAAGTACAAATGAACATTGACGATACCATGTTCAGCGCTTCAATCCGCCAGACATTTGGTTCCTTGTTAGGCGGCTCTAATTTTACCTCGTCATGGGGAACCTACATCGTGCCAGCAGCCATCGCTAAACGCCCAATTCCTGCCGGAGCGGTGTTAACGGCATTATTTTGTATTATTGCCAGTATTTGGGGCTACCCAATGGATTTAGCTATTTGGCAACCCGTGTTATGCGTCGCGCTAATAGTTGGTGTGTTTATCCCGCTTCTAGAAGCGGGTATGGAAATGACTCGCGAAGGTAAAACTACGCAATCGGCTGCTATTGTGGTGTTTTCATCGACTTTAGTGAATCCTGCATTTGGCTGGTCATTAACTATGTTGCTCGACAATCTGGGCTTAATTGGTTGTAAAGAACGAAGCTCTGAACTATCCCCAATGAGCCGCTGGATCATTCCATTAGTAATGTTTGTTATTTTAACAAGCGTGATGGCAATGGTGGGTATGTTGCCAGGGATCCCAGCATTAATGGCAGACTTTAGACATTAATATATAAGGGTAAGGTGATAAACGCCTTACCCTTTTTTAAAGCTTTTATTTAAACTTAACTGTTTTTTCGCTGCGGGTGTAAGTTCGGGTATCGGGTTTTGTCCATTGACCTTTTTTAAGGTAAGAGGTCGACACTACAAAGCTGTTGTTTTTAAACTCGCTTGTCGATTTCACCTTAGTGATCCCTTCTTTATTACCCGTTACATTTTCATAAGCAACAAATTGAGTAGGGCTAAGTACATTCATAGTGCCTTGGGTATAAAAACCTGCCGTAGTGAAGTAATAAAACACCAAAGACTGCTTTTTATTGTCCCAAAAAATCATCGACTCACCACCATATTCACCTTCATTGATAGAGTGTATGGTTTTAATCGCCGTGCCATTGAGCGCGCGTTGCCAGCTACTCACATCTTGCACGGCAGGCTTACCTGCTGCGACATTAAAGTCTGACTGCCACGTGCCTAAGTAAGGCTCAAACACTTTTAGCTTGTCATCAAGTTGTTGATCTGCAGCAATAGCAGAAAGTGAACATAGGCAGATTGATAGTAAAAGTGATTTTAGGTATGCCATAATAGCGTCCCGATAAAATTAATTTGTTTTGCAGAGTATAGGTGATAATTCTTTGATTAAGAAAACATTAATTACATTTTCATTGTTGTTTCTAGCGCTGCTATGGCTGGTATCGTGGCAACTTAATATTACCTACTTTATTGCAGGCACTTACAGCGTAACGAGCTTAATAAGCTTTTTGGTATATGGCTGGGATAAACGTTTAGCGATGCAACATGGCGAGCATGTGATAAGAGTACCTGAGCGTACACTGCATATTTTAGGGTTAATCGGCGGCTGGCCAGGTTCATTAATTGCGCAGCAATGGTTAAGACACAAATCAAAAAAACGCAGTTTTATTGCCGTACTTTGGTTAACAATTATTGTTAATGGCAGTGCACTGTCTTCACTGTATTATTTGCAGTTAATTTAAAAGAAGATCAAAAAAGGAAAGCAACAGCTTTCCTTTTTTGTGAAAACCACTTATTGAGCAGCTTGAATTGATTCAATACTATCAAGCTCAATCGTTAGAATTGTTTTCTTATCAACAACAACCCATTTGCGGTAAGTTAAGTAACCTGGCTTTGTTACTTCAATGTCGTACTTACCTTCATCAAGTTCTATACCATCTTCATAAACAGGTTTAATATTCATAATACGAACACGCGCATCATCAGGTGTTGTGACCACTGTTAATGAAATAACCGATTCATCCACAACTACTTCAGGTGTTACTTCTGCAATAGGCTCTGGTTGCGGCTCAACATCATGGCTTGATGAACAGCCGGCTAAAACCAATAAGGCACAGGCTAAGCTTAATTTTTTCATAATTACTCCATTAAATTACACTATTTATTAAACGTTATAGAAAAAGAATGGCGTTCGAAAATATACTTGTGCAAATTCGTTCTTCCGTGACGTTTGACTATTTAAGTTTGAGCTAGATTGTATTTTCTAGACTCTTTCTAATTTCTTCGCTGCGTTCGACAAGCCTTTCGGCTGTTCTATACATTTTTTGTTTCATCAAGCTACTTGCCATAGAGATATAAGTCGTCGCGATTTGATCTTTGATTAATAAAATCGGCTCAAATGATTCGGGAAAAATTTCAGCTTCCTTACTAAATGATTCATCAAATTCCATAAGCTGCTTATAGTCAGAAACACTAGCAAGTTGCGTGTTAAATCTTTCTAATTTTTCTTGATAAAATATTTTGGCATCATCACCAGGGTAGCTCACTGTCTTCCCTTCACTCGTTTTTCTCTTATATTCAGCTAATGCGACCATAGCTGACTCTTTTTTTCTCAATGCCGTAACGAGTGGCTCAAGTTCTGAAGTATTTGAAAAAACTAATTCACCGACATCAAGTAACGTTTTCTGCGTGACGAAATCTTCATTTTCAATAGACGTTAAAACGGCCAGTTTGAAATTATTTATATGTTCTTGGTTAGGTACATAGCTATAACTAGCATCGATAATTTTTAATTGAGATACAAGGCCGTGAATATTGTTGTCCCCACTTTCATCATATCGAGACTGCGATAACAGTACATCTAAACGATAACTAAGATCAGAAAGGATCGACTGTCTTTCAGTTAGTAAACTTTCGAGCTTGTTATTTACTGTTTCTGAATCGGGATAGATTTTTTTTGCTTCGTCATAAATATCAATAGCATCATCATAGGCTCTTGTATTTATGGCGGTTCTTGGTAAATCATCAACTTGTTTAGTAAATTTTTCCACGACTTTACTTTGATGAACAGCCAAGAGCCCTTCTTTTAAAACTTGGTATTGTGGTGGAATTTCATTTAAACGTTGTGGTAGGCCATCACTAGGCCAATTCATCCATGTTTCAAGCTGTTCTACTTTTGCGAGCGAGTTTTGATAGTTTGCTTCAATCAATTGCTGTTTATCGCTTTGAGATAAAAACTGATACCCTGCAGCACCCAGAAGTAATGTGTAGCAAGCGGCATGGATCACTAGAGATGTTCTATTGTTGTTTAGTTCAGACCTAACTTCGAGCAATGATTTAGGGCGCATTGCGGCATCAAGTGAGAGGCATTTTTTTAGTTTAAGCCAAACATTCAGTGAACAATTGCTCGGTTTTTTTACGCTTGTTTCTTTTGCTACTTGATTTGCAGCGACTCTGTTGTATGGGTGCTTACTCGTTAATAACTCAAATGCGATACAACCAAATGCAAATATATCGTCTTTAGCTGAAGATTTGTCGCCATTTAGTTGTTCAGGGCTCGCGTATGTGGGGGTATAACCATTGCTATTTGGTAATTCATTGTTATTTGGCGCTGCATATTTATCTTCGTGAAGATTTGTTTTTGCAATCCCAAAATCCAAGATTTTTAAGTTTCCTTGCGAATCAAGAATAATATTTGAAGGTTTTAGGTCGCTATGAACGATTCCTTTTGTGTGAGCATAAGTAAGGGCATCAATTAATTGATTTAAAATTGGTTTAGCCCTTTTTTGAGATAAACCACTGGGCTTATTTCTTTTGATCAACTGTTCAAGAGTTTCGCCTTCAATCCATTCCATTACAACGAAATGATAGTTGTCACTTGATGACGCTGAAAACACTTTAACAATGTTAGGATGAGAAAGAGAGCGCGTTTTTATTGTTTCATCTTTTAGCAACAGTAGCGCATCTTCAGAGTCTGCCAGTTCTGGGTGCAATATTTTGATAGCGACGATATCGTCTTGATTTGAATTAGTATTTAGATAGGTATCTCGCGCTCGATAAATATAACCCATTCCGCCTTCGCCAATTAATTCTTCAATTAAGTAGCGCTTTGCTAGATATTTACCAATTAAGTGAAGCTTACTTTCTTTCGATACTGCATTTTTATTTTTTATTGAAGCAATACGTGTTTTATCATTTTCGGCAGTCATTATAATTCCTTGTATAAAAATCAATATCCTTTTGACTGGTGCCATATTTTACAAAAAATACACCAATAAGCAATCATTCAGTTTATATTAATGAAGTGGTACTTAAGGTTTACTTTCAGAGTAGGTTATTTGTTTTATCCTTTTTATTCTGTTTTTTGAAACTATTTTAAATTTTATTTTTGGGTATTTTTCCGCGTTGACTTTATTCCGTGAAGTATTTTATCCTAATAGAATGTTTGTATTTATGGGACTAACAATCAAATGGAAGTGATTCTAAATGTTACCAGTTATCACAGGCTCTCTCCTGAGATAGATGCGAAAAAAGTAGTAAAAAATGAATTAACTTTTGGTCGTTCAGAAGATTGCGATTGGTATTTACCTGATCCTGAAAAAGTAATATCAGGTCGCCATGGCAAAATCGTAAAAGAGACCGATGGATTCTATGTATATGACTACTCTACCAATGGATTGTTTATAAACTTTTCAGTTTCACCGTTAGGAAAAGAGAATAAACACCGTCTAAATGATGGTGACATTCTCACGATTGGTGATTTTCAAATAGAATCAACTCTACAGCAAGTTAACCAAGTTCAAGATTTTGAGCCACAAATCAATTCTTTCAACACCTCGCTTTCTGAAATGCCAAAAGATTCAAGCGATGATATTAAGGGGTTTGCTGAACAGCAAATGGCTTATGGCAGTGCAAACGAATTTGAAGAAGCAATGATTGCGCCTACTTTTCAGAAAACACCGAGTGATAATATTGACATTTTTTCACAACAAAATCTGAGTCAACCTATTCCCGAGGATTGGGATGAACTCGCACAACTATCAGCTACAGTAGAAGAAAGAGAAAATAGCGTGCCTGTATTACCGGTAGAAGAGCCTGTAATTAGCACTCCAGCTGTTAATGATAGTAAGCCGTTTAATAATGGCAATAGTGCAATGGCTGCAAATAACGCCCCAGTTAGTGCACCTATAAAAGATAATCAAATTCCAAACTCATCGAAGTTAATCTCTTCATTTTTAAATGGTTTAAGTGTTAATGAAAAGCTATCAGTAGAGCTGCAAAATGAAGACACATGGCAGCGTATGGGCGAGTGCTTTAAGCTTTTCCTTGAAGGCTCGATGGATTTGATTCGCCAGCGAACAAATATTAAGAACCAACTTAAATTGAATCACACAACGTTTAAAGTTGAACAGAATAATCCACTTAAGTTTTCAGCAACAATTGATGATGTAATGCAGAATCTTTTTGTTAGCAATAGCGCAAGTTTTTTGCCAGCGAATGAAGCAGTTAAAGAAAGTTTTGTTGATACAAAACTTCACGAGCAAGGGTTATTAGCAGGTGCGACTGGGGCACTTAATGGTCTTTTAGAACAATTATCACCCGATGGCATAAAAGCACAAAGCAATAATGGTGGGTTACTTAGCTCATTGTCTGCTTATGGTGATGCTTCAAGCTGGCGTATATATAACGAATTGTATGCTGACATTACAGATGATGTTAAAGCTAAAGGAGTTTTAGCATTTTCTGATGATTTTCTGAAGGCTTACAATGGTGGAAATTAGCTGTATTACAATGAAGGAATAATGCAATGTTGAAGTTCAAGCTTACTTTTGTAGGTGCTTTATGGGTATTTTTAACAGCCTGTACAACAGTAAACAAGTTTGTGCCCCCATCTACTGATTTAAATATTTCAGTGGCCTCAGATGTGAACCCAGATATCTCTGGTCGTCCTTCACCTGTTGTTTATAAAGTGTTTGAACTGAGCTCTCGCACCATTTTTGATACGCAAGATTTTTTTAGCTTATATGAAAATCCTGAAGCAGTACTTGGTCCAGATCTACTTAAGAAAGATGAGCTTGAATTACAACCTTCGGCAAACATTGAATACAAAATGAACTTGAACAGAAACACACGTTTTGTTGGTGTTGTGGTCGCTTACAGAGATATTGAAAAGGCCCGTTGGCGAGCTGTTATAGAAGTTGACCCAACAGGCTATGATGACATCGACGTAAATGTTGAGTCGTTAGCTGTATATATGAAAGATTAAAGGAATAAACATGAGTGATTACACGCGGGTCGCATGGACAGAAGGAATGTTCTTAAGGCCTCAGCATTTTCAACAAGCAGATAAGCATGTTTCTAGTGTAATTAGAAGAGTTATAGAGGGCACTGTTGCTGATTCATGGGGGGTCATTGAACTCGAAATTGATAGCGAACTACTTGTAACTGGTCAATTTGCTATTGATAAATTGTCGGCTATTTCGCCAGATTTATGCCCAATTCAGATGCCAAGTGATGAGTTTCTTCCTGATCCCTTAGTGGTAGCTAAAAGTGCCTATGATGAAATTATATGCCTTGCAATTCCAGCCTTGAAGGGAAGTGGGATCAACATCTCTTCTAGTGAAGACGAATTAGTGACACGTTACAGGATTGCAGACTTATCAGTTAGTGATGACAGTTTAGGCTCTCAAGCTCAAGAAGTAATCCAAGTGGCAAAGCTTCATAGCCGATTGATGTTAATGTCTGATGATACATCGGGTTATGTCTTGCTGCCGCTTGCAAGAATTACAGAAGTCACGAATGAGGGAGCAATTAAACTTGATTCTAAGTATATTCCTCCTAGTTTGTTTGTCACCAGTAATAAGCCTTTAACAGCGCTTGTCAGAGAGGTCTCAGGTTTAATAAAGCAACGTGCTGAAAGTATTGCGGTGAGACTATGTCAAGGGTATGCAGGTAGCACATCCGTGGCTGATTTTTTGATGCTACAAACACTCAATAAATATGATGCTATTTTTCAAAGCCTATTAACGCATTCTCGTGTTCACCCGCGAGAACTTTATGCAAGGTTAATTGAGCTTGCTGGCGAACTTGCAACATTTAGTGCTGTAAATAAACGGGTGCCGCAACTTCCAAAATATGACCATGCAAATTTACAGTTTGTTTTTGCAGAGGTTGTGAACTTCCTATACCAATCTCTCAGCCAAGTGATTGAACAAACAGCCACTGAAATTAAGTTAGAACAAAGTAAGTTTGGTATCTCATTCGGTGCATTAAGAGATAAGTCGATTCTCGACTCTGCTCAATTCGTACTGGCTGTCAAAGCGAGTATTCCCCATGAAGAATTAAGAAAGTTGCTACCTTCGCAAATTAAAATTGGTAGCGTAGAGTCGATTCGAGATTTAGTAAATAACCAGCTACCAGGGATCTCAATCAATGGCTTACCTACAGCGCCACGTCAAGTACCTTACCATGCTGGATATCATTATTTTGAGCTTAATAAAAACAGTGAACACTGGAGCAAACTAAAATCCAGTGGGGGTATCGCTCTTCATTTATCAGGTAACTACCCTGATTTAAACTTAATTCTTTGGGCAATTAGAAGCTAATAAAGGAAGCGTTTCAATGGATGAAACAATAATTAAACCACGTCCAGGACGTTTGGGCCGTAACAAGTCAAATTCAGAAGCATCGCAAGGCTCGAGTGACAAAACCGTGGTCTCGTTTAGTCACTCTTCACCTGAAAAGGCGAATGTTAGTTCTGTATCAATTTTTAAAAATGAATTACTCGATGCGGCTAATGATAGCTTTTCATTGATCATTTTTATTAATCAGTCATCACAAATAGACAGTTTAGCGGCCTTAAAGCATCGTGCAATTGAATCAATCAAGCGCTTTGAGACGAATCTGCGCGCGAAATCAATTGAGCTCACGGTCATTAATAATGCGCGTTATTGCTTATGTGCTGCAATTGATGAAGCTGTATTAAATGCAAAGTGGAGTTCGTTAGAATGGGCAGAAGAAAGCTTATTATCCACTTTTCATAAAGAAACATTTGGTGGTGAGTACTTTTTTACTTTGCTGGATGAAGCGCTAGCGCATCCAGAAATGAATCGAAACTTTTTAGAGCTACAATACCATTGTTTAAATTTAGGCTTTAAAGGTAAGTTTCGAGTTGCAGCAAGCGGTGAAAGCAAGCTAGAAGATTATCGCAATAGAATTTATCACATCCTCAATCAATTGGATGGGCCTCATAGTCAATTTTTAACACCTAGTTGGAAAAGCCGTGTTGCAGCAGGTGTAGAACTCAGAAACCAAATTCCACTTTGGGTTGTGATATCGGTTTTGGCTTTAATTGCACTCGTGGTTTATTTATTTTTTAACATGCGTCTTAATGAGCAAGTTGACGCTACAGCTGAAAATTTGAAGTCAGTTCATCCTTTGTCATCTTCACAAGTTGAAGGTAATAGAAGCAAGCAACTTGACTTGTTAACTCAGTTATTACACACAGAGATACAACGCGGTATAGTCAGCGTTGAACAACAAACAGACAGGATCAGAATAACAATAAATAATGAGAGTTTGTTTAACTCTGGTGAATCAACACTATTGCCCTCTTTCCAACCCATTTTAGAGAAGTTAGCACTAAGCCTTGAAGGAACAAAAGGCAAAATTTTAATCACAGGTCACACCGACGATAGCCCAATAAGTACCAGTCAGTATCCTTCTAATTGGCATTTATCATTAGCTAGAGCTACTCAAGTAGCAAATTCAATGGCTAAGAATACTGGCTTAATGGGAAGGTTATGGCCAGAAGGAAAAGGTTCTGCAGAGCCTTTAGTGAGCAATACGAATTCAGATAAGGCATTAAACCGCCGAATTGAAATCGACTTACTTTTTTAATGGAGATGTGATGAGTTTTATTCAAAAGTGCAAGCGCGCTATGTACGCTGCTACTTCTCGTAAGGTAATGATTGTAGTTGGCTTTATAGCTCTCTTCCTACTTATTTGGTTTGGTGGTCCACTGATTGCGATCGCCGATTATAAACCGTTTGAAAGTGTCGCAGCTCGTGCCATCACTATTTTAGCAATTTTACTGGTTTATACCGTAGTTAAACTAATTGAATTTAGAAATCAAAGCAAACGAAATACCAGCATGACAGAAGAGCTGATAGAAGTTGATGCTAATTCTGCAGATGAAGTCCAAGAAGAGATTAAAACCTTAAAAACTCGTATGGTTGAGGCAATAGAGTTGTTGAAGGACGCTAAGCTTTTTAACGGCCGTAATATCTATCAGCTTCCTTGGTATATTATGATTGGCCCACCAGGGTCAGGTAAGACAAACTTCATTAATAATTCAGGTCTCGACTTTCCTCTAAAGGAAAAGCTAGGTACTGACTTAATTCACGGTGTGGGTGGTACACGTAATTGTGATTGGTGGTTTACCAACAAAGCTGTGATTATCGATACCGCCGGGCGTTACACAACTCAAAACAGTCATGCTTTGCATGATTCTAAAGCATGGCAAGGCTTTTTAGGGCTACTCAGAAAATACCGTCCAAAACGACCTGTAAATGGTGTAATCATCAGTATGGGTATATCCGAACTGATGAATCAAACGAAAACTGAGCGTAACTTGCATGCCCGAGCGATAAAACAACGCTTGCAGGAGCTTCAAGGTCAGCTTGGTATGACTTTTCCTGTATATGTTATTTTTTCTAAAGTTGACTTAGTTGAAGGCTTTAGAGAGTTTTTTAGTGAACTGAGTGATGAAGAGACGGAGCAAGTTTGGGGGGTTACTTTTGAACTTGATGCAGATTCTGACAATCAAATTGAAGTGTTTAATAAAGAATTTCATGGGCTAATTTCAAATTTAACCTCGCTATTAAATCGACGTTTGATTAATGAGCATGATTTGGCGAACCGTTCTAAAGTGTTTGAGTTTCCAAAACAACTTCGTGCTCTTCAAAGTGTTGGTTACTCTTTTTTAAAAGAAATATTTACGCCAAATGCGTATGAAAGTCTGCCAATATTTCGTGGCGTATACCTTACCAGTGCAACGCAAGAGGGAACACCTTCTAATTTGCTAACTGAGCAAAACTCGACGAAAAAAGACTATATCAATCAAACGAGAAGCTTCTTTATAAAGCGTTTATTAGAAAGCGTTATTTTTCCTGAGCAAAACTTAGCAAGTACCAACAAACATCATGAAAAGCAAAGTAAGTGGCTACGGGTATCATGTTTAGCAGCGACATGTATCACTCTGATAGCATTAAGTATTTCTTGGTTTATTAGCTTTTCATGGAATAGTGAATTGATAGATGAAACAAATCAAGCGTTAGCTGAATATCAAGTATTAGATCAAAATACGGTAGATAAAAGTAACTTACTTGTTTTGAATCAGCGTTTTAATAAGCTGAAGAACTTCCCTGTTAACGAGATTAATGCTGAAGACTTTGAAGCGTATGGTTTTAGTAAGGTCGAAGAGCTAACAGAGGCTTCAAAAAGTGCCTACTTGCGTTCACTAAAAACGTACCTAGAACCATATTTACTCAATGCGCTAACATCTGAGATGGAGCAACAAGCTGATTATTTGAGTTATTTATACGAGACATTACGCAGCTATCTGATGTTATTTGAGCCTGAGCATTATAATCAAGATGATTTACTTGCCTGGTTTAGTGCCTATTACGAAAGAGCTCTTCCGGGGGATGTGAACGTAACTAATCGCAGTGATCTCATGGCTCATACGCGAGCACTACTGGAGCATGGTTTTTCTGGGCAGGAAATTGATCATCAAGCTGTTCGTCTTGCGCGAGCTGAATTAACAAAACTGCCAATTGCAGAAAGAGCTTATCAAAGACTGCAAGCTGACTTTATGGAAAGCAGCATTCCACCAATAAAATTAACAGACATTATAAGTTACGAAAGTGCAAGAGAATTTAGTTTTCAAAACCCTGAAGTCGCGATGAAAGGTATCCCAGGTCTTTATACCTACAATGGTTATCATGGCATTTTTAATGTCGAGAAAAGCAAGATGTTGGGTAACTTGATGGCAAGTAGTTGGGTTTACGGTGAAGAAGCTGCAAACACATACGATATCTCAAAAGCTGAAATCGAAAAGAAATTAGAGCAAAAGTATTTTCAAGATTATATCTATTACTGGCGTTCCTTTGTTGATGAGTTGACTTTAAATGAGTTCAATTCACCAACAGAAGGTGTTCGCGTTACTAATGTTTTAGCGGGACCAGAAGCACCAATAAAAAATATTATTACAACTGTTCAAAAAAATGTTCAGTTGACTAAGTTGCCTATTTCGGAAAATCAAAAGGCTGCCGGTAAAGTGGCTGCAAATGCAGCTGAAGTTGCTATGCATACTAAGGCTAATAGACTTAAGCGTTACTTACCCAATGAAACACCGAAATTTGAGGTGAAGCTTCCTGGTTATCAAGTAGAAGAAGCATTTAGTGATATTTTAGAAATAGAACCACAGCAACTTGAGACAATTCAAGCAAGTTTAAGAGAGCTAAATATTTACTTAAACCAACTTGACCGTGGTGGATTACTTAAGTCTTCTGTAAAGAACCAATTAAGCGGTAAAAATAAACCAGAGTTTCTGAGCCAGCTTGAGTTTCAAAGTAAAGGGCTGCCTTATCCAGCCAGTAATTGGTTATTGAACATAAGCCAAGATACGTCAAACATCACAAGAAAAAGTGCCAATCAGCACTTAAACGAAATCTGGAGAAGCAGTGTTTTACGTGAGTACAACGCAGCAATTGTAGGGCGTTACCCGTTGGTACCTCACTCAGATAAAGAAATTAACCTTAAAGATTTCTCTGACTTTTTTGGTCCTAAGGGCACAATTGATAACTTCTTTACTACCTATATTGCACCCAGTGTCGATACCAGTAAGAGTCCATGGCGATTTGAAAAAAACATAGGAGTAAGCGAATCCGCACTTAAAATGTTTGAGCAAGCAGCCAGAATTCGTGAGGTGTTCTTCGATGGCAGCAGTAATACGCCACGCATAGAGTTTGGTTTAAAGCCGATAAAACTCGACCAAACAATTTCTAGCTTCATGATCGAAGTTGATGGTCAGTCAATGATTTATCGACATGGTCCACCGAAAGTAAAAAGTATTGTATGGCCAGGAGACGTTGCCCAAAGTAAAACCAGAATTGTGTTTACACCACCTTATGGTGGCAGGACTATCAATACTAGTTACAGTGGCGAATGGTCTTTCTATCGAATGTTAGACGATTTAAAGGCTCAACGAGCAGAAACGCAGAGTGACTTAGAGCTGCACTTTTCGCTGCAAGGTAATAATGCAACCGTTGAATTATTACCAAATTCAATTAGACACCCATTTTGGAACGCAAGTATAGAGAGTTTTTCATGTCCGACAAGGCTATAGGTATTGGCTATTTGGGCAAGGTTCCATTTTTGGGTGACTTTGTGCAAGAAGGGATCAGCCAACAGTTTTCAGAGCATTGGGAGCATTGGTTACAGGCAGCAATAGCAGTAAGTAAAGAACAGTTAGGTGCTCAGTGGCAAGAACGTTATTTAACAAGTCCAGTATGGCACTTTGCATTATCTGAAAACTTAATTACAGAAAGCGCAAAAGTGGGCACACTTTTACCAAGTGTTGATGCTGTTGGGCGCCATTATCCCTTTACAGTTCTCATCGATAGCGACAGCACACCCATTTCGGCGTTAAATTCGAACCAGCTATCGCTTGATTATGAAGACGCTGTGTTATCAGTACTTGATGACAGTGTGGACTTGAGTGTTTGGCAGAAAAAGGTACTGAATACGCTTAAAGTTCGTCATTCACCCGCTAAAAAGTTCAGTAAAAGTCTTTCGCCAGATGAAAATAAATCTGCTGCTGTATTTGAGTTTCAAGGAGATGAATTAGCGGATGGGGCTCTAGATGATGTATTGCATTCACTTTTACTCAATAAGTATGGTGATTACAGCGTTTGGTGGACTCACGGCTCTATCAATATTAAACCTGTTGTTTTTGTGACGGCAGGTTTACCACCGGTAAATCAGGTGGCTGCAATGCTAGATGGACGTTGGCAGCATTGGGAATGGAATTATACCCAGGTAAGTAAGTGTGAATAAAAATTTTATTAGTTATGCCGTGTCTCATCGCGGAGTCGTTCGAGAACTTAACGAAGATGCTTATATTGAACTTAATAAGTATAACATTTGGGTGGTTGCAGACGGTATGGGAGGACATGAAGCGGGCGATTTTGCAAGTCAGCTAGTGGTAGATGTTATCAAGGCTGAAGTCGAAGAGTTACCTGCGTCATCAATTTCAACCGAGATGTTGATCAAGGCAATAAAAAGTGCCAATACAAAACTGCTTGAATATAGCAGTGATTTTTTAGCTAACAAAACGGCCGGTACAACAGTTACCGTATTGTTTTTCAAAGATAATAAGTATTCAGCAATTTGGGTAGGTGATAGCAGAATATACCTTTACAGAGCGAATGGGTTGTTACAGTTATCTCGAGACCACAGTCAAATTAATGATTTAATTGATGAGGGGTTACTCACAGAGCAAGAAGCAATAAATCACCCTTTAGCAAATGTTATTACACGCGCGGTAGGGGTGCAAAATGAGTTGTCTGTCGACTTTGTAGAAGGCGACTTATTAACTGATGATATTTTCTTACTTTGCTCAGATGGATTAACTGGCGAGTTAAATGACTCGGAAATTAGTATTGCTTTGGGTCCTAAAAATATTATTGACTCAGGTATGGCTTTAATTCATTCCACTCTTGTGCGTGGCGCAAGAGATAATGTTACTTTTATTTTAGTGAAAAATGAAAAGTTAGATAATTCTAATGATAAAACATTAACTAATAATGATTTGACTGTGCCCTTATTATTGAGTAGGTAGTCTATTATTTAAATAATATGAATGATGTTTTATTTTATTATTTTATTTTTTGTAATTTTATTTTAATTAATGGTTTTGTGGCTTGAAATTAAAAATAAGAGATGTATTATTTTACGTTGTCTCTATTTTGGGTGTAAAAGGAATTTGTAAGGCAATGGAATGTTTGTATTTGATGAATATATAGCTCCAATTAGTGAAGATGCATTCGCGGGCATTGAGCCAAGATCTGATGTGTCTCCTACCTCAACGTATTATTCCTTAAAAGATATGCGCAATCAGTTACGTGCTGCTGAACGACTTGCACTCGTCGATGACGAAGGCATCGCTTCTCTTGCTCGTGATTGGCAGCCATTGTTAGAACAATGCAGCGCAGCATTAAAATCAGAAAGTAAAGATATAGAGTATTTAGCTTGGTTTACTGAAGCATTGTGTCGTGTACATGGTTTTAAAGGTTTGGCATTTGGCTTTCGCGTGGCACATGAACTAATAAGTCAACATTTTGAGGCGCTCTACCCATCACTTGATGAAGGTGATGAGATATCTGATAAAGTCTCTGCCCTTGTTGGTTTAAATGGTGTAGCGGGGGATGGGGCATTGATCATCCCTATCAAAAGTATTGCATTAACAGATAGCCAAAACTACGAACCATTTACTTATTGGGAATATCAGCAAGCTTACGACATATCTCGACTCAATGAAGAGAAAAGAGAGAAAAAAATAGCGCAAGGGGCTATTGATTTTGAGTTGATAGAGAAAAGTGCCCAAGAAACGTCAGCAGCGTTTTTCCTCGATATAAAAAATGGCATTGAAGAGGCGCTTGCAGAATTTAGTGCTTTGAGTAGTGCACTTGATAATGCTACAGAACAATCGCAGCCTACTTCAAATATCAAGCAAGCACTCGAGGAATGCTTAAATGCAGTTTTACATTTAGGTGAAGATAAACTTAAGTCCCTTGAAGCGAAGTCAATACAAGAACTGCAAGAAAATGAGCAGGTTGAAGGCGAAACATCTGTCACAGAGAATCCCTCTCGAAATGATACCCAAATCAATAGCCGAGAAAATGCGATAAACAAGTTGCAAGAAATTGCGCAGTTTTTTAGAAAGACAGAGCCACATTCACCTATGTCTTACACCATTGAACAAGTTATTCGATGGAGCGAATTATCGCTACCAGAATTATTAAATGAGTTAATAACCGATAGTGATGCTAGGACCGGATACTTTAAGCTGTCTGGCATCAAAGTTAGCGAAACAGAAACCGAGTAAAAGGAGTTTTGAATGAGTATCCATGACAAATTAAAACGTGTACGTAAACCGAGAGTACATATTACCTATGACGTTGAAACAGAAGGTACAATTGTAAAAAAAGAGCTGCCTTTTGTGGTTGGGGTAATGGGCGATTTTTCAGGTCATAATCAAGAAGTATTAAAACCTTTAAAAGACCGTCGTTTTATTCAAATCGATAGAGAAAACTTTAATGATGTTTTAAAGAAAATGAGTCCTTCTCTTAAGTTAGATGTTGATAATACCTTAACTGATGATGGCACCAAATTTAGTGTTGCTCTTAACTTTAAAAGTATTGATGACTTTGAGCCTGCAGCTGTCGTAAATCAAGTTGAACCATTACGCAATTTGATGGAGACACGCAATAAGCTTCGTGACCTAATGACTAAGATTGACCGCTCAGAAGAGTTAGAAAATGTCTTAGAAGAAGTGTTAAGCAACACGGCGAGTCTTGATTCAATTGCCAAAGAGCTAAAGTTAGAGGAGTCTGAAAAATGAGCACCGAAACACTAGCACAAGAATTAGACACAGCAACAACGACAGAGTCAACGTCGTTATTAACTCAAGCGATTGGCGCAACTAAACAAACAGACGCAAGTCGAGCGGAAGAGCTATTACGCACTTTAACTGAAGAAGCTTTAAAGGGCACTGTTCAATGGAATAAAAACATGACAGTGACTTTCAATGAAGCGATTCAGTTGATCGACCAAAAAATATCGAAACAACTCAGTGTGATTATGCACCATGAAGACTTTCAAAAATTAGAAGGTTCGTGGCGTGGTTTGAATCACTTGGTAATGAATTCGGATACTGGTTCAACTTTAAAAATTCGCGTGCTTAATATGAAGAAGAAAGAGCTTCATAAAGATTTAAGTAAAGCGGTTGAGTTTGATCAAAGCCAAACATTCAAAAAAATCTACGAGTCAGAGTTTGGTACACCAGGTGGTGAACCTTACGGTACTATTGTTGGTGATTTTGAGTTTACGAATCACCCTGAAGATGTTGAAACTCTTGGCTTAATGTCGAATGTTGCTGCAGCTGGTTTCTGTCCGTTCATTTCGGCATCATCACCTTCACTCTTTGGTTTTGATAGTTGGGAAGAGCTCACTAAACCAAGAGATCTTGAAAAAGTATTTGAATCTCTTGAATACACTAAATGGCGCTCATTCAGAGATAGCGATGATTCACGCTTTGTTTCACTCACGATGCCAAGATTTTTATCTCGTTTACCTTATGGTGCAGCATCTAAACCTGTTGAAGAATTCAACTATGAAGAGTTTGAAGTTGATGAGCTTGCCGGTCGCTCTGTAAGTACTGATAACGGTGATTATTGCTGGAGTAATGCTGCCTATGCGATGGCGACGAACATGACAAAAGCATTCTCTCAATATGGTTTTTGTACTGCTATTCGTGGCGCAGAGGGCGGCGGTAAAGTAGAAGGTTTACCTACCCATATATTCACAAGTGATGATGGTGATCCTGATCTTAAATGCCCAACAGAGATTGGTATTACTGATCGACGTGAAGCAGAGTTAAGTAAGCTTGGTTTCTTACCACTGTGTCATTATAAAAATACAGATTACGCGGTGTTCTTTGGTGGACAATCGTGTCAAAAACCGCAAGTTTACTCAACGCCTGATGCAACTGCGAATGCTGCTATTTCAGCTCGCTTGCCTTACCTAATGGCTACTTCTCGCTTTGCTCATTATTTAAAAGTAATGGCACGCGATAAAATCGGTAGCTTCATGGAAGCAGAAGACGTTGAATCTTGGCTAAATCGTTGGATTCTATCTTACGTAAATGCAACAGAGGGTGGTGGTCAAGATATCAGAGCACGTTATCCTTTAGCAGATGCAAAAGTTTCAGTTAAAGAAATTCCTGGTCAACCTGGTGCCTATAATGCTGTTGCGTGGTTAAGACCATGGTTACAAATGGAAGAGTTAACGTCATCACTTAGATTGGTTGCCAAAATCCCTGAGATTGGTTAACCCTTTCTGCATTAAGGATGATGCAAAATGAATTGTGAAGAGTTTTCATTCATAGGAGCTGACGCTGTATTTTCTCATAATACAGCGTCTGATATCTTCGAAAATAGCGCTTTATTGGAACGCTTTCTAAATGAGAAAGAGACATTTAAAGCACTGTTATTATGGCTTGAAGGCTCTTCTGATTCACCATTGCTGTGGGATAAAGAGTCAATCAGTTCATATTTGCAACTGACCATTGTTAAAATAGACTCGCTTATATCTGAGCAATTAGATCAGATTTTACATCACCCAACATTTCAACAATTAGAAGCCAGCTGGCGCAATTTATGGTGGTTAACTTTACAAACAGAACTTAGCGATAAAGAAAAAAAAGTAAAGTTACGTCTGTTAGATTGTGATTGGAATACATTATCGAGAGATGTTAATAAAGCAATCGATTTTGATCAAAGTAGCTTCTTTCAATTAATTTATCAAAATGAGTTCGATCGCCCTGGCGGAGAGCCCTTTGGTGTATTGATTGGTGATTACGAAATTACCAACGGGAATGCACCGGGTACAATTTACAACGATATAGACACCTTAAAAGAAATTTCGAAAGTAGCCGCAGCCTCCTTTTCGCCATTTATTTCTGCTGTGTCAGCAAGCTTATTTGGTGCAAACAGCTTTACTGATCTAGGTTACCAATTCGATTTATATAATCAATTTGAACAGGTCGAATATACAAAGTGGCGTAGCTTTAGAGCCATGGAAGATGCGCGTTTTGTTGGTCTTGTATTGCCGCATGTTTTAGTCAGAGCCCCCTATAAAAACGACGGTACCCGTCACTTAGACTTTTTATATACAGAAAAAATAACAACACCAGAAACAGATATGTTATGGGGAAACGCCGGTTACCAATTTGTGTCGACTTTAGTGCGTGCTTATGCTGAAAGTGGTTGGTTTGGTCAAATAAGAGGCATTGAACCAGGTAAAATATCTAAAGGTATCGTTACTGGGTTGACGAAAAATTACTTTTCAACCGATGTATACAGAAAAGAAGCTAAACCACCAATAGATTTGATTATAACCAGTAAATTAGAAAAGCAATTTTCTGAACTTGGGTTTATTCCAGCCTCATCCGTGATTAATACTGAGCATCTGGTTTTTTATAGTAACGCTTCGGCTCAACAAGCTAAGCACTATGATAGTGAAGCATCGACAGTAAATGCCCGCTTATCGTCTATGCTGCAATATATTTTATGTGTCTCACGTTTTGCTCACTATTTAAAGCTGCTAGCACGTGATCGGGTTGGTTCTTACAGTACAGCTCAAGCTTGTGAACACGGCTTGCAAGCATGGGTTAATAACTACACGACAGCATCGGACTCTGCCTCAGAGCAAATACGAAGTAAGTATCCTTTGGCAAATGCTAAAGTGAAAGTGACTGAAAATAAATCGAAGCCAGGCCACTACTTTTCTGTCTTACAACTACAACCTCATTTTCAGCTTGATCAAATGGTATCAAGTATCAAATTAGTGACTGAACTAAGTCCTCATCATCAAATAAAGGAATAAAAATGAAAAAGATCCATGAGTGTATTCGCAATGGAAAATTAGCTGATGCATTAGAGTACTGCGCACAAAAACTAAAAGATGATCCACTGAATTTTGATATTCGCAGCGCTTATACGGAATTGTTGTGTGTTAATGGTGAACTTGAAAAAGCGGATAAACAATTAGATTTTATGGTGACTAAATCACCTGAGTTGGCGGTAGGTGCTGTTAATTTAAGACACCTAATCAGGGCCGAGCAAGCACGACAAGATTTTTATGAAGGTAAAGCGGCTCCTAAACTATTTCATGAAGCAGATGAACTCGATGAGATATTTCTACAGATGCATATTGCTTTACGTGGAGAAGATTTAAAAGAGGCTACTGAAAATGCAGCCAAAGTTGAGTCTTTCAGAACTAATTCAGCAAATGAGCAACTTACTGCAATCAGAGATATTGATGATTCATTAAACCCATTTCTGGAAATTTTGGGGACCAACGGTGAGTTTTATTTAGCTCGCTTTGATGAAATCGAAAAATTTGAAGTTCAACCCATAGAATCAATCGTTGAGCAAATTTGGCTACGTGTTGAGGTCACTATCAAAGATGGGCCTGTAGGTACTGCTCATATCCCAGTTGTTTACCCACACTCAAAGAGTGAAATAGAAAAACTAGGCCAAGTGACTGAATGGCAAGAATTAACTGAAGAAATGTACTTAGGACGCGGAATGAAAATGCTGTTTATAAATGATGAAGCAGTCTTATTGTCTGAACTTGGCTCTTTCATCAATTGAGTGTGAAATGTTCATGATTGCAAGCAAGCAGCCGCTCAAAGCATCAATTTTAGATCGTTTGATAGATGACGAGCCAGAAGTACAGGATTCGCCACAGCGAACGGATGGTATCAGCTTATCACTTTTAAAAAGTTATGTAAGACGAGATATCGAGGCGTTGCTAAATGCTCGGATCCAGTGGCATACATGGCCAAGTCAATACAGTGAGCTTGCAACATCATGTTTATCATATGGATTGCCTGATTTTTCGAGCATGGTTGTAAGTTCGCATGAAGGGCGAGCTGCGTTGTGTGAAAAAGTTAGAGATGCCATTTTACGATTTGAGCCTAGGTTTATTGAAGTTGAAGTATTAGTTGATGAAGAACTCCCTCTTAACCGAGTATTAAACCTAAGAATTAATGCCTTGTTATATGCCGATCCAGAGCCTGAATACATCAGTTTTAACTCTGAAGTTGAGCCAGTTAGTTTAGGTATGAAAATCTATGAGTCTTCACTATGAATGATGAATTATTAAAATATTACAATCGTGAATTAGCGTATGTGCGCCACCTTGGGAAAGACTTTGCAGAAAAATACCCAAAAGTAGCAGGCAGGTTAAAACTTACAGACGAAGTGATAGAAGATCCCCATGTTTCAAGGTTAGTCGAATCATTTGCATTTTTAACTGCCAACATTAGGCAAAAACTTGATGATAGCTTTCCTGAGTTAACGGATGCGCTTTTAGGTCAACTCTATCCAGACTACCAAGCGCCTATCCCTTCATTATCAATTGTAAAGTTAGAGTCAGAAAACTTATCAACGACAGGGGTTATTATTCCTCGCGGGAGTGAGCTTGAAACCAATGTAGAAGGAATGAAACAGTGTAAATTTCAAAGCTGTTTTGATACCAATTTGTGGCCCGTAGAGATAACAGCTGCCCAGTTTGATAACAGTCCTTTTATTGCGCCTAAACCAAAGTTTAATGAACCTGCTAAAGCGATATTTAAGTTACAACTGACAGGTGAGTATGATGGCGTTTCATTGCATGAAACAGAGCTAAATGATCTAAAAATTTATATTCATGGACAATGGCATTATGCGCTCAAAGTATATGAACTCTTGTTTAAACATTGCATCGGAATAGCAGTAGACAATGGTGATGAGGGAGTGCATTACCTCTCGAAAACTCATTTAAAATCAGTTGGATTTGAGGAGCATGAAGCTGTTGTTCCTTACTCAATGCGCTCATCATCAGCATATAGGCTATTAGTCGAAAACTTTATTTTCCCTGAAAAGTTTAAGTTCTTTGAGTTACAAAATATTCGCTCGGTACTCCCTCGCAATGCCAGTGCAACAACACTTTATTTTTATTTAGATGTTGAGTCTAGCGAGTTGGAGAAGCAAGTAGATAAAGACATGTTATTGCTGGGTTGCACGCCAATCATAAATTTATATGAACAAGAACTTGAACCGATCCGCCCAGAGCTAAGCGAATATGAGTATAAACTCGCACCACGCTATATCGACTCTGAAATATCTGAAGTTATTAGCCTTGAAGAGGTGGTTGCATTTGACCATAAGGGGAATAAACAGATAGTGACGCCTTTTTATGCGCAAACACACCCTAAATATCAAGAGCATAAAGATCTCTATTGGCATACTCGACGAGAAACTGCACTTTGGGCTGGTGGCTATGCTGAGGCGGGAACCGAAACCTATTTATCATTAGTAAATGGTGGCTTCGAAAATAGTGCGCTAGCTCTCAGTGAGGGAAATACGGTGGTAACAGCGCGGGCTCAATGCAGTAATCGTAATCTACCAGCTAGTTTGCCATTTGGTGATGATGAACTTGGTTTTACATTGCCAAAGCGTGGCGATGTAATAAAAAAAATTAGGTGTTTAGTTGCACCAACTCATGCGGTAAGACCTGTGCTTGGCAGTAATACTCGCTGGCAATTGATCAATCACCTGACTCTTGATTCATTTAGTGGTGAGCAAAGTGCAGAGAAATTAAAAGAAACATTGAGGCTATATGATTTTAAAGCAACACCCCAATCAAAAGGGATGATTGATAACATCTATAGCGTCAAAATTGAACCTGCAACTGCACGTGTCGTGCAAAACGGTCGAGTTGCTTTTGCAGCAGGAACTGACATTGAAATTACGTTTGCAAATGATGATTACGCTGGTAGTGGGGTGTTCTTTTTTGCTTCAGTTCTTGATTGTTTTTTCTCGCAATTTGCATCAATTAATAGCTTTACACGCTTAAGTCTCAAGTTAAAAGAACAAGATCGAGTTTATCATCAGTGGCCAGCTAGAGTAGGTTCCGGAGTGCTACTATGATTGCACAATTGCTCGAGAACGCGACAGAAATAGATTTTTACAAAGCCGTGTTTGTGATCGAGTCTCAGTTGTCGAGTGCGGCCCAGCAATACCGAAAAGTTGGTTATGATTGTCAGCCAAAACTAGAGCTGATCAAGTTTAGTTCAACACAAAAATTTGGCTTTGCGGGTAATGCGATAACTAAATTAAAACCTGCTAAAAACGTTGCAGGGATCACTCAGTTTGATATGGAAATATCATTTATGGGGATGACCGGTTGCTCTGGTGCTTTGCCACATTTTTATAGTGAACTGGTGATGCAGCGATTGCGTTATAAAGACAGTACAATGAGAGATTTCTACGATATGTTTAATCATCGTTTGATTTCGTTGTACTACCGAGCTTGGAAAAAGTATAAACCCGCACTTAATTTTGCTAATAGCCATCAAGATAACCACACAAAAATTTTGGCACTTTTGAGTGGGGGCAATGCCCCTCATCAGCTTTATTTCAGTGGTCTTTTCAGTCGAAAAACACGAAATATTGCTGATCTGCGAAATATTTTAACTTTCTATTTAGACTGTGATGTCAGCATAAACCAATTTGTAGGCCAATGGCAGCCGTTAAAGCAATCTGAGCAAACGCGCATTAATAGTGGGGGCTTTGCAGGTCAACATGCAAGGCTTGGTATTGATGCGATTGCAGGCAAGCAAGTTTGGGATATATCAACAAAGATCGAAGTTATTATCGAGCCCAAAAATGAGCACCAAACAGCCCGTCTTCTACCACAGCAAGAACTCTGGAATTTAGCCCATCAAATTGTGGGTGATTTTGTTGGTAATCAAATTCAGCATGCACTGATAGTAAAAGCAAACTTTTATAAGCTTGGTGCAATGCAACTATTAAAAGAACGATGTCAATTAGGCTGTAATAGTTTTCTGTTACCCGAAAACGCTGCTCAAAATGGCAAAGTCTCTGAACTTTCGTTCAAAGGATAAATAAATACAAGGAAATATTATGTCTACAATGACGCTAAATACACTCGTAGAAAAACTAAGCCCAGAGTGCAAAAAGAGTCTTGAACAGGCTGTTGCAATTTGTAATAGCCGAAGTCACTTCACTGTTGAATTAGAGCATTGGTTACTAGCGATGCTTGAGCAACAACTTGATGATTTTCGAATTATTTTGAGCGCTTACGATATTGATAGAGACTCGTTAAAAAATGATTTGAATAAGTCTTTAGAAATGCACAAAACGGGTTGTAACTCATCACCGAGTTTATCGATGCATGTGACCAGTTTGCTCAAGCAAACGTGGCTTAGTACGAGCATTGATTTTACAGATACACAAATTCGTAGTGCTTACTTAATTTACACGCTGGTAAAAGATGACACTTTAGCAAGTTTAGTGAGTCGTTGTAGTAAAGAGTTTAATAAGATAGAAGCAGGACAATTATTGCATGCTTGGCCTGAAATGGTCGCAAAGTCACAAGAACAAAGCCCTGTGGCAAATAGTCAGGCTGAAAAATCGGTATCTACAAGTTCTAAAACGCCGAGTTTAGATCAATTTACAGTTGATCTAACAGCTCAGGCTAAAGCAGGAAAAATAGATCCAATTTTGGGGCGTGATTTTGAAATTAGACAAATGGTCGATATTCTTACTCGACGTAGACAAAATAACCCCATTCTAACTGGTGAAGCTGGGGTAGGTAAGACCGCAGTTGTTGAAGGGTTAGCGCTAAGAATTGCTCAAGGCAGTGTTCCAGATGTTCTAAAAAATGTAAAAATTCACACCCTAGATCTCGCTTTATTACAGGCCGGCGCCGGTATGAAAGGTGAATTCGAAAATAGGCTAAAGTCTTTAATATCGGAAATTAAGAGCACCCCGAATCCTGTAATTTTATTTATCGATGAAGCGCACACAATGATCGGTAGTGGTGGCCAAGCTGGTCAAAATGATGCTGCAAATCTTTTAAAACCGGCGCTAGCTCGCGGCGAACTCAGAACAATTGCAGCCACAACATGGGCTGAATATAAAAAGTTCTTTGAAAAAGACGCAGCATTGGCTCGCCGATTCCAAGTCGTTAAAGTGGAAGAGCCTACACCAGAAAAAGCAATTGCGATGTTACGTGGTTTAGTGCCTGTTATGGAAAAACACCATAATGTGTTCATTTCCGAGCAAGCGCTAGAAAGCGCAGTGCATTTATCACACCGCTACATTACCGGCAGACAACTTCCTGATAAAGCTGTTGGTTTACTTGATACAGCCTGCGCTCGGGTTGCAATGAGCCAAGCATCAACACCTAATTCAATCGAAACGCTTGAAAATGAACGCTCAGAAATAGAGTCGCAAATTAATATGTTAACTCGTGAGCAACGCACAGGATTAAATCACAGTGAGGTGCTTGAGAGTTTAACAAATAAGTGTCAGCAAATTACTGAGCAGCTTGCACCATTGAAGTCGCAATTCGAAAATGAAATGTCACTTATTAAAGATGTAAAAGAAGTTATCACTGGCTTGAATGATGAAACAGAACAGCCAAGTGCAGAAATTGAAAAGCTTCAACAATGCAAAGAAAGCTTAGCCAAATATGATTCGAACATGGTGCATTGGCAGGTTGATGATGAGTTAATTGCGCAAGTTATTTCTGACTGGACTGGTATCCCTGTTGGCAAGATGCATGAAGATGATGTGAAGAGTGTTCTTAATTTAGCAAGCACAATGAAAGAGCGTGTTGTTGGCCAAGATCATGCGTTGGAGTTAATTGCAAAAGTTGTACAGACATCTAAAGCGCAATTAGCTGACGAAAGCCGCCCGAATGGAATTTTTATGCTAGCGGGTCCAAGTGGTGTTGGTAAAACAGAGACGGCACTTGCATTAGCGAATGAAGTGTATGGCAGTGAAGAAAACATCACAATCATCAACATGTCAGAATACAAAGAAGAGCATAAAGTATCGTTACTACTTGGATCACCTCCTGGTTATGTAGGCTACGGCGAGGGTGGCGTATTAACAGAGGCGATCAGACGTAAGCCATACAGTGTTATTTTGCTAGATGAAATTGAAAAAGCGCACCCAGGTGTACATGACATCTTTTACCAAGTGTTTGACAAAGGCACAATTAAAGATGGAGAAGGTAGAGATATCGACTTCAAAAACACGATTATCATTATGACCTCGAATGTGGGTACTGATACAACAATGAGCTTATTTGAAGACGAAGAAACAGCGCCAAGCGTTCAGGGTCTGCAAAAGGCTATTCAAAGTGATTTACTTGAAGTATTTAAAGCAGCATTCCTCGGCCGCATCAATGTCATACCATATTTGCCACTAAATAAAGAAACTCTTGCAGAAATTACAAAACTGCAATTAAGTAAAATAAAAAATAGAGTTAACAAAAATTACAAATCTGATTTTTTATATTCAGATCTTGTTGTAGATTATATAGTTAACAACTGTAATGACTCTGGTTCGGGTGCAAGAAATATTCACGCATTATTGCAAAATAATGTCTTGCCATTATTATCTGAATCTTTACTTGGTAGTCTTGTTAGTGGTAGTAAAATCAATAGTATATCATTAAATTTAAATGATGATTCATTTGTTGTTAATATAAATTAATATATTTAAATTAGTTTCTTGTTTCTTTTTTGGAGTCGGATTATAATTTGTCCGTCTTCATTAGTTGATGGAACATTGAGACATTGTCTTCGTCTAGGGAAAGGATATTGAAGACCTTTTCGTTGCGCAGTTAGAGATAATGATTTCAAAGGAATTTTGGGAAACCAAAAGTAAATGATCCAATGTAATGGATATTATTTATAAATTAAAAGGAGCATTATCAAATGCAATCAAATACATATTTAAAATACGGTTCAATTAAAGGTGAAACTACTGCTGAGTCTTTTAAAGATTTAATCACAGTTTTATCATTAGATTGGAACGTTAGTCGTGAAATTTCAGCGCACACTGGTACAGCAATGGACCGTGAATCTAGCTCAACTCGCTTAGGTGATGTAACTATCACTAAACTTCAAGATAAAGCGTCTCCAGACCTTTTCAAAGAAGCGACAATTGGTAAAGGCCTACCGGCTGTTTTCCACATCACTAAGCAAGGTGATAAAGTTGAAGAAATCATGAAAATCGAACTTACAGATGCAATGATTTCTAGCTACTCGGTATCTGTTCAAAATGACCGTCCAGTTGAAACAATCACTATCAGCTACACAGAAATGATGATGACTGTTACTCCTACTGACGACAAAAATAACATCACTGCACCACTTGTTTATGGTTACAGCGGTGTTAAAGGTCAGCAAATGTAATTTTTTGCAGTACCTAATAGCTCTGAGTTTTGCTCAGAGCTTTTTTGATCTTTAGGAATAGGAAGCATGGAATGCAAAAAGCAACACAAGATAACAATGTAATTCAGATTAACACCCCAGCAGGTAAAGATACGCTTTACTTAACTCGGCTGGTGGTGCAAGAGTCTATGTCTGATTTGTTTGTGATGTCAGTGAATATGTTCACTATAGGCACACAAATAGCGCATGAAGATCTGGTGGGAAAACCTGTTTCTATTAAAGTAAAGAATGCCGATAGCGCTGGTGAGCGTTATTTTCATGGCATAGTTAGCCAATTAGTCTCTAATGGTAGCCGCACTGCTGATATTGATGAGCAAAAAAATTATATAGATTACCACGCCACTATTGTTCCTTTCGCAGCATCAATGCGAAACCGCAAAAACAGTCGGATCTTCCAAAAGAAAACAATAAAAGATATTTTTGCCGATTTGTTTGGTCAACACAGTGTCGCTTTTAAAGATAATACAACTAAAACGTATCCCAAGTACGAGTATTGTGTTCAGTACCAAGAGTCAGATTTTGACTTTATTCAACGCTTATTTCAGCAAGAAGGTATTTTTTATTTTTTCGAGCATAGTAACAGTGCCCATACGCTCGTACTCGCTGATGATATAACAGCTTACGAAGAGTGCGCAGAAGCAAAAGTAGAGTTTACTTCTGGTCACCTCAGTGAGTCCCACATTAATAAATGGCAAGGTGGTTTAAGCATAGCGCCTGGCAGCTACAAGCGTATTGGCTATGATTTTAAACAACCACCCAGATACCCAGATGGCGATCACAAAAAAGCAGATTTACCGACCCAGTCAGTTGCTGAAATTTTTGAATATACCGCTGAAGCCGAAACCCATCCAAGAGCTGCAGGTTTAGCAGCCGTACAACTTGAATCATTACAGCGTAATATGAAGTTAAGTAGCGGTAGAAGTGATTGCCGTTCATTCTCGGTGGGTAAATTATTTAGCTTTAAAAAACATGAAGACCCGCGCCTAGAAGGTAAAACATTTGCTATCACATCTTTACTAACGTCTATTACGGTGCCAAATCAATCGGGTGCTCAGCAATCTGGCGCGCAAGAAGTATTTACCAATCACTTTGAATGTGTACCAAAAGATGTGCCATATCGAGCAGCGCATAGCATGCGCAAGCCTGTTATTCATGGTGTGCAAACAGCCATAGTGACGGGCGACAGCGCAGATGAAATTATGGTTGATCAATACGGACGTGTGAAAGTGCAGTTCGATTGGGACCGAGAAGGTAAAAAAGACTCGCAAAGTTCATGTTGGATCAGGGTTGCGCAAAACTGGGCCGGTAAAAAGTGGGGCGCATTTTTCTTTCCTCGAGTAGGGCAAGAGGTGTTAGTCGACTTTATTAATGGCGATCCTGATCAGCCAATCATTAGCGGTGCAGTATACAACGCTGATTTAATGCCTCCTTATGCATTACCTGCAGATAAAACACAAAGCGGTATCAAAACACGCTCAACAAAAGAGGGTGGTGCAGATAATTTTAATGAACTGCGTTTTGAAGATAAAAAAGGCAGTGAGCTTGTTTACATGCAAGCAGAAAAAGATAAGCAGCTGTATGTAAAAAATGATCAAAAAGAAAAAATTGATAATGATCGTTTTCTTGAAGTGGGCAACAACGATGATGCCAAAGTAAAAGTGAATCGCACGGTTGATATTGGTGAAAATGACACGCTGAAAGTGGGTAAATCACTCAATATAGAAGCGGGGAAAGAAATCGTTATTAAGACCGGATCGGCAAAAATTACTATGAGTAGTAGCGGTAATATTTCTATCGAAGGCACAAATATCAATATTAAAGGCAGTAACGTAAAGGTTGATGGGAGTGCAATTACCCTTTCTGCTGGCATGATCAAGTTGAACTAGCATGGAATTACATAATACGTTTCAACCAGGTGTCGTGCATGGCGCAGCAAGTAATGGCTTTACCGTTTATTGCCGTTATGGGCTTCCTCATTTGGTGTGTCTTTGTGTAAACCGCCCTGATGATCCGTTTTTGAACTTGCCAATAGATTATTTTAAGAGCCTTGATGGTTATTTTGCTGAGCAATTTTTTATAAACCTTCACCCTGTACTCAATAGTAGCAATGTGTTGTCGCATATTTACCAATACGCCACACAAACAAGTTCAATTATAAATGATCTTTCGTACGACGAAATAGCGCAGGAGTTAGCAAAACTCGTGTGCACAAATAAGTTACAAGTTATTCCTTTAAACGAATAGCCAAAAACAAGGAAGGCATTATGGGAAAACCCGCTTCAACGTTAGGGCATATGCATGTTTGTCCAAAAGTCACAGCACAGGTACCTCACGTAGGTGGACCCATTGTGGCTGGTTCTGCCAATGTATTAATAGGCAATATGCCTGCCGCAAGACAAGGTGACATGCTTGTTTGTATAGGCCCGCCAGATAGTATTAATAGCGGTTCGGGTACAGTCAAAATAAACGGAAAACCCGCTGCTCGAATGGGAGACAGTACTTCTCATGGCGGTAAAATTGTTTTAGGTAACCCAACAGTTTTAATTGGTGGATAAGGTGTTATCACTGATTTTAAATGAGCATAAAGCAGCTCTTTCAAATTTAAATGTGATGCAGCAAAGTGCGTTTTATAGCATTGGGTTTATCGCTCAAGTTCGTCAGCAGTTAGCATTAAAAGTACAAGCATATCAGGGTGCTAGCAATGTACAGTTTGAAATGGTGCTACGCACTATTGAAGAAATTGAGACGTTAAAGCAGCAAGAAACGTTATTAGATGACATTGCTGAAGCGTGCTTGGTTGCGCTGCTATTAATGTCGAACTCTCAAAAGCAGAGGTTTTTGGGGTTATTAAACCGACATGAGTTTACGCTTTTAAAACATAAGCTTTTGGAGAAAAGCTTAACAAAAAGTGGGTCCGCCAATAGCGACTTTTTGAATTGGGCAAATGTGTACGGTAATTCAGATACACAGGCGATTATTTATAAAGCAATAAAACGTGCTGTAAAACAGCTCCCAGACATGCCTGAAATGCAAGAAACAGTAAACGCATTTGAAAAGGCTGCGATGATTAATTCACCGTTAATGTCTGTGTACCTATTATTGCTAGACCCGCAGAGAATGAATTTTGTTTGCAACTATGTGAGCCAACAGTTTACTCGAGAGCAAGCTATTGTGGTGCTGTTGCAAACTGGGGCAACAAAATATGTCCCCATGGCTGTTGCGCTGTTGACTGAAGTGAGGTCGGCCAAGAATCTTGTTGCTGGTATTAAACGCTGCTTAGGTAGTCAGCTCGATGAATTAGTTGCATTTGATACTCAAATTCAGGCTGGCGATTGTAAGCAAGCCGCTGTTGATTTTCAGCGCCAATTTGCATTGAGTTGGCCAGAGCAAAAGATCAATTTTAATGATCAAACTCTTGTTTATGGCTTTGCGATGAATAGGCCTGTCAGTGTAGCAAGCCTGCAGGGTGTTGATTTTTTTAGTTGGCAGGTGATTACAATTTTAAATGCGCTTAAATATGACTGTCGAAATAGTCAAGCGAGTTAGCATTGAGTGCATTTAAAATTTCAATACAGCAGTTTGATACACCTTATGAAGTAGCCCCAGAAGTATTAGTACTAGAGGGGAGCTCGGGTCATGAGCAAGTGCAAAACTGGCATTCATTTGATGCCTTTATTTATGACTGTATTGTAAAAGCAAAGTCAGTATTGAAAGAGTCAGACGTGCAGCAACCATTAATTTGGTTATTACCGGCGCTGCCTTTTCAAACTGATCATAAAACACTATTTATAAACAGCCTTCAACAGCGTTATGGCATTGCTGTCGAACAGATGATTTTTGAAGGCGCAAACGCTATACACAGTGCGATTGCATTAGCTAAAGAGCAAAATTTTAGTGCTTTTGATGTGGTAGCAATTGATGGTGTGTTTAAAGCCTCAAAGCATAACGGCTTTGAATATTTAGGGATAGCGGCTTGTAAGGCATATGTTGAATTTACTCAGGTAGGTTGGGCGTTGCAATCTCGAGCATGTGTTCTTCTGTGGATATAGCAAAGCATCAGCCTATACATGCAGAGCTTGAACGTATTTTATCGCTAAATGAACAAAAAATAGATTTAGTGTTTGCCCCAGGTAATGGCCTAGAAAGTGATGATTGGGTAAGTTATTTACCTGTTTTAAGTAAAAAAATTAATGAACAAACGTTGTTCCAACTTCCTAATTATAAATTAGGCAAAATGGGAGCAATAGAAGGGGTTGTAAACCTCGCAAGCCTGACAAATAGCTCACTTTATGCTGAGCGTTTTGGGCAGGCGTTAATAATTTCGCAAGAGTACAACAAGTACCAAGCCGTCGCGTCATACTTATGGATAAGTAAGGAAATGTGCAACTAATGGATAGTAAAGCAGTTGTGTTACAGGGAACACGTTATCCCATCTGCCTCGTGTTAGCTAAACAGCCAGCCCCCAGTGGTTTTATTGCTGTCGCAACGAATACGCCGGATAGTGCCTACAAATTTGTAGCAGAGGTTGGCGCGGTATTAAGTGGCGATGCTGCTAAACGATTAGATCTTATTCAATTGTTAAATGTTGCTGGTATTAATTGTCCAAGGCAAGCAACAGCGCGCGAAACTGCATCGGCTTTGATAAAAGCCTTAACCTCAGGTGTCATTACGTGCTACCAGCAGCAAGTAAAAAGCACCATTCAAGTCAGTGATAATACTCGCTCATCGCAAAGTAGCAGTTCGGCGTCTTCGGCTGTGCCAAGTAATGCCAAAAAAGCAACACAAGCTCCTGCTAGCAATAAGGGCAGTGCCAGTAACACAACCGCAAGTGAAACGCCTATAACAGAACAAGAATGCCGTTCAGACCCGGTTTCGATGCTAACAGGCGAAGAAATTCTTCCTTTAACTGACTTCTCATTAGCCGCAAATAGGCCTTTAACGTGGCGTCGGTTATATCGTTCGTCTCACTGTAATCAAAAAACAATACTGGGTAATGGCTGGCGTCACGATTATTTAGTGCAATTAACCGAGCATTACCTACCACCGCCGAAAGTGGGCCCAAAGAAAAAGGGCACCTACTGGCTCGAGTATCAAGACGAACATGGTGCGACTCATAAGTTTGAAAAAGTGAAGCCGGGGCAATCGAGTTATCAGCTAAGTAGTAACTTGGTGCTTCATTATAAAGAAAATGGCAAGCAAGTATTAGTAACACCAGATGATAAACACCTGACGTTTATGCCGGGTGGATCAGCATGGTTGATCGAAAAAATCATCAATGAAAAAGGTCAAAGCACCCGTTTTTATTATGATTCAATGGAGCGTTTACACCGTATTGAAGTAAACAAAGTACGCGGCTGTGTACTGAAATATAATAAGCACGGTTTCCTCAAAACGGTGCACGCTTATCGTACTAATGAACAAGGAAAATTAGTTCTTTTAGATCAGCCGTTAGCCAGTTATGAGTATGATGAACAGTCAAACTTAGTGGCGGCAACAAACCAATTTGCTGAACAAGAGCGTTATGAGTATAACGCTGCAAATTTATTAATAAAGCGAACTAGAGCAAGCGGTTTTAGTCATCACTTTGAGTGGGACTCATATGGTTATGATGCCAAATGTATTAAACAGTGGGGTGATGACAACACCTATTGCTATCAGTTCGAGTATCATGGCAATAAAACAACCAGTATAGATTCACGCGGCAACCAAGAGCACTTTGTGCACAATGAGCAAGGTAAGCTGATTGAACACACTGATGCCAACGGTAATATCACACGCTATGATTACAATTCGCTTGGACAAAAAGTAGCGCAAACAGACGCCTTAGGTCATCAAACGCTTTATACCTATACTGAATACGGCCAACTTGAATCAGTCACCCAAGCTGATGGTAACCGCACTCAATTTGGCTATAACCAACTTGGTCAACAAGTCGTTGTTATTTTGCCAAATGGCGAGAAGATTAAACGCCAATACAGTGCCTCAGGGTTACTACAAAGTGAAACCCAAGCAGATGGGCGAATAGCACTTTACAGTTACGACAAACAAGGTAATTTGACCCAGCATGTCACGCCAAACGGTCATGTATTAAAATACACATGGAATGAACAAGGTGAGCTACTCGCAAAGCGGCACAATGATGAGCTCATTCGTTACAGCTACGATAACCTCGGTCGTGTAAACGCAACCATTAACCAAGCCGGTCTGCTTACTCAATATAAATATAATGAGCAAGGGCAACTAGTTGAAACAAACGCGTTTGAGCAAAGTAACCCTGATAACAAACAACAACAGCTTTTTTCTTATGATGATGCTGGTCGATTAGTTCGTTCGAAAAACGGTAATGGTGATACCACAGAGCAGCACTTTGAGGGACTAAGCCAACCTCACTGCGTGATCCAGCCAGATGGCAGTGCACTGCATTTAACGTATGATAAAGAGCGAAATTTAACCGCAATCGAGCGTAGTGACGGCCATATTTATCGCATTAATTACGATGCAAACGAAAACCCAACACAAATCACGGGTTTTGATGGTACTGAGCAGCAATTTAAGTACGACGCATGTAATCGCTTAGTGGCTGTCACGCAAAGCGACAAACGCCATGTGAATATTAAGCGTGATAAGCTAGGCCGCGTTATTTCGCAGCACGCAAGTCTAGCCACAAATAAACACATAGTTAATAACGCTAACCACTACAGTTATACGACAGAGGGCAAAATAGCACGTGCTCACAATGAGCAATCAACGATTAAACAGTCGTTTGATAAAGGCGGGCGACTACTCAGTGTTGAGCAAATTCACAACCAGTCTCAAACTCATAAACTTGCATACAGCTACGATGACTATGGCAGACGACAGTCTCTTACCTTGCCAGACTCAACAACCCTTTATTATAACTACAATAGTTTTGGCCAGTTAAGTACTATACAGGTAAAGCGAGCGGATGGTGAGTTAGCAAAACTCGTCGAGCTTGGCTACGACAGCCAAAATAATATCAAAACTCAGCGTTTCGGTAATAAGGCCATTCTTAATCAGACGTTTGATGTTTTTGGGTGTTTAACGCAGCAGCAACTATCGCATCCAGAGCACACATTATTTGATAGCTGTGATTATCAATATGATGGGGTTAATCAACTTATTGCGCGTGAAGAACAAGGCATTAGCTGCCAAAATACACAGTTTGAATACAATAGCCTTGGACAATTAGTTCAGCAAAATCTAGCTGATGCAAAGTCGGGTTCACAAGCGCCAGAAAAAGCCAAGCAATTTCAGTGGGACAGCTTTGGTAACCCGATTAGCCAAACTCAAGTGCAGCATGATGAAGCAGTCAATAAACAAGAAGCTAATGATGCTGTTACATATAGCCAAGTCGATGCTGACAGGTTAACCCATTTTGGCGATAGCGATTTTGAATACGATGACTGTGGTAACCAAGTTCGTGAAACGGGCAAAGGTATAAAAACGCACCGTGAATACAATGCGTTCAACCAATTAAGCAGCTTTAACAACAATGGCACGCTAACACATTACGACTACGACCCATTGGGTCGTCGTATTGCTAAGCAGACTGAGCATGGCAAGATTGATTATATTTGGGATAACGACCAGCTAATAGGTGAATACCAGCACGGCGAGTATACCTGGTACATCAACCTACCCAATCAATTTCACCCGGTCGCACTGATTAAGCAAGGTGAGCTGTATTATTACCACCTAGACCAACTAAACACCCCACGTTTTGTTACAAACAACAATGCAGAAGTTGTATGGCAAAACCATGCTGATGTGTACGGCTATGAAGAACCAGAAGCCGGTGCTGACTTTAATAAAGAAAACAGCTTCACTCAGCCAATACGTTTCCAAGGGCAATATTTTGATGAAGAAAGCGGCCTACACTACAACCGCTACCGCTATTACAGCCCCAAACAACAACGCTTTATAAACCAAGACCCCATTGGTTTAATGGGTGGTATAAACCATTATCAATATGCGCCGAATCCAGTTAATTGGGTAGATCCGTTTGGACTTAGTTGTAAAGAAAATACTTGGAATACGTTTCAGAAAAATACTAAAGGGCATTTTGCAAATAGTTCAGAAGCTGCCACGTCGTATCAATTAATGAAATATGTTCGCACATTAGAAAACAAACTACGACCGGATGTTTCAGATTACTTACCTCAATCATATATAGACGCTCACGAAGCAAAATTTACTGAAGGAGCTGCATATTTTACTCCTAAGTGGGCGTTAGATGAATTCGGTCGCAGTGTGGTTGGTCGCCCTGATGGGCAATTTGTTATGACTAAAACTCAGATGGATGGTATTCTTGTTCGAAGCAATGGTGACATGACATTAATAGAAGCAGAGCTTGGTATTCCTGCAGGTGACTGGCAAAAAAATGAAATGGTTATCATAGAAATATTGGATCCCAACAAACATAACGTTCGCATTCCAACAGGTCGAGAAGATGGAGCTAATGAACTGTGGCTACCTGGAGGAAAATTACCAACAGGCCATGATGAAGCTGTCATAGATGCAGTCCCTGAAGGCTCATATAAAGAATTGAGTATTGTTGAAGCAGTTAACTCCACTAAAAATGCTAAGGAAAAAATATGAGTGTAGTATTTCAAAAACCTTATTCTTATAGTTTATATGTCTATGACAATGTTTGGTATGTAACATATCTGTCGGGAGGGCCGCTTGAGTCCGGGGTTTCTATTAGGCTGAATTCTGATGAGATTTCTTTAGTACATGATAATCAAACAGAACTTGAGAAGTTAATTAAGAAATTTAAAAAAGAGCCCTCTTTATATGAAGGACGTGAAATTTCACCGGTGGTAACTTCAAATGGTCCACCTGCAAAAAACAACTGAAGGAGTAAAAATACTAAAATTCCTTATTTTTGCAATTAATTGAATTAAAACTAGGTTTTTATAGAGAAAAATGAACACTGTGTTTTGTAGCAGTAGCTAAAAATTTCAAGCCAGTTTGGTTGACATAAAGAATTACCATTAAAGAGTCAAAGGGTCATTCTTGACCAGGGCATCAATAACAACATTGATGGCTATTTTAAATTTATATTTTAGCAACATACTTAAAAAATATGGACGTTTTAGGTTTATGATGAAACAGCTACTTATTAGTGTTTGTTTGATTTTTACTTTTTCTTGTACCGACGCTTTAAGTATTGATGACAAAACGTATGTCAGCCTTGATGTTATTGAGATGAATGTAGAAAGGGTCAATGACAATTTGTTTCGTTGGCTTAAATTTCATCCTGATAGCGACTTCCCTTGTTTAAGACTAGAGATTTTAGAAGCGGGTAGTAATGCGCTTATCAAACGAAAGAATATTTGTAACGTGTATGATGAAGCGTTAAAAGTGACACATGATTTTAAAAAGTTAACATTTTTAGATATCTACAATCTAAATGTTAATTCACAAACTCTGACATTTGACTTAGAACTCTCTTTGTTGAGTCAGAATGTAGTTAATATGAATTGTTCAATTAAGATTGAAAATACAGATTTTTCTCCACTTGAGTGTCACCGTTTAGAGGTTGGGGAATAGCCAGCGGCTGGATTGATGCTAGCTGTAATAAACACAACTAAGTCACTCGAAAGGAGTGATGGAACTAACTTATTGTTTGATAACAAAGAGCTCACTGAAGAGCTTTAATTAATGGATAGGGAAATACTATGAGTGAAATAAACACGGATGTTAACTATAAAACAATGGCGGGAAATGCCCGTTTGGTGTTAATTGCAGAGTCTAGTCACAATCCACTATCGTATAAATATGAGGCAATTAAGGCACTCAAACAACTAAAAACTGCAGGCTTTACTCACTTTGCAATGGAAATGCTGCCTTTATACATTAAAGATAAAATCGAGTTCTATCAGCGCACTGGAAAGGGGTTTGATGCCATAAAGAAACATTTCCAGGAAGACTGGAACTGGAATAATGCTGCGAGTACTGGCTACAGTGAATTAGTGAGAGCGGCCAACTCATTAGGGATGAAAATTGTTCCTTTAGATATGTCAGCTGAAATGATGGATGAAATAGATGGACGCTGTAACTGGGTGCAAGCTGATAACAGTATCTGTATGGATTCCCATATCCAAAGAAATCAAATGTGGGCGAATATTTTTAATGCTGAATTAAAACGAAATCAAAATACTCGGATTGTTGCATTTATGCATCGATATCATGCATTTAATGCAGGTAATAAACATATTGGTATCGATTCAATAATGCTAAGTTTAAATGTTAGTAGCATTAGTCTTATAGAGTATATTGGTGGAGTAGCCTGCTCTAATAATGGTGTTTGTGAAGGCCAGTCTAATGCTGATGAATCTTTAAGAAAAGTTTACTTTTCAAGAAAGGGATCTTTCATACCTTCTCCTTTTCCTTCTTATACGGTACATCTTCCCGAAAAAATGCTGCTTGAGAAATAGTATGTTCAGAATTCTTTTTTTACTGTGTATATTTTCGCCTCTCTTATATGCTGCAGGTCCAAGGTGGGATAACTCAATAGATATTAATGATCCTAACTTAACGGGAAAAGTAGCCGCAGAGCAGTGCCATAAAAGTTTGATTAATGCACCCGAAAAACTAGAGCTTTGGTGTGAGAAAGCGATTGAGCTGGGACACTGGGATTCCTTAGTAACATTAAGTATGCATACTGGAAATGGCTCTCGTTTGATTGCTGAAGCCAAAAAAAGAATGGAAGAAAAAGAACCCCAAGCATACTCAATATTTGCATGGTTATACAGGACTGGTACGTTTGTGGAACAAGACATAAATTATGCCATGTCACTTTATAAAGAGCTTATCAAATTAGATATCGAGCGGCCGAACTCTTTAATAACTGCTGCACACTTGGAGTTGGCATATTTATATAAGGCCCAACAGAGGTGGGCTGCAATGAATGAACATGCCCAGTATGTTTATGAAAACACGAAGATTACCTATCACAAAGAGCGCGCCGCAGAGTTACTTGAACTTGCTGCACAAAGCGCCATAACAAATTAAATAACAGGGAGCTATAAAACAGTATGGAACAACAATATCAACAAACACTCACCCAACTAGTCACCGATGTTTATAACAAACCGGACTTAATCGAAGAACATCAGGTTCTTATTCAACCTTTATTAAAAGACTTGGTGGACTGTGCGCCAGCGGGTTTTGATGGGATGGCTACGATGATCCACAGCCATTTTGTCAATGGCCTTAAATCTACCAATCCAAATATTCAAAAGTTTGAACTTGAGTCAGGGCTTTTAAAGCTTAAACCTTATTTTCATAGAATTAATCAGTAATTTACAAAATCTTAGTTTAGGTAAACAAAGTACAAGGATGGTTTATGTCATTAATGAATGCGTGCATTTTAATGCTGCTATTACAGCCATTGTTTGTTTACTTTGCGTTATTTGCAAAAGAAGTTGATCTTAATGAAGACTCGCAAGATTCGACTGTCATGCTATTTAACTTTGGTCTTTTGGGTATCACACCTAGTGTTGCTTATTTTTACATGGAGCAGTTTTGGTTCGCAGTTGGTATGTTAACTGGCGTCACACTATTAGGTTTAACACTTGCTAAAACTTTAGAATCAAAGGGCAAAAGGCCATTGGATCTCATCTTAACTTTGCGTTTTTTGACGTCGTGGCTGCTTATTTTTGGCGTTATATATTGTTTAATTTCATTATTTACAGGCTCACCAGAAGTTCAGCCAACAATTGCTGATGCTGATCAGCAAGTTGAGCCGTTTTATCAGCTATTTTGGCCTTCATTTTACTATTTAGGTTTAATGGTTTTTACATTTTTACTTAAAGTACTCGAGTTTCGCTTTCAATTAAAGCCAGCATTATCTGGTACTTTTTTGATACTTGCGGCAGCGTTAATCGGTATATCACCACTCGTTGATGGCAGTTTTATTCTTGGCTTGTTTATAAATATCGCCATATTTTTTATTTTTTGCTCTATGTATATGGAAATTAATAAAATAAATGACCCCTCTGACGGAGCGATTGCTTTCTTTTATGTATATATATTATCAATGGGAGTTGGGGTGGCTATTATCGTAAAAATTATACGTGTAATATTTTTTACTGCTGAAGTTTGATTTTTAACCTTGCAAGGGAGGTTGTTTTTTAGTTATTATTTGTACCTGTTTTGTTGTTTTTATTCTGCGTAAATTAATAATGTATAAATCAGCATAATACGGTTTTTGTTGCCATAAATTGCATTGCAAGGAGGCTTGGTGTGTTCTCATCAAGGGTTAGGCAGTTAGCTATATTAATTGCTACATTATTTGTTTTATTCACTACGACACAGGTATTTGCGAATATGTTTGGTTTTTTTAATAAAAGTGATTTTATTTTGTCTGCCCCTGTTAAAGGGCAGCTATTTGATGATGGGAAGCCTGTTGCAAATACCAAAGTGATGCGTTCGCTTACTTACGGTGATGAATATATCGACGAAACAGTAACTGATGAACAGGGCTATTTTACGTTTTCAGAAAAAACAATTAAAACCAGTAAGCCAGCTAATATGTTCGATAATGACTCATTGGTACAGCACATTTATTTAGAGAATGGCACGCCAGAGGGAATAGTATTGTGGTATACACTTGTGTCACTTCATGAAAATAGTCAAACCCTCAAACGATTACTTGCTGATTTAGAATGCGATATTTCTAAAGAGCCAGAAACATACGATATTCCTATCGAAGAAGATACAAGCCATACTTTTGCGATTTATACATCATGTAAACTTTAACCTAAAACGACTCATACAAAGGGAACTTATATGAATACCTTGACGCCTACTCAAGCGGTGCAACTCGCTGAGCTTGCTTATAAAGCAAAAAGTATTAAAACAACTAATTTACTTAACCACTCATTGCATGCATCTTTGCGAAATAATTTTAATTTCTCAATTAACCCAAGTGCTGTACAAGGTGTGTCGGGTGGGTTTTTCTCTCATTTATTTGGTTTAAGCACAGGCTTTGGTTTAGTTGCACACGGAAAAAATGAGTTTCAAGGTGATTCTGTTATCACCATTCGTGGTACGGCCTCTTTAAGAGATGGTTTAACAGATGCAAACTTCGGTTTAAGTGGTGGTTCAAACGGTAGTATGGTTCATGCGGGGTTTAATAAAACGTTTTACACCATGAAGCCGGGCCTGCAAGAGTTTGTAACAGCAAATATACGTGACAAAGTAACAGGATGCGTACATTTAGTTGGCCATAGCTTAGGTGGTGCACTTGCAACGTTAGCGGCAGATTGGATCAAAGCTGAATATTCGTTACCTGTAAAACTGTATACATTTGGCTCTCCTCGTGTTGGTCTAGATAACTTCTCAAGAGCCGCAACAGGCAGAATCGATAAGATTTATCGTTGTACTCATGGTGCCGATCCTGTCACTAAAGTGCCGTTATGGCCATTTTCTCATGCTCCTTATCAGGGCCAAGAAATTCGTTTAGACAGCGGGCAAGGTTTAAAAGGTGCTGCCCACAAACTCAGTGGGACTCCTGGCTACATCAATACCGCAAATAGTAATGATTGGGGCAACCTGACAATCCGTGCGAATCATTATCTAAATACACCTGTGCGTTTAAATTTTGAAGATCGTAATCAAGCATCATTCAATTCACATTGGGCAGATAAATTAGGTGCGGCGCTTGTTACCTTATTAAAAGACGCTGGTTATTACAGTGCTGTTGCAGCACAAGCTGCGATTGGAACAGGCCTGACATTTTACGACATGCTTGCTCGAACTTTAGATAAAATTGCGAAAGCATCAGCCTCATTTGCTGCACAAACACTGGGTCTTATTGGTCATATGTTGGTGTTTGCTGGCAAAGTTGTTAGCAAAGCCGTAGAACTAACATACAGTGTTATTAAGTGGGCTTTTGACTCGACTCTTGGTGCTCTTTATCGCGCCGCAAAAGACGGCCTAAATGGCTTAGATTAATAACATATTGGGCATGCTGGTTAGCATGCCCATTTCTTATTATTTTTCGTTTTCTTTTAATGAGCTTATTTGTATTCCATTCTTACTCAGCTCACTTTGTAGCTTTAATGCACTGCTTTTTAAGTTTGGTAACGTCTTGTTATTTATGATATCAACTGCTTCATTTAACTGCTTTGAAGCATGTTTAGCCGACATTTTCCTACTGATTGCTGCATCAATAATAAATTGACTTTTGCTGTAAAAACGACGAATTTCAGTTAAGAACTCACTGGGCGTTTCTAAGGTTGTGGGTGAATACTGCATGGTCTGCCAAATATACTTTTCGATGGTTGGCTTGTTATATTCAAGTTCAGACTTAGGTGGGCTTTTTGCTAGTAAGTTAGCAAATTTTTTGAGATGTTCAGCATTATCTTTAACTTCATCATATAGAGAAGTTCTAAGATAATAATTATCTTCCATTTTACTGAATGAGTCGAATTTTAAAGCTTGCTCTAAACCACTTTGGGCTGCAAGATAAACCCCAAAAATAGTTGAAAAAACGAGGAATAATTGGTTTAGCCAAAAACCAGTACTTTTTAGTTCTTTATTATCAACGGTTTTGAATGCGGTAGTGATCTTTGGAGTATTTCCTTTATCCATTATTAAATTCCTTTTATTATTTTGATTTAGTATCTCACAGCTGTTTTATTTATAAACTTAATCTCTTTCTAACAGTACAGCGCCGCTGTGCTCTTCACCTAAATAATCATCTTTGTTGTAGATAGGGCATTTGGCCATTGATAAACAGCCGCAGCCAATGCAACCGTTAACGCGCTCGCGCAATCGCTGCATGTATTGAATGCGTTCATCTAATTGCGTTTGCCAGACCTTTGAAAGGGCTGCCCAATCTTGTTTAGTGGGTGTGCGCTGCTCAGGTAAGGTGCTTAACGTTTGTTTAATGTCTTCAAGAGTTATGCCCATGGTTTGCGCAGCTTTTATTACGGCAATTCGGCGCAATACATCGGGTTTATAGCGGCGCTGGTTACCGTTATTACGCCAGCTGCGAATAAGTCCTTTCGCCTCATAAAAATGCAAGGTTGAAACTTTTACGCCACTGCGTTTTGCCACAAAGCCAACCGCTAGGTTTGCATCAATAAGTTTCTTATCTGACATAATTTTCTCCAAGGTGTTGACCTAAAGTTAGCTTGAGGTTTTACGCTGCGCACATCATAAAAAAGGAGTGATAGTCATGCAACAAAAACCAATAACAAATACGGTAATTATTTATTCAAGTGCGCGAAAAAAGGGTAACACGAGCTTACAAGTTAATGATTATAAAGCCCAATATGGCGGCGATGTAGTATGTCTAGATGACTATGTTATCTCGCCTTATTGCTACGATAAGCAATATATAAATGATGATTTTTATGCGGTATTTGAAGCGCTGTTGAATTATCAACACTGGGTACTAGCATCGCCAGTGTATTGGTATAACACCACACCGCAGTTTAAAGCATTTTTAGACCGGATCACTGACTACATGGATGATGAAACACTCAGGCCAAAACTGAGAAAACTGCGTGAAAAGCAGTTTTCATTGCTCTCAAATGCAGGATCTGCACACGCACCTAACGCGTTTATCGAGATGTTTAAAAACACCTTTAATTACTTAGGCATGAACTTTAAAGCGCACCAACATATTGATGCTAGTTAAACGGGTTTAAACAAGGTAGGCTAGAGTAAAAAACAACAGGAACTTTTATGAGATCAACACTGTTAGGTTTATCTTTAGCCTTATTATCTTCGTTTAGTCATGCAGAGAAAGCTGAGCCTGCTATCAAAGGTTTTGGTTTTTATTATGATGTGCCAAACCATGCACCAATCTCTGATCAAACGGTTTTTAAAGTGGCGTTTGATGTAGCTGATGCGGCAGAAAAAGGGGCGCAGAATAACAAAATGAACTCATTAGCAAGGTTCATTAATATGCATATAGCCCATGGTGTGAAGCCTGAGAACATTCAACTCGCTTTAGTTGTGCATGGTGGCGCGAGTGTTGATGTACTGGAAAACAGTTTTTATAAACAGCGCTTTGACAGTGACAATAAAAATCAGCAATTGATCTCACAATTGTTGGCACATAATACCGTTGTGTATGTGTGCGGGCAGTCTGCAACGCACATGAAGGTAAAACAGCAGCAGCTTATTCCTGGTGTGCAAATGGCGTTATCGGCAATGACGGCGCATGCACAGTTGCAGCAGCAAGGTTACACATTGAATCCATTCTAATGAATATCTTATGTTTTGGTGACTCAAACACCTATGGTATTTCGCCCGTCGATGGTAAGCGCTTTGCAGCCGATGAGCGCTGGCCTAGTTTACTGGGTATTAAATTATGTGCCGGCTACCAAGTTATTGAAGCCGGCCAACCCAATCGTACACTGGTGAACGACCCGCCTTTCAGTGGCGATAAACTTGGCATTAAATACTTAGAACCCTACTTAGCGGCTTATCATTTAGATATGATTGTTATTCAGCTCGGCACGAATGATTTAAAGCGCCGTTTTGCACTGTCGGCTGCTGATATTGCCAATGCCCTCGAAGCACTTATTTTAGATATAAAAAACTACTATCTGCACCGCGAATTGCCCAAACTAATGATACTAAGCCCGCCGGCGGTGTATGAGGTTGGCGCGTATCAATCTATTTATGCTGGAGCGGCTGCAAAGTCTAGCGAGCTAGTTGAGGCTTTTTCTGAAGTGTGTGTGAAACAGCAAACTCTGTTTTTGGATATCACAGCAATCGCTACGCCTAGTCAGCAAGAAGGTGTGCATTTAATTCTTGAATCACATAAGTCTTTAGCAGAGCACCTACATTGCTTAATTGAAAAACAAAAAAGCCACAGGTTATAAAACACTGTGGCTTGGGTATTGATTCTTTCAATCAAGGGGTTTGGGAGAATCGCTTAAAACTCGTAGCTAATGCTTAAGCGTGTAGTACGAGGCATAATGTAACGACCATTCGGTGCATCAGCATTACGAGGGTCACCTTCAGTGATACCTTGCTCGTCAGTTAAGTTATCAACCGCTAATTGCACTTTAATACCTTCCATAGGCTCAACAATTAAACCAATGTCTACTTTTTCGTAACCTTCTAACACAACCGTGTTTTCGTTGTCGCCCCAACGATCATCAACCGCTGAGATTGTGCCGTATAAGGTTGCATACATATCGCTTACTTCAAAGTCATAGCTTGGTGTTACACGTACTTGCCATTTTGGCTGACGTTGGCTTTCGTTACCTTCGTTGCTTGGGCTTTCTGTGATTTCTGTTTCTTGAAGCGTTGAGTTTAAGTTAACTGAGAAACCAGATTCGTGGTTGTAGTTATAATCAAGCTCAATACCGTATGCTTCGTTGGTTAAGATTTCAGCTGGTACACCTGGGCGACGAACAAAAGTGTCACCTTTTACTTCGTTAGTGAAGAATGTTGCATAGAAATCGGTGCTATCAGTTAATAGCTTATAACCAAACTCGGCTTGTGTTACTTCTTTAATTAACTTTTCGCCACCTTCGTATGCGCTAAAGTTATCGCGGAAGTCGTCAAAGTAAGGCATTTTGTAACCACGGTTTACGCGGGCAAACACACCCATGTCATCGTTAATTGAGTAGTTGATACCCGTTGTCCACGATGTTTTGCTTTCGTCATATTGAACAGACTTATCGATTACGCCATCAAGACCTTCATCAACCGAGTATTCTACTTCGTGGTTTTCAAAACGAACACCGGCATCAAGCGTAAAGTCATCGTTGAATTTATATTGGGCTGTTGTGTAAAAGGCATTGGTGCGTGCATCACCTGTAGAGTTGATATCGTAGTTGAAGTCACAACCATCAACACTTGCATTACACTCGATGCCGTCTAGCATTTCGCCGCCTGCTTCAAGGACGTGATACGCTGTGTTACCTAAGCTCCACCAGTCATTTGCTGATGTGCTGGCTGTGTAATAACCAAAGGCCAGTGATAAATTATCAAGCTTTTTAGCAAATGCTAAATCATTGGTGAATGCGCTAATTTCTTTTAATACCACCCAACGACCAAGTTGTTGAACCGCTGTGTCTGCATCGTATTCTGTGCCAGTTACTGCACCTGTTGCTGTTTCACCGTTATCAGCCACCGCACCAACGGTTGTTGCAGAGCCTGCCGGTACTAAGCCGTACGTGTTTGCATCACCTTTGGTGATGTTGAAGCGATCTGTGAAGCTCCAACCGTTATCGAATTCAAGTTTGATGCTACCGCCAGAAACATGACCTTTCCAACCACGGCCTTCACCTAAGTCGATCTGTTGCTCGTCATTATTTGCGCCTGTGTAGATAGTCGCTTGGCGATTTAAAGTACCCAGCTGCGTGTAGCTTGCGTCAACGCCGTCAACATTAAGTGGTGTTGGTAAGTACCAAGCACCGTGGTCGTCGGTTTGACGGGTGTATAAATTAATGGTGCCGTTTTCTAATTCTTTAGTGATATTAATTGTGAACTGGCTGCCTTTTTCTGATGTGAATCCAGCATCACGAATACCTGGAGAGCTTTTAACATAACCACCCACCATGAAGAATAAGTCATCAGAAATCTCACCACTTACCATAGCGTCAATGCGTTGTAAGTCGTAATCTGAAGTTGTGTATTTGAATACACCTTCGGTATCTTCACTACCACGTTTAAGGCGGAAGTTAGTTGTTAAACCAGGTTGGCCATTTGATACAACAGGGTTTGGACCGCCGCGCAGTGCTTCCATTGTTTCAATTGTTTCATCTAAACGGAATAACGACGAGTTTTCTAAAAATGACAAAGTAGGCGCAGGGTAAATTGGCGAACCTTCAAGGCTTAATGTTAAGAATGGTGCATCACCACCACCAGGGAAACCACGTACAAATACGTTCGCGCCAGACTCACCACCCGAGCTTTCTACCCACACACCCGGCACGGCTTTGAATAAATCAGCGGTACTTTTTGGCGATAATTTAACAATTTGATCTGCATCGATATTGGTTACTGCATAGCCAGCATCAATTTTACGTACGCCAATACCTGCAGGTGTACCAGATACAATAATTCGTTCTACTTTTTCTTTAGCTGGTTGCTCAGTTTGCTCTTCGGCCATAACTGTTTGGCCACTCAAAGCTAGCAAAATTGCAGAGGCTAGCGCACTGCGTGTGTATGTAGTTGTCATTGTGTGTTCCCATTTTTTATGTTGTTGAAAGCAATGTATTAGCGAATATTTTGCAATTGTTAACACCTTGCTTTTATAAACCATAAAGATTTATGCAAACGTTTGCAATTTGTTTTTTCAATTTTTTGTCCTTTTTTTACCCACAGGGTGAGTTGGTCTGTTTTGCTTACTGAAAAAATATTATGCTCTTTGGCGCAGCGATTTGGTCAAAATGGTGGTATATTGCCAGCATATGTTTTAAAGGAAAGCAGTGTTTCAGTATCATGAATGATAGAAAATTAAAGTTAGCTGATCTTGCTAAATTAGCCGGTGTTTCTACGTCGACAGTTTCCCGTGCGCTCAATGATAACCCATTGATAAAGAAGGAAACTCGCGACAAGCTTCAACAGTTAGCAAAAAAACATAACTTTAGTTTAAACACGGCTGCTAGCCGCCTTCGCACCCAAAAAACCAATGTTGTTGCGGTTATTATTAACCTCGATGGTGATACAGAACAGTCTATTAACGACCCTTTCTTACTTAAAATTGTTGGTGAAATAAATTTAGCGCTAAATAAATTTGGCTTAGAGTTATTACTTTCTAATTCGTTTATGGCCAGCGATGATTGGGCAAATTACTTTATTAATAGCCGCCGCGCCGATGGCATTATTGTGGTCGGCCAAGGTAAAAGCCAAGCAAATATTGAAGCTGCAGCGAGTGCTGGTGTTCCTCTAGTTGTGTGGGGCGATCCAAAAACACCCAGCAGTTACCCAATTGTTGGCAGCGATAATTATTTAGGGGGTCGCCTAGCGACTGAGCACTTATTGGCAAATGGCGCTAAAAATATTTTGTTTTTAGGTGACCCTGGGCACGCTGAAATTAGTGAACGCCACCGTGGTTATTTAGATGCTATTAATGAAGCCAAAGCAACTCCTCACGTGGTTTCTATCGATATTACTAGTAGTGCTGCTTATAAAGGAATTAACCAATTGTTGGTAGAAAAAGGGCTGTGCTTTGATGGCATTATGGCATGTAGTGACATGGTGGCTTTTGGTGCGATGAAAGCCCTGAAAGAGCGTTACATTAGTATTCCAAACGACGTTGCCCTCGTGGGCTTTGATGATATTGCCATGGCAGATATCAGTCATCCTTCTTTGTCGAGTATTAAACAAAATACTCAACGCGCTTCAGTTATTCTTGTTGAAAAGTTGTTAGCCCAGTTAGCAGGGCAGTCGGTAGAATCTCAAGTTGTTGAAATAGAACTAGTAAATAGGCAGTCGAGCCAGCGCTAAGCCTATTAAATGTTAGCAATATGTGTAATTTTAAATGCAAACGTTTGCATTTTGTTTTGCGCTAAACTAGACTGAATAAAAATAATCGTAGGTTGAAGTGAATGAATCCTATAAGAATAACTATCGCGCTGGCATGCAGCTATTTTGTCTTTGCTATTATGCTTAATAGTGTGGGCACTGTTATTTTACAAGCAATCAATAGCTTAGATGTAAGCAAAACTCAGGCGTCTGTTCTTGAAGGATTTAAGGATCTTAGTATTGCCATTGTGTCATTTTTAGTGGCGTCATTTATCCCTCGTATAGGCTATAAAATTGCCATGCTTGGCGCTTTATTACTGGTTGCAGTGATGTGCTTGGTTGTTCCGAGCATTGCCGACTTTTGGGTATTAAAAGCGCTCTTTGCCGCAATTGGTTGTAGCTTTGCAGTAATGAAAATCTCTGTTTACTCTGTTATTGGTCAAGTGACTGATAATGCAAATAAACATTCAGCGTTATTAAACACCATTGAAGGGGTGTTTATGCTAGGTGTGCTGTCGGGTTATTGGATTTTTGCGTTATTTATAGACGCTGATGACCCGCAAAGTAGCCACTGGTTGAATGTTTATTACTTGCTTGCAGCGATTGTTGCGGTGGCGTTTGTTTCTGTGCTTGCGGCACCAATAAAATCGCCAGAACTAAAAACTAATCAGCAATCGCAGCTTCATGACTTTATAGATATGTTAAAGCTGACTTACCAACCCCTTGTGCTTATTTTTGTTGTTAGTGCATTTATGTATGTACTAATAGAGCAAGGCGTGGGCACTTGGCTACCGACCTTTAATAACCAAGTTTTAAAATTGCCTGTTGATGTCAGTATTCAACTTGCTAGTTTGTTTGCAGCTGCGTTAGCGCTTGGTCGTTTGGTAGCAGGGCAAGTACTTAGGTTTATTAGTTGGTTTAGTTTATTAATGGGCTGCTTGGTCGCTATGGGTGTGCTCGTATTATTGGTGCTGCCTTTGACTCACGATGTTGATGGTAGTCAAGTGAAAAGTGTGTTTGATGTGCCTTTTGCAGCATACATGCTGCCGTTGATTGGCTTTTTTATGGCACCGATTTACCCGTTACTTAACTCTGTGATGCTGAGTTCACTTGCTAAGCACAAGCACGCTGCTATGACAGGTTTAATTGTGGTTTTCTCTGCACTAGGTGGAACAACAGGTTCAATTATTACGGGCTTTGTATTTGATAAATTTAGTGGTCAGCATGCATTTTATCTCACATTAGTGCCAATAGCCTTGCTATTAATCACCGTTTCAGTTTTTAAGAAAATCACTCTAAAACCACAGTATCAAGCGGCTTCAAGCGCAGAATAAGGGATTATCATGAACTTCGTTAATAGCCAATTATTTAAAGACGTACAGCTAGCAGAAGTGTTTGCTGATTCAAAAATGTTTGCCGATGCAGTGCCAAACTTATCTTGGCAAAGTGCTTGTGAGTTATATCAACTTGTAGGCCCTTTAAAAGGTGATGCGCTGCGTGAATTTGTGATGTCGAACTTTGTGTTTGCTGATCAGTCTATTCCGACTGCGAAATTAGATACCACATCAGTTAAACAGTATATTCTTGACCTATGGCCGCATTTGCATCGCAATGCTGATACAGATTTAGCAAGCTCACTAATGCCTTTGCAGTTTGATTACATTGTGCCGGGTGGCCGTTTTCAAGAAATTTATTATTGGGATAGTTATTTTACAGCTTTGGGTTTAGAAGATTGTGGCGACCTAGCCACCATTGAAGCCATGGTTAATAACTTTATAGACCTACAAGAACGTAATGGCTGTATTCCAAATGGTAACCGTGTTTATTATAGCTCCCGCTCGCAACCACCTGTTTTGGCGTTAATGATAGCGATGCTATGGGACGCTAAATATAAACATGAAGCAGATTTAACTTGGCTGGCAAACGCCGTCAAAGCACTTGAAGCTGAGTATCAATTTTGGATGCAAGGCTGTAATGATCTTAGCAGTGAAACGCCTGCTATTAGGCGTGTTGTAAAAATGCCTAATAAGGCTATTTTAAACCGCTATTGGGATAGTGCAGCAACACCTCGTCCAGAGTCATTAAAAGAAGATTTACATGACGCTGAAGGGCTAACAACTGAGCAGCAACAACGTTATTTTCAACATATTCGTGCGGCATGCGAGTCTGGCTGGGACTTTAGTAGCCGTTGGCTTTGCGATCATAATGATCTAAAAAGCATTGAAACAACCAATATCATACCGGTTGATTTGAATAGCTTACTGTATAACTTAGAGCATACATTATCTCGTTTTTATCGGTTACTTGGTGAAGAACAAAAGAGTCAATCAATTGCTGAGCTGGCTACACTGCGCTTAGATGCAATTAATACCTATTGTTGGAATTCTGAGGCGGGTGTTTATCGTGATTACAACATTCGACTCAATCAGCAAAGTAGTGTTGATTCGATGGCAATGGCTGTTCCTTTGTTTGTAGGCGCTGCATCTGTACAACAAGCTCAACAAGTGAAGCAAAAACTGATGAGTGAGTTTTTAAAGCCCGGTGGTTTAGTGACAACATTGTGTAGTACACCACAACAATGGGATAGTCCTAACGGTTGGGCGCCGCTGCAATGGTTTGCTGTAAAAGGTTTAACAGAGTATGGCTTTGTCAGCGAGGCACAGGCGATCATGAAAAACTGGCTGAGTATGATCGAAATGCGTTTTGCAGAGGATAAGTGCCTGCTTGAAAAGTATAATGTGTGCGAATTAGTCAGTCGTGCAGGTGGTGGCGAATACACAGTACAGCAAGGGTTTGGTTGGACAAACGGTGTAACTTCACGTTTTTACACACTACTCAATGACTCGCTGTAAAAGGTGAGATGCGGTATAGTTGGTTTACATTCTGTTAACTTTGGTGTCTGGCCATCCAAATGGGTTAGCAATGTTGTAAATTGCCAAAATAAAGGCTTATAAATGGTTGAATCATGTATCCAAATTGGGTATTGTGAATAAAATGTTTCAAGGAAGAAATGAGATGATTCAACCAACTTCTGTATTTCTAAAAACACAGCCAAGGTTACAAAACCGCAGCCAAAATTATCAATATTTAATTAAAATACTCGATGCGTTTTTTATGCGTGTGAAAGTCGATGCAAGCTTGCCTCATGAGTCTATGCGCGATGAGTTTAATCTTTATTTAATTGATAGCACTGATGCACATTGGAAAGACTTATTACCTGCTGAGTTAGTGCAACTTGCTAAGCAACATTTAGTGGTTATTTTTAATGCGGACGCTAATGCAATTTGCGAAAAAAACTTACTTTTAAATGGCATTAAAGGGGTGTTTTTTGCAGATCAATCACCTGAAGATATTTTTGCAGGGCTGGTCAGAGTGATCAATGGCGAGCTGTTTTTTAGCCGTAAAAGTATTTCTACTACGTTTAATCATATGCTGTCAGCAATGTCTCGTAGCCAATTCAATGCCAGCAACGATTCGGTAAATACAGATATTGACCTCAGCTTACTGACTAAACGAGAAAAATCAGTGATTCACTTACTTGCCCAAGGTGCGAGTAATCGAGATATCGCAGAGCGTTTAAATATCAGCGACCATACCGTTAAAACCCATCTGTACAGTGCATTCAAGAAAACGGCATCGCGTAACCGCGTGGAGCTGGCTAATTGGGCACAAAATTACATGGCAGTGAGTTTGTCTTTACAAAATACACAGTGACAAACTATAGCCAGTTTAATCCCAGTGGTAGTGTTTGATCAGAATATTCGATATGTATCACTCGACGGTGTGTTGGCTTTAATGCTTTACTTGAGCTGTGCAGAAGTAGGGGCTTCATTACTAATAAATCTCCTGCCTGTGCAATACAGTCAATGGCTTTTTTATTAGCAACATATTCGTCTATCTCTGCTTTAGATAAAATTCCATTTCGATAGCTGTTAGGGATAACTTTTAAGCAGCCATTTTCAGCCGTAGTATTGTCAAGGTGAATACGCAGGGTGACCATATTATCAAGTAACTCTCGAGGTGGCTGTACATGATGCTGCCCATCTTTAATAGACCAAAATTTCCAGCCAGTTAGATCGTGTTGTTGACTAACTGCGATAGTTCGGTCTTGGTGCCAAGGAACAAGCCAATTTTTATCGGGGTTTTTGTCGAATAAAATGACCCTCACAACCTGCGCATTCGGCGATAAAAATTGCGCGGCTTTTTGTTGTAAGTAGGGCATTCTTATTAGCTTTGCTACTGTTGCTAACTTTTTATCAGCATGACGCAAACCATGTTTTGGGTGATTAGAAGGTAGTTGCTCTATTTCTGCTACTATTTCAGCCACTTGCTCGATGCTTAAAAATCCAGATTCAAGCAAGTAGCCTTCAAAATCATGTTTCCGTTTAGCTTCCATTATTCGAGCCTCGGTTCGATTTAGATGTGAGCTTATTCATAAAGTACAGTGGAATACACAGTATTAATAATCCCAGCCATTGCCATAATGGCGCAAAAAGAAACACCAGTGCTGATTGTGCATCATGAGAAAAATAGATTGAACCTAAGGTCACAGTACCAAATAAGACACACATAATAGTGACAATAAACGTGGCGATTTGTGTCACTCTTGTTTTACTGTGTTCAACCATCCACGCCATTAATAAATAGGGCGAAATACCCCATAAAACAAAGCCAATTGGCAGGCTTTTTGAACTGTCAAAATTATCAATGGTGATGACTAGAGTAATCAGTGCGGCTAAAACAATAAGAGAATAAGCGCATTTGGAGAAGGTAATCCATTTCATAAATAAAACCTAATTGACTGAATGCTATAAGTATTTATTTCGATGGATAATTAAGCAGAAAGTTCAAATTGGGCGCTGTGATGTTCAGCGCCACAATAATATACTCATTAAATTAGACCGTTTTTGCAGACCAAATGCCTTTGTTAATACCTTTTAATACAAGGTCGCTAAGCGCTTTTTCAATTGCTTGCGTGACGCAAATACTCATAGGCTCATTGTCGGTGAATCCGGCTTCTGCTTCTGCAAGACGTTTGTAGCTCACATAGCGAAAGAAGCCTGCGCGCATTTCTTGGCTGAGTACTTTTTTGCTTGTCGCAACGGATAACAAAACTTGGCCTGTGCGAACATCGACAGCGCGTAAATAAATTGAGATTGCATCTTCACGATATAACTCTGATGCGCCAATCCCGAAGTATTCCATACCAATCCCGCCGGTTTTGATATTTGTGTCGTAGCTAATGATACCGCCTTCTAAGATTATCTTAGCTGTCGTGAGCGGTGGTAATTCAGGTAGCTTATCGTTTTCGGCTTGCGCAGCGCGAATAATTTTACGCTCAGTTAAGATATTTTGTAGACCTTCGCGTTCTACCGGAATAAACCAATCTGATTCATGCAATGCTTGCACTAAAATAGAGTTAGCGCCTTGTGTTACTGCGGTAGAAAATGAGCTTACATTTGCCTGTGGTTTGTATTGCCCAGTTTGGTCACGAAATGAGTACACTGACACAGGAATGCTTCCCATTGGTTGAGGAAGGGCCTGCAAAGCCTGGAATGTTTCGGTTGGCTCAAGAGAGTCTGCTAGTTGTTTAGTCGGCGGGATTAAATTGCCCATTGATGAACAACCCGACAGAAGTAATACCATTGCTGCTAATGTGAGTGTCTTCATTATCCAAACCTCGGTACTTCAATTACTGTCACTGTGCCATCAGCGGTGTTGGTAATTCTAACGGTGATTGTGTCACTGGTACTGGTGATAATTTGAATTTCATAATCACCCGTCATAAAGGTCGAGTCACCATTAAAGATGCTGTCGTCGATTTCGTCACCAAATGCCATATCTGTGATTTCTCGTACCATTCTATTTAAGTAGGTACGCTCTAACGAATCTTGAAATTTTTCCCCGTAGGTCTGTTCTACAACCGGCGCTTTGTGTTTATTTTGCGATTGCGCTTTGTTAAGTAGCATGCTGCCATTCAGTGGGCTGCCACCAAAGCTTGGGTTAATTGGGGTATAAACGAGTTCGGTTGCCCAACTAGAAAGAGGGCAGAGGATTATTATTAGTGTTGTTAAGTATTTCATTTTACCATCCATCTTTTGCCATATCGGGTGATGATTGCTGCATTTGACTGCGTGCCATGGCATCCATCACGCTATACATGGCTTGTTTTACACGCTCATCTAATGGCTCTAAGCGACGTCCTAAGTAAGTGACGTACACTATTTGGTTATTCATTTTTAAGGCAAGTCGAGTCCCCGCTCTGGGTAATACCGTTTCTTTTATTTCGATATTAAAACCTGCTGTTGAAGGTAAGTCGCGCCATAGGTTGGCAAATTCAAAATAAAATTGATGACCAAATCGGCTAATACTTCTATCGAGTACTAAGCCATCGATTTCGAGATCTTCACCAAAACTAGTCGTACTTTGAGCTGCAAGCACGATGCAACATATACGTAGTAAGTTTATTATTTTCATAGTGGAATGAGGGAGCAAAGCTCCCTCTTAAGCGATTATTCTTGGGTTACAGTTGCGACATTGCCATCACCTAATTGAGTGATAACAACTGTGCTGTTAGAGCCAATCATAGAGCCTTCAACAAGGTTTGCGTTGCCGTCTTGTACAACGACCAGTGAGTTACCCTCACCACCTAGCAAGAATGCACCTTCACCGATACCTGCAACCAAGTTCTCTGAGCCTGTTTGGCTAATATCTACAGAGTTGTTGCTACCTTCCATAAAAAGGTCGATTGCATTCAGTTCACCAACTTGTGTGAAAGCGACTTGGTTGCTATTGCTATCAAGTACGCTTGCAAACGTTAACGCAGCTTCGTTTAGGTCACCTAACTGGTTAATTGCAATGTCATTATCGTTTGAAGATAGAGATTGGTCTGGGTAAGAAGACTGTACTAGAACCGTGTTTTCATTGCCGCCTTGAGCGATATCGACGTTATTGTCGCTACCATTGAAGTTAGCAACGTGAGCACTGTTTGCGTCACCAATTTGGTTAGCAACAAATTCATTGCTATCGCCAATTGCACCTAAGTACACATCATTACCGTTACCATTTTGGAACGCAGTGAGTTCGTTGTCGTTACCAATAGCATCTAAGCCAGCAGTATTGCTGTCATGCTTTTGATTGACCAATAATGTATTGCCATCGCCAACAATCACGCCTGACTCAAAGCTGTTGCTGTTACCTTCTTGATCAGACTTAACTTCGTTGTCATTGCCTGTGATTTCTGCAACTAATGCGCTGTTAGAGTCACCATCTTGCTCAAACTCAACTTCGTTATAATCACCATGCAGCGAAGTAAGCTCAGCGCTGTTGAAGAAACCTGTTTGGTCAATAGTAATTTCATTGCCGTTGCCAATTACTTCATCAGAGGTAAACGCATTGAAAACACCTTCTTGCATGACTTCGATGCTGTTGTCATCACCTCTAATTACATTGAACGTTGCTTCATTTAGTAAGCCGCTTTGCTCTGCGCTGATTGTGTTGCTGTTACCTTGTAAGTCAAAGTTGTAGAACCAATGGCCGCCATCACCTTGGGTGACAGTTGCGGTATTTTCATCACCCACCATGATGTTGATAGCTTCGTTGTTAACACCAAAGAATCCTGCACCTTCTTGCTCAACGCGAATAGCATTACCGATACCAACGGTTTCAGACAATGCGCCATTCATGGTGCCGTTTTGGCTGTGCGAAACCGTATTATCGTCACCTGTGTTGTAGATAAGAGATAAGTTTGATGTTTGTGCTTGGCTTACTTCAACCATGTTGCCATCACCCACACTGACTGTTTCTGCACGATGACCTGTACCTTGTTGAGCAATAACCGCCTCGTTACCAACACCGGTAACCGATACTTGATCTAGGGTAATTGAGTTTGACACACCCAGTGTTGATACTTGGCTTGCAAGCTCCGAGCTAGATTGAGCTTTATCATCTGTGTTTGCACTTGCTGCGAAGCTTGAACCTAACGCAATAGTGATTGCACAGGTGAGTAGAGACTTTCTTAACTTCATGATTATTTCCTTTAAATTATTATTAATCAAAGCTCTAAAATTATTATTTTCGCTTTTAGAACCATGTACCAGCATGCCTTGCCGGATTAATTTATGTGATATTCAACTGTTAGCTAACAATCAGAAGTGAATGAAGCAACGTTGTTATTTGTGACTATGAGGTCATACAAATAACAAGGAAATTACTTTAGACAGATTTGGAATAATATAAAATCATCAGTTTTTGTGGTTTTTATAAATTATTTATTTTCAATTGGTTATGTGTGTTTGTATAGGTTTTAGTATGGTTTTTTATTTAAAAGCAGTAAAAAAGTTGGAGAAATATTAATGGATCATTAAGGGTGCTTTTTTCACAAAAAAGTGTGAATTGGACGTATTTTTATTGATTCAATCAGCAAAAAAGTATGGATTTAAACTTAGCATCATTTTTTTTCTTGCCTGTTATCTGCAATTTGCCATTTATGAAATATGCCACGTGATATTCATCATTCAGAAGTAATGAGCTTTGGTGGTCGAGTCATAGCGATTCGATCAGTTCAACTAATTATGGATAGTAAATATGAAAACTAAATTATCTGTATTAAGCCTAGCCTTATTACCATGTTTAGGTGCTGCACAAGTCAGCACACCAGCAAAAACAACCGTCGTTGGTGCAAGTGAAGACTCTGTACTTGTTATGTATAAAAAAGGCACCTCTGCTGCAATGCGTGCCCATGCTCGTAGCTTAGTTAAAGCCACCATCAGCGATATCAACAAAGATGGCGTCGATGATAACTATTCAGCCATTTTGTCTGGCCGTTTAGCTAAATTTAAAATTGCAGGTATGAGCAGCAAAGAAGCTATCAAGCGTCTACAAAACCATGCTGCTATTGAATATGTAGAGCCTGACTACCGTGTATCGATTGCCAGTGTACCTAATGATCCTGATTTTTCGTCGCTGTGGGGTTTACACAACGAAGGTCAAACAGGTGGTGTCGCCGATGCTGACATTGATGCAGTTGAAGCATGGTCAATCTCAACGGGTAGCCGCGAAGTTGTTGTTGGTGTAATTGATACCGGTGTTGATTACAGCCACGAAGATTTAGCTGATAACGCATGGATCAACCCAGGCGAAATTCCGGGTGATGGTATCGATAATGATGGTAATGGTTACATCGATGACGTGCACGGTATTAATGCGATTACCGACTCAGGTGACCCAATGGATGACCAAGGCCACGGTACTCACGTATCGGGCACAATCGGTGCGTCTGGTAACAACGGCACGGGTGTTGTCGGTGTAAACCACGAAGTATCAATCGTGGGTTGTAAATTCTTAAGTGCAGATGGCACAGGTTCAACCTCAGATGCAATTAAGTGTATCGATTACATGGTTGATCTTAAAAACCAAGGCGTAAATGTACGTGTGTTAAATAACAGCTGGGGTGGCGGTGGCTTTAGCCAAGCACTGGCAGATGCTATTACGGCAAGTGAACAAGCTGATATTCTATTTGTAGCGGCAGCGGGTAACGATGCGGTTGATAACGATCAAAACCCTCACTATCCGTCAAACTACGAGCATGACAGCGTGTTATCAGTTGCCAGTACTGACAACAGAGATAACATGTCGAGCTTTTCACAATGGGGTTTAACAAGTGTTGATTTAGGTGCACCAGGTAGTGCAATTCTATCAACGGTACCGGGCAATGGTTACGCTAGCTATTCTGGTACATCAATGGCAACACCGCATGTTGCAGGTGCAGCAGCACTCGTGCTTTCGATCAACCCTGATTTAACAGCACTTGAACTTAAAGAGTTGTTAATGAATAGCGGCGACCAAAATGAAGCGCTGCAAGGCAAAACAGTGTCTGGCAATCGCTTAAATGTGAATCAAGCACTTGAGCAAGCTGATCCAACACCGAGCTTCAAAATTTCAGTTTCGCCAAGTTCACAGCAAATTACCGCGGGTGAAACAGCAACCTATACCTTTGAAATTGGTTCAATCGCCCAGTGGGAAGGCGTTGTTAGCTTAGCTCTTCAAGCTGATTTAGCGGGCGCAACACTATCGCAAACAGAAGCTGTACCAGGTGATGTAGTTACACTCACCGTACCAACACAAGAAGCAACAGCATGGGGTAGTTATAGTTTTGTTGTTGATGCTACATCAGGTGAGTTAGCGAAACAAAGCAGTGCGTCATTGTTTGTTAACCCTGTTGGCTTAAATGACTTTACTTTCTCAAATGAAACACCAGTGTCTATCCCAGATAACAATGACACGGGTATTGATTCAGTGATTACGGTAGCTGATGAGCTTACTGTGTTCTCAACGGATGCAAGTATTGATATTGCTCATACTTACATTGGTGATTTAATCGTTACATTAACGTCGCCGCAAGGTACAACGGCAACACTTCACAGCCAGTCTGGCGGTGGTGCAGATGACTTAGTACAAAGTTACTCGCTGGCTAACTTTAATGGCGAAGTTACGACAGGTGATTGGGTACTTAATGTCAAAGACGTACTGTCTGCTGATACCGGTACTTTAAACAGCTGGTCACTGACGTTTAGCGCCATTGGTGAAGTGAGCCCGCAGCCGCCACAAGCAGGCTTTGCATTTGAAACATCAGGCTTAAACGTCACTTTCACTAACACCAGCACAGATAGCAATGACGATATCGTTGCTTGGGCGTGGGATTTTGGTGACGGTGCATCATCAACAGATGCTGATCCTATGCATACTTACGCACAAGCAGGCAGCTATGAAGTGACGCTAACTGCGACAGATAGCGAAGGTCAAACAGATACGTTCACGCAAACGGTTGTGGTATCTGATGTTGAAATTGAGCTATCGGTTAAACGTGCTAACAAAACGCGTTTAGGTACTATGCGTGTTGATTTAAGCTGGCAAACTGTGGCTGATCAAGTAAGCATCTACCGTAATGGTGAACTACTTGAAACAGTCGCTGATCGTGGTTTCTATCGCGATGTAGAGCGTAAAGCTGAGTTACCAAGCTATGAATATCAAGTGTGTGTATCTGATACTGTTTGTTCTAACCCAGTGACAGTGTCCTTCGACTAACATTGTTTCACTGCTCAAAGCCCAGTTTCCCCACTGGGCTTTTTTTATTGTTTCGCTTTCTTATATTGCGTAAGTAAAGCGAGTACATGCTGTTGACCAAATTGTGCTGCAAATGCTTCGGCGGTTTGCCCTGCTTTATTCGCATGCTCTGTGTCACAGTCTTGTTTCATTAACGTTTTAGCGATGCTAAATTCACCTCTAAAAATTGCGGCCATCAATGCGGTGTTGCCGCGTTTATCTTCAAGGCAAGCATTGGCGCCTAATGCTAACAGTTGGTTTACCGTTTGTTTGTGACCATGGTAAGTGGCAATCATCAGCGCGGTATAGCCTTTCTCATTAACACTGTTGATTGGTAATCCGGCCTCAACAAATTGTTCAATGATGTCGTTCTCTGCGGTTCGCGCAGCAGCAAAATAATAGGCAAGTAAGGTTTGATACTGTGTTTGTGAATCGGTTTGCTGTTCAGCATTTACTGGGTTGCTTGTTAATAAAAGGCTCAGCAGTAGAAAAGCAAAAATACGCATAGTTAACTCCTAAAAAAGAGGAAGGGTATGCCTTCCTCATCAAGGTTGGGAGAGTGAATTAAAGTGAGCTTGCTAGTTTTTTCACGGTTGCTAGGTTACCGCCGACGGCTTTGGTTAAGCGCGTACCGTATTCGCTGTCTGCTTTGTAAAAGTGGCTGAGCATAATGTGCTTTACCTTGCTATCTTTTACCTTCCCTAAATCACCCGCTAAGTTGTTGATCAGGTTAGTACGCTGTTGTTTAGTAAAGCTTTGATATAACACGCCAGCTTGAGCAAAGTTTTGCTGTTTTTTAATCGCTGCTTGTTGAACATAGCCAGCCAGCTTAGTTTGTGCCTTACGAGCAATTGGGTTTTCTTGCACGTTTTCATGGCTTGGCTGATAGTTCACATTGCTAGTAGTATGGCCAAAGTTCATCGCACCGTCTTGGTTGTAATTAACCACTTCTACTTTGGCGCGGTTAATTGGCAACTGCTGGTGGTTTGCACCTAGGCGATACATTTGGGTGTCGGCATATGAAAACACACGACCTTGTAATAAACGATCTTCTGATGGTTCAATACCCGGAATGATATTCGCAGGGGCCATAGCGACTTGTTCTGTTGCTTGGAAGAAGTTGCCCGGCATACGGTTTAGTGTCATGGTACCTACTTTGGTCTCTTTAACACCTAACCACATTTTTGTTGCATCTAACGGGTTGTAATCAAAGTCATCCAGTTCAGATGGGTCTAATACTTTGATATATAAATCCCATTTCGGGAAATTACCGTTATTGATTTCTTGGTACAGATCACGGGTTAAATGCTGAAAATCTTTACCTTGTACTTCAGCAACTTGCTTAGCATTTAAGTTTTCAATGCCTTGCTGGCTAAGCCAATGAAATTTTACGTATTTTACGTCACCGTCTTTGTTGACCATTTTATAAGAATGCACCCCAAAGCCATCCATTTTACGCAGGCTTGCTGGTGTTCCATGGTCACTATAAACCCATGTCAGCATATGTGTTGAACCTGGTTCATGTGAGAAAAAATCAAAAAAGCGATTTGGATCTTGAATGTTATCAACCGGAGATGGTTTTAATGAATGCACCATATCTGGAAATTTAATCGCATCACGAATAAAGAATACCGGTAAGTTGTTACCCACTAAGTCCCAGTTACCTTGATCTGTATAAAATTTAGTAGCAAAACCGCGTGGGTCACGTAGAGTTTCAGGGCTACCTTTACCGTGAATAACCGATGAAAAACGAACGAATACCTCTGTTTCTTTGCCTGCTTGTGCAAATGGCGCAGCAATGGTTAGGTCTTCAAGATTTTTACTCGCAACAAACACACCATGTGCACCTGTACCACGCGCATGAACAACACGCTCAGGAATTCGTTCGCGAGCAAAACGTTGCAGTTTTTGAATTAGATGAACGTCTTCAAGTAAAACGCTGCCACGCGGGCCAGCTGTAATAGAGTTTTGGTTATCACCCACAGCTGCACCATTGTCTTTGGTAAGTGTAGCAGCGGATGCCGGAAGGCTGATTGCAAGAGCAAGTGTGCTTAAAGTCAGTGTGCGATTAAATTTCATAATAAACCTCTTCATAAGTCGCCATGGCATTGGCGTTTTGTTGCAGCCATTATATGAAGGTGTTTTGATTTGGTAAAACTGATTGTTTCTATCATTGTGATAGGTTGTAACTATCGTTTATGAGCTTAATTTAATTTGTATTACAAAATGAAGTCTTCGCTAAAACTGTGTATAATTTGCGCCCTTTAAATATCTGTTCACGTGTCGTATTAATGTGGGGTTGCGAGTGAAAGCATTGCTGAAACAGCATGGTGTAATTTTTATTCTTCTAAGTATGCTAACTGGGTTAATGGGAGCATTTGTTAACCCATTGATGAGCTTATTCATTGTCGAAGGGCTGCAAACACCGCCCGTGTATTTAGGTGTTTATATGGTGGCGGTCACCATTACTGGCTTAGTTATTAGTCAGTGGTTAGGTGGCATGGCAGATAAAGGCACCAGTGCGCGAAAGTTATTTATGGTGGCTGTATCAGGTATGGTGTGTGCGTTAGTGACCTTTGCGAATGCCACTGCATTTTGGCAAGTCTTGCTCGCAGGCGTGTTGTTTCTTGCGATGGGCAATGCAGCAATTCCGCAAATGATGACCGTGGCAAGACAATGGGCTGGGCGTCAGCAGAACATCGACATTACTAGTTTTAATTCGCGTTTACGTGCTGCTATTTCCTTTGCTTGGGTGGGCGGCCCGCCGCTTGGTTATTTGTTAGCCGCTGGAGGCGAGTTTAGCCGCTCGTTTTACTTTGCTGCGGTGTGTGCCTTGGTTGCGCTAATCTTCTCATTTAAGTTTATTCCTGACTACAGCGCTAAAAAATCACAACATGGCAGAGAGCCTGCAGCCGCAGCGAGTTTATCATTTTGGTTGTTGGGCTTAGCTATTATGCTTGGTTCAACGGGCAATATTATGTATTCATCGGCACTGCCGCTTTATAGCATTACTGAACTAGGATTTGCTGAACATACACCGGGGCTGTTTATGGGTGTGGTGGCACTGTTAGAAATTCCTATCATGCTGTATGGGGCAAAGCTTGCTAGAAAATACAGTAAAGTTGCGATGCTTGCGGTGGCATTTTGTTGTGCCATTGTATTTTATTTAGGGGTGTTTTTTGCCACTCAAGTATGGCATTTAATCGCGTTGCAAGTTTTAAATGGGCTGTTTTACGGTATTTTTGCGGGCATTGGCTTAACCGTATTACAAGATCAGCTCCCCGAACGAATAGGGTTTACCTCAGCGTTTTACACGAACGCCATTAAACTGGGTGTTATGTGCGGGGCTGGGGCAACAGGGGTTGTTGCACAGTTTTATAGTTTTAGGTTTGCAACCCTTGGCTCTATGCTAGCTGCAAGTTTAGCCCTTGGATGCTTAATGTTGTTTAGTTATGTGAAGCGCCAAGAGCAGCAAGAAACTGTTATGCCAGTACTGCAAGAAGGCTTAGTTGAGTAACTTGATAAAAAACCGAGCATCGGAGCTCGGTTTTATTATTTTTAGTAATTAGGCATTAGCCATTGGCGATTTGATCCAGTAAATGCATGACTCGTTCACTGGCTGCTTCCATCTTATTAATGTGATTAATCGCTGCGTCTTTATTGCCAGTTTGCAGCATGACTAATGCTTCAACACCATTGCGATGAACTTCACGATGAGGCTCTTCTAATTGACGATAAGCATTGTGCTGTTTGAAGCTACTTGATTGCTCTGAATTATACCATTTGCCCAATCGGCACATGGTGTGATCCGAAAAGTCATCAATCGACTTGTTACTTGTGCCATTAGCAACCGCATAGACTTCACCTTTCCAAACGATGTGATCTAGTTTTACGGTTTGCACGAATGAGCGCGTAGCAGCATTAATAATGGTTTCTTTCATCGAGTCACAGTGACTCATGATTGAACCATAGTCATTGTTCAGCGTATCAAAACTTGTTGAAAGCTGAGTATTATTTTGCTGGATATCTTCAACTGAGTTCACCGTTTCGCTGGTTTTGTTGATGATCTCTTTTACTAGATCAGACACTTCTTGTGCTGATTTATTGGTGTTGGTTGCAAGCGTACGCACTTCGTCGGCAACAACGCTAAAGCCACGACCAGCCTCACCAGCACGGGCAGCTTCAATTGCTGCGTTAAGCGCAAGTAAGTTGGTTTGATCAGAAATTTTAGAAATGGTTGATACAAAGGTATTGATGCTATCCGCCATATCAGAAAGACCCGTAATGTTACTGGTCATGCTGCCCATTTTGCCTGCCATACTCGCCATTTCACTGACAATATGTTGCAGGGCGTTATTTGAGTCGTTTAATAGTTGGCTTATTTGTAAAGTAACTTGGCTTTCTTCTTCGATAACAAGGTATGAGTCGAGTACAGTTTGGCGTACGCCCTCAATTTGCGTGATACATTCAATCGAACTATTCAATAAGTTGGCAAGGAACAGTTGGTCTGCATCATCAGCTTGCTGATGTAATTTTGCTTCTAAGCGTTCGTTTTCGTCACGTAATACGTGATTGTCGGCTTTAAGTGCCTCAACTTCAGCTAATAGCGCGTTGTATTGATCTTGGAGTAAAGAGTGGCTTTTGCTAGAGACAAACATGTATGTTCCTAATTTATATGGTTAAGACTTATACCAATCCTGATTATAGATCAAAGTATTAACTTATTATCAGTGTTTTTTATTAGAAAGAGGGTAATTACGACTATATGATTAAGTGTAGTTGAAAAAATTGGTTATTAAAGCCGAAAAAGCCCAGTAAATACTGGGCTAAAACGAGGGAGGAGAGTTAAAAGAAAGAATATTTTAACGTAAGCGACGTGGTACGGCCGTTAATAGTACGGGCACGGATAATGTCGTTATCTGGTACTGAGCCTTCTTCTGCTTCTGTGATACCCACAGTGTCGAACAGGTTGTTCACGTTAAGCGAAAGACTTAAGTTTTCAGACAGGTTGTAACTTACAAAGCCATTCACTTGTGTATAGCCATCAAATTTAAGGTCGTTACTGTCTTGTGCGTAAGCATCCGTTGTACCAATAAAGCTAAGACCAGCAGCACCTTTGTCAAAGTTGTAAGTTGCCATTAGTGAGTAGATTAGGTCAGCTTGACGACGTGGTGTATTACCGACTAACTCTGGCGATAACGCATCTTAGCAATTTCTGCGTCTGTCCAAGTAAAGTTACCACGGAAATCCCAATCACCAACGTAGTAGGTTGATTCAACCTCAATACCTTTTGCTTCGTACTCGCGGTCGAAGAATTTTTGTGATGTTGCTTCAAAGTTTTGCTCTTCAGTTTCTGCGTAGAACGCTGTAGCAAAAACTGATAGCGAATCAAAACGTTTTTTCACACCGATTTCGTATTGGTTTACTTCATCAATTGCATCCGCTTCGGCAACTGAGCCGTCAGCTTCTACTTTACCGAATAGTAAGCGGTCTGCATTTGCGCGGCCGCCTTTACTTAAGCGGGCAAATGTCGCAAAGCTTGGATCAATTTGGTAGTTCGCACCAATTGAGTATGAGCTGTAGTGCCAGTCGTAGTTAACAATGCTTGGGTTCGCGTTATCAATACCAACAACACTTTGCTCAGGAATTGAGATAGTACCGTCGCCATTCATATCAATAGTCGATGTTACTGCACCTGCGTAGTTACCGCGTGCTTCACCTGAATCATAACGAGCACTTGCATCAATGCTTAAATCGCCAAACTTAGTGGCTAAGTTAATGTAAGGTGCGCGTGTTTCGTATTCAGTATCGTAGTTACGTTGACAGCAGTTACCCCAGTAAGGTGTGCCATAAGCGTACAAGCCATTATCTGAGTAGCTGTCGCCATTTGCAGCGTAAACGTCAAGTAATGCAGCGTTGTCGCCTTTAAGCTCCATAACATATGAGTTCCAAAGCCACGACATATCGATTGATTGGCTTGATGCAAAGTAACCAAAGGTTACACTGGTGTCATCAGAGAACGACTTAGTTAATTTAAGGTCATTAACAATTGAACCCATGTCATTTAGCGTTACATCGAATGTGTGAATACGCATTGCTAAATCGTCATCGCCATAGGCTTCGCCTGCTGAACCGCCATTGGCATATACAAGTGATGCACCATCACCAGCAATACTAGAAGCGATAGAGCTTGCAGATGCAACTTCTGCAGGAATAAGAGAAATAAAGTTACCGCTTACTGATGATGTTCTAAAGCGGTTTTCGATACGCCAGTCGTTTTCTAAATCAAATGCTGCTTCAAAACCTACCGAGGTAACAACTGGGTTCATACCATCGGTCATATCGCCCGTGCTGATTTGGTTATCACCATTTAAACGCAGCGTTTGTGTGAAAAGTGCTGAATGCGGCGTATCTGATTGTGAATCAAACCCTGGGATTGAGTCGCCATTTGAATACATAGGCATAGGTAGGTAACCTACGCTTTTATCATCGAGGTGTTTAAAGTACACACGTACATAACCGGCATCAAACTCTTTGGTTAGGTTTGCCTTAATTTGGCCACCTTTATTAGATGTATAACCAGTTTCACGCGGGCCTTCGCCTTGGCGAACAAAGCCGCCAATGTGATAGCGCACACTGTCGTTTAGGTAAGTACCATACTCAAAGTCTGTACGAATTGAGTCATAATCAAGGCCAACAGTGGTTGATACACTACCTGACTCGTTCTCACCCGTTTTTGAAATAAAGTTGATAATACCACCTGGGGCATCACTTGCTGCTGTCGACGCTGAGCCACCACGGATTGATTCAACACTTTGTACTGTTGAATCTAAGCGCATGAAGATATCTGCGTTACCAAAGGCAATATCGCCAAACTGCATAACAGGTAAGCCATCTTCTTGCAGTTGCAAGAATTTAGCACCGCCCGATGCAACCGGTAAACCACGTACCGCGATATTCGCATTACCTTCACCGCCCGTCGACTCTGAGCGTACACCCGGGATTGTTCTGAATGCTTCTGCGGTAGAACGTGGTGTTGATACTTCAATTTCAGCTAATGTCACACTGCTAACCGAAGAACTCGATGCCATGATGGTTGTACGGCGTGGTACACCGGTTACAACGATTGTTTCAAGGCCGCTTTTTTTAGCCTCAGGTTGTGCTTGTTCTTCTGCGTGTAAGTTTTGGCTTACTGCTAATGCAAGCGCGCTTAATGTGTAAAGGGCATGTTTGTGTGTTGTCATAATGTGCCTCGTCTCAATCCCAGATGGTTTGTTGTCTAAATTGCTATCTTAATCGATTAAGTAAAGATAACAATAATTTTACACAGTGCAAGTCTTTTTAGTGAAAAACTTGCACAATTTATGTTCGATAATTGATTTTTAACGATTTTTAATTAGTGGCTTAATGCACTGTGCTGCGCTAAAGCTTGCTCAGCAGGGTTACGTAAGTAGTTATATAGCATGGCTAAAAACAGTAAACATGCGAAACCTGTTGCGAGATAAAAGCCGTAACGAATGTGGCCAAAGTAGTCGCTGATCACACCCATTAATAATGGGCCTGCAGCAGCCGAAAGGGCGGTAAAAAACAAAATAACCCCAGCAACAGCACCGTGCTGCTGCACCGCAAAGCAAGAAATACCCTTTGAGTTTAAAGTGGGGTAGATCATCGACATGAATAGCCCAGATAAAGGGAGTAAGAATACCGCCCAATCAACACCGCCGAAGATTAAACCTAAATAACACAGCGCAATTCCTAAGCTTAAATACAGCATTGCCGCTTGCCAGCTTAAGTGGTTTAACAGCCACACCGCTAAGAACCGCCCAGCAGCGCGTAAAATGAAAAATAAAGTCAGTGCATAGGTTGCTAGCAATTGCCACGGGCCGTTGTAATCGCCAAGTAGAGTAGGCATCCAAACGTATATTGCCACTTCGGTTGCAACATAAAGAGCAATCGCTAACGAAAAGCCCAGTGCATATGGGTTTTTCATCATACTCATGGTGGTTGCAAGAGAGGCCGGTTTTGCGTGCTCTTCAAGCTTTTTAGGTTTTGGATAATCTGCACGCCAAGCAATTAAGGTTAAAATTAAACATAAAACCCCAGCGATAACGTAAAGGTAGGTCCAGCTAACCTGTTGGGTGATTAAAAAACTGACAAGGGCAGGGCCTACAATGGCGCCAACACCAAAGAAACCTTCGACCAAATTCATGGTTTTTGTGTGCTCTAAATTGTTTTTAGAAATATCACCTAACAGTGCCAAGGCGCCAGTTTTAAATAAGCCAATTGCAAGACCAATACAGCTAAGCAGCACTACAAATATGCTAAAACTACTGCTAACTGAGAACAGGAAACAACAAATAGCGAAGATGCCAAGTCCTAGCATGATGGTTTGTTTGCGACCAAAACTGTCGGCTAAAAAGCCTAAAAACAGGCCGCTAAAAGCAATTAAAGCCATCGGTGCATAATGAAAGGCACTGGCTTGGGTCATAGTTAAATTAAATTCATTGATAAGCTCAGGTATGATCATACCAACTGCATCAGAGGTCATCGCAAACATAAAAAACATCATGTATGTCAGCCATCTAATGGTTTGCAAAGGGTCGTGTGTTCTACTCATTGTTGTTTCCCCACCGAAAGGTCTGCGCCTTTACTATGTATATTAGTGTATAAAAACTATAAAAACTGCTTGAATAATTTGCTGTCGTGGTTAAAGATATATCTTAATCGATTAAGTTTCAACTTGGTATTAACAATTATGATCAACAATAAAGTGCAATTAATCACCTACGCAGACCGCATTACTGGTCAAGGTATTGATGAATTAAGTAATTTATTAAATGGCCCACTTAACAATGTGTTTGCAGGTGTACATTTGTTGCCATTTTATAATCCGATTGATGGCAGTGATGCTGGCTTTGATCCTATTGATCATAGTGAAGTCGACTCGCGCCTTGGTAGCTGGGACGACATTAACGTGCTTGGTGCAAACTATGACTTAATGGCTGACTTAATTGTTAACCATGTTTCTGCACAGTCTTTCCAATTTAAAGATGTACTCGCTAAAGGCAAGCAATCTGAATTTTGGGATTTATTTTTAACCAAAGACGATGTATTCCCAAATGGCATGTCTGAGGCTGAGCAACAAGCGATTTATCGTCCGCGTCCAGGTAGTTGTTTTACACCAATTGCCTGTGGTGATGGCCAAACCTATGATTTTTGGACCACATTTACCGATAACCAAATTGATATTAATGTGAAATCAACGGCGGGTATCGAGTATTTAAATACGGTGCTTGGCAAATTTGCTGATAATAATGTCAATATTATTCGTTTAGATGCGGCGGGTTATGCGATTAAAGAAGCTGGCACAAACTGCTTTATGCTGGATGAAACTTTTGAGTATTTAAATAAGCTTTCGGCGCAAGCAAATGAAGCGGGTATGGAAACCATTGCCGAGATCCATAGCCATTTTCAAACTCAGGTTGAAGTCGCAAAACGTGTAAATATGGTTTATGACTTTGCTTTACCACCCCTCATTTTACACAGTTTGTTTAGCAATGATGCGCAAGCATTACTGAATTGGCTAACCATTTCGCCGCGTAACTGTTTAACGGTTCTCGATACCCATGATGGCATTGGCATCATTGACGCAGGCCCAATGGGTGATAAACCGGGTCTATTAAACGCAGCGCAAATTGATAACTTGGTTGAAACCATTCATGAAAAGAGTGAAGGGCAAAGCCGCCTAGCAACTGGTGCAGCAGCAAGTAATGTCGATTTATATCAAGTAAACTGCACATATTACAATGCTTTAGGCGCAGATGACTTCGATTATTTATTAGCGCGTGCGATTCAGTTCTTCGCGCCAGGTATTCCACAAGTTTATTATGGTGGCCTGTTTGCTTGTGAAAACGATATGGAATTATTGGCTCGTACCAATGTAGGTCGTGATATCAATCGCCCTTACTTAAATGCGCAAGACATTGATGCTGCACTTGCTAAACCTGTGGTGAAAGGTTTGATCAAGCTGATTCAATTACGTAATGAGCACCCAGCATTTAACGGTGAGTTTATTGCAAAAGGTGAAGGCAGTGTGTGTCGTTTAAGCTGGCATGATGATACCAGCTCAATCGAGTTAAAAGTTGATTTTGCTAGCCGTGAAGTGATCATTGTTGATCACCGTGAAGGCGAACAACGCATTGTTGATTTGGCTGACTTTTTAGCTTAACTACTTTGACCCAATTGCAGTTGATAGTCGATTTCGGCTGTTTGCTGCTCTTTCGATAGAAACAAGGTCGCAGCAATGCGGCCTTTTTCTTCACTATTTTGATGGACAGTGGTGAGTTTTGGCACAAATCGTTGGCCTTCATCGATGCCATCAAAGCCAACAATCCTGACATCTTCAGGAATAGATAAGCCCATTTTTAATGCTTCGCGCATGGCGGCAAGGGCGATTAAATCACTCATGCACAACAACACGTTTGGTCTTGGTGTGCTGCTAAGTGCTTCTTTGGCGGCAATGCTTGCAAAGCGCTCGCTGCTTTCAGGAATATTCCATGTCCTATCATCACCCAGGGTGATGCCAGCATCGCTGATTGCTTGGTGATAACCGCGCAGTCGTTGATGAGCAATCGACTGACCGGCTTCAAACTCATGATGTTCGTATACTCGGCATAATACGTCGTTATCGAGTAAGCGTAGGCCTAAAATAGCAACCCGATCATCACTTTTGTGCAGTGCATGTTTGGCAATATCAAAGCTGGCTTGTTGGTTGTTTACGTTTACTGAGGCATCGCGACCGATATTAAAATCAACCGTTACCACATGTTTTGCGACCTGTTTTAATTGTTCCACAAGTTGCTTGTTACGAGGGCGACCATAACAAATAAAGCCATCAACAAAATCGACCACGCTATTAAGGTTATCGCTGTTACCAGAAAATAATAAAAGGTTAATACCATTTTTTTCGAGCACTGCTGATACACCGCGCATAAAACTGCTAGCAACTGGATCTGATACCATATATTCAACGCTGTCTGGTAGCACTAGAGCAACAATATTAAAGGTGCCTCGGCGTAATGATTGCGCCGCCTTGTTAGGGCCAAAGTAGCCGAGCTTTTTACAGGCAGCCAAAATTTCTTCGCGGCGTGCTTTCGATAATTGATCAGGGCGGTTAAACGCATTTGATACGGTGGCATTTGAAACACCTAACTCTTGGGCAATACTTTTCAGCGTCCAACTTTTTGGCTTTGTCATTGTAGGTTCTTAATCGATTTACTTAATTGTAAATTACCATATAAAGAGTCGAAAAAAAGTGTTTTTAGTCATAAAAATAGGCGTACCATAAAAGAATGAGTACGAGTGTGAGAAAAAGGCGAGTAGCGAGTGATTTCTAAGTTACCAAAATGGGTTGAGATTGGCGCATTTATTTTGGCGCTGGTGGCTGGGTGTGTGAATGCAGTTGGTTTACTTAGCTTTGAACATCAAGCGGTATCGCATTTATCGGGAACTGCCACCTTGCTTGGCGCAGATCTTATACATGGTAATAGCCTTGATGCTTTGCATTTATTAGGCGTATTACTGTCATTTTTAGTTGGGTCTGGTATTGCTGGTTTTTTGCTACATAGTTCAGCACTTAAACTAGGTCGTCATTACGACACTGCATTATTCATTGAAGCAGGGCTTTTACTGGGCGCACTTTGGCTATTGTTTAATGGCTCTGGCTACGGGCACTTTTTAGCGTCTGCGGCATGTGGATTACAAAACGCCATGGCAACAACTTACAGTGGTGCAATTGTGCGTACAACCCATGTAACGGGTATTTTTACTGATTTAGGTATTATGTTTGGTCGGGTTTTACGTGGCGAGGCGCTTGATAAACGTAAGGCTAAACTGTTCGGCCTAATCATTATTGGCTTTATATTTGGTGGCTTAGCAGGGGCGTGGTTATTTGCAAAAATGACCTTTGCGGCGCTTTATGTGCCAAGTGCTATTTGTATTCTACTAGCCTTAACCTATCGCGTTTATTCTCATCGCAATCCAGAACTTAATGATTAGCGATACTCTTTGGGGTTGCGCCAAAGGCTTGTTTAAATACACGGCTAAAATGGCTTGGGTTATTAAAGCCTAATTGGTAACAAACTTGGCTAATTGCCTCGCCTTTTTCGAGCAGTTTATACGCTTTTTGTAAGCGTAATTGCTGTTGCCAAAGAGCGGGCGTAACACCAAATGCCAGCTTAAATTGCTGATAAAATTTACTGCGGCTCATACAGGCTATCTTGCATAACACATCAATATCAATATTCTCTGCAAGATGCTGTTCTATATAACTAATTACATGGCTTAATGGGGTTGTGAGCTTGCCTTGCTTACAACTTGCAATCATTAAATCTCGGCTTTGCTGCTGTAACAGGCGGGTTATGAGTTCATTAAGTGATAAATCAATTAAGTAATCACGGTGTTGCTCATTTTCGCTAAACAGGGAGATCATCCGCTCAAGCAGTTGTTGAGTTTGCAGGTTATGCTGTGCGTGCACTAACTTGGCTTGATATTGAAAAAAGTCATCTTGGGTAATTTTCTGGTTAAAATTAAGAGCATCAACTACTTGGCTTATTTTGTCGGTACTGATTTCAATCGCTAAACAGGTTGTTGGTTGATTAAGAGATGCATTGGGAAAATCGATTAGCACCCCTTGCTCTGGGGCAAGTACAAATGACTGGTTTGGTAAAAACTCTTCATGATAATCACTGTCGGCGACATGCATGATTTTTTTACCGCTGATCATGCCGCAAAATAATAATTCAGTGGAATGTAACGCCACTTTTTGGGCATCTAAATAGGTGTCGTAAATACTTAATTCAGCATGTTCGCCCGCAAAACTGACTTTATTTTCAATAAGCACATCAATACGTTGTCGTTTTTTATCTAAACTTCTATTGCTAACTGATGTGTTCATTGTTGCCTCGCTGTCGTCCTAAATTCTGGACAAATAGTCAAAAAGTCTGGACTGGGAATCAAGTGTGTTTTCAGTAACTGAGCTAACTTCAACTGTTAGCGGTTCATTAAACAATAACCTACCGCATAATTTAGTCAATGCTAAATAAAACACAACAATTTGAAGAGAGAACACATTATGATTTATGCAAATCCAGGTAGTGAAGGCGCAAAAGTTAACTTTAAAGCGCAGTATGAGAATTATATTGGTGGCCAATGGGTTGCCCCTGTAAAGGGAGAGTACTTTGAAAACATCAGCCCAGTAAATGGTAAAGTGTTTTGTAAAGTTCCTCGTTCATCAAAAGAAGATATCGAACTGGCACTTGATAAAGCCCACGATGCAAAAGCGGCATGGGGAACTACGTCAGTCACAGAGCGTAGCAATATTTTATTAAAAATTGCTGATCGCATTGAACAAAACCTAGAAATGCTGGCTGTGGCCGAAACCTGGGATAACGGTAAAGCAATTCGTGAAACACTTGCGGCAGATGTGCCACTCGCGGCTGATCACTTTCGCTATTTCGCAGGTTGTGTGCGCGCGCAAGAAGGCTCAATCGGTGAGATAGACGAAACCACGGTGGCCTATCATTTTCATGAGCCACTAGGTGTAGTAGGGCAAATTATTCCTTGGAACTTTCCATTGTTGATGGCTGCGTGGAAACTTGCACCAGCCCTTGCTGCGGGTAACTGTATTGTTTTAAAACCAGCTGAACAAACCCCTGCATCTATATTAGTACTGCTTGAAGTGATTGGTGACTTGTTGCCTGCAGGTGTTCTAAATGTGGTAAATGGCTATGGTAAAGAAGCGGGCGAAGCGCTGGCAACCAGTACTCGAATTGCTAAGATTGCCTTTACTGGTTCAACGCCAGTGGGTTCACATATCTTAAAATGTGCTGCTGATAATATTATTCCTTCGACGGTTGAGCTAGGTGGTAAATCGCCAAATATCTTCTTTAACGATGTCATGGAAAAAGACGATGAGTTTTTGAGTAAGGCGATTGAAGGGGCTGTACTTGCGTACTTTAACCAAGGTGAAGTGTGTACGTGCCCATCGCGTTTATTTATTCAGGAAGATATTTACGAGCAATTTATTGAACGTGTTCTTGCCCGAACTCTACAAATTAAACGGGGTAATCCACTTGATACCGAAACCATGGTGGGTGCTCAAGCATCACAAGCTCAGTTTGATAAGATCCTAAGCTACATCGAAATTGGTAAACAAGAAGGAGCCGAAGTGCTTGCGGGCGGCGAAGTCGAGCAACTGTCTGATGAGTTTAATGGCGGTTACTACATTCAACCAACGCTATTAAAAGGCACTAACGACATGCGTGTGTTCCAAGAAGAGATTTTTGGCCCGGTTATTTCAATGTCGACTTTTAAAGATGAAGACGAAGCGTTAGCCCTTGCTAATAGCTCAGAGTTTGGCTTAGGGGCAGGTGTGTGGAGTCGAAATATGAACCGTGCATATCACTTTGGTCGTAAGATTGAAGCGGGTCGTGTTTGGACCAACTGCTATCACATGTACCCTGCGCATGCTGCGTTTGGCGGCTATAAAAAGTCAGGCATAGGTCGCGAAACACATAAACTCGCCCTTGATCATTACCAACAAACTAAAAACCTATTAGTAAGTTACAGTGAGAATCCACTGGGCTTCTTTTAAAAGCAATTTCTTATTGTTGTCGAAACTACCCAAACGCCACATCTAGTGGCGTTTTTATTTTTGCGTATATGTATTTCCAAACTTACTTTTCTGTTATTAATTAACCAATTAATTAATGTTGAGTAAGGAATTTTCAATCATGATCAGAAATGTAAGGATTGAAGATAGTGATGCCATTGCTGCAATTTACAATCACTATGTTGTTAATAGTACGGTGACATTTGAAGTTGAGGCAATCACAGGTACTGAAATAGCCAAGCGAATACAGGCTAATCTTGATGCTGACTTACCTTGGTTGATTGCTGAAGCTGAAGGTAATGTCATTGGATATTGTTATGCAACACCTTGGAAAGCACGAAAAGCTTACCAACACTCAGTGGAAATCTCGGTTTATTTAGATGCTGATAGTCATACAAAGGGGATTGGCAGCCAACTTTACGCCGCTCTGTTTACTCAGTTAAAAATGCAAAATGTACATGCTGTTATGGCAGGCATTGCATTACCTAATGAAGCAAGTATCGCCTTGCATGAGAAGCATAATATGCAAAAAGTCGCGCATTTTAAGCAAGTTGGTAAAAAGTTCGGGCAGTGGATTGATGTAGCGTATTGGCAAGTTATTTTATAACGGGCATAAAAAAGCCCGGCGAACACACAAGCCAGGCTTTTCGACAACAATTTGGTTAGTCACCGCAAGTGCAGTGACTCGGAATAAAAAAGCTTAGAGAACACACAAACTAAGCTTTTGACAACAATTTGGTTGAGTCACCGCAAGTGCAGTGACTCGGAATAAAAAAGCTTAGAGAACACACAAACTAAGCTTTTGACAACAATTTGGTTGAGTCACCGCAAGTGCAGTGACTCGGAATAGAAAAGCTTAGAGAACACACAAACTAAGCTTTTGACAACAATTTGGTTGAGTCACCGCAAGTGCCGTGACTCGGAATAAAAAAGCTTAGAGAACACACAAACTAAGCTTTTGACAACAATATGGTAGAGTCACCGCAAGTGCCGTGACTCGGAATAAAAAAGCTTAGAGAACACACAAGCTAAGCTTTTGACAACAATTTGGTTGAGTCACCGCATGCGCAATAACTCGGTATATAAAAAAGCCCAGAGAACACACAAGCTAGACTTTTTGTGACAACAATTCGGTTAGCGCATACACTCTCAATGGTGTGAAGCTGTTTAGCTTAAAAGCGCTGATGGGTTAACTTTAGAGTAATCCCTCTAAATCGACAAACGATTAAAATAAACCTGATAGATGAATTTTTTTAATCTATTCACATGTGAAGTCCTTTTTATTGCCATAACAATACCTTAGTGATTAAATAGGGTGTTTTTTAAACATAATAATTATTTAAAATGGATTTTTATGAAACGCTTGACGCTTTACTTATCACTCATCTTTACAGCTCTAAACTTTAGCCCTTTTGGTGTGAATCTATGTCGCGCCGATGAGGGTCGTACAGTCACTCACTCTGAAATTAATTGGTCTGAACTTGCTATAAAAGATGTTGAAGCGGCTTATCAGTTATCGGTTATCAATCACCCTGGTATGCATGATGTACGTAATCCAGGCTTTGCTAAACAGCTTGAAAAAGCAAAGCAAGAAGGCTTAAAGCTGGCTGTAAAAGCGCATAGTTCACAAGGTTTCGCTGCGGCTATTGCACGATTTAGAACTGTTCTACAAGATGGTCACGCTGGAGCGATTGATACCTTACCAAGTGAATCAAAACCACAAAGAAGTTGGCCGGGCTTTTCGACTGTATGGCGCGGTGATGCGTTAAAAGTGTATTACAGCGAATTAGATACAGTTGCCAAGGGTGATAAGCTCGTAAGCTGTGATAATACAGCAATTAATACTTTGCTCGTTGAGCGTGTTTTTCGCTATTACGGCGACGTTGAGCAACCCGGTAGTTGGTGGAATCATGGCTGGCGACTAACTATTGATGACGGAAACCCGTTTTTGTCGCCGCTTAATCACTGCACGTTTGAAAAAGCCGACGGCTCTGTTTACAGCTTAAAGTTAAATTGGCGTATTAGGCCTGATGATGTCAGTGGCAAACTTAAACATGCTTACAATGGCGATAAGTTACCAATCGAACTTAATTGGCCTTTAAAGGATATTGCGTGGATCAGTATGCCAACGTATGCACCCAATGAGCAGCAACAAGCAGATTACCAAACGATGCTGAGCGCCATTGAACAGCAACATGATAAGTTAATGCAAGCTAAAGCTGTGGTACTTGATCTTCGCCATAATCAAGGTGGCTCATCGATGTGGAGTGAGCAAATAGCCTCAGCACTTTGGGGCAGTGAACAATTTAAATATGGCCGCTATAAGTTACACAAAAATACCCAAGTGTGGTGGCTAACTTCTAAAGGCAATACTGACTATTTTGGCGATGTAGTCGCAAGCTATGATACGGCTAGCCCTTGGTATCAATGGTTAAAGACAACCCACGAAAGTATGCAGGCGGCTTATGATAAGGGTGAACAATTTTATGTCGAGATAGTCTCAGCAGAGCAACAAGCAATGCCAAAAAACGCCAGTCAGTTTACTACACCCGTTTATGTGATTGTGCCAGGGCAATGTGCCAGCGCTTGTCTAGATGCACTGGATAGTTTTAAGCTGTTTGCAAACACACAATTAGTTGGCGCACCAAGTAGTACTGACTCTACCTATATGGAAGTGAGGCTCGAAACCTTACCTTCAGGTTTTGCTAAAGTCATTCTGCCGATAAAGGTTTATGTAAATAGACCACGTGAAAAAGGCTTTTATTATCAACCTGATATTAAATTCAATGAACTTGAATGGACAACTCAAGCGCTTGTTAAAATGATAGCTGAGTTGTAATTAAGCAGTATCTTTAGCTAAGCGCTTGGTAGACCCTAAGGGGAGTGACCTTGCGTGAAGAAGAGCAACACTTTTTAAATTAAATAGTGTGTTAACAGGCTAATTCAGTCACAGGCTCTTCTGCTAACCAGTTAAGGGCCGCTGTTTTTGACTTAAATACACTCATTACCATGCCAGCTCGTTTATATAAATTGCAGTAGGTATCGCTAAGCAAACTACCGCCTTCAAGCCCTTCTTTTATCACTAAAGCTGTTTTGGCCGGTGCGATGCCTTTACGTCGAAGCTCAACAAAATACACCATTAGTTTTTCAAGCGCCCCTGGTGTTGCCATGCATGAGTTTTCAAACTCAACCAATTCAAACCATTGACCATAATCAGCGCTGAGCTTGTTGATGTAATCTTTTTGCATAAAAGAGTGCGCGTCAATAATCTCTTCGTTGAAAGGCCCTGTAGCAGTCGTTAAAAGCACATGTTCACGTTGATAAAACTCGACAAGCCCATGGGGTTTAAAATCTTTGAATGGATAATGGTTGGTTGATACTTTTTTATGCATCCGTTCAATCCCTGAATATTTAATGAGCTATTGATAATAGCAATGAAATAAATTAATTCAATCTTTAGGTTTAAATTATTGTTAAATTAATAACAAAAGTATTAGTTTGAGTTACCAAGTAGACCCCGCCTGAATATAAATTGCGTTTTGTTCAGGGCCATGGGCTACATCTAAGCCAATACTAATTCCGTAATGCTCATCAATTAAATAGCGAAAGCCTGCACCAACAGTGTCTATGGTTTCAGCTTTTGATAAGTCAGAAAAGTTATCGGCTGCCCAGCCCATGCCAGTAAACACATTGAGTTTTATTTTGTGAGTGATTTTATAGCTCGCTTCTGCTTCGGTAACAAATACATCAAGGCCTTGATAGCGAGTTGCAGACACACCGCGAAGGCTAATACTTGGCGGAATATATACCGGTAAGCGTTTCTCTCCTCGGTTATTAACTGAGTCATACTGCATGCGCAGAGCAAAATTGAATTTATCGGTGTAACGCCAGTAATTTAAGGCGGTAAGCTTTAAGCTCGTGTAATCAACTTTACTGCCAATTGCCTCATCATAATATAAATATTCGGCCTTATAATTAAAACCTCGCTCAGGGTTAAGCGGGTTATCTCGGCTATCGTATTCTATTAATGGGCCAATACCTGACGTATTTACATCAAGTGAAAGGTGGTCCTTGATAATATCGTTTTCGAGCAGAAAATCTTCGATAGGGTTTTCGGCTAAGCTTATTTCTACTTGACGATAAATCTGTTTGAAGCCGTAAAAGAAGTTACTGTCGTCATAGCGCAACTTAAGGTTTTGAAACACCGCCGGACCTTCAATATTCAACGATAATGGTGTGAGTAGCTTGATCTCGTCGAAGGTATAAAAATCAAGGTTTATACTCGCCCAGCCAACAATCCCTTGATAGCGAATACGGTCCTCATCCCAAAACGTAATATGACCAACAGCGCCGCCTTTGGTGCCATTTTTAGTGCCCATGAGGCCAACCAAACTTATACTTTGTGGCAGAGTAGAGCCGTCTTTTTTCTTCTTTTTGGCTTTCTTTTCGTTGTCATGAAAAAATAAGCCAACAACACCAAGACCAGGCCCTACAGCTGGCTCTGTAATAAAAGTCGGAATAGGTAAAAATGAAATGGGCTCATCAACTTTTTGCTGTTGATTACTTAATTGCTGCTCTGCAGGTTTTATTGCATATTCATCGTAACTTGATGCAACGCCTTGTGTGCTTAACAAACTTGCTGCAAGCATAGTTATTAATACAACTTTTTTCACTTAATCCCTTACCTTGTTGTTTATTCTTTATTTCACATTTTAATTTATAGCTGATAATTAAATTCTAGACGATGATCACCATCTATAAAGTCAACGTTTTCATTCCAATTTGCGAAATAGCGTAGATTCATACGCGGGTTAATTTGATAACTTGCTGCAAACTCATGGGTCAAAATATGACTTTGGTTTAGACCGTAGTAGTGGTCTTTATAGTTATCGCTACCGCCGATAGTTGTTAGCCAAAATGGATTGTAGTTAAGCCAAATTTTATCGTTAATAGTAATTTTTGCATACATACCCACTAAACCATAGGCTCCCATAATGGAATAACCACTGTCACGACTACCATCATCTTCTAACGTATTTTCACCGAGCGATGCACCCACACCAGCTAACGGGTAAAAGGTAAAACGCCCCATAGGTTTTAGTGCTTTTATATAGCTATACGAAACATCCATACTTTCGTCAGCAACAAGGTTGGCATTTAGGTTATAGTTGGCATCAATCTGTGTTGCACTCATAGTGCTTAAGTCAACTGAGAAGTTTCGAAAGCGGAATGAGTCAATTGAATCCGTCGTTTTGCTATCGCTCTCCCAGCCTAGCGCATCGCCATATATGCCTTTTACTTCAATCACATTCATGCCGGCAGTTGTTGCTATGCCCGTATCGTATGCTTGGCCAACTTTGAAATTGAGCCCTTTATTTGTAGCGCCAACTCCTACTTGAGTATAAACGGCCAGAGGGTCTGACATGTCTTGTACTTCTTTTTTCTCAGCCGCATGGCTCGAAGCTGCAATCATAAGCGTTAGTAAAGAGGGGAATCGAAGAGAAGTCATGTGTTTTCCTTACACAAAAGTTTGAAAAATTAATGTTTTTTAGTTTATATAAGTTGAAATTAGATACTTTTAGCTTAATAAATTCTCGACTTCAGCCTCTAAAGAGGCATCCATTTATTCCTTTCTGAAATAAAAATAGCATAAAAATAGTGACAAATGCGAGAACAAAAATCGAACAAGCCTCAGTAAATAAAACGAGGCAATCAAAAAGCACTTAAGTATTGTTTTGCTATTGTTTTTCAGTGGCTTAATAAAAATGTGTGATTTTTGTGGAAATTTGATTTAAATCGTTTTTGCCGCTTTTAGAGACTAGACTGGTTTGTTTTTTAATCTATACTGAAAGCTGCTCATCTAGAGTAAAAAGTACTATTAATGAAAAGGGATGATTTATGAAAAAACTAATAGCGGCGGCTATTTGTGGCTTAGTTTCAACGGTAAGCCTAGCAGCAGATAAACCAAACGTATTAGCCATTATGGTTGATGACGTTGCGCCAATCTCACTCAGTGCATACTCGCACGGTATGACCTACCCAACCCCCAATATTGATCGCATTGCTAACGAAGGAGCGTTGTTTACAGACCACTATGCACAACCTAGTTGTACAGCGGGTCGCGCTGCGTTTTTAATGGGGCAATTACCAATTCGAACAGGCTTAACAACGGTAGGCCAACCGGGTAACCCGCTTGGCATTAAAGAAGCCGATCCTACGCTAGCTGAATTTTTAAAAGATCGCGGTTACATGACTGCGCAATTTGGTAAAAACCACTTAGGTGATTTAGATGAGCACTTACCAACAAAGCATGGCTTTGATGAATTCTACGGTAACTTGTATCACCTCAATGTATCCGAAGAGCCTGAACAAGCGGATTACCCGAAAGATCCTAAGTTTGTGAAAAAATTTGGTCCACGTGGTGTTATCGAATCTTACGCCAACGGCAAAATCATCGATACTGGCCCACTTACTCGTAAACGTATGGAAACTTTTGACGAAGAAGTGTTAGAGCGCTCACTTAACTTTATGGAACGTGCAGTTAAAGCAAAAAAACCTTTCTTTATTTGGCATGCGTCTAGCCGTATGCACGTTTACACTCACTTAAAACCTGAAAGCCGAAACTTAGCGACGGGCATTAGTTCGGAAGAAGACGTATTTGGTAGTGGCCTGATTGAACATGACGGTCATGTAGGCAAGCTGCTTGATAAACTTGATGAGCTAAAAATTGCCGATAACACCATTGTTATTTACACCAGTGATAATGGTCCTGAGCAATCAAGCTGGCCTGATGCAGGTACAACTGAATTCCGCGGTGAAAAAATGACAACTTGGGAAGGCGGCGTACGTGTGCCTTTCTTAGTTCGTTGGCCAAACAAAATACCAAAAGGCTTAAAGCTAAATGGTATTTCATCGCATGAAGATGTTTTCCCTACAATTGCGGCTGCATTAGGTGAAAAGAACTTACGTGAAAAGCTTAAAAAGTCAGATAAAGTGTATATTGATGGTGAAAACAACCTAGCTTACTGGACTGGCAAGGCGGATAAGTCTGCGCGTAACTATTTCTTCTATTACTATGAGTCACAGCTTACAGCAGTGCGTTTTGGTCCATGGAAAATGCACTTTGCGACTAAACCAAATGGCTTATATTACGAAGACATGGTAACTCATAGCATGCCTAAGCTATTTAACTTACGTAAAGATCCATTAGAGCACTATGATGGAGTAACAGGATTTCACCAAATCATGCGTAAGAGCTGGTTGCTACAGCCGATTATTGCTAAGTTAAACGAACATGTACAATCTTTTGTAGAGTTCCCACCACGTCAAGAGTCAGCGTCTCTTAACGTGAATGAAGCAATCGAAAAAGCAAAATCACTAAACTATGGTCATTAATTATTATCCATAAGTTAAGTTGAAAAGGGCCTGTTAGGCCCTTTTTTAATACTTATTAATTGATGCTATTCATCATTTCGAGCTGTTTCACAAACTGCTCAACTTGTTGGTTACCCGGTACCAAGCGGGCGAGGTTTCTGGCATAAAACAGCGCTTGTTTGTAGTTCTCTTGTGCCACATACCACTGTGCCAAACTGTAGCTAATATCCGGGTTATTCGGTGTTAGATTAAAGGCGCGCTCAAGGGCCGCTATGGCTGCGGGCATATTGCCTAAATCTTGTAACAGTAACGCGTAGGTATACTGATAGTTTGCATTTTCTTGTGCGAACTGCGCGGCTTTTTGTAAATGGTTAAGAGCTATGTCTTTTTGTTTTGTGCGAATAAGGCTCATTGCCAGGGCATAATGAATATCGCCGCTTTCTGCATTTACGTCTAAGCCTTGTTTTAAGATGGTTTGCGCTGCTTTTTCATCACCTTGATTACGATATAAATCTGCTAAATTGACATAAGCAGGAGCAAAAATAGGCTCAACACTGATTGCTTGCAGGTAATGTGCTTTGGCTTGCTCAGGCTTTTGTAATGTGAGCGCCAAATTGCCTAAATTGGTATGGGAATAGCCACGCTCTGCTTGGTATTGCTGAATGCCTTTGTACTCATCAAGGGCTGCATTTAAGCGCTTGCTGTCTTGTTCATTAAGACCAGCCGGAAATGGCTGAATTAACATGGCCGCCAGTGCTCTTGCAGCTTCGGCTCTGATGGGTAAATGTTCATCATCTAAAAGCGGGTTTAATAGGCGCCAGCGCTGATTGATATCAAATGGCATAGCCGCTTCAATGGCGGCTTGGCGTTTTAATGGTTCGCTGTCTTTTACTGAGCGAGCAATCGCAACGACAGCATTATTATCTGGGCTTGCTGCTAAGCGGCTTAATGCTGAAGCGCGAATAATCTCAGGAAAGCTTTTATCTTGCACTATTTTGGTCAGCATGGTTGAGGCATTAGGTAAACGATTATCGGCAGCATAAAACGCCTCCGAAAAATGCGCAGTGCCAAGGTGTTTTGAATGAGGATGCCAGTCTTTTATTTTGGCAACCGCCCACTGCGGTGTCTTATCTTCATGGCAGCTATTACAGGCATTTGGGGCATTGGTTTTTAATGTTAAATCTGGACGCGGTACCCGAAAGCTGTGGTCGCGCCTTGCATCAACTTGCATATAAGTAGTAGTGGGCATATGACAATCAACACATTGGCTGCCTGTACTTGCCACTTTATGACCGTGATGTTTAGGCGTATCGAACACCTCTTGGCTATGACATTGCGTGCAGGTTTGATTACCCGGCAGCTTTAATTTTCCCGAATGAGGGTTATGACAGTTACTACATGTTACCCCGGCATTGAACATTTTACTTTGTAAAAATGAGCCCCAAACATAATCTTCGTCCCACACTTGACCATCAACGTGATAAAGCTCAGGAGTCAGTAATGAGCCTTGAAAGTGTTGTAAAAAACTATGAGGGTCTTTGCGGTCGTCGAGTTGTGAGCGGCGTGAGTGGCAGGTTGCACACACTTGCACTTGCTCGCTTTTTACCAGAGGCTGCACGCTCTGCATACTGCCATCAGCGTGTTGAGTAAACAGTGGGGTTTGCTTTTTAATATTATGCGTAAAACCCTTATCGGCAATACTGCTATCGCCATCAGCCCATTTTAAATGAGCTTGTGTATCGCCATGGCACGCTTTACAGCTCACGTTAATACTTGAATAAGTTGAATCAAAGCTATTTGTTTTAAGATCAAATTGCTTTTTGAAATCCGTTGAATGGCAATCGGCACACATGTGATTCCAGTTTTGGCCTTTTTGCGACCAATGAAATAGGTCATGTTTTTTCTGCTCAGGATGCAGTACAAACCAGCGCTGGCCACCGTTTGTTTTACTGCGTGAGTCCCATGCAAATGGAAACAGCTGAATGTGGCCTTGACCCATATCAAACATGTATTGCTGCAATGGCTCATAGCCAAATGTGTATAAAACAGGGTAAGCAGTCAGCTTGCCCTCAAGGTTTGGCATGCTTATAAAAAGTTGTTGGTCTTGTTGATAAAAGCGCGCTTGCTGGCCTTGATAGTCGAGGGTTTGTTCGTTGAAATTACCAAGCACTGAAGCGGGAGTGGCTTTTTCCATAGCATGAAAATGATGGGAGGTTTGCCAGTCTTCAACTTGGCTTTGATGACAGTTCACACACTGGGGTTCTGCAAATGCACTAAATGCGAAAAAGCTGCATAACAGCCAAGCCAATCTTATCACTGAATAAATCCTTTTTATTTTTACCACATGCACTTAGAGTTATATCAGTTTGTTATTGATAAGCAAAGTCAGGTAGGCAAACAGCAGCAATAAAATCAGGGATGTAAGGTGAAATAAAAAGAAAAAGCCCGAGAAACTCGGGCTAAGTAAGTTATAGACTTTTCTTCGGTGGCAGCGCGACGTTAGCAAAGATAAGCCCCGCCACTAATGACATGAATATCAAGAAGGTTTGTTGACCAATATGTTCGGCATACACGAAATCTTGACCTTCAATCAATGAGTTCAAACCAATATAGGTTTTACTGCCTGGCACCAATACTATCAAGCCTTGCATGGCAACAATGGAGGCGGGTGCATTAGCAACACGGTTAAACAAGTTACTGAACACTCCAACAGATAAAGCGCCAACAAATGTGCCCAATGTGTAGTCTAGATACATGGCAGAACCAATACTTGTGCCATACGCGATAAAGCCAGAAGCAATAGACCAACCCGCATGCTTTAGTTTGGTTCTAAAAATGACAATTAGGCTGCTACAGAGCATGAATATAGCAAGCCATGCGGTCCATTTTGGTAAAGGCTCTGGTTGCACGTAGTCTGCTTGACCAAAAATAGCGAAGCCAATACCAATACCAATGAAAGCACCAAAATACAGCTTAAACAGCAGCATGAATGAGTCCATCACCCGTGCTGTACCAGACACCAAGTGCCTTGCTGCAAGCTCAGCTAATCCAAGTGCTAATGCTAAACCGGGTATAAACACAATGATGGCTGAAAGCACCACCAATCGAATGTTTATTTCGGCGTCTAGGTAAACACTGACCGCACACGCGATAATTGCAGAAACAATGGCAACTAAAGGCTCAAGCATATGCGCAACGCGTTTTGAGCGTGTTGACCAAAGCACAAACAAATACACCACTAAGGTGATCAGTGCTGACCAAAATACATCATTCCAGCCTGTGCCCATTAACATGGCAAATGCACCGCCAGAGGTTGCAAAAGCAACGCCGGTCATAAATCTATTATATGGGTTTGGCAGGTTATAAATGATGTCGAGTTGTTTATCGACCTCTTGTAGCGTTAGCTCACCGTTGAGCATTTTGTTTACTAAGTCATCGGTATCTGCCAGCGAGCCTAAGTCGTGATCGCCCGGATCAACACGCGCAACATGGGTGTACTCTTCTTCGTGACCATCTGTCCAAATAACAAAGGTGACAGATGTTGGCGACATAACAAAAGATGATTTTAAGCCGAGGTAAGTCGCAACTTCCATTAAGTGCGCTTCTAGTCGGTATGCAGGTGTACCGTATTTATGAAGCATTTTGCCAAGCTTCACGATAAATTTTCGTTTTTCAGTAAACGTTGCGGTTTTCAAAGGCGTTTTGAACCAAAGGTTAAATTGTTCAGTTAAGGATAGACCAAAATTCAATAAGATATAGTCTAATAGCAAGACTATATCGCTTAAATTGACCAGCGCGATTTTAGCGGCAAAAGCCGCTATGTCTAGTGTTATTTACGGCAAAATTACTTATTTTTTGCTTCAATCCACTGCGCCATATATTGGGTCGAACGCATGGTGTGATGTTTGAGCATTTGGCCTGTAAAATTTAGCTCTCTATGCTGTGCTAATGACTCACTAATAGCGGTAATTTTAGCGATTAACTGCGATTGAAGTTTTGATTTGTCATAATATTTTTGCAATAACAGCTGGCCATTTTGCTGTGCTTGGGTAAACAGAGCTTCATCTTGATAAAGTGCCACTGCTGCATCAGCAAACTGCTGTGCATCTTCACAGATTGCACCTGACCATGGTTCGTCTTGATGCATGCCTTCACTACCAATTGGGCTTGTTACGCTTGGCGTTTGCATGATCATCGCTTCGAGTAACTTGCCTTTAATACCCGCCCCAAAACGTAGTGGCGATAAACACACACGGGCATCTTCCATTACTTTATAGGCATCATCTGCCCAGCCCTTAATTAAAAATCCGGTTTTCGGATTGTTAAGGGCTGTCGCCTTTGGTGGCGGGTAAGAGCCATAAATGTGGAGTTCGGCATCAGGTAATTGCTTGCGGATCAGCGGCCAAATTTGTTGTAAGTACAACACAGCATCCCAGTTTGGCGCATGACGAAAATTACCTATGGTCATAAAGTGTTTGCGCTCAGCAAATGCTTTGGTGCTGGTGGGAATATGCTGTAAATCAACCAAAAATGGTAAGTGGTGAAGTAGGGCGCTATCGACTTTGAAAACGTCATTGAGCAGCTGCATCTCGTAGTGCGAGATAATTAAGCTGATGTCTGAGCGTAAAATAGCCGCGATTTCTCGTTTTGCAATATCACTGTGTAAATCGCTATGGCTGAATGCTCGACCTGCTTTATGAGCGTCGTGGCGGGCATTTCTTAGGCACTGTAAATCTTCGGTATCAAGAATCTTAAGTGCATTAGGGCAGTATTTATCGACTCGCCAACCGAACTGCTCTTCCATCATAAAGCGGTCAAACATCACAATATCAGGGTTATACGCTTGCACGTACTCATCAAAGCTTGAGCAGTTTAATGCAATGACCTGTGTGGTAATGCCATCTACGCTGAGATCCACCATGTGCTCGGTTTTTTGCGCGGGGCTTGCAAATTCAACTTGCCAGTTTTCTGCGCGAAAGGCGCGCAGGAGTGACATCATGTGGGTGCCGGCTGCCGACGAATTAGGCTCAGGCCATACATAGCCGATCACTAACACTTTTTTCATTGACTTGAGTCTCGTATTTTTAAGTTAACATCCACCAAAGTGCGAACTGGGGGTGTTGATTTATCTAAGAGTTCTTTTAACACCTGACAGGTGCGTTTACCGATTTCATCGGCATTAATGGCGATGGTTGAAAGAGAAGGCAGCATTAAGCGCGAATCTTCTAAGTCATCAAAGCCAATAACTTTGATATCTTGACCCGGCTCTAGGCCGTGTTGACGCATTGCTTCAATCGCGCCATAGGCAATCACATCATTAAAACAGACAATGGCTTTGGTATTTGGTGCTTGCTCTATAAGGGTATTAAAGGCTTCTCGGCCCCCTTGGCGATTTGTCGGCGCTTGAATAACGGGTTTTTCATCGGTGATATTAAATTGATCAAGCGCAGACAAAAAACCACTTAACCGTTCATGGTAATCAGATATTTCTGCCGTGCCGCCTAAAAAGGCTATTTCTTCAATGCCTTGTGATAAAATATGGCTGGTTGAAATGTGCGTGCCTTTTTTGTTGTCAGGCAAAATACACGGCGCTGCTGAAAACGGAATTTCACGCATGATATTAATAACCGGAAAGCCGCTATTTATTAAATCATCCTGCCACTGCTGTTGTGTGCCCGGAGCCGGACACATGATGAACGCCGAAACGTTGTATTCTTTTAAGGTTTTTACCACTTGGGTTTGTCTTTCTACACACTCTGCAATATTCACGAGCATTGGCAGCATGCCAAGTTCAAAAATGTGTTTTTCGAGACCAACAGCAAGCTGAGCTGAATAGGGGTTGGTTAAGTCGTTTATAACCAACGCAACGAGGTTTGAGCGTTTGCTGCGAAGTGCTGCAGCATCACGGTTATACACATAACCAAGCTTATCAATGGCAGCCAGTACTTTTTCTTTACTTTTTTTACTGACCTTATCACTGTTGGTAAGGACCAAAGACACGGTTGATTTTGAAACTTGCGCTTGTTCAGCAACATCCCAAATTGTGACTTTGCCTGTCGATTTTTTCATTTTTATTAGCAAAAAGTGGTGAATAGAGTGCTTTTATTTTAGCGTAATTTAGCAGTTTAAGTCACTGATTGGCTGCTAAAAGAGTCGAAACTCTTTATGAAATGCTGCAAACATGTTCTACTTGTTTACAGAATAGAAAATAAAAACGAAAAAGGAACGAACATGAAAGCATTCAAATTGCTTTTTGCGCTGGTCATTGGCGCAGCTGTTTGCACACCCAGTTTTGCCAATCAAGGTTATCAAACCCCATCGCCTGCACTGGCTGCTGTGGTTGATGCTAAGCTTGCACCGAGTAGTTATTTATCGAATGATGGTCAGTGGTTGGCGTTATTTGATAGAAAACGCATCGATACCTTACAAGACTTAGCCAAAGAAGAGTTAAAGCTTGCAGGTATTAAGCTTAATCCAGCTAATTTCTCGCGCTCGAGAGAACGAAATAAATTTACATCTTTAGTGCTTAAGCATGTCGAAACCGGTTCTGAAATTGTTGTGTCGGGTTTGCCAAACGGTATTTTACGTTCACCAAGTTGGTCAAGCGACAGCCAGTACTTGGCGTTTGTGGTTGAGCAAGCAACGAGTGCTAATCTATGGGTTTATAATGTAAGCACTAAACAAGCCCGCCAGCTCAGTGATACCTCGCTGAACTCGGTTTTAACCAGCACACCTTACACTTGGCTGCCAGATAGTAGCGCCATTGTTGCTAATGCCGCGGTCAATATTGGTAAAACGCGCATCAGCAATGACAGCACGCAAGTCGTGCCGGTTATCCAACAAAGCAGTGGTGAAAAAGCACCTGCGCGTACATATCAAAATTTGCTAACTAGCCCATATGATGAAGCGCAATTTAAATTCTTTGCACAAAGCCAATTGACTTATATTCCGCTCAGTGGTCAAGGCCAACCAATTGGTCAACCGGGCTTAATTAAATCGTTTTCGGTCTCGCCTGATTCTACCAATATTTTGGTTGGTATGATTGATGAGCCTTTTTCGTATCAAGTGCCTTACAGCCGATTTGCTGCAACTTGGCAAATTTGGGGCATGCGTGGCTATACGTTAGCAGAGCTTGCGAAGCAGTCTTTAGCAGATAACATTCCACAAGGCTATGACAGTGTGCGTACTGGTCGCCGTGATTTTCAATGGCGAGCAGATCAAGGCGCTGAAGTCATTTGGGCAGAAGCGCAAGACGGCGGCGATATGAAAACCGACGTGCCTTATCACGATCACCTTTATAGCCTAAGAGCACCTTTTAAACGTGATCCACAGTTATTTGCTAAAGTCGAACGCCGATTTGATTCAATCGCTTGGGGCAATGGCAATGTTGCTTTGTTATCTGAGTGGCGCTTTAGCGATCGACAAGAGCGCGTCTTTGTAATTCAACCGCGTAATGCAGATAAAAACCGTGTGCTATTTTCAGAGCGCAGCTATAACGATGCTTATAAAGATCCAGGTTACCCAATCTATGAAAAGAATGATTTAGGCGCTGACGTATTAAAAGTTGTTGGCGGCCGTTATCTTTTCTTACGTGGTAATGGTGCCTCTGAACAGGGCAATATTCCGTTTTTAGACCGTTATGATGTAAAAACCAATACCACAACTCGCGTTTGGCAATCAGAAGCGCCATATTATGAGCGTGTGCGTGCCATGCTTGATGACGAAGGCGAGCGTTTAATTACCATTCGCGAATCTAAAACTGAGCAACCTAACTTCTTTATTCGCGACCTAGACGATAAAACCCTGACCCAACTTACGACTTTTGAGCACCCTTATCCAGAGTTTAAAGGAGTGACTAAAGAGTTAATTCGATACAAGCGTGATGACGGCGTTGAGCTTAGTGGTACGCTTTATTTGCCGCCGGGTTATGATGCAACTCAAGGCCCGTTACCAGTTCTAATGTGGGCTTATCCGCTTGAATACAAAGATAAAGCCGTTGCGTCACAAATGCGCGAATCGCCATATGAGTTTACCTATATCGGTTATTGGGGGCCAATGCCTTATCTTGCAAAAGGTATTGCCGTATTTGACGACCCGAAAATGCCAATTGTGGGTGTTGATGGTAAAGAGCCGAACGACTTATTCCGTAAGCAGCTGGTTGCAAGTGCTAAAGCTGCGGTAGATGTACTTGTTGAAAAGGGTGTGGCAGATAAAGACAAAATTGCCATTGCCGGTCACTCTTATGGTGCCTTTATGGTGGCGAATTTGTTAGCGCACAGCGATTTATTTAAAACCGGTATTGCTCGCAGTGGTGCTTACAACCGCACCCTAACGCCATTTGGTTTCCAAGGTGAAGAGCGTGATTTTTGGCAAGCGCAAGATGTGTACGCGGCGATGTCACCGTTTTTCCATGCTGAGAAAATCAATGAGCCTATGCTGATGATCCACGGTCAAGAAGATCCAAACTCGGGTACCTTCCCAATGCAAAGTGAGCGTATGTATGCTGCATTAAAAGGCCTAGGTAAAGAAGCCCGCTTAGTGATGTTACCTTATGAGGCGCATGGCTATCGTGCTCGTAAGAGCCTGCTACATGTGCTTTGGGAGCAAGAGCAGTGGTTAGATAAATACTTATTAAGTGACGAAAAGCCCGCAGAGCCAGTTGCCGCTGACGGTGTTACTCAGTAATTATTTAGTTACTTACATAAAAAATCCCCGCCCTTTAAGCGGGGATTTTTATTTTAACGGTAGTGTTTTTGTTATTAGAAGCCGCTTTAAAAGAATCGATTTAACAATGAGGAGTATTTATTTAACACTAACTCTGGGTAATCGGTTTTAATTGCTCGCTTAACCAATCAATAAATACTCGGGTGCGCCTTGGTAAGTGACGTCGATTTGGGTAGACAATATTCATAGGCATGGGTGGTAAATTGTAGTCAGGTAAAACTTGGATAAGTTCACCACGGCTGAGCTCGTCGAGAACCCCATGACGAGGCACTTGAATAAGGCCAAGCCCTGCTAAACACGCTGCTTTATAGGCATCCGTATTGTTAACTGTGAGCTGTGATTTCATGGTCAGGGTTTGCCAATCGCCTTGTGTATCTTGGTATTCAAAGCCGGGGTCAAGTTGGCCGAGTGTTTGGCTATAGCGAACAATGTAGTGCTCGGCTAAATCGCTAAGCTTTGTGATGTTGCCATAGTTTTTAATATAACCTGGGCTTACACAGTTAATCATCGGGCAGTGGCCAATTCTTTTCGCAATCAGCGATGAGTCTTCTAAATGACCGACTCGCACTACACAATCAAAGCCTTCTTCAATGAGGTTAACTCGTCTGTCAGAACTGCTCAGTTCAATCTCTAATTGTGGGTGTGCAGATAAAAAGCTGTCTAGATTCGGCAGCACTAAACGTCTGCTAATTGGCTGTGGCATATCTACTCTAAGACGCCCTGATAACGCTTCGTCTTTTTTATGAAATAGGGTTTGTAGTTCGTCTATATCAGCAAGCATATCTTTGCAGCGCTGATAAAAAACTGTGCCTTCGTTGGTCAGCGTGACTCGCCTTGTTGTGCGGTTTAGAAGCCGAGCACCTAACGTATCTTCGAGTTGTTTGACCAACTGCGAGACAGATGATTTAGGCATGCTCAGTGCAAGTGCTGCAGCCGAAAAGCTTTTTAGCTCTGCAACCTGAACAAAGGTTTTCATGGCATTTAGTTCATTCATGATTGTTTGTTATTTACGAACAGTTAATTCAATTTTACATGGTTTATCTGGTTTTGCAGTGTAAATATACTGGTTGCTCAAAATAACTCCAAAGCAAAAGGTAAACATGATGAGCAACAAAATTGCAGTGATCACAGGTGGTAATCGCGGTTTAGGTAAAAATACAGTTTTAAGTTTGGCACGTAAGAACATTGATTGCGTATTTACTTACAGAAGCCATAAAGATGAAGCGCAGCAAGTTGTAGAGGAAGTCGCAGCGCTAGGGGCAAAAGCCGTCGCCATCCAACTTGATGTGAGCGATATTTTAGGTTTTGCTGAATTCAAACAAACACTTGAAAGTACCTTAGTAACACAATGGCAAACCTCTCGATTTGATTATTTAATCAATAATGCAGGTCATGGCAGTGATAGCGCATTTGCTGATACCAGTGAAGCTATGTTTGATAATTTGATGAATGTACATGTAAAAGGGGTGTTTTTCTTAACGCAAACACTGCATGAGATGATCAATGATGGCGGGCGTATTATTAACTTATCTTCAGGGCTGACACGTTTCGCATTACCAGGAAAAGCGGCCTACGCCACCATGAAAGGGGCCGTTGAGGTATTAACCAAATACCTGGCAAAAGAACTTGCTGGTCGCAATATTGCCGTGAATGTCGTCGCACCCGGTGCAATTGCCACTGATTTTGGTGGCGGTGCTGTCCGTGATAATGAGCAGGTTGCGCAATTAGTCAGTTCATTTACAGCCATGGGACGCGTTGGCCAAGCTGATGATATTGGTCCTATGATTGCGCAATTACTCGGTGATGAAAACCGTTGGGTGACCGGGCAACGCATTGAAGCATCGGGCGGTATGTTTTTATAAGTCTGTTAGCAATCGCGTGTTTGTTTGCTTATTTAAGTGAATGTGATTTAATCGCTTTCTCTTTTTAAGCAATAAACATGTGATTGCATTTATGCTCGATTTAGCAGTACTCGCGGTTTTTATTCCGACCTTTTTCTTTGTTTCTATTACACCTGGTATGTGTATGACGCTCGCCATGACGTTAGGGATGAGTGTGGGCATTCGACGTACGCTGTGGATGATGGTCGGCGAGGTGTTAGGCGTTGCTACGGTAGCCATTGCTGCGGTGATAGGGGTTGCCAGTATTATGCTTAATTACCCTGAATTATTTGCCTTTTTAAAATACTTAGGTGGTGCGTACTTAATATACTTGGGGGTTAATATGTGGCGCGCTAAAACCAGCTTTAAACCAAACGATGATAAACAGCAACAAATTGGTCGTGGGCAATTATTCTCGCAGGGTTATATCACTGCCATTGCAAACCCAAAAGGGTGGGCATTTATGATTTCTTTACTCCCTCCGTTTATTAATGTTGATTTAGCGGTTGCCCCTCAGCTTGCCGTATTAGTGAGCATTATTATGCTGAGCGAATTTATCTGCATGTTGATTTATGCTACCGGCGGAAAGAGCTTAAGGCTGTTTTTAGATAAAGGCGATAATGTGAAGTGGTTAAACCGTATTGCTGGCGCGCTAATGATGTGTGTGGGCGTTTGGCTGGCGCTGGGTTAACGCTAATTTGGATAATACCCATCCGCATACGGCAAATGGGTATTATCCTTGTAGCGTCTTAATCAACTAACTCAACTTGCTTAGACACATGGTTAAAGCACAGTCTTAATGTATCAATGGCGGTTTTTGTTTTTGCCGCTAAGCTGTCTCTCGCTGGAGTCACGGCATAAACAGTGTAATTTGGCATTGCCCATTCGGGTGCAATTTCAACCAGCTCTTTCGATTTTAATAAATGCCTTACTTCTGGCTCTGGTAACACGCCATAGCCAACACCATCACACACTAATTTAATTAAGCTTTGCATATTATTTACGGTGATTTTTGCTTTTGGTAATGGCTTACTTGCCAGCGTTAACGGGTTAAACGCATTACTGTCGGCGTTGCTGTGCGCGATACGGGCAAAGTTACCTAGATCTTCCCAACTGGCCTTATCAAGTTTGCTAATTGCATGGTCTTTATGAGCACATAGCTTTAACGGCCAAGTAGCTAACTTACGAGCAACGAGATTTGAGTCAGTTAAAGGGCCAATCGCAATCGCTAGATCAGCGCCGCATTTGATCATATCAATTGGCTCATCAGTCAAAATTAACTGAATACGTAAATCATCAAACTCGTTGATTAAGCGATCTAAAGGCTCACTTAATAGGCCGCCGCCAAATCCCACAGGCGCAACTAATTTGAGCTCACCACTGGGTTTATTTTGTAAGTGTTGTAACTGTGTACTGGCTTGATCAGCCAGTGCCAACATTTTCAAACAGCTTTGATAATACAAGTGGCCTGCTTCGGTTAATGTGAGTTCGCGTGGGCTGCGGTTAAATAGGCTTAACCCGATTTCTTGCTCTAATTGCTTAATGTGTTGACTGACAGCCGATGTGGTCATCGATAACTCTGCAGCTGCACTGCTCATATTGCCCGTTTCAACAGTACGAGAAAATACACGCAATGTTTTGATCAGCTTGGAATTCATGGTTCAGGCCTTCTTAATTCAGTTTTAAGAAATCGTAAATTGTGAAAATCGGGACTTCTCATTAGTATGCAAACGCTAATTATTATCATTTATAAACAAAAAGTCACGGAGTATTATTATGACGAGGGTTGTTTCTTCTGTTTTACCACTCACCGCTGCTGTGTTAGCAGGTCTTTCCCATTTTGCATACGCTGATGACAAAAAACAAGATATGGAAGTCATCGTCGTTTCGGCTTCAGGTTACGAGCAAATGCTAAAAGAGGCGCCAGCCAGTATCAGTGTTATTGACCGAGAGCAGCTTGAAAAACGTTTTTATCGTGATCTAACCGATGCGATGACCGATGTTCCCGGTGTGGTTGTCACAGGTGGTGGCGACAGAAAAGATATTAGCCTTCGTGGTATGGCCAACCAATACACTTTAATTTTAGTTGATGGTCAGCGTCAAACATCACGCGAAACTCGACCAAACAGTGATGGTCCAGGTGTTGAAGGAGCATGGACTCCACCTATTTCGGCAATTGAGCGTATTGAGGTTATTCGCGGTCCTATGTCGTCGTTATATGGCTCAGATGCAATTGGTGGGGTTATCAATATTATTACCCGCAAAACACCAGAAAAGTGGTACGGCGAACTGCGTTTAGATAGCACGATTCAAGAATCAAGTGAATCGGGCAATATTAACCAAGGAAGCTTTTTCACCGCGGGTGGCTTAATTCCTGAGTTATTAGGTATGCAATTATCAGGTCAATTTTCAAAGCGTGATGAAGACGATTTTGAAGCAGGTTTTCGTGGCAAAGAGCAAAGCAATATCAAAGCGAAGTTTATCTTAACGCCTTCTGATAACCACGAAATCATGCTGGAAGTAGGCTCTGCAAAACAAAAACTTGACGAAACATTAGGCAAAACAGTTGCTCCTTTAGCTGAAGGTGAAAGCTGTGGCCGAAATGGCTGCCCAGAGTCATCAACCACAGAGTACGACCAAGAAACGTATTCACTAAGCCATAACGGTTTTTATGATTTTGGCTCATCACGCAGTTACTTAAAGTACGATAAATTTGATAATACTTCGCGCGAAATGTACGTCGAAAATACCGATGCGCAAACCAGCTGGACGCTGCCATTTACTGATCACAACGCAACACTTGGTGCAGCTTATTTAAAAGAAGAGCTTGATGATTACACAAGTAACAAAATTAGTGATCTAACGCATGTAGAGAACGAGCAGTGGTCAGTGTTTGCCGAAGATGAGTGGTCAGCAACGAAGCAGTTTAAACTCACAACGGGTCTTCGTTATGACCATGATGGTAACTTTTCAGGGCATGTCAGCCCACGTTTGTATGGTGTGTATACAGCGACTAAATCGTTGACGGTAAAAGGGGGTATCTCTACAGGCTTTAGAGCGCCGAATATTCGTCAATCTACCGCGGCCTGGGGGCAAGTGAGTCGAGGTGGTAATATTTACGGTAACCCAGATCTAAGCCCTGAAAAATCAGTAAACTACGAAATGGGTATCTACTATGATGCCAGCCGTGATTTATCGCTTTCAAGCACCGTATTTTACAACGAATTTGAAGATAAAATTACCCGTATTTCGTGCCCACTTACCCAGTGTACTGATGGACCAAACCAGTTTGGTTCGATGCCAACGACCTATGTCAATGTGGATGAAGCCGTTACTCAAGGTTTTGAGTTATCAGTATCTTACGACATTACCAGTGAGCTTGATGTCAGTGCCAATTACACTTACACCGATTCTGAGCAAAAAACCGGTGAATACAAAGGCAGCCCACTTAATCAATTACCGAAGCATATTTTACAAACTTCAGTTAATTGGCGCCCAGTTGATAAGCTAGGCACCTGGCTACGTGTTCATTACCGCGGCGAAGAAAGCCAGCCGACAACAGGCCCGTCGCAAGACAGCTTAATTGCGCCAGATTACACCTTGGCTGATATTGGCGGTAACTACGATTTAAGCCGCAGCATTAAGTTAGGGTTTGGTGTTTATAACTTGTTTAATAAAGAAATTACCGAAGCTGAATACGGATATGTTGAAGATGGTCGTCGTTATTGGCTATCAGTAGGGTTTAATTTTTAAGCCCATACTTTAGTAAAAGCAAAGCCAACGAGTTACGTTGGCTTTGTTAATGAAATTAACTTTAGTTTTGAAAATGACAATAAATCCAGTGGTGCTACCTTTGGGTTGTTTTTTAATGGCTGTATAGCACTATAGTTATAGTTCGCTTTTTAAATAGTTCTACTACATTGGGTTAGTCATCAACTGACAGACAACAATGATAACGACTATAAAGGCGATATATGCAAAAAGTAACACAATTATGTAAACGAAAATCAGCGTCGTTTACTCCACTCGCAGTGCTCTGTGCTGCTATTTTCTCACAGCCAAGTTTTGCAGGGAGTTGGCAGCAAAATGTCAGCATTGGCGGTTTTAATAATGTTCATATTTACACTCCTGATACGCAATCAAGCATAGGCAATGGCCATTCTTTGATGCTGGTATTACATGGCTGCGTACAACCCATTAATAACTACTTAACTGCGAATCTTGAAGATGCAGCCGAAGCCCATGGCATGGTAATAGCCGTTCCTGATGCAATGAATAAAGCAGGCTATAGCTGCTGGTCATATTGGCAAGGAGCAATCAATAGAAGCTCTGGCGATTATAAGAATTTGATTAATTTAGCCAATGCATTAAGTGGTGATGCAGCGCGTAATATTGATCCCAAACAAGTTTATATTGCAGGTTTATCATCTGGGGCTGCAATGGCTGCACAAACGGCTTGTGTAGCGCCTGATGTGTTTGCCGGGGTTGCACCCAGCGCCGGGCCGACCATCGGCACAAGTTCAAGTGGGGCAATTTCGACCTGTGAAACAGTGTCTGAAAACACCTTTGTATCCCGCTGTGAAAGCTATGCTGGCAGTTATAAAGATCATTTTGCGACACAAATAGCGGTGATTGGTCACGGTACTGCCGATACCACAGTCAATACCTGTTATAACCAGCAAAACGCAGATGGCTTTGCTGCCCTTTATGGGGTTAATCAACTTTCAGGTACGACAACAATAAGTGATGATGCAACGCGTACCGCTGAGCAGTCACTTTGGCAAGACAATCGGGTTGCTATGCTGTGGTTTAATAATTTGGATCATTCGTGGTCGGGCGGGCAAGGTGCGTCTGGCGATTATGTGGCGGCAAACAGTATTAATTTTGCAACCTATCTCGGTGAGTACTTTGCGGCTAATAATAAACGAGTTGATCGTAATGCAGGCCCTGAAATTAGTAATTTAACTGCCACAGACAGTAATAATCAGCTCACCATTACAGGCAGTGCAGTCGACCCAGAAGGCAGTGTAACGAATGTTGATATTAACGTGTATAGCCTAGCCGGTGGCGCGGCAAGCTTAATTGAGTCACTGAACGTGCAAGTCGATGCGAATAATACTTTTAGCGGGGTGACAAGTGCACTCAGCGATGGACTTTATGAAGTGCGTGTCAGTGCCACAGATAATGAAGCGAAACAAGGTAATGAAGCTAATCTAACGGTACGCGTTGGACCAGAGCCTGCGGCTACAGCACCGCTACTGAGTGACACTGCGGCTAGTGTAAACGGGCAGTGCGCTACGGTAACGGGCACGGTGATGATGATAATCAAAATTTAAGCACTGTCGTGGTCAGTTTTAGCAATGGTGATGTGACGGCTACAGTGAATGGGCTAGAGTACTTTGCTGAGCAATGCAATTTGGCTGGTGGCAATAATAACGCAGTGATCACCGCAACTGATGATACTGCGCTTACATCAACAGATAGCATTAGTTTTGTCATCGATGCTGGCGTAACAGGCGATTACAATCTTCATATCAACGAAGGCCACATTAGCTGGGGCGAAGGCTATTCTGCCTGTTATTTAGCGTTTGGAACCGCAGCCTTTACTATGCGCGAGTATTCAGCGGGCACAAATCAATGTCAGTGGATTGCTGATGATGATTCAAGTTGTGCAGGGCCATTACAAGCATGCAAAACCACCACCGAACCGACTAATGACGCAGACAATGACGGTGTGCTCGACGGCGCAGATAATTGCCCGAATGTGGCGAATGCTGATCAAGCCGATAACGATAATGACGGGGTTGGTAATGTGTGTGACAGCACTCCTGATGGTGAAACGAGTGACTCCGACAGCGATGGTGTCAGTGATAGCCTAGATAACTGCCCGCTGGTAGCCAATAGTGATCAGCTAGATAGTGATGCAGATGGTGTGGGTGATGCGTGTGACTCAACACCAAATGGTGATTACCAATGCACTGAAACCACCTCAAGCAACTATGCGCATGTGCAAGCAAATCGCGCAACCACGAATGGCTCTTACGCCTATGCGGTAGGCTCAGGTGATAACCTTGGTCTTTATAACACCTTTTATACTAGTACCTTAGCGCAAACTAGTGCTGGGTATTATGAATTAGGTAATTGCCCTAATTAATAGATGTGTGTCGCCCAAACGGGCGACACTTTTTTCTAAACAGCGTTTAGAACTTATAGGTCAGAGTTAGGCTACCGTTTGTTGGCGCGCCGTAATAACCCACGGTTTGTAAGCTATTGATATACTGCTCATCAGTAATATTATTAACGTTAGCTTGTACTGCTACTTGGTCATTAATATTCCAACGCGCGAAGGCGTTTAGCAGCGCGTAACTACCTTGCTTAACATTGTAATCAGTATTTTCGATTTTAGATTGCCAACGGCCATTTAAACCAACAACCACTGCATCTGTTAACGCATAATCCACTGTTACACCGACAACATCGCGAGGTGCCCATTTATTCGTGTCATCACCATTTTCATCTGTTACATCAATATGTGTATAAGATGCGACGATATTCATTGCGTTGGTGATTTTGCCTGTAACTTCAAATTCATAGCCTTCTGACTCAATAGACACGCCTTCATAGTAATAAATACCATCTTCAGTGAGGCCCGCATATTGCGCAAAGTTATCTTGCTCTGCAGTAAAATAGGCAAATGTTGTCATTAGAGCATCATCAAACCAAGAAGCCTTAACACCGGTTTCAAAGTTAGTGCCTTTAGTCGGTGCTAAGTATTGGCCGTTGTAATCAGCTTGCTCTTGCGGCTGATAAATATCTGAGTAACTAGCATATAAGTTTAAATCGTCGTTTAACTTATAGGTAAAACCGATATATGGGCTTGTTTCGCTTTCGTCATTATCGATAGATGCACCGGCATTCATACCTGAGCGTTCAAATTTAATAGCGTTAAAACCAACCACGGTAAATAATTTATCAGTAATATTTAACTGAGCAGAGCCAAAGTAACGGGTTAGCTTTTGCTCAATATCTGAATACAGAACCGGTGTTAACCAATCCGGTTCTGGGATCGCATCTAAATCGTACGGAAACGCAGGCGTTGGTCCATAAGCGGGTGTATTATCAAAATCAAACGGGTGTTGATACATCACATCATCACTTTTAGCATGGCTTACCCCAAAGCTTGCTTGGTGCTCTTTACCAAACAACTCAAAGGCACCAAATGCTTTGATTTCAAATAAATCAGCATCTACTTCACTGTCGTAACGACCCGGCCAACCACTTAGGCCAAGATTGGTGTCTTTATCAATGCTGCCGCTGGCATAAAATAGTTTGTCTTGCTCTTCAAAACCACGGAAGTTGTAGCTCGCTTGAAGCTGCCATGCGTTTGCAAAAACATAGTTGTATTCAACAAATGCAGAGGTGTTAATGGTGTCCCACATTGTCCACTCTTGGGTGGTTGTGTCGCTGACATCCCATTTAGCTTGCGTACCATCTGTGTAGTTATAAACAAGGCCGCCCCAAGTATTGCCATCGGTATCTGCATCTTGATATGAGTAACCGATAGTAACTGTTGAGTTATCTGTAAGCTGCCCATCTACCACCGCAGAGAAAAACTCGCGATTGTTCTCAAGGCCATCTAGATATGATTCTTTATCTTCTGCAGCAGCCACAAAACGAGCAGCCCAACTACCTGATTCGGTTAATAATAGTGAGTAGTCAGCTTGTAAACGTTTAAAATCCCATGAGCCAACAGAGACACCGATTTCGCCGCCGTTTTCGTTTTTAGGGCGTTTGCGTACATAGTTAAGCGTGCCCGATGCATTACCTACACCAGTAAGTAAGCCGTTGGCACCACGAATCACTTCAATTTTTTCGTAGCCGTATGCTTCCATTGCACCGGTAACAATGCCCCAATCATTCGGTAACCCAACCCCATCGATTTGTGTATTCTTAATTTCAAAACCACGTGATGTATAGTTGGTACGGTTAGTTTCCCATTCTTCAACATTGATACCTGGCGCTAAGCGTAAAGCATCATTAATGTTAAAAGCAGAATAATTTTTTAATTGCTCAGCAGAGATCACACTGATTGATTGCGGAGTTTCATCAATTTCTAGCGCTAAACCTGTCGCGCCTTCACTAATACGGTTTTGTCGAATACCTACAATTTCGATTTTTTCGAGATTAGCCTCTACGTCAGTCGTTTGTTCTGCAAAACTGATTTGAGGGTAAAGTGCACAAAGAATAGCGGTTGCAACAGGCAACTGAGTGAATTTCATTTTTATCTCCGCGTGTTATTTAGCAAATTTTTATAGGGTTATTGTTTTTAATAAGGAAACAATTGGCGGGTAAGTTATCACAACTGATAATAATTATCATCATCATTCATCGCAAAAGTGATATGTTAATACAAATAAATGTAACAAATTATGTCAAAGAGTTTTGTGTATATGAAAAGGCGAGTTTACTAATTGGGCAAGAAAAAGGCGCCCTGAGGCGCCTAGATTTAGGAGTATTTATTTTCTGCGGATACTAAAGTTATCTGGACCTCTACTTGTAATAGATTGAGCAAGGCTCACTTCCTCGATATCCATTACTTGTACTCGCTCTTTAGTGTGAACTACCTCAGCATCTAAAGATTGCTCTTCGTGTATCAGGTAGAAATGATCGCCAATTTGGCCCCCGTTATGATCTATATCAGCTTGGTGTAAGCTGTATTGCTTATTACCTGCACGAGTTTCTAGAGTACCCGTTGTACCTGAGCCAGGAAGAATCGCAAAGTAAGCAACACGTTCATTACGGTGGCCTTCATTTAGAGTATCTTGCTCATAAAATGCGGCACTAAAACCTGCATTATTTAAGCCTGCAACTCGCGTATATACTGTATGTGGGCCGTTAAAGGTTTGTGTTTGCAAGAATACATGTGGTTTTGCAGTAAATGCTTCGCTAAATTCTACCGCTTTGAAAGCTTTAGTATCGTTTAAAGTAAAGCTGCCAATTTCAACGATAGTACCATCGCTCATTGTGTAACGACCTTCGTCCATCGTTAAAAAGTCAAACGACTCAATATGAGGATGACCGTTACCGTCTTGCAGATATTGCCACTCTTGAAAAGATACAGAATAACCTTCTGGTGTTACATCCGTTAAACGGTTTGTACCACCGTGTGTACCATTAAATGTTGGTGCAGAGGTAAATACAGCTGGTGCTGTAAACTCTTGGTCACCAAAGTCATAGCTTTTCCAGTTGCTATCTAGCTGTTTAATCACTGCTTCTGAATAGTAAGGAATTAATTCACTTGGTAATGAACAGCTAGGTTCTGCATCACATGCCACAGCATTTTGCGTATTGGTTGTTAAGTCGTTAATGCGAACTGGCAATGTTGCTGCAAGGCAGGTTTCACCTGAGTACGGATCTAAGCGATATAGCTTTGATTCGTTTTTATCGCCATGGTCGTTAATGACAGAGCGGCTGATCACAAGGTCGCCATTTTTATTTACTGTGGCACCACCTACCGCGATTAAATCGTGTTTTGAAAGCTCTGTAGCCGCAAAGCTTGTGCGGTCAATGCTGTAAACAGATGTTGTGGTTATTAGTAAAAGCTCGCCATTTTTAATGACTAAATCAGCGCGGCTCAAGCCATCAAGGTCGCTATAATCAGCCAGCACAGTTGCTTCGCCAGTGTTTTTATCAATGCTATAAAGCTTGGTAAAACTTACTGCAAGTAGTGAATCAGAGCTTGCATCATATGTCATACCAATTACAGATTTAGTTGTACCAACCACAACATGTTCACCTGTAGCATGATCTAAATAGGCCAAGCGACTATATTTGAATTTATCGGCACGAATTGGTAGGTGAGAAAACTGCTCATCACTGATGTCTAGGTGACTTACATCAACTTTGTACTCTAACGGAATAGGTGATGAAGCATAATAAGTACGGTTTGTTGAGGCATCATAAGCAATCGCAGCAGAACTAAACTGGGCGATTGAATGTGCCGTAGCCGATTTGTTTTGCTCGTCTAGGCTAAATACAACACCGGTTTCACCACGGCCTGAGTTCATTGCAAAAATTTCGCCCTGACAGCTTGCTGCCACAGCATTTGATGCAGCGAGTGTACTTGCAACTGCAAGGCTTGAAAGTAACAAGTTAGTTTTTATCGACATAAGTAAATCCCACTATTAGGTTTGTTGCGACACAAAGAGATAAGACCACTTTGTATTAATAGTGAGCATTATAGTGAGAACCCTCACTTTACGAATGCCGATAAAAGCTGTTTTTAAGTCTGGAATTTAATCTTTAAGTACTAAAAAATGCATATTTAATGTTAAATTAGCTGTTTTTCTGACTTTTCTGATCCTCAGAATTACTCGACATTGAGCTGCCTACGGACGCGGTGATTACGAGTAAAATAGCTAACCATTGCCACAGGTTTAAAAATTCGCCTAGGATCATAAAGCCAGCCAATGCTGCAATGGCTGGTTCTAGGCTCATCATAATGCTGAACCCTTGCGCAGGCATATTACGCAGCGCCACCATTTCTAAGGTATAGGGTAGTGCGCTAGACATAATGGCGACTAAAAGACCCAGCGGTAACACTTCCCAGCTTAATAGTGCAGTGCCTTGAGAAGCAGCACCATAGGGCACAAGTACAATCGCGGCAACGCTCATACCCATAGCAACGGTCATCCCGCCTGAACCTTGATTTCCGGTTTTTTTACCAAACAAAATATAAAATGCCCAACAGGCACCCGCCGCAAGGGCTAAAATAACACCTACAGGGTCGAGGCTGTCTTCGCCTTTCATATCGGGTAATAATAAAATTATGCCAGCAATGGCGCAGGCTACCCAAAATAGGTCGCGTTTTTTACGTGACGAAAGCAGAGCAACCGCAAGGGGACCTGTAAACTCAAGTGCAACACCTATCCCTAACGGGATACGCTCAATTGCATAATAAAACAGAATATTCATGCCACCCAAGCTTAGGCCATAGATGATAATAGGCATGCGTTGTCCCACTGGCGGAAATGCGCGCCATGGCCTAAACACAAGACACAAAATAGCAGCAGAAAAACCCAAGCGCAGTGCGGTTGTGCCTTCAGGGCCAATTAAAGGGAATAATTGCTTGGCAACGGAGGCACCAGATTGAATGGTGACCATCGCAAGAAGCACGCAAATAACAGCAATAAAAAACGGTGGGATGGTGCGCTGCATCACTGTCCTTATGAAAGTTAATACCTTAAGTTTGCGGCGATTTTACTGATGTTTTGTGGGATAAGAAATGTTTTTCGTTAAACAGACACGGATTTTCGATAAAGCAAAATTGCGGGTATCAAATTGCTTTGATACCCGTGTTCAAAATGCTTAAATTTGGTTTGCTTGTTGAAAGGCCGGCATGATGGTTTGCGTGGCCTGTTTTTGCTGCTGGCGTTTGGCCATGTTAAAGAACAAAGCGGCAAAAATAGCAGCGACAATATCAACCATATAGCTTGTGTAAAAAAGCGAATTAACGTTACTTAAAGCAAGTTTTAGTAAGGTTGAGAGCACCATTAATGCACATAGGCCTGCAAGCAAGTAAAGCCCAACAATAGTCGCCTTTTTTACAGGTTTTAAGAAGCTATAAATCACAAAAGCAAAAAAAGCGGCGTAGTAACTGTATAGGGTGGCGTAGTTTGTGTTGCTAACAAATATAGGTAGCCATTTGGCAGCAACGAGTGTGAAGGCAACGGCAATCATAGACCCTAAACAAACGCCAATGGTGAGTTTTGCCATAAACAAGGTACTGCGTTTATTAGCATCTTTTTTAAAGCGTTTGTCTATCCACAGTAAATTACCTGAATAGAATAAGAAGGCGCCAAGTAACCCCATAACGAAGTAGCCCCAACGACCCCAGTCTCCCCCATAGGTGCCAAAATGGAGTGAGAAAATACCGGCAACCATGTTACCCCACACTGCACCTTCGCCTTGCGGGTAGCTTGAGTTAACCACTTCTAGTGTGTACGGGTTCATGAATAGGTAATCAGTATCTGGTCCGCGCACTACCGCATTATTGTTACTCATCATAAACACCGCAGAAGGTGAGGCTGAATTTAAATTACTGTAGCGAATATGGATTGGCTCATAGCCGGGGGCATAGTTTTTCGCTGCGAGTACTTGTTCATCAATGCGTGGTAAGTTCTCAATATGAAAACTTTGCGCGGCAGGCGTAGGACGCTGAAACAGTGGCTTGCCATCATAAAATTGCGCTAAACCACCATAAATAAAGTCATGAAATGCAAACACTACTACGGTAAAAGCAATGACTAAATGAAACGGTAAACTCGCTATACCGACAAGGTTATGGCTATCGAGCCAGAATCGACTAGGCCCTTTTTCTTTTCGCAGTGCAAAAAAGGTTTTAACTAATGTCGGCAGTAAAATAATCACTCCTGAGACCAAAGCTAAAAAATACAAAATACAGGCAATACCAAGAATATAGACCCCTGATTGGTCATGACCAATTTCGCCTATAAAACCAGCTGTACGGTGTAAATAATCAACTAAATCGGCAAGTTCGTTTTCGGTTTGTGCGCTGACGTTTAAAGTGCCATCAGCATTTAGGTGTGCGAAGTTGAGTTGTTTATCAAGCTCCATGCCTCGGGCATTGCCTTGGATATACCACGAAAGAGGTGCATCTTGGGTATGTAAATCAAGGTTAAAGCCTTTAGCAAGTTGTTCGCCTTGCTCATTAATTGCCGTATCTACTAGCGTTTGGTAGTCATAATTAGAGCTGGTGATTTTAGGAGCTTGAATAGGGGCTGCCCATTGCTGTATTTCGTGTTTGAACATGGTCAAACTGCCCGCATAAAAACCAATAAACAGCACTAAACCTGCAATTATGCCAGTCCATGTATGTACACCTTGATAGGTGCGAAGAATATCCGATCTGACTTTCATGATGCACTCCTTAGCATAAAAAACACGCCATAAAGCAGCACAGTTAAGCTGCCAAGCACAAGCCACGCTTGCTTTGCTGAGTTGAATAAATAACTAAAACTAAAAATGGTTAGCCAAACAGGCGTGATCATCCACATGTTAAATTGCACTTTATCGCGAGCATCAATGCCTCCTGGGCCATACCAAGCAAAAAATGCAACGAAAATAAATGAGAGGGCTAGCCCTAAAAATACACCCGCTAGGGTTTTCCCTAACCAAGTTGGTTGGCGTTTAGATGAGCTTGTCATGAATTATCCTTTTCTTTTCAGCAGGCTAATAAAAGGGATCAGCATCAACATTAGCATCAGACTAAAAATGATATAGAACACCGCCGCTGTAACTGAGTATTGTTGAAAGGCAAGTATTAATGCGCAAACGATTAACGCAATCGAAAGTAATCGCCATTGTTTTTTAATAGGTTTTTTTAAGAATCGCTGCTGCTTTCTAGTGCAGTACACAGTACTGACAGCAAAAACGACAAGCAGGGTAACGGTAAAAGTGAGCATAAGATTATAGTTGTAGTTGATGTTAAATCTCATTGTAAATGATAACTAAACTCAATTGCAATATCATTAAGCTTGTGTTAATTTCCTAGCGCTTTTTTATCAAACTCAATTTGTTTAATTCTAATAATCTCTTACGGGGAAAGGACATTGGCTACTGCATTTAAACTTAATTCACTCACCAAAGTTATGCTTGCATCATTACTTGTTACACAAGGCTCAGCGTGGGCCGATGACGACCAAAGCAGTCGAAAATCAATGGATACCATTGTTGTTACAGGTGAAAAAACAGAGAAGTCACTTAAAGAGACCATGTCGTCAGTGGCGGTTGTTGATAAGTCTTTACTAGAAAACGGTCAACTTGCTTCTATATCTGAAGCGCTGTCAGAAATGGCGAACGTTGTTGTGTTAACAGGCTCGGTACCAGATATGCGAGGCGTGTCAGGTAATGGTGGTGCAACGGGTTTTAACTCATTTAGCGGTGGTTCCAAAGCCCGTGTTTCAACCTTAATCGATGGTGTAAGCCAACCGTTTGTTGCAGATTTAACCGGTGATACGGGTCTGTGGGATGTAGAACAAATTGAAGTTTACCGAGGGCCGCAATCAACCAGTAATGGTCGTAATAGTATTGCGGGTGCCGTTTACATGACAACTAAAGCACCTACTCAAGAATTTGAAGGGGCTGTGCGCGTTGGTTATCGTAACCAAGATAGCTACCTAGATACTGCCGCAGTGGTATCCGGTGCGTTAGTTGAAGATGTATTAGCATTTCGTCTATCAACTCAGTACGTTGATGGCGAAACATTTTCAAATCCACCGGTATACGAAACAAACCCCACTGATCGTGAATTAAACAAGTTAAATACCAGTAGCACACGCGCTAAATTACTTTACACACCTAGCGAAGATCTTGCTGTACAGCTAACTTATTCAACTTACAGTGAAGAAGGTAATTCGGGTCGTAAGTACTTTTTAGCGGATGAGCCATTTGATTATGAGCCGCTATATCAACGTATTATGGATACTGAATCTGATACCACGCAAGTGAATGTTGATTACAAAATTAACGATGATTTTTCGTTAGATGTTTTAGTTGCTTATATGGATTACAAATGGGGATTTGAAGCTTACGAACCACTTGAAAGTGCAGAATCTGACGTATCAATGGATGAAAGTAACATCACTGTCGATACCAAATTGAACTTTGGTTTAAGCAATGATTTTTACTCAGGCTTTGTTGGTCTTGCTTATTTTGACCGTGACCAAGACTTTGAAAGTGTCGGAGCAACCAATTATTACGGCGACGATAGCAGTAAATCGACCGCAGTTTATGGTGAAACAAGCTTTAACTTAAGCCGCGAATTAACGTTAACAGCGGGTCTGCGCATTGAGCGTGAAGAACAATTACGTAATTTCAATATGGCATTTCGTGGTGATATGCTCGTTGAGCAACTTGATAATTCACACACACTGCGTTTACCAAAACTCGCGATTCAATATGATATTAGCGACGAAACAACGTTATTTGCCAGTGCTCGTCGTGGTTACAATGCCGGGGGCGGCGCACTTGATTTTACTGCTGAAGATTATTACTACTACGATGAAGAAACCGTTAATACTTATGAAATTGGTTCACGCAGCGTAATCAATAATGGTGACATAAATATCAGCGCTAATGTGTTTTACAATAACTTTAACGGTTATCAAGCGCTAAGCTCAGAGCGTAAAATCACTAATATTGAAGATGCTCATAGCTATGGTTTAGAAGTAGAAGCCTACAGCATGCTGGGCGATCAGTGGCAGTTACATGGTGGCTTTGGTTTATTGAAAACTAAAATTGATGAATCATCAGCCTTTCCTGATGCCGTCGGCAATGATTTAAACTCTGCACCGGAGTTAACGGCGAGTTTAGGTCTGTCGCATTGGTTTACCGATAGTCTAAAAGTGAATTTAAGTGCCAATTATGTTGATGAATTTTATGGTGACTTAACAAATACAGAAGAACGCGTTGCAGGTGATTACACCATTACGCGTTTATCGATGACTTACGATACTGAACAATGGTTGATAAGTGCCTTCATCAACAATGCCTTAGATGAAGAGGCGTATACCTCACAAGAACCTGTCAGTGGTCGCTACCCACAAGGCTATGTGGCAGTTGTAAACCCACAAACAATCGGTGCATCTGTTACTTACCGATTTTAAACTAAACGCTAGTCGCTGGTTTACTCAGCGACTAGCTTAATTTAAATCGGTTAATTTGCCCGTTTAAGTTATTTGCCAAGTTAGCCAGCTTACTCGATGAAGATGAGATACTTTGCGTTTGTTGCTGTGATTTACGGCTGGTGTCTTGTACTTCATTTAAGCGCTGGGCGATTTCTTCTGTCACTTGAGATTGCTGTTCAGATGCAGAAGCAATGGTCATATTGGCCTCAGAAATGGCTTTTGCTTGCACGCTAATTTCATCGAGCATATGGCCCACTTTTTCCGAATTGATCACTGCCTCTTTAATTTGATTATCACTAGAGCGGATCCTTTGTGTCACCGCATTAGTTGCCGATTGTAATGAGTCAATTTTATCTTGAATTTCAAGGGTGGAGCTTTGCGTACGGCTTGCCAGCGTTCGTACTTCGTCGGCAACAACGGCAAAGCCTCGGCCTTGTTCACCCGCTCTGGCAGCTTCGATTGCGGCATTGAGTGCCAATAAATTAGTTTGTTCGGCAATATTACTGATAACACTTAAAATAACCGTGACTTCATTCACTGAGGCCTCGAGTTGGTTAAGGTCAGTGAGTGATTTTGTTAATGTATCGGCCACAGACTCAACTGAGCTCACCCCTTGTTTTACAACATAAAGGCCTTCTTGGGTTTTTTGATTGGCTGCGGTAGCACTGCTTGCTGCGGCTGCACAGTTCTGAGAAACCTCTTTAACAGCCGTTGAGTTTTCATAGACTGAGCTTGAAATCACTTCAATCGCTTGGCTTTGAATATCATTGAGCGTTTTAGCTTGCTGTGAAATTTCGTCGAGGCTTTTTGCAGCCACTTGCGCTTGCTCTGATTGATCATGAATTTCTTTAAGAAGCTGAGACAGTTTATCAACCATAATATTAAAGCTGCTCGCAAGCTGGCCTATTTCGTCATCGGCTTCGTGGTCAATATAACGAGACAGATCCCCTTCAGAAATACGCTTAGCTTCATCAATTAAGGCATGGGTTGCTTTAATTACTTTTTTCTCTAATTGCCAGTAACACACTATCAAGGTAGCAATAATAGTCAGAACTAAAACTGTGCTAATTAAACTTAAGGTAACCACACGGTCGTGATTGCTTTTGACTTCAGCCGCACTTTTTTTCTCAATTGAACTTAAAAATGCTTGTACAGGTTGCTGAATTTTTTCAACTTCGGCCATGTATGCATCATTGGTTAAAAGCGTAATAGCTTGCACCCACTTTTTATGCTCGCTTGCAGTTAAGTTATTTGTATCGCGACCAAGCAAGTCACCCACTAAACTAAATGCTTGTTCTTCTGTTTCAACCAGTTTGAGCGACAAATCATTTGATTTTTGCAACAGGGCTAAATCATCAGCGGCTACATTAAACGCTTTTAGACGTTGTTCGAAACTTTTCTTTTCGCCGTTAAGCCAAGCTGCTTTGCCTTCAATTTGATCAACAAGCTGGTGGTACTCATCTGCATAGCGAGGGTTTAAGGTCACAACATGCTGACGGGCAAGTTCGGTTAAATGAATCGAGTTTGCAGCTGAAAACTTGGCAAGGTGACTGAGCTCATAACGTTGCTGAGCAGAGTCCATACTTTTATCTTGGCCTGACTGCAAGAATAGAATAATTAAAAGTAGCCCAGCAGCAAGGGTAATAGTTGCTGCGAAAACGGCTCTGAGTAAAAAGCGAATAGTCAAAGTATTACCCTTCTTATTGAAAGTAAATACTATTAACCATAGTACAAAAATCTAATTTGAATAAAAGTTATGAGAAACTTAATTGTGGGTAATTATTTAAGCTTATGTTGAGTGGCTAAAATGAAAGAGGGCAGTGTTAACTGCCCTTGAATAATGTATTTATTGGTCTGCGGGATACACAACGCCAAGTTGGCTTCGCGCTTCATCAAGCACCGCCATAACTTGTTTTGACAGTGTATGAGTATTAACTGATGACTCAATCTGTCCTGCATTCGCTGCTTGAATAAAGTGGCTTACTTCATGGCGCATAAAGTGTTCATCAAATTGCTCAGAGAGTTCTTCAACCGTGCCATCGTTACCGATATATTGCATGCGCTTTAATAAAGAGACGGCTTCGATACGAATGCGACCTTTTTCACCTTGGATTTCAGTAAAGTTATCGCCTTGTGAGATTTTTGAGTAGCTGATCACCGCTTGCTTATCAGCGTAATTTAATAATACGTCACCAGCCCCATCAACACCGGTTTCAAGTAACACACCACTGGCTTTTACACTCTGAGGCGCGCCCCATATTGCGAGTAAAATATACAGCGGATAGATACCTAAATCGACTAATGCACCATTAGCAAATTCTGGCAAGAAAGTGTTTGGGCGCTCGCCATTTTTATATTTATCGTAACGTGATGAATACTGACTATATTGACCAATGTATTTGCGGGGTGTGCCAATTTTTGTGAGGGCATTTTTTAAGCGTGCGAAGTTTGGTAAATGCGTGGTCATCATCGCTTCCATGTATAAGCGTTGATGCGTTTTTGCCGCTTGAATGATAGCCTCAAGTTCTTTGCTATTAGCAGCCGAAGGCTTTTCGCCTAAAACATGTTTACCGGCTTTTAAACACATTACAGCATAGTCTTTGTGTAAGCTATTTGGTGCAGCAATGTAGACGGCATCGACCAATGGATCTTGGCATACTTGTTCAATGTGGGTGAACACTTTAGCATCTGCAAGGTCATGTTTAGCAAGAAAAGCCTCGCCAGTTTGCTGCGCTCGTGAGCACACGCCATATAAGGAAAACGCTTCTAGCTGTTTAGCTGCACTCAGTAATGTGTCGCTTATAAAGTTGGTACCAACAATGACAAAGTTCATGGTTACTCCTCGTTATTTTGTGCAAGCCATGCTTGCCAATCCTGTTCAAATTTTTCCATTTGTTTGTGCTTTTTGCTTAACACATGTTTGTCTTCATCTTCCTGTGCCATATAAGGGCCTACGCGGCATAATGCACAGTGTTTATCGCCTAAATAAGCGGGTAAAGTCAGCTTAGCAGTAATCTCATTGTCAGTTTTTTCGCTAAATACATAGGTAATGCCGCTGGTGTCTTTAACGTGTTTATCGCGGTCAACATTACGAATTTTATAGCCCGGGAATAAATTAATATCGAATGGCATTTGGCCAAGATAATGGCAGTTTAGCCCTTGATTCAAGCTGCCTTCAATATTCCATTCACGATACGGTTTTACATCTTTAGAGGTGATGTAACACAACATCGGGCCATTTCTATCTAATGCAAACTGGCTTGCGTAGTCTAGGTAGCGATGCAACAAGGCTCGGTTTAAAACATTCATACCGCCTTGTTGGGTATTTGCTTTAAATGCTGCTTCACCTTTAAACGCAGGTATAAGGGGAAATTGAAAAATAACTACATCGAAACGAGCGTCGCCTAAGCGCTGCCATGCATCGGGTTTAGTGACATCAAATTCAGTTAAGGTTGTTATATTTAACTGTTGCAGTGAACTAAGCGCATTGACGCTGTATTTTTGCTCTATGGTATTTGCATCATCATAGGTTGATGCAATCAGCATGGCGGGTTTTAAATGGCGAGCTAAGGCCAAAGAAAAAGATAAGTCACCATCGCCCACCGTTAAGATGCGCCAACTAGGGTCTAAAAACATAGCTTATTTGCCTTGCTCAGGCTGTTCTTCGATGGTTATTTCAGGGCAAAGCGCTAAGCGCGTTTTGAGTCCTTCGATGGCAATTTGCTTGATGATCAAGTTAAAGCTTATTAGCACTGCAAAGGCGATATGTATAGGTCCGTGGGTCAATCCAGCATCGGCATCAAACAGCATTAAGCCAAACAACAAAAATAGTGTTGCCAAGAAGATTTCAATCAGTTGATTCGAATAAAAAGTTAAGCCACCTTGTTTTTTATGGTCTTTTTTTATTTGAATGGAACAGAAAAACGGGATCACTTTCACTTTGAAGTGAGCATTCTTCTCGACGTAATTTTCGCCAAGGTGATCTAGTTTAGCGCGAAGTTGATCTATCATAGCAAGTCCTTAAAAAACTGAGCCGCGGATGTTACCGCAATCGCGATAAAAGGGCTACTCAGGATAGATACTCATGCCAATTACAAAAATATGGCAAACAAAAACCACAGACGTTAAAACGAAACGCATTTTTTGATAATCAATATGATAGGTTTGCCACTGTGGTGAGCTTTTTTCGAATAACAGCACCAACCAGAAACTTGCAGCGAGCCAAGCGAGAGTCCAGGTTGTTGGTAAAAAGCTTAAAAAGCCAATCGGTAGAATAGGAATAATCGCTTTAATGGCATCAGCATGGGTTTGCTGGCCTGCATGCCATAAGTTACCAGCCATAAAGGCTAAAATGGCGATACTATAAAAAGTGAAAAAGTCTAAGTTGACGGCATTACTGCCAGCAATGAGTGGCCAGCCAACGCAGCCTAAAAATGGCAGTAAACCGAAGTAACCGAGTTGAATGTGATTAATAAACTTTTCCATAATGACCTTAAAGCCGCCTAACTGGTATAAAATAACTCGTGGTTATTTTATACCAGTTAGGCGGCTAAAACGATCGCTTTATTGTTGGCGTAACTCTCGACGTAGAATTTTGCCAACCGTCGATTTAGGTAATTGTTCCATAAAAATGATTGATTTAGGCACTTTATAAGCACTTAAGTTTTCGCGGCAATAGTCACTCACTTGTTGCTCATCAATCTGCTCTTTTAAGGTAATGTAGGCACAAACACGCTCCCCAGTTTTTTCATCTTTTGCGCCAATTACGGCCGCTTCGCAGATAGCAGGGTGCTGACAAAGTACGTTTTCAACTTCATTAGGGTACACGTTAAAGCCAGAAACAATAATCATGTCTTTTAAGCGGTCTACAATTTTGTAATTACCACTTCGAAGCTTCAGACCCACATCACCGGTTTTGAAAAAGCCCCGTTTCATGCATTTATCGGTTTCATCTTGGCGCTGCCAATAACCCATCATCACCTGCGGGCCTTTAACAACGATCTCGCCGGACTCACCGTCAGCTACAGGCTCATCATTTTCATTCCAAATTTCGACGGTGGTGTTTGAAAGTGGGCGGCCTATGCTACCAATTTCTTCTTTTTTAAAGTCGTTTAAGGTTGCAACAGGCGAGGTTTCTGACAAGCCATAGCCTTCTGTGATTGTGCAACCTGTGGTATTCATCCACGCATCGGCTGCAGCATGTGTGAGGGCTGCGCCCCCAGAGACGGTCATTTTTAAGTTAGAAAAATTCAGTGCTTTAAACCCCGGGTGCATACACAAGCCAATAAATAAGGTGTTGATGCCTGAAAAGTAATTAATATCAAATGGTTCGATTTGTTTAACTAAGGCATCTAAATCACGAGGATTTGGTATCAGTACATTAAATTGCCCCATAGCAAATAGACCAACCATGTTCACCGTAAAGGCGTAAATATGATAAAGCGGAAGCGGGCAAATACCGGTTTCTTGACCGGGCGTTAAAATGTCATCAAAGCGCTCATTCATTTGCTCGGCATTGGCTAATATGTTGCCATGACTCAGCATCGCCGCTTTGGCAACTCCTGTGGTACCGCCGGTGTATTGTAAAACAGCAATATCATCACGACTGGCTTGATGAGCGTTAAGAGGAGCGAGTCTTTCACCTTGGCGTATAAGTTCATTTAACGAAAATTGACCCTCTTGCAATGTCGGCTCAGCAACCGCGGCTGCAACAATAACGGTTTTGATTGACGTATCATCGATAATAGTTGCTAATTTATCGGTAAGGGCGTCAAGAATAACAATGGCTTTTACATCGGCATCATTAAACTGATGTAGCATTTCGCGAGCGGTGTAAAGTGGGTTGGTATTGACAACGATTAATCCGGCACGAAATGCTGCATAGGTAACGATAGGGTAATCAACAATATTCGGTAATTGAATGGCGATTCTGTCCCCTGCAACAAGGCCACTTTGCTGTTGAAACCACTGCGCTAAATAACGAGACTGTTGTTCAACTTGTGCATAGCTGAGCGTTTTTCCCGCACTGTTATAGGCTGGAAGTTCGGCATAAGTCTGACACGTATGCTCAATTAATTGCGTGAGGTTATCATGTGTGTTCATGGGTATTCCTTAGCGTGTTGTTCTTATTAGTTGTTGTTTTATCAAGCGATCCATCACTGAATCCATTATCCAATTTGGCAAATAACGACTCATGATATAGGTTAGTTTAGATTGTAAGCCTAGGATCACCATTAATTTTTGTTTATCCAAGCCGCGCAAAATGTGTTTTGCAGCATAGGCTGGGTTGGCTAAAGTACTGTGCGTTTTACTTGCACAAATTAAACTGACTTTTATGTTGTTAGGTTTAAATTTTTTACGGAGTTCTTTGGCTAAAATCAAGGCGCTGGGCTGTGGTGTAAATTGAGTGGCATCAATAAGCGGTGTGGTCAGTGCTAGGTGACTGTTCATGCCCAAGTGTGGCGTGATGACTGTTGCAAAGTGCTGACAAGCAATACTATTTTCGTTACTTAGCTGCTCATAAGTATGGCAGCTGAAAATAGCCAAATCAGGCTTTCCTATCGCTGCAATTGCATTATTTACTTGGGTTTGCAGTGCTTCAGTATCACAGATAGGCGTCGCAAAAAACTCAACGTATTGATAATAATCGGCAAGCTCACCGAGCGATTGTTTAGTTTGTGCGCAAAAATGTAAGTCGAATAATGCAACATCGTCACCTCTTAGAATATATTGCTTTGCCAATTCGAATCCGATACCACTGTTGGCACCGGTAATAAACACTCTTCTTAACATTGCACGACCACTAATTAGCGAAACTAGCTAGTCAATATATATAAATTGTTAACCGAAAACTTAGCTTTATACGACCTGTTTTTAACTTTTTGCGCCAAAAAGGCTAAAGTGACTTACGGTAATCTTTTGGTGGTATGCCATACCAGCGTTTAAACGCACGAGTAAATTCGCTGTAATTAGAAAAGCTTAAGATATCTGAGATGTTCGATAAACTGAGACTAGTTTCAGTTAAATATTGATGTGCTAAATTGCAACGTACATCGTCAACTAACTCACGAAAGGTTGTGTCATGCTTTGTTAAGTGCCTTTGTAAACTACGGGCACTCATTGATAGTTTTTCAGCTATCAGGTTTACACCAAAGTCTTCGTGAAGTAGGTATTGCTTGATCAGCACCTCAACGTGATCTGAAATGTTTTCTCGTTTAGTGTCCTTAAGATCCCCAAGCTGCTGGCTAAGTATCGAAAATAATTGTTTATCTGAGTTTTTGATAGGGATCTTTAAATACTTTCTATCAAATACCACTGCAGTATGGGCACAGTTGAATACCGGGAGTTGACCTAACGCTTGACGATATACGCTAGGATTTTCATTCCCACTATGGGGAAGTTCTAAGCGATGTAGTTTTATTTGGTCATCGGTTAATTGTTTTAATAAATTGACGCCTACGCTCATAGCTAAATCCGCGCCATGGTGAACACTTATTTTTAAACTATTGCGTACTAAAAACGAGAGTTTTACATAGTCTTGACCAACTTCGAGCAGTAAATCAGCACTATTTTGATGTACATGATAGTACTTAGTTAAGTTCTTTAGCGCCATTTCAAGGGTGTCGCAGTTTCCCATCAAGTAACCGACTGAGCCCAATATATTTAAGCTCTGCCAGCGGCCTAGCTCAAGGCCAAAATAGGGTAGGTTTAACTCTTTAGCCGTGATTTCTAACAGCTGGATCAATTGTTGATACTGCACAAAATTATTTGGCTCAGAGAGTTGTTTTCGATCTAAACCAACGCGCGATAGTAGTGCATCAGGGTTTACCAATTTACTTTCTATCAGCTCAATATAACCATGTAGAGCAGATACTCTAATTAGATCAGGTGCGTGTGTTAGCCGGGGCATAGTGTGCTCTTTTTTAGTGCGTTGGCGTAAAAAGTAAAAAAAATTGCGTGAAAAGTAAAGTAAATGATGCCATTAAAGTTTAACAATGTATTAACCAATCAGCCTGCGAACTGCAATTAAGGCTGTAACGTGCTTAGAGGAACACACAATGAACTATTCAAAAGTTTTTATCAGTGGCGGCAATGGTTTTATTGGCCGCACACTCGCACGCTACTTTAAAGCGCATGGGGTCGATGTATGTGGCGTTGATTTAACGCCCTGTGAAGAGTTTAACATTGTTGCAGGTAACTTGAATGAACCAGTGAGTTGGCGCTCATTAATGAATGACTGCGATTTAGTTATTCATACAGCGGCAATTGTTTCAAATGCGTTTAGCTATAAGCAAACATGGCAGGCGAATGTGGGTTGGACTAAAAACTTACTGGATGCAGCGCTGGCTGCAAACACGGTAAAGCGCTTTGTTCCCTGATGGCAGAGCCTATAACGATTCGAAAATGATGAGCGAGCATTTATCGCTAAGCTATCACGCCAGTAAAAAACTCAATGTCACAATAATTCGCCCTGGCGATGTCTATGGGCCCGGCTCAAGACCGTGGATAGCTTACCCATTACAAGAAATCGCCAAAGGCATGTTTATGGTACCAGAGGGCATGTTTGGGCCTGTTTATATTGATGACTTAGTCAAAGGTATTTACCAAAGTGCGATAAGCGACGATGCAAGCGGTGAAATTTTTAATCTTTCGGGCCCTGAGCAAGTAACTAACCAAACTTATTTTAATTATTTGGCGCAGGCACAAGGGAAAAAGCACGTCACAGTAGTGAATTTGGCTTTAGCGATAAAGCTAACAGGGTTTATTGAGTGGTGTTATCACCTTGTTGGTAAAACCACGGATATCAATCCGTCGACCATGCGCATGTTGAGTCGTAAAAGTGCAGCTTATAGTAATGAAAAGGCACAGCATATTTTTGGTTATCAACCTGAATTTACCTTACAGCAAGGTATGCAACATGCTTTGCAGTGGGCGTATGGGCAAGGGCTTTGTAAAGAAGAACCACACACAGATACCGCCACAGCAAATTAAAGACAACTAGTTAACTTATTGAAAGCAAGTGAAAAGAGGGCACACACATGGCATTACCAGATATTATTAATCATCAAGATTTCTTACTGACTATTCATACCAATGATGAAAAGCTGATTAAAAACGCCTTACCAGGGGTACACATTTATCCACTCATGCTGGATTCTGAGAATGGGGTATGGGTATTACGTGTTTTATTTGAGCCGGGTACGGTATTACCAAAGCATTTTCATACCGGTGTTGTACATTTGTATACATTAGCAGGCAGCTGGCACTACACAGAATACCCAGATGATTTACAAGTGGCAGGCAGCTATTTGTTTGAACCAGGCGGTTCGATTCATCAATTTCAAGTACCAGCAGACAACACTGAAGTGACCGATACCTTTATGGTGGTTATGGGGTCTAACATTAACTTTGACCCAGATGGCAACTATATGAACATTATGGATGCAGGTTGGATTGAACAAGTGATGTTAGCAGCTGCAAAAGAGCAAGGAATTGAGCCTAACTACATTAAACCAAAGAGTTTATACGGTTTTAGTAAGTAACTTTAATCCCTGAAGAGAAAGCCCTCTATGACGTAAGTGTTTGAGGGCTTTGTAGTTTTTGCTTCTTTTTATTTTTCAATCTAAAAAACAAATCAATTTAATCTAAACAATCAATTTTATTTTAATCGCTCACACCTCTATTGTATTAATCAAGCAGACGCAAGGCTGCGTTAATTAAACATTTTTAAATACATCAATGAGGAATACTATGAGCACTTCATTAATTAACACAAAACTACAACCATTCAATGCAACAGCTTACCACAACGGTGACTTTGTTGAGCTAACAGAAAAAGACGTGCTAGGTAAGTGGTCAATCTTCTTCTTCTACCCAGCAGACTTTACTTTCGTATGTCCTACTGAGCTAGGTGATGTTGCTGACTTCTACGAGCAACTACAAGAAATGGGTGTTGAAGTTTACTCAGTATCAACTGACACGCACTTCACTCATAAAGCATGGCACGATACGTCTGACACAATTGGTAAAATCAAATTCCCAATGATCGGTGACCCAACAGGTCGTATTACACGTAACTTCGGTGTGATGATTGAAGACGAAGGTCTTGCTCTTCGCGGTACATTCGTAATGAACCCAGAAGGCGAAATCAAAGTAATCGAAACTCACGACTTAGGCATCGGCCGTAGCGCGAAAGAGTTAGTACGTAAAGTACAAGCTGCACAGTACATTGCTAACCACGACGGTGAAGTATGTCCTGCATCATGGCAGCCAGGTGAAGAGACACTTGCTCCTTCACTAGACCTAGTTGGCAAAATCTAATTTGCCACTGCATTAAACGATAGCAAAGTGTTGCTTTGCTATCTCAATGCAACCTTAATTGCCCATCACAACTCACATTAAGCACATTAGCGGGTGATGGGCAGTTATCCCTAAATTTTTTCTAGATTATTTATTCTGAACTCAAGGGCTAAGCCATGTTAGATACGAATATCAAAAACCAATTAACAAGCCACTTTGCTTCTATTACCAGCCCTGTTGAGCTGCTTATCGCCTTGGATGACAGCAATAAATCAACAGAACTTAAAAACTTAGCAAACGATTTAGCATCGTTAAGCGACAAATTCTCGGTGCGAGATAACCCTAACCAAGACGTGCGTCGTCCATCTATGGTGGTATCTTCACCTATAAACAATACGCAAATCACATTTGCGGGTGTGCCTATGGGCCACGAATTCACGAGCTTGATCCTTGCACTTCTTCACACAGGTGGTCATCCAAGTAAGGCGTCAGAGAGTGAAATTGAACAAATTAAATCATTACCTGGGCCACTTAACTTTGAAGTGTATATTTCATTAAGTTGTCAAACATGCCCGCAAGTAGTGCAAGCACTGAACTTAATGGCAGCACACAACGAAAGCATTACGGCCACTATGATTGATGGTGCCTTGTTCCAAGACGAAGTGAACGAGCGCAATATCCTAGCGGTGCCAGCGGTGTATTTAAATGGCGAGCTGTTTAGTCAAGGTGCAGTTAATCTGACTGATATCTTAAATAAAGTCGATACCAAAGCGGCTGCACGCCAAGCCGAAGCACTGAACGATAAAGAGTTATTTGACGTACTTGTTGTGGGTGGTGGACCAGCAGGGGCTTCTGCGGCAATTTATTCAGCACGTAAAGGCTTAAATACCGGCGTGGTTGCAGAGCGTTTTGGTGGTCAGGTTTCTGACACGTTAGCAATTGAAAACTTTATATCAGTGAAAGCGACCGAAGGTCCTAAATTAGTTGCTCAACTAGAAGAGCACGTAAAAGAATACGACGTTGATGTTATGCAAAATCAACGTGCGGCATCGCTTACTAAGCAAGGTAATTACCAAATCACGCTAGAAAATGGTGCGGTTTTAAATGCGAAGTCAGTGGTATTAGCAACCGGTGCACGCTGGCGTGAAATGAACGTACCAGGTGAAAAAGAGTATCGCGGTCATGGCGTTGCTTATTGTCCTCACTGTGATGGTCCGTTATTTAAAGGTAAAGCTGTTGCGGTGATCGGCGGTGGTAACTCAGGTATTGAAGCTGCAATTGACCTTGCAAACATTGTTGAGCATGTCACCGTGCTTGAATTTGCTGATACTTTACGTGCTGACGAAGTACTTATTCGTAAAGCAAATAGCTTAAAGAACATTACGATTATCAAAAATGCGCAAACGACAGAAGTTGTTGGTGATGGTAAACGAGTAACAGGCTTAAGCTATATTGACCGCATCTCTGGCGATGAAAAATCACTTGAGCTTGCAGGTATCTTTGTGCAAATCGGCTTAGTGCCAAACACTGAATGGTTAAAAGATTCAGGGTTATCACTGACTCGCTTTGGCGAAATCGAAATTGATAGCAAAGGTGCAACATCATTACCGGGTGTTTACGCGGCAGGTGATGCAACAACAACACCGTTTAAGCAAATCATTATTGCAATGGGCAGTGGTGCAACTGCAAGTTTAGGTGCATTTGATTACTTAATTCGCCACAGCGATGAGACTCAAAGCACAGAAGATGCAGCCTAATTAGTTGCATAAACAATGACTCTTGATTAGGCAGCTCACACCCATAGCTGCCGCTTTAAAGCCGCCCTCTCCAAAGGCGGCTTTGTTTTTATTAATCAAGCTACTGATACTGCGCTGCGGTTATAAATTCCTCAAAACTTTCACACCAAATAACCACTGTATTGTAATCACTGACATCAATACCTTGTGGTACAACTAATTTAAAGCCATTGAACGAACGCACCCCTGCAACACGCTGCATAGTGCCTTTTTGTGCTAAAAAATCGGCTTCGTTATCAATAAAGTTTCGCGATAAATAAAGTTGATAGTCAGGCCCTGGTGATAACGTGCCTTGCATAGAAATAGCATCATTGGTTAGATACACCATGCCATCACCATAATGAAAGCGATCTGAGCCTTTAAGGTCGGGTTTAAACGTTGCACTAAACTGAGCTCGACCTTGGTGCTGCTTCAAAACCGCAATATCGGGTGCTAGTTGTTCAGTTAAAATAGGTAAACTGTACACGCCAGCTATAAAACCCGCAGCAAAAATCGCCAATGTCATAATGATAATTAGCAGCGCTTTTAGCATGCTTACTCCTTATTTTTTAGCGTGATGATGTGACGTTGCTTTAAAGAAAATTGTTTTTCAACATCACCAAAATATTGCAAATAGAGTTGCTCAAGTTCACCTGATTGCTGCAGTTTTTGCATACCTTGCTCTAGCATATCTCTAATGTGTTGATTCTCTTTGCTTAGGTAAAAGTAATAGTCGCTGGGGTATTGCAACATAATGTTTGGCGCAATGACAAAATTGAACTGTTTTAGTCTATTCAGTTCGGTGCCAATAGCCAGTACTGAGCGTGGAAAGTAATCACCGAGTCCTGTTTCAAGGGCTTTTATCATCCCTGGGTAATCAAGCTCGCCATTAACTGTTAAACCATTGTTTTTCAATACGGTATAATCTGACCAACTTTGCTGTTGCAGGCCAACCAAGGGAGTTAAATCAGCAAGGGTTTTAATGCCGCTAAACTTTTCTTGGTCTTCATGGCGAATAATCAGTAAGCGCTTGCCGTGTAGCCCTTTATAGAGTGGGATTGTCGTTTTGACGAGAGAATCAGTGTGCTCGTGAGGTAAAGAAAGCCATGCTAATGTAATTGTTTTATTGTGACTCAGCTGCTCTACAATACGTTTATTATTCATTGGCTTAACATTGTATAGCAGCACTACATCCGCATCCATTGCGGCAAAACTTTTGTCGAGAATATCGTGAATATATTGGTTTTTTACCGCATCGGTATAATTTGGCTTCGCAAGCTGTATAACAATTTGTTCATGGCAAAAGGCTTGTAGACTCGACAGAGCAAAGGTCATTAGTAATATCAGTATTGCTCTATTCATTATTTCGAGTCTCTGCTTTTTGAGCGCAGTTTTAGACGACTATACTTTGAAAACATGCACCTGCTGTTGTAAACGCGAAGCCAATGAGGCCAATTCTTGGCTGGCTTGCGCATTTTGTTGCGAGCTTTCGCTAACCAGTGAAATGCTACTACTAAATTCATTAATATTACAACTTAGTTCGTTGGCAACAGTGGTTTGCTCATCCGTTGCGGTTGATACTTGGTTGTTCATATCGGCAATAAGTGCCATTTCTTTAGTAATTTCAGTCAGTAATTGTGATGAGCGCTCTGCATATTCAACACTTTGTTTAGCACTTTCGTCTGCATTACCCATGGCGGTAACTGCTTGCTGCGCCATTGCTTGTAGTTTACTGATCATTTCGTTAATACTGGCTGTTGCTTTTTGCGTGTTGTGCGCAAGCTGCCTGACTTCATCGGCCACCACCGCGAAACCGCGACCCGACTCACCTGCGCGTGCTGCTTCAATGGCCGCATTTAATGCAAGTAAATTGGTTTGTTCTGCAACGCCTTGGATCATCATCACCACTTGATTGATATCGGTTGATTGTGTATTTAACTCATTGATTAGTTTTGTATTCGCATTAACGATATGTGATAAACGGTTTATTGCATCGATATTTTCTTGCACAGACTGCTGACCCTGCTTGGCTGTTTTATCAGTGTGAGTGGCTTTTTCTGATGTTGATAATGCATTTGCGGCCACTTGTTCAATGGCACTACTCATTTGTGTAATGGCGGTGGCAATCATCGCTGATTGATGCTCTTGCTCTGTGGCTGTGCTTGCAACTTGGTCGCTAATTGAGTTCATTTGCTCAGCAGCAGATGAAAGGGTGAGAGTGGCGCTCGTTACATCATTTACTAATGCATGAATGCGCTCCATCATGGCATTAAAGTGGTTTGCTGCTTGGGCTATTTCGTCATTACCATGGGTTTTTGCGCGCAGACGTAAATCGGCATTTTCAGAGATAGAACCTATCGTTTCACTTAACGATAACAATGGGTTATGAATAGATCGGTAAATGATAAAGGCAATAGCCAGCAACACAATTATTAAAATGGTGATAGATGCGGTCATAGCGATGGTGACTTGAGCAAAGTCTTTATCTGCGGCGTTTTTAAACTTGTTAGCCTCATTGATTTGTAAGTTTATTAGCCCTTGATAACTTTCACTGAGTGGGTCAAACACATCGTAAAGATTTTTTACGAACACCTCGTTGGGCACTGCTTTAAGTTGGTCACTTTTAACTTGGGTTAAAAACGTGCTGAGTGCGCTTTGTACCACAGCAAGATTCTTTTCCACGATATTAACCAAGCGCTGCTCTTCTGTGGTTAGTTTAGTTCCTAAGTAGCTTTTCCATTTGCTGTCAGCAACGTCTTTTGCATTTTCAACGGCGGCTAGAAAGTCAGTTTTTGAAATTTGCTCAGCACGGTATTTATGGAATAGATCAACAATGCTAACGGCGTAATTGTCCGATACTGTTTTTATTTGTTCAAGGGGGATGACTCTATCGTCATATAAACTGTCGATGCCTTTTACCATGTCCGACATAATAGACATTGTAAAAATAGAGGTGATCACAAAAACTGTAACCGGTAACAAAGCCAAGACGGCTAATCGCGTACGAACGGTGTAGTTATTTAACATGAGCGTGCAAATTTTTGTAAGGACTTAGTATTAAAGCTAATAGAGAAATGGTTTTAAGCAAATTTTTGCAATTGTTTTGCAGGCTTTTTCTTAAGATAGATATCTATTACGACTTAAAGGTAGCCAAAGAGAGCCGTTGGCTCTGGTTAAGATAACAAAGCCAGTATTTACGCTGGCTTTGCTTTGTTCCTGTTTTTACATTAATGACCGCGATTAGGCATTTGCCGAGGCATCTGTCTTTGTGTATTACGACGCATTTGTTGGCGCTGCATACCTTGCTGACGTGCTCTATTTGCTTGATTTAATTGCTGCATACGATTTTGTTGCCTATTTTGTGTGTGCTGGCGCTGCTGCAATGTTTGCTTCGCTTTACTTTTATCTATACTTTGCAATTTATTTTGTACTTGTTGACGGTCAATATTTTGTGCACGCTCTTTGATTTCTTGCTGTTTATCAGCGGGGATAGTTTGCCATTTACCTTCAACACGTTGTTGCCATTTATCGGCATCATGCTTGAGCACGTTACCTTTTTGGTCGGCGAACACGTTGTTTGCTTTATCGCGTTGGCTGATGGCTGTTTTTAAATCGCGTTTCACTTGCTGCTTCGAAGCAAGACGAGATTTACTTTGATCGCGTTTATAAATGTTATGTCTTGGCTGTTTATCATGATGACCTGGTTTATGGCCAACATTAATTTTGTTACCAATATTGATGTTGCCATTATTAATAATAACAGGGCCGCGGTAACCACCCCCATACCAGCCATTACAGCAATGATAAGGTCGATAATGGGTTGGCCATCCAACATTCCAATTCATCCCTAAATTTAAAAAACCATTGCTCCAACTTAAGCCAAACGACCAACCGGTCCAGTTGTTATAGCCAATATTAAAACCCCACGTTGGTGGGCGAGGGTAGTAGTAGCCACCGCCCCAGTATGGCGGGTAATACCAACCCGTTCCATACACTGGCACGCCATAATAAGGGTATGACCACATGTAACCTGGGTAATAACCAACATACACAACCTCAGGAGTTGACTCGTATATCTCGACGTAAGTGACGTTGTAAACGGGAGAACTTGGAGGAATTTTTGCGATGTCATCTTTTGGAATGCTATCAGCAACAAGCCAAGGCCCTTGCGCGGAATCTGCCTTAAACCACACCGCATTATCGACTGCATAATATTTGCCTTTAATTTGCAGCACTTGTGCATCCGTATTAATGGCATAAGAAACTTGCGTGCCTGGGATACGTTCAAACTTAGGTTTGCCATCATAGTACACAGTTAAACTCGTATCTTTACGGCTGATAGCCGCTGTTTGCGGCACTTTTGCATCTAATACTGCTTCGTCAGCTTCTTCAGTACCAGCAACTGAAACTCTGAGACCACCTAAATCTGATTCAGGTGGAATATTGGCAAAGCTTTCTGGTAGTTCGTCGCCACGTACAAATGTCCAAGGGCCTGTTTGTTGTTTTGCGCGATACCAGCGCCCAGATAATAAGACATACATGTTATTCGTTTGCATTTCACGTAGCCACGGGGTTTCAGTGTTAAACACATACATGAGCTCGCCACCGGTTAGGCTTTTCCATTTAGCTGCGCCATCAGTTGCAATAAGCTCTGTGGGTTTAGTGGCTACAACAATGGCTGGTGGTGCACTTAGATCTGAGCTTTCGGTATCTTTAGGGAGCATTTTTACAAGTTCAGCAGGTGGCGACTGAGTATAGTCATAAGGCCCTTTGGCTTGTTTTGCCTGATACCAAAATTGCCCATCGGTGAGATAACAAAGTTTACTTTTGCTATCTTTAATCACTGTCATGGCGGTGTTTAAAGCACGCTCATATTGGCTGTTTTCAATCTGACTAAACTTAGGTTCACCATCAAAACTCAGTAATACCGACAGTTGCTCTTTGAAAATAATCGTTGGAGGGTCGGTTTTTAATTGCGTTAAACTTTGTTCTGCTGCTTCTGCACTCTCAAGGCTGGCGGTAAGTTGCGAAAGCGAGGTTTCGAATTGACTGGCTTTTATTGCTTCATTAACGACAGCAGTAAATTTTTGTTCTCCTGCATCTTTTGATTCAGGCCAGCGTACATCGGTGACAATCATATTGCGAACAGTGACGGTATCGTTTTCGCGATCAGTATCTAGTTTAGCGGTAAACCAAAATACGCCAAACACAGCGTCATTGCCTGAAAATGAAAATGACATTGCTGCACGGGCTGTTAAAGTATTACCGTTGAGTTTCTCTGGTTGGGGTTGATAAACAATGAGTGTGCCTTGTGATGTTTGCACTTGTTGAGGCCACTCAATAGCTTGGCTAAAAAATGAAAATAAACATAGAAAAGAGAGTATTAAAACCCTGAAGGCAGTAATAAAAGTTAAGGGGAGTTTCATGGTCAATCCTTGGCTAACGTAACTCTTTAAAGTATAGCCAATGACCTCGAAAACGCTTGAAGATTGTTCCTGTTTTTTAATGCGTTAGCTTAGGCAACTTGAGTTAAAAAATGTGTACCCGCATTTAAGCCCATTTCATAGCCCGCACTGAGTTTTTCAAATGATTTCGTTGTTCGACCAACTGCAAAGTTGGGGGGCGGTGCAATAATATTAATTTTACAATCGCTTGGCGGGTTGGTAATAAAATCAATGCTTTGATTGTAATTTTCTGCACGCCTTAAGGTGGCTTCAGCTAATGCCGGGGTCTTCTTATAAAGACGTTTAACAAACCAAGGCGCTTTAGAAGGCTTTTTCTTATAGCCAAGAGGCTGAGATAAAATAACGGTGATTTCTTTATTACCCATCTCGTATGCTTTACGAATAGGAATAGAATCTGCCACGCCACCATCAGTAAGCTGTAAATTGTCGATAACGGGAAATTCTCGATATGCAATAGGCAACGCGCATGAGGCTTTTAATTGCTGTTCAAGATGAGTGGCACTTGCTTTTAAGTACTCTGCCTGCCCAGTTTGTATATTGGTTGTGACAATATAAAACTCACTGGCTTGTTTTTCGAAGGTGTCGAGATCTAGGCGAATATCACGGATGGTTTCTTGCCAGAGCCAGTCTAAATCAAACAGGTGGCCACCTTTAATAAAACGAACAAAATCAATAAATTCAGGTCGGCAAGAGTAATCAGTAATCACTGCATGGTTACGTTTGTATTGGGCGCACAGATAAGCGGCAATGTTAGTAGCTCCGGCAGAAACACCATAGCATTGATTAAAAGGTTGGTAATTAGCTTGAATAAAAGCATCCAGGACGCCAGTGGCAAAAATACCACGCATTGCGCCACCTTCTACAACGAGTGCCTTGTTATTGTTCATTTTCGCAACCTTGCTTGTAACCGTGAGTGCCTCTAACCATAGCAAACACGGTTACAAAACTAAATAGAGTTTTGACTCTAAGTGAGGTTTGACTCAAGCTGAGTTATACCGCCTCTACCCAAAGTATACCAACTTGTTTGTCGGTCACTTTTACTGTGCTACCCGCAGCAATGGGAGAATGACTTTTTAACTGCCATGTAATACCCGAATACTGATGTGTGGTTAACCCTTTATCATCAACATCTGCGTTAACGACAAAGGTAAGCTCAGCAAAGTCACTGTGTATCGGCTTAGTATCGGTTTTATCTTGCATGCGTTTGAGTGGTTGCCAAAGTACCACTGCAAAGCCAAGAGTAAACACTATATTGCTCCAAAGCGCGGTGGTGTAGCTCGAGTCTAAAAGGCCTGTATTCATTAGTAAGCCGCTGGCAAATAAAGATAAGCCTAAAAACAATAATACGTAGGTACTCATACCCAGTACCGCTACTTCAACAATTAGTGCGATAACACCTAAAATCATTAAGGCTTCGGCTAAATGCGTATCTAAAAATGCCATCAGTTCACCTAACTTTGTTGCTTTTTATTCAAAGAGTTAATAATAGACATACCTTGAGCAACCAGTGAGCTTGCATCGGTACCGCTCTCAGGAAGTAATACCACAGATGATTCACGAGCAATCGCTTCTTTAGCGGCAATGGCTTTAGTGGCTAGGTCTAGTTGAATTGCTTTTTGGCCTTGCTCTGTATCGGCGGCTTCACCTACTTTACGAAGTGCATCTGCCTGCGCTTCAGCAACGGCGATAATCGCTTTAGCTTCACCTTCAGCGCGTAAGATTTGCTCTGCTTTTTCAGCTTCTGCTGCAAGAACTTGCGCTTGCTTCTTACCTTCTGCCACGTTGATAGCAGACTGACGATCACCTTCAGACTCTAAAATTTGTGCACGTTTCACACGCTCAGCTTTCATTTGTGCTTCCATTGCTTCCATTACAGAGTTTGGTGGTACAATATCTTTTATCTCGTAACGTAAAACCTGAATACCCCAAGGCTCAGAAGCTTGGTTAATCGCCGTAACTATGTTGGTGTTTAACATGTCACGTTCTTCAAAGGTTTTATCTAGCTCCATTTTACCAAGCTCAGAACGCATCGTTGTTTGTGATAGCTGAGTAACCGCAAACACATAGTCATCAACACCATAAGTAGCTTTATACGGGTCAAGCACGCGGAAATACAGCACACCATCGACGATAAGCGAGATATTATCTTTTGTGATAGCTGACTGCGAAGGCACATCTTGCGCTTGTTCTTTTAAACTGCGATCAGCGGCAATTCGGTCGATAAATGGCACAATAAAGTTTAAGCCCGCTTCTTTGGTTGAATGGTACTTACCAAAACGCTCGATTAACCAAGCACGGTTTTGCGGCACAAATTTAACGCTGCTTTTTAGTAGCACTAAAATAAAAATTAGAATAAAGACTTCTACATTTAACAAGAGGTCTAAAATACTTGAAATGGGATCCATGTACTTTCCTTAATACAATTACTATTATTTTTCACTGCTCAGATTACCACCACAAAGCAAAGCACGCTAATGATTTGTAATTGCAACCAGCTTAAGAGTCGTCTAATTATTTAGGATTTGTATTAATACTTAAGTGCATGTTTTATCAAATACATATGTTGGTCAGCTTGTGCAACGATTTCATCGGCTGTTTTTTGCGTGCCTAAAAACATGGTGACGCCAACACTGGCTGAGCCCTTATAGCTGATATCTTGAAGAATAAATTTAACCTCGATAGCCGTTTGTAATTTATCGGCAACACGATGAGCGTTGTGTTTAGCTGTTTGCTCATCACGACCAAGCCCTTCAAGTAATACAACAAACTCATCGCCACCAATGCGGGCTAAACAGTCTTTTTCGCGCACAACCGTTTTCATTCGATTAGCAATTTCAACAAGATAAGCATCGCCTGTGTTGTGGCCATATTGGTCGTTTAACTTTTTAAACTTATTCAGGTCGATAAATATCACCGCGCCGTAGTTTTGGTCGCGCTTGCTCATTTGTAACGCAAGCGATAAACGAATATAAAAATAGCGGCGGTTTAAAAGTTCAGTTAACGGGTCGGTAGAGGCAGCATAAAGGAGTTGTTCTTCAAGGTGTTTTCGTTCGGTAATGTCTGTAGCAATACCTAAAATGCCGATGACTTTGTTCGGCTCTGTGTCACAAATAATAGGGGTTTTCACTTCCCAGAAAATATATTGATGTCCGTCAGGAAAGGTTAGCTTAACTTCTTCACGAGTCCGTTCACCGCTAAGCACTCGTTTGTCTATTTTCGCTAGTTTTTTTACGTCAGAAATTGGGAAGAAGTCAACATCACTCTTATGTTGTAATTCCTGCTCAGAGCAGGCAAATAAACCCAAGGTAAGCTTATTAGCATAAACGTAATGCCCGAGTTCATTTTTTATATAAACGTATGCGGGTACGTTATCAAGTGCAAACTTTAATTCAGCAATATGGACGGGCAGTTTAGAGTTTTTAAGTTCGGCCACAATATGTCCCTATATAACAAGCCATAAATTGATAGTGAACGAAAATATCTTAATAAACAAGACTGACCACAAGGCTAAATTTATAACTAATAATTTAGGTATAGTTTTGAAAAATAAATAAAAAATTAATAGTGAGGATGGGTGATGAACTTTGTTATTAGGTTTGTTTTAGCTCGTTTGGTTATCTTAATTTTTAACTGTTTTTTATTACTTTGTGATTTCTGAATGATTAAAAACCTCCTTGTTTTTAGTCATCACTCTTGGCTTTTATGCCTTGTTGAGAATGGCAAGGTGTTTTGTCTGATGCGCGCTAAATAAACGACAAAAAATATAACCCGTCACAAACATTGATAAGCTATAAGTTGCACCAGGAATTGCCATAGCGGCATTATTGATTAAGGTACTCGCAATTAAAATGGCAAGAGTGCCATTTTGTAGCCCAACTTCAACCGCAATGCTCATTTGTTGCTTGTGATCTAAGCCCGATATTTTTGCAAAAAACAACCCTAGTAACAGCGTGCTGAGGTTTAATGTCAGCGTTGCAATGCCGCTAGTCGCAAAAAAGCTCAGCATTTGGTCGGCATTTTTATGAATAATGCTAAGCACTATCACAATTAAGAATACGCTCGAAAAACGACGGATAAAGGGTTCTATTTTCAAGCTGAAATGGGCTTTAAAATGATTAAAGACCATCCCTAAACAAACAGGAAGCACCGTTATCATCAGCATTTGCACTATGGTTTTAATCACTGGCAAAGCGAATTCGTGGCCCGGCACACTCAACGTTTGCATGGCAAAATGCATAATTAGTGGCAAGGTAAACGGTGAGATAAATGTGGCTAGCGTTGTAAGACTTATTGACAACGCAACATCCCCTTTGAATAAATAGGTATAGAGGTTTGAAGTCACACCGCCAGGGCAGCAAGCCACTAAAATCAGACCTATAGCGAGCTCTGGGGTTAGGGTAAAACTCATTGCTAATAAAAACGCAACGCTTGGCAATAACAGTAGTTGGCAGCTTAAGCCTATTGAAAGTGCTTTGGGGCTAATAAATAATGCCCCAAAGTCTTGCTTTTTAAGCCCTAACCCCATGCCAAACATGATGATAAATAGTGCTAAAGGCAGCACTATTTTAGTCATGATATCAATTTGCATGGTATATCCTTATTGATCGTAACCCGGACTTTTATTGTCGAGTAAGCGCAGTAAGGCAGGCCAAGCAATTGCGCCACCCAGTCCCTTAGTAGCAACTTCAGTTTGCCCTTTGATACCCTCAATAATCGCGCTAGGTACTTGTACGAGTTGCTCGGTATTTTGTGAAGTACGAGTTTGTACAGCGCATGCAGCTTCAAAAACATACATAAACAAAAATGCATCAGCGACCGTTTTACCTACTTTAATAGGCCATGATTACGTAGCATTAGAAAGTTATTAGAACCTAGGTCATTCACTAAACGGTCTTGCTCTGCAGGGTTAAGGGCTATGCCTTCGTAGTCGTGATAACCCAAACCTGAGTGCACAACAACAGCTTGCTGAGAGATAGGCAATAAGCCGTCTTTGTTTGCAGACACCGCCGTGCCATTGAGTGAGTGGGTGTGAATAACGCAATGGGCATCATCTCGCGCCATATGAATACAGCTATGGATATTAAACCCCGCAGGATTAACTGGGTATTCACTGTCATGCAGCTTATTACATTGTTGATCTACTTTGATTAGACTTGATGCCGTAATTTCGTGAAACATCATGCCATAGGGGTTAATCAAAAACTCGTTGTCTGTGCCGGGAACGCGCATTGAAATATGGGTAAAAATTAAATCATCCCAGCCATATAAAGCAACTAAGCGATACGCGGCAGCAAGCTCAACACGGGCTTGCCATTCTTGTTCTGATACTGTGTGTTTTATGGTCATGGCTTTTCCTAAAATGGTACTTTGCGAACAATAATGTCTTTAAACATGACCCAATCACCGATAAAGCTATAAAAAGGGTGTGTAAAAGTAGCGGGACGATTTTTCTCAAAAAAGAAATGACCAACCCAAGCAAAGCCATAGCCCACTAGAGGGCATAAAATTAGCCAGCTATATTGCTGCTGATAAATAGCGGCAAACAAAATAGCCAAAACAATCCAGCTGCCAATGAAATGTAAGCGTCGACAGACTTTATTTTTGTGTTCTTGTAGGTAATAGGGGTAAAACTCTTTAAAGCTCGCGAACTCGCGTTTACTTGCTACAGTGCCCATATTGTTGTCTCCGTTGTTAATTACAGGTAAACAATAGGCTTTTATTCTTTTATTTACTTGATAATATAGGTCATTAAATTGTTTATTTAGGACGCTCATGAGAACCTTATCAAGCTGGTGGCTACGTGCTATGGCTGAGTCGTTTAAATGGCAGGGCTTACCAATTAATGAGTTGTTTGCAGCGGCAAATATTCCTGTAGCAGAATTAAGTAGCCAAACAGCCCGATACCCACAAGCCAGTGTCAGTATGCTTTGGAAGCAAGCGCAAGCCATGTTACCAAACACCCATTTAGGTCTTTATGTTGGCAGTAACATGAATGTACGGGCTATTCCGGTGGTAGGCATGGCGATTATTCAGTCAACTCAGTTATTGAGTGCTTTTCGGCTGATATTGCGTTATCAAAAATTGATGGGGGATACCCATAATGTGTCTTTGATAGATCATGGTAGTGAGTATGAACTTCGCTTTAACTTTAGTGATGGTGAGCGCGATATGTCATTGCTAAGCTACGAAGCGCCCATGGCGTTTTGTGTAAAAATAGCGCGCACTGTAAAGGGAAAAGATTGGCACCCAACGCGAATTTGCTTGCAGCGTAAAGAGCCACACAGTGAGATTAATGCGCACTTTAATTGCAACATTGAATACGGCGCAACGACCCATAGCCTTTTTTTTAGCGAAAATACCGATAGTGAACCTGTGTTATCAAGCCAGATGAAACTGGTGACGCAAACGAATGTGACGCAGGTGCTGAGAATTTTACTTGAAGAGCATTTAATTCAAGGCCAAACGACCAGTAAAGCAATGGCAAAAGCACTTAATATGAGTGAAAAAACACTGCAGCGCCGTCTTGCAAAAGAGGGCACAAATTTTAGTAACGAATTAGCAAGTTTAAGACAGCAAAAAAGTGTGTCATTGTTAATCGAAACAGATCTCTCAATCACTGAAATAGCCTTTTTATGTGGCTACTCTGAAATTAGTGCATTTCATCATGCATTTCATCGCTGGTATGGCATGTCGCCAAAATCCTATAAGCAAAAAATGGCAATAATAGCAGGGTCGTAATAAGCACGATTTTATTCAGTAAGCTGTTTGTAGCTGTTATTTTAACTAATAAAAGGTACAAGCTGGCGTTTGTTCCTATTCTGTTTGAGTTTGATAATTATTCATACAAAAACAATAGTAAAAGCTTAAATAGCAATTGCTTAACACAGACTTGTTACCTAAAATTATAGGTAAGACGCAAGGATGATCTAAAACCAAAACTCCACCATTAAGTATGAGGCTTGCTGAATGCGAAACTTATCGCTGCGCACTATTTTTATTAGTTTTGTGTTAATTGCATTGTTTGTTGTCACTGTGGTTAGCGCCTTAATCAATACCAGCCAATTTTCTCGGCTTTATTACCAACAAACAGAAAAGCAATTATTGCCTGACGCTGTGGGTAAAGTGGCTGCCGAAATAGATGCTCAAATGCGTTACCCCATCTCTGTGTCACAGTCGTTAGCTGAAAACCAAATTCTGCATACGTGGATGAGCGAAGGTGAGAAAAGCTCGCCAATTCATCAACGTGTTATGGCGTACTTTGCTGACTTACAAAGAAAAAGCGGCGCGTCATCGGTGTTTTGGGTAAGCAAAAACTCAATGAGTTATTACACGCAAGACGGCCTTTTCAAATCAATCTCACAAAGTGAGCCAAGAGACAGTTGGTTTTTTGATTTCATCCGTTCAGATAAACGCCAAGCGCTCGCCTTAGATGTGAGTGAGCAGGGCGGACACCTCACTTTATACGTTAACACGCTAGTTGAAATAGCTGGGCAACGACTCGGTGTTGCGGGGCTTGGTTATGATATTTCAGATATTTCTAGCATTGTCACGTCGCGTAAAATTGGCGAGCAAGGGTATTTATTCTTAATTGATGACAGCAAGCGAATTATTGCACACGCAAATGATGCTTATATCGGTAAACAAGTCACAAGCGTGGCGTCATTAAGCGCATTACAAGGCTTTTTGAGTAGTAAACACACAGGCTTTACACTATCGCAAGTCGAGCTCGCTGATGAAGATGTTTACGCTGGGGTTATGCCAATTGAAGGCACTGGCCTTACTCTTGTAGCGGTTCAGCCTAAGCAAGAGATATCAAGCGCGATTAATGCAGTCGTTTGGATGTCGATTATTGTGAGTGTTGTGCTTGCGGGTATCTTCTTAGTGCTGACGCTTTATTTTGCGAATTGGCTCAGTAAGAAAATACGCCGTGTTGGTGACGAGCTGCTCGGTATGGCAGGCCAAGGCGGTGACTTAACAAAACGTTTAGATGACAGTGTTGATAATGAATTGGGGCATCTTGCAAAGGGCTTTAATGCCATTATAGGTAAAGTGGCCGAGTTGGTAGATGAAATAAGTGTTACCGAGCAAGCGATGCGAGAGGGGATTGATGACCTTGCGAGCTTTGCCAATAAAACCTTTGTTGCTACCGAAGATCAGCGCGCGCAAACCGATCAAGTTGCCACAGCTATTACAGAAATGGGGCAAACTATTAACGAGGTGTCTGATATTGCTCATCGCACAGCAAGCGACACGGAAGAAGCGGTACGAGAAACCGTGCAAACCAATCAAAGTATGGCTGCCACAGCGCAAACCATGAATGAACTGAATGACATTTTGATCACGGTTGATAAAAGTATCGGTGAGTTTGCAAATCAAGCCGCTGAGATCAACTCGGTTGTTGAAGTAATTAATGCAATTTCAGAACAAACTAATTTATTGGCACTGAATGCGGCAATTGAAGCGGCAAGAGCGGGTGAGCAAGGCCGTGGCTTTGCTGTAGTCGCTGATGAAGTGCGTTCACTTGCACAGCGTACGCAAACATCAACGTCTGAAATTAGAGAACAGATTTCGCGCTTACAAAGCTCATCGTTGCAATCTCAAGAAGCGATTGCTGAAGGTACGCAAAGTAGTCAAAAAGTGACTGAGCTTACGCATATTGCAGTGTCTGCACTTCAGTCTATTCAGCAGAAGTTTGAGATTATCAGCCAAGGCAATCATCAAGTTGCAGCAGCCACAGAAGAGCAGGGCACGGTGGTTGAGCATATCAATCAGTCGGCTCATGATATTTCAGACAGTGCAATGCAAATACATGATAACGCTGAGCAACAACAGCGTGGTACGCAAAGCTTATTATCGCGTGCTCAGCACCTTAAAGATTTAGTCAGTCAGTTTAAAGTTTAATAGCCTGCTTTTTAAATCTGCTTCGAGTAAAAGGCGTTAACAACACGTGTTGTTAACGCCTTAATATTTTTTAGCTTATACCAATCCGCAATAATACATAATCATTTTGAGGGATTAAACCTGTCGCTAACTGCGTTAAAAATTTCTGATTTAGAACAACTAAATAACGAAATTTTTGCCTTGTTATCAACGAGGTTTTCTTGCCTCAAAATAGATCACTTAATTAAGCGAATTGGTATTACAAGTGAGTGATTCAGTTTACTTATTTGCTGCTAATTCCTTTCTCATTTCTAACACATCACGCAAAAAACTTTCAAAAAGGGACAAATAACCAAGTTTTTAGTGCGTTTGCGCTCGCCACGTATTACAATTGAGACTTTATATCATTACCACTTTCCAGCGAATAGGTATTTCACTTCTTCATGACAGATATTACAACACACCAAGCATCTAGACGCCGCTTGTTGATTGCCTTAGCCATAACATGTTCGTTTATGGTGATACAGGTTATTGGCGCCTATTTTTCAAATTCGCTTGCTGTTCTTGCTGATGCTGGGCATTTGTTTGTTCATAACAGTTCTTTATTCATTGCACTTATTGCCTCAAGCATGGCGATATATTTCGCGAAAAACTTTAATGATGGCTATCAGCGCGCAGAGCTTACGGGTGGTTTGATCAATGGTATTTTATATCTGAGCATTAGCTTAGTTATTTTGTATGAAGGAGGTGAGCGTTACCTTCATCATAGCGATGGTCATGATTTACAAATTAACAGCTATTTGATGTCAGTGATTTCGGCTATAGGCTTTTTATTTCATGGCGCAGCAGCTTGGGTTTTATACAAAGGGCGTAAAGCAAGCATCAACGTGTATGCTGTGTTTTTACACTCATTTTTTGATTTAATTTCAACGGTTTCAACTTTCTTTGCAGGTATTCTAATTCACCTAACTGGTTGGGCAGAAATCGATATTATTTCGAGTATGTTGATTGCCACCTTTGTTTTGTTTACTGGGGTTAAAGTGATCATTCGTTGCGTGAAAGGGTTACTCGAAAATAGCAGTAAATTACCGGATGTAGCTGATATTGAACAAAGTATCGCTTCGGTTGAGCACGTACAAAATGTACATAACGTGACTGTGATGCGCCAAGATAAAGACATTATTGTTGGTGCGCACGTTGTGTTGAAGCAGCATTGCACCGTTGAAAAACATGATGAGGCGTGTCGATTAAAGGTCGAAAAACTACTGCTCTCGCACTTTAATATTAAAAAAAGTGTGCTGCAAATTGAGAGTCATGAATGTCACCATGTTAATTAAAGTGGCAAATTGTTTAATTTTCTTTTAATTTAAAGGTATCACTATGAAGTTAGGATACCTTTTTTGCTTCAAAATAAGCCTTCATATTTCAACTTTTTAGCCGCGATACTGCTCGGTTGTATCGCGGGAGTTGTTAATCTGCTCCCTATTTGGTTTTTAGATAGCTCAGAATTTCTGCTTGGTCAGTTTTTTGTGATCCTAAGCTTGCTGCTACTTGGTTGGCGCTATGCAATTATCACTTTTATTATAAGTACGGGGTTTATTTTTTACCGCTGGGGGCATGCGTGGCCTTCCATTGTGTTTGCCTTAGAATTGATCTGCTTGCAGGTATTCTGCTTGTCAAAAGCGCGGCCAGTCTTTTTACGAGGCATGCTGTTTTGGTTTGTAATTGGTTTACCCTTATTGTGGAGTTTTGGCCATTTCTTTTTAGGTCTTCCAATCTTAACGATTGCCATTGCACTTGCTAAATACTGCTTAAATGCGGCAATTTACTTATCGGTTATTGATTTACTTAGTTTCTTTTTTAGTCGTTATTCGTGGCATAAACACTATTCGTCTTTATATAAAATTCTTAACTATGTAGTGACCTTACTGGTTGTGCTGGTGGTGATCTTAACCTCAATAGTGTTAACCAATAATCACTATGCGCGTATTGAGTATGAAATAAATGCACAGTTAAAAGAGAAAGCAAAAGAAATCGCTCGCACAATTGATAGCCACCTCGACCACCATAAAAAAGGGGTGGTACTCACGGCCAGAAGTATTGCCAATGGTGTTCCGCATCAAATTGCCCTTGAGAATATGGCAAAGTTGTATCCAGATTTTAGAACGCAAATCATTGTTGATGCCCTTGCCGATGTCACTCACTTTTATCCGCAATCGTTAGCGATTAGTTTGCAGCAATCAAAAATCCGCGCCAATGTGGCAGACCGTGACTACTTTATAAATGCGCCAAATAATGAGCTTGGTTATATTTCAACAATCTTTAAAGGAAGGGGTTTTGGCTCTTTACCCATCGTTGCGGTATCAGCACCGATTTATATTGAAGATACCTTTACTGGGGTTGTCGAAGGCTCACTGATGTTCGATTACTTTGCAGGGCTCAGACCAAGCCTTTTCAGTCATCAAGGTGAGTTATTGATTTTAGATGCGACCAATAAAGTGGTATTTAGCACGCTTGATGATTTTAAAGAGTTACAGCAATTAACAGATGAAGAAATTAACTCGTTTGCAGAGGAAGCTCGTTTTAAGATGTTTGACGCTGAGGATGAGCAGCAGTTTTATGCCAGAGAAGCCCGCTCAACCGAGCATAACTGGATAGTGATGACCATGCTTAACCGTAAACATGCTAACAATGTTGCGGTAAGTGCATGGGGTCAGTCTTTGGTGATGATATTATTCATTATTTTGTTAACCAGTGTGTTTATCACGCAGCTGAGCCGCTGGTTAATAGCCCCCATTGAAAAGTTAGCTGAACAAATTGATAAATTTGAACCTGAGCGGGCAATCACAGAGACCGACTTACCACAAACTTGGCTTGAAGTGAGCCGTTTGCAGTCGCAGTTTTCGAGCTTAGCAAATAAGCTGGCGCTTAATTTTAATCGCTTGCATCAAGTGAATCACGAAAACGAAGTGTTGAATAACAAACTGACCGATTTTAATGCCCAGCTTGAGCAGCAAGTTAATGATAAAACCAATGAGTTAGTCGAAGCTGTGCGATTAGCGAATCAAGCGAACCGTACTAAATCACAATTTTTAGCGAATATGAGCCATGAAATCCGCACCCCGCTCAATGGTATTTTAGGTATGACTCAACTGCTATTAGACAACCCTAAACTACCCGAAACTGAGCGTGATGAGCTGGCGATGATCCATCAAAGTGCCAATAATTTGCTATTGATCTTAAATGATATTTTAGATTTTTCTAAAATTGAAGCAGGGGCGCTTAAATTAGAAAATCGCGCCGTTGATATTAAGGCCTTACTGCAACAATTAGCAAAAGTATTTAGCAATACCAGTGTGAAAACAGGTGTCGAATTTAACTTAAGCATAGCAAACGATATACCTGAGTATATCCGTTTAGATCCGCTAAGATTTAGCCAGGTAATCAATAACATTTTGAGCAATGCGGGTAAATTTACTGAGTCAGGTGAGATAAACATGCATTGCCAAATGGTTGATGGCGCACTTGAAATATCAATTCGTGATACAGGCATCGGTATTTCAGCCAATCAACAGGCCAAACTGTTTACAGAGTTTACTCAAGCCGATATATCGACCACCCGAAAATATGGCGGTACTGGGCTAGGATTGACCATTAGTAAGCGCATTATAGAGCTGATGGATGGGCAGCTTTCATTGGTGAGTCAAGAAGGTAAGGGGAGCGAGTTTACTGTTGCCATACCTGTCACTGTGAGCGACGCAGAAGCAAGCGCCGAGCAAAGTACAGACAAACCAACACTTCATGGCATTAGTGTATTGATTGTTGAAGATAACCCTGTCAATCAAATCGTGTTGCAAAAAATGATGCAAGACACCCAGTGTACGATTAAAAAGGCAAACGATGGCTTACAGGCACTTGAGCAGCTTAAAAGCTATGCGGCAGATATTATATTGATGGACTGCCAAATGCCTCACATGGACGGCTATCAGTGTACACAAGCAATTAAACAGAACCCTGCGCTGTATGGCGAAGCTGTCATTATTGCTATCACGGCGAACGCGTTTGAAGAAGATCAACAGCGCTGCCTTGTCGCGGGTATGGATGACTTTATCTCAAAACCGATTAATAAAGATGAGCTATATCGTTGCTTAAATAAATGGTTTAAAGCGCGTTTAGACGATCGATAATTGCTTGAATCGTGCTCTCTGCAATCAGATCATCAGCCAACATGGGTTTTGCGAAGTAGTAACCTTGTAAGTCTTCGCAGCCCATCTCTGTTAAGAAGCTAATTTGCTCGTTGGTCTCAACCCCTTCAGCAATACAATATAAACCTAAGTTTGATGACAGCGCATGGATGGTTTTGATAATTGATTCATTACTTTTATCTTGGCCGATATTACGCACGAAGCTTTGGTCTATTTTGATCACATCAATCGGGAATTGGCTAAGGTAAGTCAGCGACGAATAACCCGTACCGAAGTCATCAAGTAATAGTTTGAAGCCGGCATTTTTAAGCTTTTGCAGCTGCTTAGAAGCTTTCTCTTTATCTTCTAATAGTGTGTTTTCTGTAATCTCAAGGCGTAGCTGAACAGGCTTTACCATGTGATTATTCAAAATAAGTAGTAAGCGCTCAGTTAAGTTCGATTTTAAAATATGCGTTGGCGACAGGTTTAATGATAAATAAAACTGTGGGTTAGCACGAAGCATTGGCAATAACTCAGTTAATGCTCTATCAAGGGCTTGCTCAGTCAATGCATCGATTAAACCAATTTCTTCGGCAATAGGAATAAACTCAGCCGGTGATACAAAACCTTGCTCGTTTTTCCAGCGCATTAAGAGCTCAACACCATTTATTTTTTTTGTTTTGGCATTAACAATCGGCTGATAGTTATTAAATAACTCATCATCTTTAAAGGCGTCTTTCAGGGCATTTTCAAGCAACAGCTTTTTGGTTAGCTGGTTGTTCATTTGCTCGGTGAAATATTTGAAATTATTACGGCCAGATTGCTTAGCATGCATCATGGCAATATCTGAATTTTTAATTAAATCGTCTGCTGTTTTAGCATCAAAAGGGTAAAGAGCGACACCAACACTCGCAGAAATATTGATTGAAAAGTCGTCAATTATAACTTTGCTTGCCAGTTCTTCTGTGAGCTTTTTAACGAGCTCACTGAGTGTTTGCGGGGAGTGTAAATCTTTAACAAGTACCAAAAACTCATCGCCACTTTGACGGCCTATTACGGCGTTATCAGGTAACATTAGGCTTACTCTTTGCGTGATATCGCAAAGTAATTGGTCGCCGACAGCATGACCGAATGAATCATTTACAGGCTTAAATTTATCTAAATCAATAAACAATAATGCAGCTAGTTTATTGTATTTTTTTGCGTTATTTATACAGTTACTAATTTTTGTATGCATTAGGGAGCGGTTAGGCAAGCCCGTTAACGGGTCATAATTTGCTAAATAGCGCAAATCGTCTTCAGCGCGTTTTTGCTCTGTTAAGTCTGAAATTACAATTACATAATGACTAATTGATTGGTTTTCCTTGGCTACAGCCGTGACACTAATATGAACCGGGTGTGCAGGGCTTTTTAGTGTGCGAATAACAGCCTCTGTTTTCCAGTTTTGTTTTGGTTTAAGTGTTTTAAGTACGTCGATATACTCAAGGAATTTGGCACGACCAATGGCACTTATAAAGTCGTATGTTGTGAGTTCAGCAATATTACTTGGTGTGGCGAATGCTTCACCAAAGCTGGCATTAGCTGAAAACGGTTTGAGTTGATTGTCTAAAATTAACAACCAGTCGTTAATTTGTCCAAATGCTTCACCGAGCACACTGGCTTGCTGAGCATTAGCGCGCTGCTCGGTAATATTGGTGTAAATACCCGTAACTCTTAATGGTCGATTTTTATCATCGTGTGCAACGCTGCGGCCAACATCTTCATACCAAAGCCACTCACCACTTTTATGTTTTAACCTATAAGTTATGTTCCACTGTTCGTTATTGGTTTGCTTGCAGAATAATTGCCACTGATTCGTTACATTATTGCGGTCGTGTGGGTGAACTAAGCTAACAAACTCTTTTAAGGTAATACCATCTTTGTACTCGGTATAACCAAGTTCAGCTGAAAACCGGGTGGTTCTTAAAAATTGTTCTGCGAGGTTAATCTCCCAAACACCACTTTTATTGGTGCTTAAAGCAAGCTCAGTTTGTTGTTGAGATTGGACAACCTCTTCATGGGCACGGCGTATCACTTGTTGACGTGCACGATATTGCCAAAATATAAAAAACAAAATAGCTAATATAATAATGGCGTAGCTTGTTTTTGCAGCAGGGGATGACCAAGGTGCGTGGGCAACATTAAATCTCAACTGCCTCGTGGCAGAAACGGCATCACTTATCTCGGACGATGATGAAACCGATAACACATAATCGCCAGGTGGTAATTTAGTGAAAAAGACCTCATTGGTTGTTAGCTTGTCGTATTGCAGTGAAGTCGGCCCATCAAGGGTTACTCGATACGATGTTTTATCTTTATTAATGGTATCAAAATTCGAAAAGGTGACTGCTAAGCCCATATCTTCAGAAGTGATCTGTAGCGGAGTATTTACATACTTGTATGGGTGGTAGTTAAGCTCACGAGAAAGCAAAGATACATTGGTGATCTCGGTGTTTATGTTTCCCACTTCGACAGGCGACGATAAAAAATCTTCAGGTGAGAGCAAAAGTACGCCGCGGGTAGTACCAAACGCAAGTTGTCCGTTATGTAGGGTTGTGTCTGCATCAATATTAAATTCATTAACGGCTAGACCATCGCGAATGAAATAACTGTCGAGCTCTAAAGAACTTAAATCTACACGGTATAGGCCATTTTGAGTGCCTAACCATAAAAAACCAAAACGGTCTATTTGCAATGCAAATACAGATTTGGCTTTTAAGCCCGATTGTATATTAATGCGGTGTTTAACTTCATAGGTTTTAGCATCAATGCCAATGAGGCCTTCGTCAGCTGAACCAAGCCACAGGGTGTTGTTATAATCCATCACCCAGTCATCAATGGTAGTGAACGCTAATGGGTTATAGTTTTCTGTTTGGTATATCAGTGTTAACTTTTGAGTTTGCTCATTGTAGCGGAACAACTGGCCAGACATACTCAGAACATATTCATCGGGGTAGTTAGGCAGTGGCTCTAAAAAAGCATGGGCATTAACAAGGTCTACTTGCTCTTTTAGTCCTTTAATTGTTGAAAGTTCACCGGTTTTGCCATTGTATTTATAAAAATTATTGTCATCTAAAAAGGCAAATTGATCATTGCCAATTGCTCTAAAGCCCCAGTTTGGGCCGTAACTTAAAAGGTGAATGGTTTCTGCATTGCCTTTTAAAGGCACTAGTTTGCCAGTTTGTTTATCAAAGAGGGCAAGGCCAATGTATTTCATCAACCATAAATAACGATCGCTATTATCTAGGTTGGCTTCGGTAATACCATAAATACCGTGCTGACCATGAAACGCTTTTTCGTCGTCACTCACTAAGTAGGGGGTGACTTCTTTAGTGAGTTGATTGTATTTCATCAAGCCATTATCAGTACCTATCCAAACCGTGTTGTTTTGATCTTGTAATACAGTCCAAACATTATTATTAAAGTGAGCTTGGTTGTTTTTTAATTCAATATGCTTAAAACGTCTTGCGAGAGTTGACCAGGTGAATACACCTTGTGAGCGGGATGCCAGCCAAAGCAGCCCTGTTTTATCAATCATTACATCTTGGATTGAATTGTCAGTCATCAAAAACTTACTTTGTTCAAAGTTTAAGATGAACTCAACCGACATGGTTTGACGATTAAACTCATATAAGCCTTTTTCTGTGACAATATATTCACCGAATGAGCTAACAGAGTAATCCCAAATATTTAAGTTAGGGATTAATAGCCTTACCTTATCAAATGCCAGTAAACGGTTAGCGTTAAAAGGGATATCAAACATACCTTCTACGGTGCCGACAAATAAGCCAAGCTGCGCATCAATCCTTAAAAATTTAACGTTTTTATTATCTTCGGTGATCTGGGCTTTATCCGTTAGCGGAATATGCGAGATATGATCATCAGCCAGATTTTTCGAAAAAAGCCCATTCGATGTACCTATATATAAAAAGTTGTCGTGCAAGGTCAGCGCTCGCACAATATGCTCTTCTTTATTAATAGAAAACTCATGCAAAAACTTTTTAGATTGTTTGTTGTATGAATAAACGTGTTGAGCAATAGCAAAGTAAAAAAAGTGGTCGTCTTCAGTGATTGCTAGAATAGGCGAGAAGAAAACATCTTCAGGGTCGAGTTTGCCCGAATAGATTTTTTCAACTTTGAGGGTTTTAGGATCAATAAAAAAAGCACCTGAGTATTCAGTGCTAACGAAAATGTTGCCATTTTCTGTTTTATGCAGCGCGGTAATTTGTCGCTGATCAAGTATGTACTCACCAGCAAAAGGTGCAACTTGATATCCATCGTATCGATTTAGGCCTTGATAGGTACCAATCCAAATAAAGCCTAAATCATCTTGCACGATTTTAGTTACACTGCCTTGCGTAAGTCCTTCATCGGTCGAAATACGCTGCATTTGCAAAGCATAGTTTTGTGCAAACGCAGAGGAAGTGAGCGTGAAAAAAAGCAAACTGAAAATCAAAAGAAAAAGTTTAGGCACTGACTGATTAACCCTAAATTATTATTTGCGCATAATTTTTAACAAAATATAGCACAATTATGACCGTAATTAATGGTTCTGAAAAGAAAAAATAGTAATAAGGTCTACTTGTTGCTGAAACTGAAACCTATGCTATAACTAGTTCAATTATCAGCAGTTTGAGAACGTGATGCGCCATTCATTTATAAGCCAAAAAAGTAATGCATTGTTATTGATTATTGACCTTCAGGCAGGGCTTGAACCGGTAATTAACGACTTTGGCTTAGCTGTTAATCAGACCGAAAAGTTAATAAAAGCAGCTAAAGCTTTAGATATTCCCTATTTATTTACCGAACAAAACCCAACCAAGTTAGGTAAAAGTAGTGAACAACTTTTACCCTTTATAAATAGCAATAACTGTTATCACAAAATGCATTTTAGCGCGTGCCAAGAGGCGCAATTTGACCGTCAATTGGCTGACTTTAACCGTCAGCAAATAGTAGTGACTGGTACAGAATCGCATGTGTGTGTTCTGCAAACCTGCTTAGACTTAATTGCCAATGGCTATCAGGTGTTTGTGGTTGAAGATGCCATTGCATCTCGTAACGAAAAACATAAAGAATTGGCTGTTAAGCAGCTATCGGCAGCAGGTGCTATTATTACTTGTACAGAAAGCGTGATATTTCAATGGCTGGAAAAAGCAGGGACAGAACAATTTAGAGCATTATTGCAGTTAATAAAGTGAACCATGATACGTATCAAACCGTATTGGCGCGATTAATTGTATTTTTGTAAATTATTTAATGATTAAGGCTTTATCTATGACGAGTGTACGCCGCCTTTTTACTTATTTGTTCCTTTTATTGTTTGTTGAGTCTTTGGTTTTAGGCTTTATCTATTCGACCTTAATAACGGGGGTAATAACCGGTTTATTACTGCTGTCTTTACCGCTTTGGATGCTCAATCAATACCCAACGAGCAAATTAACCGCTCATGTTGTTGCTGCCGGTTGCATGATGTTTTCGTTTTTACACATCCAACAAAGCTACGGGCTTATTGAAGTTCATTTTGAAATATTTATTTTAATGGCCGTATTGATCATGTTTGTTGAATGGCGCGTGTTTATTACTGCACTTGCTTTTGTGGCCGTACACCATTTGAGTTTTTACTTTTTACAGATAAACGAAGTAGGCTTATATGTTTTTGACCCAGACCGATTGTATTTTAGCACCGTACTTATTCATGCTGTGTACGCCATTGTTGAAGCAATTGTAGCGGGTTACATTGCTAAAACCCTTCATCGTGAACGTAGTTCTGGCTTATCGTTAAGCACAACGACAGAGCAAATAATGGCCGACGAAAACAGCATTAACATAAGTTTAAGAGCGGATGACAGAAACAGTGAAGCCGTAGCGGGTTTTAACCGCTTACTAGGTTTTGTATCGAGCGTGATTGGTGATGTTCAAAGCCAAAGTAGTGTTTTAAAAAATCAGTCTAAACAATTACTTGAAGTACACGACGAATTGCATGAGCAAGCACTTCATCGTGAGCAGTTATCTGCAGATATCGCGCAGTCAGGTGAACGAGTCGCCGAAGGCTTCGCTCATGTGGAACAAGAGAGTAATGAACTGCAAACACAATTTGAGCAGCTCCATTTAAGTGCCACAGAGGCATTAAATGAGGTGGCGAATACAGACAGCAAAACAGCTGAGCTTGCGAATAATCTTCAAGAGGCTGACCAAAATATTAGCCAACTTGTAAGTGCATGTTCGCATATCTCAGAATTACTCAATGAAATTTCGTCAATTGCTGAGCAAACGAATTTACTAGCGTTAAACGCTGCAATTGAAGCTGCGCGTGCTGGTGAACAAGGTCGCGGTTTTGCGGTGGTGGCTGATGAAGTGAGAAACTTAGCAACGCGCAGTAAACACACGACAGATAAAATAACCAATACGCTTGAAAGCTTGATGCAAAACAGCGCCTCATCAACCAAGTCGATGCAAGGCAGTGTTGCGCTTATAGAGCAGTTGTCGGCGATTAGTTCGCAGATGAAGCTGCAAATTACCGAGATGACAGAGCAGGTGAATGTTGCCGCAAGCAGTTCACAATCGGTTGCACATGTAGTGCAAAATCAAGCGGGCAATACACGTGCTATTGCCGAGAATTCACAAGCCTTAATTGCTAATCAAGCCAACGACAACCTGATGATTGAAAAACTCACCGATCGCGTGCAGTTAATTGATGTAAGTATCGATGTGCTGGAGCAAGGTATTGCTAAATTCAAATAGCAAATGGGTGATAGTAGCAACTCTGGTTTGGGTTGCCTCTGTAGTATTGGCCTTGGTGTTTGCTTATTCTCAACAAGCAAGCACCTTTGATCCAGATAAAAAGTTAGGCGCAGCTAATTGGCTGCGTACTTTTCAACAAAGTATGGAGCTTGGCATCAACAATGTCGATACCCTGTACATTATTGATGAAAACACCTGTGTATGCTCAGCACGCTCACAACCGCACATATCAAGCCTTAGCAGCTATGCTGCAGAACAAGGTGTTGAAGTGATAAAACTTAAACCAACATCTGCGGTTGCTGCAATATTACCCGCTCAACCTGCCGCAGTACTTGTTTCAGAAAATCAACAGCTTGTGTATGCAGGGCCATTATCAAAAGGACTCGCATGTTCAAGTCAGAATGGCTTTGTTGAGTTAGTAATTGCAAACTTACGTGCGGGTTTTAATAGCCAGTTTATTAACTCAGATGCTGAGGGATGTTATTGTGAGATTAATTGAACTAGGAAGGTAACGAAAAGAGGCCAAAAATATTGGCCTCTGACTTTATAAAATTATTGAATTTGGCCTCGTATCTCACCGCTTGGGTTTGCAGGCGTATGAATGTTTACATAATGACCGCCTGAAGCTAAAACTGAAAAGATATCGGCGTCTATCATTAATCCTGTGCTGCTCATCCAGCGATTCATATCATCACTGTCTTGTACAAGAGGAGCTAACACAGGGCCATTTTCACCGGCTACACCGGTATGAATGTGTGCAGCACTTGCATCGCTTACACCCGATGTTAATACTTGCAGCTCAACACTGTAATCATTGGTATTCACTAGCGCATAACCATCACCAGATGCATCCGTTGTAACTGCGGGCACTTCTTGTTCACCAGAAAGCGGGAAGGTGACAAACACATAGTTATCGGTAAGGATTTGACCGCGTAGTTCACCACTTGGGTTAGCTGGAGTATGCACATTAACGTAGTGACCACCTGATGCGAGTACTGCAAAAATATCTGCATTGATCATGGTGTTTTCAGGTGTTTGCCATAGGTTCATGTTATCGCTTGATTGCTCTAACGCAGCAAGTACGTCGCCATTGGTGCCTATACGACCTGTATGAATGTGAGCTGCAGTGGCGTCACTCACACCTTCGGTTAACGCTCTTAATTCTAGATGGTAATTATCCATGTTAACTAATGCATAACCACTACCTGATGCCATCGTATCAACAGCTGGCACTTCTTGCATACCACTAAGCGGGAAAGTAACGAGCTGATAGTTGTCAGTTAGGATCTGACCTCTAATTTCGCCACCCGTGTTAGCAGGCGTATGTACGTTAACGTAATGACCTCCTGATGCAAGTACCTCAAATATCTCTGCGTTGATCATGGTATTTGCTGGTGTCATCCACATGCCTGCGTCAGTTGTTGACTGCTCAAGTGCAACGAGTACGTCGCCATTCGTGCCAACTCGGCCAGTGTGAATGTGTGCACCTGTTGCATCATCAACACCCATTGTGTTTACTAATAGCTCTAAAGCATAGTTATCCATGTTGATTAATGCATAGCCTTCACCGCTTGCATCAGTTTCGAGTGCAGGAACTTCTTGCTCACCGCTTAGTTTAAAACTCGTAAAACCATAGTTACTGGTTAGGATTTGCCCACGAAGCTCGCCGCCAGCATTAGCAGGTGTATGAACATTGACATAGTGACCGCCAGAAGCCAGCACTGCAAAAATATCTGCATTGATTTGCGTGTTGCTTGGTGTCATCCAGACGTTACTGTCGTCCATTGATTGTTCAAGAGCTACTAATACATCGCCATTAGTACCGATACGACCTGTATGAATATGCGCAGCACTTGCATCGTCTAAGCCTGACGTGACAACAGTAAGCTCTACACTGTAGTCTGTTGTATCAACAAGAGCATAACCATCACCATCAGCCATGGTGCTGACCATAGGCACTTCTTGATCACCACTCAAGTCAAAGGTCGCAACTGCATAGTTGTCTGTTAAGATTTGGCCGCGAATTTCGCCACCGGCAAATTCAGGTGTGTGAACATTAACATAGTGACCGCCGTCTAAAAGTACTGCCAAAGTGTCGCTGTCGATCATGGTATCTTCTGGGACTACCCAGTCAGTCATGACTTCATCGTCTTGTTCTAAAGTCACGAATACATCACCATTTGAACCTAATTTTCCTGTATGGATGTGAGCTGCTGTTGCGTCATCAACACCCATAGTCACCGCACGAAGTCGTAATTCTGTCGTGGCGCTATCATAAGATGCATAGCCATAACCCATTGCGTCACTGTCGTTCATAGGCACTTGCTGATCGCCATTTAAAACAAACGTGATGATGCTGGTTGTATCAGGCACAATTTGCGCACGAAGTTCGCCGTTTGCATATTGTTCGGTATGAAGATTAATGTACCAATCGCCATCCATTAGATCAGCAATTAGGCTTTCATCAAGGTCGGTAATTGCGACTTCATACATACCATCGGAAGTGGCCTCAAATGCAAAAGCAACATCACCATTAGCGCCTAAATCGCCGTCGTGTATGTGTGCTGCGCTAAAACCTTCGACTGAGCTTGCATCAAGTGTTGCACGAAATTGCATTAAACTTTCGTCAAGCTCTACCGTTGCAGTCGCTGTTTGCATTGAGTCATTCATTGGCACTTCTTGTTTGCCACTTAAAGTTACAGAATAGGTTTTACTTGGAGTGAATTCTTGAACTGGGGGAGGGGTAACTACTTCGTTGTCGTCATCATCATCGCTACACGCGGTGAGAAAAAGTAAGCTGCTAGCCAGGAGTATGTATTTCATCGTTCTTCCTTATATCTTTGTATGTTCGGACGTTACGACGTGTCCATTTCAATAAGGCTTACGGCTGGTGTTTAAAAAGCGATCACAAAAGGTTATTCAAAAGTTAAAAACTGATTCTTTAGTATTGGTTTGTTGAAAGAGGGGATTAATAGTTAAAGTTTAATATCGCTAACTTTAAAGGAACATACATGCTTAGCAACATAAAAAGTTTTGGGTAGTAAATGGGTACGGATTGTGCATCTATTTTGTTTTCAAAAGGTTTATAGCTAAACGTCAAAAAATTAACGATAGGAAAACTATGCAGCTAACTTCGTACACATCCTCATTCCTAAAAGAGCCATTATTAGATCAGCAAAATAAAAATGAGCTAAACCCAGAAAGTGAAAAAGCAACAAACCTTCAAGGCTCTAAACAACAAGAAGCGGGCGTTGATTCTGATCCACAAGCAGAAGCTCAATCAAAGACATCACAAACACAGCAAGAGCTAGTAGTGAAAATAAAGGAGTTACAAAATAAGATTAATAGTTTAAAAAGCAACAAAGACCTAGCTCCAGAACAACGAGAAAGTGAGTTGCTAGAGCTTAATGAACAACTTGATGAAGAAATAAATGCAGTCCAGCTTGCCGTAAAAAGTAATGTTTCTACGATGATAAACTCATTGTTTGCTCCTACTTCTAGTAATCACTCTGGTATGCTGTTTAACAATAAAGCGTAAGTTTAAGGCAAAGCGCTTGTTCGCAGTTACTTTGCCAATTGCATATTTATAAGTCCGCTAAATTACATACTTTATAAGTGAGTAGATGAGAGTACATATAAAGGTAAATAGGAAGAACCATTTTATGTGAACTGTTATTGGTGACCCGCGTTTGGCTGTTCTGATCATAGTGACTGGGTAATTATACTCAACAAGTGTCTTGAAAAGCTCAGGATGTTCTAAGCTCCAGTCATTTAAAGGAATTGAATCACCATAGCGAGTTTTAAAAATAACAGAAAATAGATAGGCACGCCTAGGTTGTGGATCGTTAATATCGTAGCCGCTTTTGGTGCGTGTAAAATTCCATACGGCCTCAACATTAAGTAAATCTTCTCTTTTAAGTGTTCGTGCTTTTCTGTCATCGAATAAAAGTGCAGGCAGGTAAACCTCTTCTTTGTTTATTTTAATTTCGCACAAGGGAGATTCATGGATGAAATAACGCTTATTGGCAATAAACATCTGAATTAAAAAGTAACTGAGATATGTAATAATCACAGCGGCAATTGCACCTGCACCGGATTGTGTTTTCCAAACAAGGTGACATGCAATAATGAAAATAACGGCAGTAATTAATTTTGCCTTGAATTTCTGTGCTTTCGGTAAAGGCACTGCACATCTTATGATAGGTATTTCAGGTTGCACTTTCGTTTTTATGAAAGTCTGAAAAAAGATTGAGTTAAAGTTATCACGGGTTAACTCAAAAGTAGGCGCTTCCATGTGTCCTCGGTTACAGATTTAGTATTAGACGTAAAATAGCAAACGCAGTGCTTTACTATCAACTAAAAACACCAGATTGTGTTTAAGTTTGGTTGGAGCACAACTTGCTTTTTATTGGTATAGTAAGTTACTGATAAATATGTAAATGTGAACTGGTGAAATGATAGATTATTTTCTTATTATTTTGATGTTACTTTCGGCTGTTTTATTTTTGTTTGTAATGGTTTTGTTTATCTTAGCTCCAAAATACGCAAAAAAAGAGCTTTTCATAAACTACTACGGCGGAACAGGTGCAATTTATCATGGTTTTAAGCTGTTCAAAGTTGAATCCTATCGGGAAGACAAAGTGTGGGCTTGTAAAGCCATTAAATACTCATCTATAGCAATTGTAGTAATGTTTTTCATTATGGTTTTTTTAATAAAAATGAATGGAATTCAACAGAGCTAGGAGTCGGTTCTTGTTTCTCTTTCGTGGATTATGGTTAAGCACTATGCCAAACAACGTAACAGCTTTTTTCTGAGCTAATCGTAGAGACTCAAGTTAAATGGTGGAGATAATATGAGGTATTTAATTTTTATCCTTTTATTCCAAAGCGGCATTTGCATGGCGTTGCAGCCTATATCTGAATATTGTGAAGGCTCTTATCTGTTAGGCCGAATCGGAGGTGATATTTTTGCAGCAAACAAATGCCTAGTATATGGTTACACTGCTGAGGATATGACTTTCTTTAAGAATAGAAACACAAGTATTGAATTCGATGATATTAAACCTTCAATAGAAAAGTTTATCAATATTGTCAATTCTGAAGTAGATTCATTTTTAGATAAACAAAAAGCTTTTGATGAATACACTGGAGTGATAGATAGTTTCTCAGTGCCTCTATTTGGGAGCTATGATGAATTCGAAGATGCTAAAGCTTCATTAGTATTTTCGATTAACTATACAACTAGTTGTAACATATCAGTGTTAGATTACAGTGGAGGTGATAAATTTTTGGTTGGATATAAACTAAATCGCATGACTGATGAAGGTAAATATAACTATGATTATTTGCTTATAGTGCTCCCTAAAGAAGCAAAAATAAATAAAGCGGATAGTGATGGTTTAATAGATGCTTTTTGTCATAATGATTTAAGCTTTAAAAATAAAGAATAATGGTAAGTAGCTTTTATCTATCCAAAGAGGTCGAGCTACATTTTTCCTTCTAAATTATAATACCCACTTCAGTTCAGTCTTTAGTTGAGGTAAAAAAGAAAGACCTGAACCCATTTTGTGTTCGTTCGATATTGGCTCGGGGAAAAGAAACTAGCATGGTTCATACGGCAACTTCGGCCCATAGATTAGCCATAGGAGATCTAGTTAATGTATGAACTTTATTTTCAGTCTGATTTTTCAGGCACCAGGCTTGGGTTTTATTTTTCACTTATTTGTTCTGTTCTACTAATATTGTGCTGCCCGAAAATAAAATACTGGTACGAAAATAAACTAAAGTTTGAAAAGAAAGTTAACTTCTGGTTTGGCTTCTTATTTGTATTTGGCTTTTCTGTAATGCAGTCACTGTCATTTTATTGCCTAGTATTAAAATCAAATGACATAGATTCTGGAAATTATTCTACAGTTGAAGGAGCTATTGAAGATATTCAAATTGTTGAAAGAAATAGTAGAGAAGAGGCTTTTACTGTTGATGGAGTACGCTTTAAGTACAATGATTACGGAACAGAAAACTCCTTTTTTGCGAATAGAAAGCATGATTCAGATACAATCCAAGAGGGGCGAGTTGTTAAAATTGCTTACCTTAGAGAAGGAAATGAAAACCTGATTTTTGAGTTGAGCGTAAGAAAGTAAATGTTAGCAAGGATGTGCTCTTTTTAACTCAAGCAAACAACTGCTGGAGGCGTTCTATCAGATCTCCAAGGGGAGCAAATTTGAACATAGTTTTATCACTGCTGCTATTAGAAAGGTGTTGGGAAAATTCAAACCAATGCAACGTATGGGCGTGTAATAATCCAAGCAATTGCTGGGGGACTGTGGATGTGACCACAACAAACCAAGCTCAATATAGTGAAGATTTGTATTAGTATGAGTTTTTTTAAAGATGGAACCTTAATCAACGATAATTTAATTGATTATTCTACTGAAATTAACTACGAGTCACAAACAGTGATTGGTAGCAAGTCTCACTTTCGGGTATTGGGTGGTTTTGGGAATAAAGGGGTCATATGCGAAGTATAATTTTTTTGGTATCGATAATCCTAAATTTTGTATTAATTTATATAGCTTATGGTTATAACCATGATAAGAATGGGGTTTTTATTCTAGCTAATCCTTATGAAAGAAAGTGTCTAATGGACTGGAAATCTAAAGACCCAAACGTTTCTTATATCAAAGAACATAAAGTGAGCGGTCCTGAGCCTTTTAAGGAAAGTGTCATATTGGAGTTTGGAGGCTACCCTTCAAATGTATCTTTCGAATATGAGTTTTCCTCTTGTTTTAGTGATAGTTTTACTTGGGTAAAATCACTAGAAGAGTTAGATGTTACGGTGGAAATCTTCAAGTCTCAGTCAAAAAGTGTTGGATTCTATAAACCTATGGATTCAGATAGAATACTTGTTTATGGAGATCATGATCACTAAGGGGCCTCAATAGACTTTTAATCTAGAAAAATAGTTGCAATGGGTTAATTTAGCACTTTCTGATTTTGTGTAACTTCCTTTGGTGAAATGAACAGTCTAAACAAATTTGAAGGTTATTTTAAAACCAATAGGGTCAGGTCTTTCTTTTTGCCTTTTAGCTAGTCCAATGTTGTTTATAAGCAATGGTTTAATAGAAGTTATCAACGTGTTGAAAAGAGTTGGGTGATTATCTTAAGCTTCATTACTCCTACTCAAGCGCGAGTCGGTTAGTGGCAAAAGAAAGACCTGACCCCTATGGTTCAAGCTCGGGGGATACTAGGAGTTTGGGGTGCTACCTTAACTGCAGATCAGTACTATTATAAATCAAACTCTTTCATTAAAACTATTAATGAAATTGAAATGTCATGTATAAGAGATATAGCTCAAAAATGAGGGGAAATTATGTGATGTTGGTGAGGTTTTTTTTATTTTTGATAATAGCTTTCCCTGCTTTTTCGTGTGAAAAGTCACTGGAAGCTGTAAGGCTTATTGATATTAATTATGTAACAGATATTGAAGGTATATTTAAAAAATATAAAGTTGAGGTTGAGAAGAAGGTTATTTTTGGACAAGAAATATTAACTGCAAAATCTGATTTTATAAGTAGAGGTTTTTTGGATGTTGAAGTTTATAAATTCGAGATTATAAAATTTAAAGGTGAGCGTTTTATAATTGAATTTTCAATAAACAATGGGCATTCATTTAAACACGATATGATTGATTTTGATGATTTGATTAATAAAATTAAAAATATTGAAAAATCCACTACATGCAGTGATGAAATTTCTGAAGCTTGGATGGATCTGGCTGTGCTATTAGAAATCACAGCTAAGCCAAGAAAGCGTAATCTTTATGTAGATGAACAAAATAGACAAGTGATTATCTTTGATGGTGATAACTGGAACAGTTTTTATCCATCTAAGGATGGTAAAAGTATCATAGTTGCAAGTGCCTACATTGATAACTGATTTCATAGTTTTTTCGTTCTTAACAAAGTTTATAAAAGAGATTAGAGATATCTATTAGTAAAACAAACAGGCTCAGGTCTTTCTTTTTGCCTTTTAACTAGTCCAATGTTGTATATAAGCAATGGTTTAATAGAAGTTCTCAACGTGTAGGGCATTTTACGATGGGCAAGCACAAACTCCAGAATGGATTTAAATCGGCAAAGTGTTACTTCAATTTGGCAAATCTAAAGCAACATCAAGGCGTAAGTTTGCGGTATTTGTTGAGCAAAGAAAAGAATTGGATGATTATTTTAGCCGCACAATTCAAGCATGAAGTATGATAGTGGCAAAAGAAAGACCAGACACATGGATTCTACATTCATGGATAGAAGCAATGTGTATGTATTTGATGCTCGTCAAAGTTCAAGTAATACATGAGAATAACAAGATGAGAAAATTTATATTTTTATTATTAACACTAAGCTCTGCCATTCAAGTATCTGCTAGGGATGATGGTTATAAGCAAATAACTTGGAGTAATTTATTTGAAAGTCATAAAAAATTAGTAGGTGAAAAAGTAACTTTAACAGCTTTTTATAACTTCGCAGGTTTTTATAAAGATCTAGAGAGTGCAGATAGTTTTTCAATGGAGTATTTGGTATTCCCATTTTATGGTGATGTTACAAAAGATTTTGTTAAGCATTGCAATGAGAGATTGCTTATAGTGGAGGGGGTTATTTCTAGTCATGAAAAGAGTAGAGCCCCACGAATTAAGAAAGTAACTAGGTTAAGTCCAGTATCAAACCCTGAATATAACTGCTTGGATCAAATATCAGGTTTTGTGAATTAAAAACCAATAGGAACATTATTAACCAGCCTTTGAAAAGTTCACGAGTGGATTTCTTCCGAATATTTTTAGTAAAAATAAACAGGGATAGGTCTTTCTTTTTTACTTTTGCTAATCAAATGGTGAGTTTATGTAATGGCCTAATAAGAATCATTAAAATGTTGGGCATTTTACGATGGGCAAGCACAAGCTCCAGAATGGATTGAAATCGAGAAAGTGTTACTTCAATTTGACAAATCTAAAGTGATAGCAAGGCTAAAGTGCGCGCTATTTGTTGAGTAAAGAAAAGAGTTGGGTGATTATTTTCAATTACACTATTCGCGTGAAAGTAAGATAGTGGCAAAAGGAAAGACCTGACCCCGAGGTTCTTTAGTAGGAAGATCTTTAAGCAGTTTAACTGCCGAAGAAGCTAAACTATTGCTATCCAATAATCCATTGAATCAAGGAAAGATAAAGCTTGATGGTGGACATGTTAACTTTTCATGTGACAGCGAAGGTAGTAGTGTTTTCACCAGAGTTGCCAATACAACACCGGGGATGAACTCAATGGCTGTGTTTCATGATGTATGGATGGCTAAATGGAACGTAACTAATGCTGTTGTTTTAGGCGTAACAATTGTTCCTGCTGCTTACATGAGCTACGAAACATTAGGTTTTAGTTACTACAAGTATTTGAGTGGTGAACTTGATGGTTAAGAAGATATTAACATTCTCTGTTGTGCTTATTGGATTAGTTGGCTGTACAACTAGTCAACATGTAAATATTGTTAATACATATTCATTGTCGCCTATTTCTTACCAAAAGGTAGGCTATAAAGACGAATGGAAAGACCTTTGGCCAATAGTTGACTTTCAAGATGGAGTGTTGGTTAAGATACACCCAGATTCATGGGAATCATTAACTTTTGGAACAAAACACTGCTCAACGAATCAGAGTAAGTTTTTCATCCAGTTCTGGTCCAATACAGATACTCTAATTGACTTTGAAAAATCATATTTCGTTACTGAGAAAGAAGATAAAGTTGCTATAAAGTCTGTCTTTTCATTAGATCAAAAAGAGACTTATTTCAGTAGTAATAACCACTCGCTTTTGACCAAATTAAGAAGAACAGAATTAGCTAAAAATGAAATTTTGGCTTTGTGGGAGAGCAACAATTATCAAGAATTAAAGAAAAACTCAGGGGCTTTAAGTTTAGCTTTAGAAACAGAGCGGTTTGTTGGTTGCCCTAGAGATAAATTTAAATTATTTATTAGCTTTAAGCATGAAGGTTCAGATGCTCAGCATGGTTACTGGCTCTATTTTGCTCCAATAGAGTTTAAAGCTTTTAGTAGATAAGTAATCTGCCGCTTCAGTGGTTTGGGAATAACCTAAACCGTGCAGAAGAAAGCCAGCGTGAGCTGGTTTTCTTTTATCTGGCGTTTAGCGCTTCGTGCTTCGCTTCCTTTGGGTTGGTGCCAAGGGAGGCGAAGATTTTAAATCGCTTAATATCCGCTTGGTGTCAAAGCGAGCAGATTTAATTCTATCTATTCAGAGTCAAATTGCTTAAAAAATGTCATGCAATCAAAGTAAATAAACAGGGGCAGGTATTTCTTTTTAGCTAGTCCAATGTCATATATAAGCAATGTTTAATAGAAATTCTTAACGTGTTGGGCATTTTACGATGGGCAAGCACAAGCTCCAGAATGGCTTTAAATCGACAAAATGTTCGTTCAATTTGGAAAATCTAAAGCAACATCAAGCCGAAAGTTTGCATACTTTGTTGAGCAAAGAAAATAATCGGGTGATTATTTTCAATTACACTATTCGCGTGTTAGTAAGATTGTTGCAAAAGGCAAGACCTGACCCATGTGTGGAAACATTATATCTCAAAGGGCTATATGAGCGTTTAACATTGCCTTCAGGAAATGTTGAACACAAATACTATGTTGGGAATACTGTAGTAATTGACAGTACTGATGCTAAGCAAAGTAAAACTTTATAAACGCATAAGGACCATCTAGGCTCTACCGTGACGGTAACAGACGCGAATGGCAGCGTTGTTCAGCACATAAACTATGATGCGTGGGGGAAACAAAATCGGTTCTATACTAGTAGCTCATTAGTTTCTTTGTTGAATCAACAAAGCCCCGTGGAAAGTAAAGGTTATAAAGGTCATAAAGAAATATCGGATTTAGGTATTATCCATATGAACGGTTGGATCTACGATCCAACCTTGGGTCGGTTTTTGCAGGCTGATCCGTTTATTCAAGCTCCGGGCAATTCGCAATCATATAACAGATACAGTTATGTGCTGAATAACCCGCTGAGTTATACAGATCCATCTGGATATTTTTTCAAGGCCATTTTCAAAGCTATAGGCAAGAATAAATGGCTTTCATCGTTTATCAGTATTGCACTTAATTTCATACCCGGATGCCAAGTATGGTGTAGTGCAGCATTTAATGCTGCCGTGACTTATGCTGTGACGGGGAGCTTGAAAGCCGCTGCTATCGGATTTGTTGCTTCTGCAATTAGTCCGGGAGGAATGAACCCCGCAGCCTTTATTGCGAGGGGAATTATAGGAGGGCTAACAAATAAAGTATTAGGTGGTAATTTTGGGTATGGTTTCATTGCGGCGGGGGCTGGAGGTGCAGCAGGTGGAATAGGTAATGTACCGTTAAGAATACTCGCTTCGGCAGTAATAGGAGGAACTGTTTCAAAAATAACGGGTGGAAAATTTGCTAATGGTGCTACTAGTGCGGCATTTGCAACTGCTGTTGAAGCGGGCTTCAAAGGAGAGTTTTCATCTGGTAAAAAGTTTGATTCTAACTCAGTAGAAGATGTTGATGAATTTATTAAAAACACAAAGTTAGCTTCAAAAATAACGAAAAGTGAAGATGGCACTTCAATGAGTATTGTTGCAACAATTAGCGGTAGTGCTGAAATTAGCGCTGCAGATCTTGATTCTTATGTGTCTGCCATAGAATCACAATGGACCGGGACATATTCAGATGATAATGGTAAACAGCTGTCATTAACTGTCGATCTACAAATAGTAGAGTCAGGTGGCGACTTTTCAGTTTTAGCGTGTGCAAAGTGTGGCTATAGTTTAAACGAAAATAGACAACTTCGTCTTATACGTGGAATAGCGTTACAAGGAGGAAATAAAATGTGGTATAGCAAACAATACGGTGGGAAATATACAGCTGGTCACGAATTTGGCCACGTCCTTGGGTTCGACCATATTGGCACTAACCAACTAATGTCCTCAGGAGGCGGTGGTGGTTTAATTAGAAACCCTAGCTACTCGACTATAAAAACCTTGTTCGAGAATTACTAATGAAGCTAATAAATTTAATAAGTTATGTTGTTACTGTTAATTTACTTCTTGCATCACCTATTACAAAAAGTAGTGAAAAAGAAGTTTTTGTAAAAAATATTGCACCATCACTGACAACTGACGGATGGTGCAAAGGGTATGAAATTTTTTCGTTCGAAAATAAAACTACGTTAGAAAAGAAAATTTATTCAGAATCATATTGTCGTAATAGCGAAGATAGTCAAGCAAAGGTTATTACGTTAGGACCTAGCATATCGGATGAGCAAGTAAATTATGCAATGAGCTTACTGATGGCATTAGGGGTAATAGAAGGTGGATTTAATCGCTCCAGCAATAAGATTGAATTTGATTTGTCTACCCTAGAAAGCAAGGAACCACTACAGTCTATGCATGAATTAAAACACATCCATGTTGAATTAAATCAACAATGTTTACTAAATAGACATTTTAATGTTTTCGCTAAGTTAGGAAACAAAACTCACCTAGTCGAAGTTATTACAAGTGGAAAAACAGTTAAGACTATTAAAACTGAAAGAGTTGCGATTGATTGACACGTGGTTAATTTCGAATTGAAATAGTTGGAACAAATTTTAGTTATAAGGACAAGGAGGATAAACGTTGGAGAAAAGGACTAGATATGCAAGTTCACTGGATGACCTGCTGCTAGGAGCTGTAACTGAGGTCTAAACTTCTGGGGTCAGTAGAACCAATGGGGTCAGTAGTGTTGTTTACAAAATTATCGTCATAGTTTTTACCAAATTATTTATCTGAGTTATGACGGGGATAAGAAAGCCTGCGGGAGCTGGTTTTCTTTTATCTGGCATTTAATTTGCGAGTTTGGATCTTCGCTTCCTTTGGGTTGGTGCCAAAGCAGACAGACGCTGCTATATCTATTCAGAGTCCAATTGATTAAAAAATGTTTCGCCATCAACAAGGTCATTTTCGTCTAGATCTTGATAACGCTTTTTGACAAGCGCAAGCTTCTCAACCTCATCGACATTGCAATCGAGGTGATCTTCGCATCGAAAGATAATTTTCTTGCGAATAGCGTTAGGTCTATCTGGTGATGGTACAATTATCTCAGTTCTAATATCGACATGCTTTTTACAGCAGGCCGAGCATTCAGCATTGTGAAAGTCAATTTTGTTTGTCAGTATTATTAGCTCCAACATTGTAGTAGGTTAATTAAAATCCGCTTGGTGCCAAAGCTAATGGGCTAAAAGAAGCGATGAGCTTTTTAACCCCCTAATTTACTCTGGCGAAAATCCGTGGCGAAGCATTTCGAAATCGTCTAAATCGATAACAGCTCGTTTTCCGCGTCCCTTGAGAGCGTAGCAAGAGTTGCTTGCTGTTAATATCTGCAGAGCCTTAACATCCATAACTGTAACAATATACCAATCTTTTACTGTGGTGTTCATAAGCTGAGCCTCACATTACTCGATAGCCTATGATTGATCTTTTCATTCAACTGCAACACTAACCACCCCTCAAAAAAGTTAAAACTTTTTTCTTTGCTCGCTTTTAACTAACTGCCCAAATCATAAGGGAAAATTTTTAGCTGTGCGCCATTTAGGAAATTTTGGTATAAAAGTTATGCAAATATTGCCTATAACACTATTGCGAACTATTACCGTTTAGATTAATATGCTGACCATCAAGAGAAATGAGAGTGGTTTGCATTCATGTATATCTGTTTATGTCATGGTGTGACTGATAAAAAAATCGAACAAACAATTGATGATGGCGCTATGACGATGCGTGAGTTATCAAAAGAGTTGCAAGTGGGTAGCCAGTGCGGCAAGTGTTGTGGTTGTTGTAAAAAAATTCTTAATCGCAAACTGATCGAAATTGCAGATATCACTGAGCAAGTAGCGTAATTACTTGCTCTTAAGCATGTTTGCTTAACTATTTTTCCTTTGTTTAATTCTTCTAATTTATCCCCATACTTACGAGTTTTTATTTGCTTTTAACCCCTTCATTTATTAGGGTTATAACAAAGCAGATACGTGTATCACACGGTCATTGGTAGGAAGCCATGATAATAGACTCTTCAAAATCACTTTTTTGTGCAGTACTCATTTTAATCACCGCGGGCTGTGCGCAGTTACCTTCACGAGAGTCCATTCAACCAAGCTATGCCATTGCAGCGGATACACCCAGTACCATAGGAGATGCAGTGGGTAATAATCATCCTGGGTTATCAGGGTTTTATCCTTTAGCAGATGGGGTCGATGCCTTTGTAGCTAGGTTGGCACTCATTGATTCTGCAGAGCACACCATTGATGTGCAGTACTATTTATACCACAGGCAGCAAACCACCATTTTATTTACGGCCTTTTTATTAAAAGCCGCAGATAGAGGGGTAAGAATTCGCTTGTTGCTTGATGACTTATCGCAAGCTGACAGTGAGCTTGATTTAGCTGCACTGGCTGTTCACCCTAATATTGAAGTTCGATTATTTAATCCATTTCCTAACCGTCGTTTTAGAGCGCTCGGTTTTGTTACCAACTTTAGCCAGCTTTCAAGACGTATGCATAACAAGAGCTTTATTGTTGATAATCGGATTTTTATCACCGGTGGGCGCAACATAGGCAATGCGTATTTTTCGGCTGAAGATCATTCTGAATTTATTGATTTAGATGTGATGAGTGTTGGCGAGATTGTGCCAGAGGCATCAAAAGCATTTGATTTATATTGGAATCATCAGCTGTCTTACCCTGTTGAAGATTTACACGGTGAGCGTGATGAGCAATCACTTATTGATATCACTAACACCTTATCGACCTATGTTGAGCAAAATCAGCAGAGTAATTACGTTGAGCAGTTACGCGAAAGCGCCTTTGTAAAACGCTTATTGCACGATGAAATAGAATTCGATTGGCAAAAGTCTGTGTTGTTTTATGATCACCCCGATAAGGTGATGAACGACGTCAGTGAAAAATCGGCCAATATGTCGCCAATGTTGTTTAAAGAAATGGGCGAGCCGAAACAAAAAGCAATTATTGTGTCGCCGTATTTTATTCCTCGTGAGCAGGGCGTTAAATTACTAACCAATTGGGCAAAGCAGGGCGTTGATGTCACTGTGCTGACTAACTCTTTGGCTGCTACCGATGTATCTGCGGTGCATGCTGGTTATAAAAAGTATCGAGAAGATCTCGTAAAAGGCGGGGTTAAGCTGTGGGAGTTAAAACCCAGTGACTTAATGGCCATTAAACGCAAAGCGGGGCGTAAAGTAACTGGGTCATCACAAGCAAGTTTGCACGCAAAAACCATGACCTTTGATGATGAAAAGATTTTTGTGGGCACCATGAACCTCGACCCTCGCTCGCTTGATTTAAATACCGAGATGGGCGTTTTAATCGAAAGCGAAAAGCTTAGCCGCTTTTTGGCCCATTGGGTTGATACGCAAATGCCTGAATATGCCTGGAAAGTCGAGCTTAAAGATAATGACTTAGTTTGGCTCGACACTGTGAGTAATGAGCAGTTTGATGAAGAGCCACAAACGTCTTCGTGGCGACGTTTTCAAGTGTGGTTTATTTCGTTATTCCCTATCGAAGATGAGCTCTAAGCCATTCCTTCAGTATTTATACCTAAGCCCAACTTTTTAGTTGGGCTTTTTGTTTTCAGCCTTTAGTTGTTAACCATTTCGGGATAAAAAAAGGCGTTTGAGCGTACACGTGTAAACCCATTGTATTCAAGTGCTTAGCGTGCAAAGAAAAAATAAATATAAAAAAATGTTAAAAAAACTGGTTGGACCAATTGATCTATTGCTCGTTTTATGACGTAATGTAGGTATTACTATCTGGTCGGATGAGTTTATTATGAGCTTACGTACAAAATTAAAAAAAGTATTACCTAGTATTTCAATTACAGAACAAGAAGCGTTAGATGCGGGTGATGTTTGGTTAGAAGGTTCAATCTACCAAGGTAAACCTGATTTCGATGCACTTCGTGACGTGCCAGCAGCTAAGCTGAGCGCTGAAGAGCAAGCATTCTTAGATGGCCCAGTAAAAGAATTATTATCTATGATTGATGATTCTGAAATTCAAAACGGTGTTCATCTTCCTGACTACATTCTTGATTTCTTGAAAAAAGAGCGTTTTTTCTCGCTTATCATTCCTAAATCATTCGGCGGTTTAGAATTCAGCCCTTATGCAAACTCAACAATTGTTGCGACTATCGCGACTAAGAGTTCTGCGGTTGCGGTAACCGTGATGGTTCCTAACTCATTAGGTCCAGGTGAGCTATTACTTCACTTTGGTACTAAAGAGCAACAAGATCACTACTTACCACGTCTTGCAAATGGTCGTGATATTCCATGTTTCGCGCTTACTAGCCCAGAAGCGGGTTCAGATGCGGGTGGTATTCCAGATATCGGTGTTGTTAAACGTGGTCAGTTCAATGGCGAAGAAGTATTAGGTTTAGAAATTACCTGGGACAAACGCTACATCACACTTGCGCCAATTGCGACAGTATTAGGTTTAGCATTTAAAGTAGTTGACCCTGACGGTTTACTCGGTGGCAAAGAAAACCTAGGTATTACCTGTGCGCTTATTCCTAAAGATCACCCAGGTGTTGAACTTGGTAATCGTCATGATCCTATGGGCATCCGTTTTTACAACGGTACGACTCGCGGCGAAAAAGTATTTGTACCAATGGACTTCATCATTGGTGGTCAAAAGAACATCGGTCGTGGCTGGCAAATGCTAGTTAGCTGTTTAGGTGCAGGCCGTGGTATCTCGTTACCAGCACTAGGTGTTAGCTCATCACAAGTAGCATTTAAAGGTGCTTCAGAGTACGCAGCAGTACGTGAGCAGTTTGGTCTGGCGATTGGTCAATTCGAAGGTATCCAAGAGAAGCTTGCTGATATCGCAGGTAAAACTTACCTTCAAGAAGCAATGCGTGTATTAACAACAGAAGGTTTAGGCATGGGCTTAAAACCTTCTGTAGTCACTGCGATTGCTAAATACCACATGACAGAAATCGGTCGTAACGTGCTTGATTCAGCAATGGATATTCAAGCAGGTAAAGCAATTCAAAATGGTCCGCAAAATACATTAGCAAGTGGTTATGTTGCACAACCAATCGCAATCACGGTTGAAGGTGCAAACATTCTTACTCGTAACCTTATGATTTTTGGTCAAGGTGTAATGCGTTGTCACCCTTACCTGCAATCTATGGTTGAGTCTATCCATAGCGAAGATAAAAATGCAGATAAAGAATTCAACAGCATTTTACGTAAAACAGTGGGTTACAGTGTAGCTAACAGCTTACGAGCTTTCCGTTTAGGTGTATTACCGTTTACTGCGGGTGCTAAATCGTCACTACCAGAAGTACGTGCTTACGAAAAAGCAGCGCACAAACTATCTGCAAAACTTGCAGTTTACGCTGACTTCTCGTTATTGGTACTGGGCGGTAAACTTAAGCAAGCAGAAATGTTATCTGCACGTTTAGGCGACGTAATGAGCTTCTTGTATGCGGCGATGGCATCAATTAAATATTACGAGCAAAAAGTAGCAAGCAGTGAACGTGAGCAAGCTGCGCCTTACTTCCACTATGCGACTCGCTTTGCACTACAAAGCGCTGAAGAAGCATTGCATAAGTTCTTAGATAACTTCCCTGCAAGTGGTACTCGTAAGTTTATGCGTTTCATTACGATGAACACTCAATGAAAATGCCTAAGATCAGTGATGATTTAATCCGTGAACTTGCGACTCAAGCGCAAATGGATACGGCATTTAAAGCGCAAATCACTCACTTGGTTAAACCAATTGAAGGTGATGGTCATCACATCAATGAGCAAGCGTACAAAGCGAAAATGGCATGCCTTGATTTACTTGCAAAAGTTAAAAAAGCACTGCGTGCTAAGACTATCAAGCCGGGCGTTCGTTTTGCAGAAACACTTGATAATGCACTTGTTGCAAGTGTTATCAACGAAGAAGAGTATGCAAAACTGATTGATTACAACAAGAAACGTGAAAAAGCGATTCGTGTTGATGAGTTCGATTTTGATATGAACTTACTGGATGACAACGCAAAGCCAGTTAACCCACTTAAAAGTGTGGTAAACGAGTAATTCAACAATGCAAGTCCTTAGCAGTATTAGGACTTTATCTTCGAAAACCCGTGTTTAGCACGGGTTTTTTATTGCCTATAGGCCGTTGTGCCAATAGCCAATATCACCTACCATTGCCATCGGTTTATATAAAGTACAGAGCATTATGGATCTTAGGCAATTTGTTACTTCTCACTTTTCAAACATTACAGAGCTACAGCAAGCGGCATCAGTGTGGAGCGGATGCGGTGAGATTATTCGTTGCCAAATGAATGGTGCTGCTACGGTAATTAAAGCGATTGAAGTGCCTAGCCAGATTAATCATAGTCGTATAAAACAAAGTGATTTTGCACTTGCCAGAAAGCGCCAATCTTACTTAGTCGAATTTAATTGGTATCGGCATTACGCTAAGCAATTACCCCATGAAGCTGCGGCTATCCACTGTATTGAGGCAATACAAGAGGGCAGTAAACAAGCGTTGGTATTTAGTGATTTCAGTGCGCTTGGCTACCAGCCTGCAAGTGCTACACACAGTGACATTCAAGCAATTATAAACTGGCTTGCACACTTTCATGCTTTTCATTTAGCAAGCTCTGTCGATGGCCTTTGGCCGCGTGGTAGTTACTGGCATTTAGCAACGCGGCCCGATGAGCTACAGCGTATGAGCGATTTAAGCTTAAAAGCGCAGGCACACGCTATTGATACTGCGTTGAGTGAGTCACCTTATCAAACGTTAATTCATGGTGATGCTAAGCTTGCCAATTTTGCGATTGCACCACACAACCAACATGTTATTGGCTATGATTTTCAATATGTTGGCAAGGGTGTTGGGGTGATTGATGTCATGTATTTTTTAGGCAGTTGCTTAGATGATACGGCATTAAAATCAGTCGCAGATGACTATTTAAATCGCTATTTTGACACCCTCACACAGGCACTAAAATGTTATCAGCCGAATGTAAACCCGGCGCATGTTGTTAGCAGTTGGCGAGCGCTTTGGTGTTACGCATGGAGCGATTTTTATCGTTTTTTAGCAGGTTGGAGCCCAGAACATGCAAAAATAAACGGCTACATGCAGCAGCAATTTGTAACGTACTTAAAAATAAAGGATTGGCAATGAATAAGCCAATGCGATTTGCCATTATCGGCTGTGGTGCTGTAACCGAAGTGAAAAGCGGCCCTGCTTATCAACAAGCAGAAGGTATTGCGCTTATTGGGGTGACACGCCGCGACCTAGAAAAAGCCCATGATTATGCTAATCGCCATAATATTGCAAAGGTGTTCGCATCGCCAAGCGAGCTCATTAACGATAACAGTGTTGATGCAGTGTATATTGCTACGCCGCCAGATAGCCATAAAGCGTATGCTCTTGAGGTTGCTGCGGCAGGTAAACCGTGTTGTATTGAAAAGCCACTGGCGCCAAGTTATCAAGATAGCCTTGATATTGTCGCAGCGTTTAAAGAGGCTAAACAGCCGCTATTTGTGGCTTATTATCGCCGTTCATTACCACGCTTTAATCACGTTAAACAATTACTTGAGCAAGGTGCCATTGGTAAGCCTCGTCATGTAAGTTGGCATTTAAGTAAAGCACCTAACGCCCTAGATTTATCGGGTGAATACAACTGGCGCACAGATCAAAACGTGGCTCGAGGAGGGTACTTTGACGATTTAGCCAGCCATGGTCTTGATTTACTTGCTTACCTTTTAGGTGATTTTAATAAGGTGCATGGTTTATGCGCTAATCAACAAGACTTATATTCAGCATTCGATGCTATTACCGCTCACTGGCAGCATCAATCGGGTGTTACAGGCACCGGGAGCTGGAACTTTGCTTCAGCAAATCGTTTTGATGATGTGATTATTTATGGCAGTGAAGGCGAGCTTAGCTTTAGTGTTTTTGACGAAAAGCCGATTGTGCTTAACAATGCACAGGGCGCACAACAGCTCGTAATTGATAACCCTGCACATATTCAACAATATCATGTTGAAAACATGGCGAACTATTTTCATGCTCAGCAACCCCACCCATCAACTGGTGAAACTGCATTACACACAAGTTGGGTTATGGAGCAGATTTTATCGGCTTAGTGCTCAAACGCTGCATTGAAGGCATTTACAATTTGTGTGTTTTCACCTTCATGAAATAGCGCCATTAAACGCTCACTAATTAAAGTGCGTACTTTTTCTGTTTTAAGCGCTTTGTCGAACAGCGCGATTGCTTGTTTGCCGACCTCTGTTGGTGAGCAAGCAATATAACCAAACACCGCGGCTTTTTCTGGTTTAAGGCTGAGGTAACGAATACTACTCATTCCCGGAGCTCGTTTATAACGGTTGCTAAATACAGTTTGGTATTCTAAAACGGCATCAATTTTATTTTGAAATAACATTTGCCCAAGCCTTGGTGCATTTGTTGCCCCATCGAGTATGAAAAAGTGCTCATCATTTAAACGGACAAACTTATCAATCTCTTCTGAGTAAGAACGGCCTTTGGTGACCCCTATTGTTAAGTCGTAGTAATAGATAGCTTGTAGTAGGGTAATGGCGTCTGGAATAGTGGGCTTATTAAATACCACCAGTTTATTTGAAGGAAATGCCATCAGAGGGTACTGACTAAACACAGCATGAACCTCACGCTCTGGGGTTTTTAATTTATTGTACAAGCAAACATTGTTCATTTTTCTTAATTGCTGCCACTCTCTTAAGCGGCTTGAAGGTACAAAATGTAGGCTGATTTCATCGCCTAATTCAGCTGCGGCAGCCAGCAAAAACGTGGTGGCCTCATTTTCAGGGTTACCGCCATCTTGCGGAACAAAGTCAGCCATAACTTGAATATCGAGTGTTTCACTGTGGGCAGGTATGCAAATACACAGAAGGAGTATCGAAGTGAAGATAAGCGTTTTCATTACTGCAGGCCCAAAAATAAATAAATTGTTAAACAATGCCAGTGCGTGTTGTTGCAAAAAAATTAATATTTGCAAGGTGCTGTATAATATTAGACCAATTCAAAGAATTAATGCGGTGAACATGCATTTTTTGCAGTCGAGAAGACTATTTTGCGCTAAAATAGGCGTAATTTATTTCATTTAGGTTCTACTTATGTCTATCCATGTAATTACTCATCCGTTAGTTCAACACAAACTTGGCCTTATGCGCGCGCAAGGTATTAGCACAAAAAGTTTCCGTGAGCTGGCGTCTGAAGTAGGTACCTTGCTTACTTACGAAGCAACAAAAAACCTACCATTAGAAAGCGTACAAATCACTGGATGGGATGGTTCAACATTAGATGTAGAGCATATCAAAGGTAAAAAAATTACAGTTGTGCCTATTCTTCGTGCCGGCCTTGGTATGATGGATGGTGTAATGCAGTTATTACCTGCAGCAAAAGTAAGTGTTGTTGGTCTTCAGCGTAACGAAGAAACATTAGAGCCAGTACCTTACTTTGAAAAGCTGGTTGGTAAAATTGATGAGCGTTTAAGCCTTGTTATTGATCCAATGCTGGCAACCGGTGGTTCAATGATCGCAACTATCGATATGCTGAAAAAAGCAGGCTGTAAAGATATTAAAGTGATTGTATTAGTGGCAGCACCAGAAGGCGTAGAAAAAACCCTTGCAGCGCACCCAGATGTTGAAATTTTCACAGCATCTCTAGACAGTCACTTAAACGAAAAAGGATATATCATTCCAGGCTTAGGAGATGCCGGTGACAAGATTTTTGGCACAGTGTAAGGCGCTCACGTGGAAAATCATCAAACATTTTCGTTAAAAACCATTCTAACTGGCGCGCAAATGCTGTTTGTCGCATTTGGCGCCCTGGTACTTGTGCCGTTACTAACAGGCCTTGATCCCAATGTGGCTTTATTTACCGCAGGTTTAGGAACTTTACTGTTTCATGTGGTTACCAAAGGCCAAGTTCCCATCTTTTTAGCATCGTCTTTTGCTTTCATCGCACCTATTATCGCCTCGGTGCAAATGTGGGGCATTCCCGCAACTATGGGCGGTTTGATGGTGGCAGGCTTTTGCTATTTTGCGCTTAGCTTGATAGTAAAATTTAAAGGCGTGAATGCGCTGCACAAGGTGTTACCGCCTGTGGTTGTTGGCCCTGTGATTATGGTGATTGGTTTAGCCTTAGCCCCCGTCGCTGTGAATATGGCAATGGGTAAAGCAGGGGATGGCAGTGCACAATTAGTTCCTTATGAGCAAGCAATTTGGGTATCTGGTTTATCATTACTGGTTACGCTGATTTTTGCGGTATGGGGCAAAGGTGTATTTAAACTTATTCCTATTCTTGCAGGTGTGGTTGCAGGTTACCTAGCTTCGCTCTTTTTAGGAATGGTTGAATTTAATGCGGTTACTGAAGCAAACTGGTTTGCTGTGCCGGCATTTACTTACCCTGAGTTTAAGTGGCAAGCTATTTTGTTTATGGTGCCGGTGGCCATTGCGCCCGCTATTGAACATATTGGCGATATGATGGCTATTAGCCAAGTCACGGGTAAAGACTATTTAAAGAAACCAGGTTTACACCGCACTTTATTTGGTGATGGCTTAGCAACCTCTGCGGCATCAGTCTTTGGTGGTCCACCTAATACAACGTACTCTGAAGTAACGGGTGCGGTAATGCTTACGCGTAACTTCAACCCTCGCGTGATGCTTTGGACGGCAATTATCGCAATTGTGCTCGCTTTTGTGGCAAAAATGGGCGCGGGTTTACAAACTATTCCGGTTCCTGTGATGGGCGGCATCATGATTTTGCTGTTTGGTTCTATCGCCGTTGTAGGTTTAAATACCTTAGTAAAATCAGGTGAAGACCTTACCGAGCCTCGTAATCTGACTATCGTCGCACTGATTTTAGTGTTTGGTATTGGTGGCATGCATATCGGTGGTGATGAGTTTAGTTTACAAGGTGTGAGCTTATGCGCAATTTTGGGGATTATCTTAAATGCTGTTCTCCCCAAAGCAGTGCAACAAGCTGATTAGAACTTAAATACTGCTTGAATATTGCACCAAAAAAGCGCATTAAATATGCGCTTTTTTTGTAACCATTTAAAAAATAAGGAATTATAAAACTGGTCTACTAACTGCATTTATCTCTATGTCATACTGGTAGGAGCGATTATGCAAGAGGCAAATGTTGTGGATATTACCCCGTTTTTAGCAAAGCATCAGTTACCACTCAAGTATCAATACTTAAGTGAGCAGTTTTTTATACCCCTCGCGCACGATATCTTGAGTGCAAAAATGACCGGCCAAACAATGCTGGTGGCTATTAACGGCTGCCAAGGCTCAGGCAAAACAACCCTCGCTGATTTCTTAGTGACTTGGGTAAATAGCAATACCGAATTTAATAGCGTGTCATTATCAATCGATGACTTTTATTTAAGTCGTGATGCGCGCAATGAGCTTGCTAAAGATGTTCATCCTTTGTTTGCGAGTCGTGGTGTACCAGGCACACATGATACGCAACTAATGGAACAAACCTTATCGGCTTTGTTGGCTGGTAAAGTGGGCGTGCCATTACCTCAATTTGATAAGCTAACGGATGATCCAGTGCCAAAAGACCAGTGGCCGAGCAACCAAAAGCCGATTGATATCGTGTTTTTTGAAGGCTGGTGTGTAGCCAGTACGCCCCAGCAGCCTTATCAACTACAAACCCCGGTAAATGAATTAGAACAACTAGAAGATGCCGACGGCATTTGGCGCCGCTGCGTAAATAGCTGCCTAGCAAATGAATATCAACATGTATTCGCAATGGCTGATTACACCATTATGTTAAAAGCGCCTTCATTCGAAGATGTGTATGCGTGGCGCTTAGAGCAAGAGCACAAGTTAATTGCCAAAAAAGGCCAAGGGCAGGGCACATTTGACGAAGTGAGCTTAAAACGTTTTATCTCTCATTTTGAACGTATTACGCGGGAAAACTTAGCCACGCTTGCGCACAGCGTGGATGCGTTACTATTGCTTGATACCGAGCGTGATATCACCAAGATGGAACTGCTCGCCGACAAAATTGCTCAACCACTTATTTTTACTGACTTAGATGGGACATTGCTCGATCACGACAGTTACGAATGTGAGGTGATCAAACCATTTTTGGCAAAGTTGAATGATACCGGTGTCAATGTGATTTTTAATACCAGCAAAACCTTTGCTGAAGTCACTGATATTCAAAAAGGTTTGGATCATCACCAACCTTTTATTGTGGAAAATGGTGCGGCTGTTTATATCCCGAAAGACTATTTTAAAGTAAAGCCGATTGGCTGTGATGAATATAAAGGTTATTGGCGCTTTGCCATGACGCAAAGTACCGATAAATTGCATGACGATCTTAAACAATATGCCAGTCAATTTAGCCATTGTGTACGCTTATTTAGTCAATTTAGTGCACAAGAAATAGCCGAGTTAACAGGACTCCCCGTCGATAAAAGTGAATTGGCTCTACAAAGACAGTACTCAGATCCGGTTTGTTTTTCGGGCAGTGATGAAGAAAAGCAGGGCTTGATAGATGCAATGAGCCAAGCAGGCTACGAAGTGCTTGTTGGCGGGCGTTTTATCCATTTAACCAAAGGTAACAATAAAGGACTTGCACAAAAGTGGCTGTTAAATCAGTTCAAAAAAGCCTATCGCAATCCATTTACTGTGATTGCCCTTGGCGACAGTCAAAACGATGTAGCCATGCTAAAAGCGGCTGACACCGCTATTTTAATCAATAATCCTGGCAGCCAAGTGCAATCACAAATATTACAAAAAGCATGGCAGCTCAGCGAAAAACCAGCCCCAGCAGGTTGGGTTCAAGAAGTTTCTGCGTTAACTATCATCAAAGCGCGTTTTGCAGCAAAACAGGAGCAATCTCATGGCTGATTTTTATCAAAATGGCATTATCACGACCTTACACAATATTGCTGACCGCCCAGTAGAAGAACTAGAAAAAGAGTTGTTGGGCTTTTCAAAACAACGCCCAATGGGCCTAATTTTACCTTCGCTTTACAGTGAACTAGAAGGACCCGCATTGCAAAATATAATTGCAGAACTGAAACATGTACCTTATTTATCGCAAATTACCATTGGTTTAGATCGCGCTGATGAAAGCCAATATCGTCATGCCCTGCAGTTTTTTGCGGAGCTTGATCAGCCTCATAAAGTACTTTGGAATGATGGTCCGCGTTTACAGGCTCTTGATAAAGAACTACAAAAATTGGGCGTTGCCCCACGAGAGCTAGGTAAAGGTCGCAATGTTTGGTATTGCATGGGCTATAAGTTGGCAACCTCAAAAGTTGAGTCAATTGCGCTGCATGACTGCGATATTTTGACTTACGACAGAGCGCTTTTAGCACGCTTAATTTACCCCGTTGCTCACCCTCGTTTTAACTATGAATTTTGTAAAGGGTTTTACCCGCGCACCGCTGAGGGCAAAATTAATGGTCGCGTGTCACGTTTGCTGGTAACCCCATTATTGCGTTCATTTAAAACAATTTTAGGCAGCAACGATTATTTAGAATACATGGATTCGTTTCGCTACCCATTAGCGGGTGAGTTTTCATTCCGCCGTGATGTACTCAACGATATTCGTATTCCAAGTGACTGGGGTCTCGAAATTGGCGTGTTATCAGAGATGTATCGTAACTACTCGCATAACCGTTTGTGTCAGGTCGATATTGCTGATAACTATGATCATAAACACCAAGACCTATCGCTAGAAAACCAAGCGGCAGGCTTGTCAAAAATGTCGATTGATATTACCAAAGCTTTATTCAGGAAGCTGGCTACGCAGGGGGTTACCTTTACCAGTGAAACAATTCGGTCGTTAAAAGCAACCTATTACCGTATCGCACTCGATTTTATTGAAACCTATCACAACGATGCGCTGATGAATGGCTTAACACTTGATATTCACCATGAAGAAAAAGCGGTCGAAATGTTTGCACAGAATATCATGAATGCGGGTCAGCACTTTTTAGAAAACCCAATGGAAGCACCGTTTGTGCCGAGTTGGAACCGAGTTGCTTCGGCAATGCCAGATGTATTTGCTCGCTTAGAAGAAGCCGTAGAGCTTGATAACAAAGATTATATTTAACGGGGAAGGCACGTGACTTTAGAGCTTTTGCAACAACGGGTTATACAGCATTTAACGTGTATTTATGCTGAGGTTGAACTACCAACAACCCTTGAACAACTTGCCGACAGGCTGATCAATACGATGCAAGGTGATGATCCTGTTCGCGACCCGACGCCGCATAAAAACCGTTGGGATGAGCAAGATATGATTTTAATCGCTTATGGTGATTCTATCATTCGTCATGCTAATACGGATGACGCGGTTGCTAAGCCTGAAGAGCCGCCTTTGCATACCTTGCATCGCTTTGTTAAAAACCAGTGTTTGCCTGAACTCAATGCCCTGCATATTTTGCCGTTTTACCCATATAGCTCCGACGAAGGTTTTGCGGTGATGAACTATGTGCAAGTGAATGAAGCACTTGGCAATTGGCAGCATATTCGCGATATTTCAGCCGATGTCAGGTTGATGGCCGATTTAGTGATTAACCATTGTTCAAGCCGAAGCGTCTGGTTCGAAAACTTTATCCAAGGTAAAGAGCCGGGGAAAGGGTACTTTAAAACCGCGAGCCCAAGTGACGACCTTGTGCAAGTTGTTCGCCCGCGTACATCACCGCTTTTACAAGCGGTTGAAACAAAAGATGGTTTGCAACATGTATGGTGTACGTTTAGTCATGACCAAGTCGATTTTGATTTTGCCAACCCAGATGTGCTTAATGAATTTGTGGGGATAATTCGCCATTACTTAGATAATGGTGTACGTATTTTTCGTCTTGATGCAGTGGCATTTTTATGGAAAAAGCTTAATACCCGCTGCATTAACTTACCTGAAACTCACGAGGTGATCAGGTTACTGCGTACCCTTATTGAGCATGTTGAACCTAATGTGATTATTATCACTGAAACTAACATTCCTAACCGCGAAAACCTGTCGTACTTTGGTAATGCCAACGAAGCGCACTGTATTTACAATTTCTCACTGCCACCGCTGTTATTGCACACTTTGCTCAGTGGTGACAGCACCGCATTAAAACATTGGATGATGAGTATGCCGCCAGCCCAACAAGGTACGGCTTACTTTAACTTTATCGCATCTCATGATGGCATTGGTTTACGCCCCGTTGAAGGCCTGCTCGATCAAGCGCAAATAGCGGAAATGGTAAGTACAACTGCAAAATATGGCGGTAAAGTCTCATTACGTACCGCACCAGATGGTACCAACACCCCTTATGAGTTAAACATTGCCTTATTTGATGCACTGCAAGGAACGCATCAAGGCCCTGATAAGTGGGGTGTTGCTCGCTTTTTATGTGCGCATGCCATTATGTTTGCGCTTGAAGGTATTCCTGGTTTGTATATTCATAGTCTACTTGGTACTACCAACGATTATGATCGCTTTGAAAATAGCCAGCATAACCGAGCGATTAACCGTCACCGTTGGCAGGAATCTGATTTATTGGCAAAGCTGAGTAACGAAAATGCTCATCATCGTACTGTGTTTAAAGCGATGAAAAACCTAATGGCTATTCGTAAGGCACAAAGTGCATTTCACCCTAATGCAACCCAATATACGTTGCATTTAAGCGAGGGGTTATTTGGTTTTTGGCGACAAAGTATTAACCGTTCACAGAGCATGTTTTGTGTTTATAACATTAGTGATGAGGTACAAACACTCACCCTTGCTGATTTGAATTTAATAGAAACAGAGCAGTGGAAAGATCTGATCACCGCAGAAGTGATTGCAGAACATACTCAAACCTTGTCTTTGGCTCCTTACCAAGCGGTTTGGCTCAGTAATAAATAAACTTTTCATGCAAATCCGTTCGTTAACAAGCAAGCCCACCGTAGGGTTTGCTTGTTAACAAATAATTCAAAATTATCGTACAATACTACCTTATTACACACCAAATTATCACTCTGCCCTAATTTATAGTGAAATCGTCTTAGTAAATAAAGCTTGTTTAATCTAAATTACCTTTTTTCTCAAAAAATATGGTTAACAATATTTACAATGTAAAAAGCAACTATTATCATTCTGCTTTTATTTTTAGGTGCGTTTTACAATGAAGAAAGCAGTACTCTCTCTCGCTGTGTCATTGGCTTTGACTCCACTGTACAGTGTTGCAAATGATGACATGCAAGCTCAACTCGAAAAACTTCAACAACAACTCCTTGAACAACAAAAAGCGATTGATTACTTAAAAAGTCAATTAGAAGCAAAAAACACCCAGCAAGTTGCAGTGCAACAAAAAGCCCCAGTTGTTACTGAGCAGGCAGCACCCGTTGCTACAGTCGCAAGCAAAAAAGAATCAAAACTTACTTTTAAAAGCTACGGTACTTTGCTTTATAAAAATGACGAAGTATTTGCCAACGTTCAAGATACTTCTCCAGAGCGCCGCGCCACAACAGATTTAGAGCGTGTTGTTACTGAGTTCGAATATGAAATTGATGATAAATGGAAAGTCGAATTTGAACTTGAGTATGAACACGGCGGTACAGGTACCACGCTTGAATACGACGGCTTTGAAGAATTTGGCGAATTTGAATCAGAAGTTGAAGCGGGTGGTGAAGTTATTGTCGAAAAGCTACAGCTAGAATATGAATATAACCCTAACTTTACAGTCAAGTTTGGTCATATATATGTTCCGGTAGGCTTAGGCACAGACTTAAATAAGCCAGATCAATACTTTACCACGACTCGCCATTGGGGTGAGGCAACTATGATCCCGCAAGTTTGGCATGAAACTGGGGTTAACTTAATTTCTCGTTGGTCTGACTTTACACTGCAAACATTGGTGACGACGGGTCTTAACTCTGAATACTTCCGTTCGACTAATTGGGTCGCGGGTGGTGCACAGCAACGCTTTGAAGAAAATACTGCAGATGATTTAGCGCTCACATTACGCCTTGATTATGGCAATGTTAAAGCCGGTAAAGGGTTTGGTGTTAGTTACTATACGGCAAATACATCTGATAACCGTCGCAATCAGGGCAAACTTGATGTGGATGGAAACGTGTCTATTCTCGGGTTACATGGTGCATGGACGTTAGATGATCTTGTGTTCCGTGGTCAGTACTTATATGGCGAGTTAGAAGACTCAGTTGCTATCACTGCTGCTAATAAAACTACGCCGGGTCTTCGTCCGGGAAGCTTTGCACAGCTTGGTAGCAAAGCTGAATCTGCATTTGTAGAAGCCGCTTATAATATGCAGGGGCTGTTTGATTTATCTTCGCCGCTGTATGTATTTACCTCGTTTGATTATGCCAATCCAATGCTTGAAGTGGCCAGTGGTGCGGCTATCCATCGTTACGACATTCGTGAGCTTAACTTTGGTTTAAATTACCTTCCAAACAAAAACTTAATTCTAAAACTTCAGGGCGGTCAACGTTATTACGCACAAGACGATATCGATGACACGACTCACTTTAGCGCCTCTCTTGGCTATAAATTTTCAACAGAACTATAAAGGAACCTTGGGATGAAAACTGTATTAAACAGCATCACAGCTGTCATTTTAGCGTCAACACTTGTTGCATGTGGTTCGTCTTCTTCGGATGATTCTTCAGATACAAGCACACCCGTTACTGAAGTAACAGGCTTTAGCTATGATGCAACTGACTTAATTGAAAACGTAACTGAGCAAGTAATTGTTGATGGTTACGAAATGCTAAACAGCAAGGCAACGGTTCTACATAACGCGACACTCACATTATTAGAAAACAAAAACGAAGCTGCGCTGGCTGCTGCTCAACAAGCTTGGAAAGATGCACGTGTATTCTGGGAGCAAGGAGAGTCACATATCTTTGGTCCTGTTGATAGTTTATCAATTGATCCACATCTTGATACTTGGCCACTGAATACCGCTGATTTAGAAGCACTACTTGCAAGTAACACAACGTTCTCTGCTGATAATGTGAAGAACTTTGACGATGGTGTACAAGGTTTCCACACCATGGAGTTCTTATTATTCGGTAATGGCGTTGAAGATAACGATAAGTCAATTGACGAAATGACTGTGCGTGAAATGGAATACTTAATTGCATGTGCTGAAGTATTTAATATTCATACACAAAGCCTTGTTGATGCATGGGTTATCTCTGCAAATGCGGATGATGAACCTGCTTATAAAGATTATTTATTAACACCGGGCAATGATAAATACTCATCTGAGTTAGGTGTTATCGAAGAGTTAGTCAATGGGGTTATTGGTATTGTTGATGAGGTAGGTAACGGTAAAATTGCAGAACCATTTGGTACTAGCAAAGACACAGCTGACACATCATTGGTTGAATCACAATATAGCTGGAACTCATTAACTGACTTTAGCAACAACATTGTTGGTGTACAAAATGTGTTTTTAGGCACATTCAGCGATGAAAACGACAGCCCAGGTCTTAAAGCATTTATCAATGCCGGTGACGCTGAACTAGCAGCGAAAGTTGAAACTCAAATTTCAGCAGCGATTTCAGCGATTGATGCCATTGCAGGCGCAGATGATATGCCATTTAGACAAGCGATTAAGGATGATGCTGGTCGCGTTCGAATTCAAACAGCGATTGATGCGCTAGGTGAATTACAAGCGACCCTTGAAGAAGAAGTTGTGCCACTTATCAAAGAGTGGAATTTATAATCGCTGGGGAAGCATCTGCTTCCCCTCTTTACAAGATACCGTCATGAATGTAAAAGCAATTAAACCAATTCTATTTGCTTTCACAGCCATATCTTTAGTGGCATGTGGAAGTAAAACCAGCGATAAAAGCGCGAACGAAACGACAACACCACCACCGACAAGCAGCGAAACTGATCCAAATTATATTGATGTCGTTGCCTTGGCAGGTGATGCGACAGCCCTCGATACCAATAATTCAGGCCATGGTTTCTCTACACCTATGCCTAATTTAAGTGATTCAGAACTCGATATTCACTTAACTGGCGATGCTAATTTTGAAACATCCTTTACGACAGCCCCGAATGATGCACACCCGGAACTCGATGGTTTAGGGCCTGTTTTTAATAACAATAACTGTAATGCTTGTCACCAACGAGATGGTCGCCCAAGTACCATTGTTCCAACCGCTGAACAGCAAACTGTGAAGTTAGCGAATGATGCAGGGATCTTTTTACGCGTTAGCTTAGCTGATGGCGTGTGTGAAATGCCAAGTAGTGTCAATGATTTTTGTCAGGCTACAGGCGTTGAAGGGTTTGGGGATCAACTCTTTCATCGGGGGATTTTACAAGCCCGTGAAGACTGGCAAACGCATAATTTTGGTGGCCAAGCTGATGTATATCTAAGCTATGATTACACGGAGTTTAGCTACCCGGATGGTAGTACTGTCACGTTGAAAAAGCCGGTATTTACTATCGACAATGCATGGGACTCACCTGAAAACTTCAGTTTAAGTGCCCTTGCCAATGAAGATGTACGTTTTAGTGCCCGTAATGGCATGCCTGTCTTTGGTCTTGGATTGCTTGAAGCGATTGAAGAGCAAGATATTTTAGCCCTTGAAGATGTTGATGATGCCGACAACGATGGAATTTCTGGTAAAGCAAACTGGGTATTTGATGCTGTTAAGGCTCAAGCGGGTGATGAAAACCCTGTGTCACTTGGACGATTTGGTTGGAAAGCCAGTACACCATCAGTCAGACAGCAATCACTAGGTGCACTGCGTGGTGACATGGGGGTAACCAACTCATTGTTCCCTGAAGAAAGCATTGCTAATACATTAATGCACGAAAGTTATTTATCTCGTACTAACTATCAAGATACCGGTTCTGATGAGCAAGGATTGCCAGAAGCGAGTGATGAGTTTTCTGATACGGTCGTGTTTTACGCAGAAACGCTTGCTGTGCCAGCTCGTCGTAATGTTGCCGACGAAGATGTTAAAGCCGGTGCACGTTTATTCAACGAATTAAACTGTACTGGTTGTCATACGCCTCGTTTTGTAACCGCAAATGGTGCCGCTTTATTGTTGGGCGGTATTGCAGCGCCTGCGGCTGTAAAAGGGCAAGAAATTTGGCCATTTACCGACATGTTGTTACATGACATGGGTGAAGAGCTTGCTGATAACCGTCGTGATTTTATGGCAACAGGCCGTGAGTGGAAAACGCGTCCGCTTTGGGGGATTGGTTTAACGAAAACAGTTAACCCTGCCGCAGGTTTCTTACATGATGGGCGCGCAGCCACACTTGAAGAAGCGATTTTATGGCATGGTGGTGAAGCTGAAAAAAGTAAGCGTGAATTTACAGAGCTTAACAGTGAAAAAAGAGCTCAGTTAATTAGCTTTTTACAATCACTATAGCTTTAAACCCTTTAAAAGCGCACTGTCAACGCCCTTTACAGTGCGCTTTTTGTTGCCTCTAAGAGAAGTGATTCAACACAAAAGGGAAGGGGATTTTTATTCGCTTTACTGAAAACGCGAAAGTTAATTGCTAAGTTATCACTGTGAATTTGTTCAACTAGCTTGAGCGTTTGTTCGTTATGTTGGCTGAAAATGGCCACTTCATGATGCATAGGTCCGGTTGCGTGCTTATTCAGTAAATCATAAATATTTACCAATGCAAACGCCCCCAACGTAACATGACCGCCGATAGTGACGTCTATTTTTTCTGCTACAACGCTGAGTGGCCAATTTATTGCACCAACCCTTACATCTTTGCGTTTGTTTAACTCATCAAGCGCTGCAATCGCCCCTATTGCCATGGCATCGTTGGCAGCCCAAACAATATTAATACTTGGTTGATGGCTAAAATAGCCGAGGCTCTGGCGATACGCTTGTGTTGCTGACCAGTTGGCAACTGTTTTCGCGGTGATAGTCGCATTATCATGTGTTTGAACACTTTGCTCTAAACCATGCTCTCTATCAAGTGCTGCATGGGTCGTGTAATCACCATTTATCGCGAAAATATTAGCCGTGTGCTGCGTTTGTTCTATTAGCTTATCGGCTAATAGTTGCCCCGCTTGTTTATTATCGGGCACCACGCTACCTGCGATATTAATACCCTGATCAATCAAACGGTTTAGTTCTTGTTCTGATGGGCGGTTAAGTAAAAAATAGATGGGCGTAGAGATGTGCTTTAAGCTCAAAAGTTGTTGGGTAAGCACACTTTTCTCATCAACTAAAATCAACATATCTGGCTTAGCTTTAAGCGCCTTAGCCACTAATGACTTCATTTCAATATGATTCCGGTTGGCATAATGAATCGTTAAATCGAGATCAAAGTCTTTGGCAGCGTCACGCATCAACTGCGACACTTCAAACCAAAACGGGCCCGTGACATTGGTATCGGCATGACCGGGGTTTATAAAAATAATACTTTGCTTGGCAAAAACACTCGGTAAGCAAAATAGGCAGATAGTGAAAAATACCGTTTTAAGCATAGTTTTATTAGGTTAAAAGACCGATAGGGAAGAGTATAGCTTGAATCGTTAAGTTTGATATTAGGCTTACGTAGCGTTTCGCTTTATAATGGGCGCATAATTTATATTTGGTTGAGGGTGTATGAGAGCCATTTTTATTAGTTTTTTAATTGTTTTTTCCAGTCTGAGCGCGGCCAACAATATTGATCTTGAGGCCAATATGAAAAACATGGGGCTTGCTTATAAAAACTCAGTGCGAGCAACTGATTTAGCTACCTTTAATACCGCTATTGATGAATTTATTGAGTTGTTAGAGACAGCCAAAACAGCTGATTTTAAACAGCATAAAACGGCGTCTTTAGAAGGGCTTGATAAAGTCATAAATCAAGCAAAGCAAGCTAAGCAACTTGCAACGACTCGTGGCCTTGAAGCAGCAAAAGCGCCGCTTAAATCTATTGATGAGCTACGTAAAAAATACCATGAGCTCCATGAGCCGCCAGGTTTTTGGGAATTGCTATTTGGTAAGTAAGTTATTGAGTTAAAATTACTTTAATTTAAAAAAGGTGCCTAGGCACCTTTTTTAACGCTTTTTCTTTTTACCTTGAACGGCTTTAAAGCGCGGATTGTCTTTATTAATAACATAGACACGACCTTTACGCTTTACGATTTGGCAGCCCGGGCGGTTCTTCGCGCTTTTTAATGAACTTAATACTTTCATGTTCTTTCCTTATAGCAACTATTTGCTCGCTAAGCTTTTAAAACGACGATTAAACGCAGCAACACGGCCATCGCTTGCAACGGCTTTTTGCTTACCGGTATAAAACGGGTGTGAATCGCTTGATACGTCAATTGGCACATAAGGGTAGGTTTTGCCCTCAAGTTCAATCGTGCGCGAAGTTTTGATTGTCGAACCAATAATAAAATAGCTGTCTGCCGCTGTATCATGAAACGCGACTTGCTGGTAATCAGGGTGGATATTTGGCTTCATAATGCACCTATTTGTTATGTGATAATGTAGCGATTGTAGAGTGGTCGACTATTTGGGTCAAGATAAAAATGATTCTTATTTATATTTTCTTGTCTTAAATTTGTACAAGCTGAACAATCAATAAGCAGTTAGATTTAAAAAGCTGGATATTGTCGATAAGGCTGTTATAACTAGGTATGCGTGCTTATTTTAAAGAGGGATATGGAAGTGAATGATAAAACTAGCCGTGAAGAACTAGATCAAAATGTAATGAACACGCTTCGCGATAAAGACCATTCTGTTTTAGCTAATCATGTAGACACCTTGTCGTGTACTCACAACGATATTATTGAGTTGTTGGCACAGTATTTAGCACTGAGTGAACAAGATGATGATGAGCGTTTCGATACCTGGTTTGATAATCTAAGTAAAGAGCAACACACTGTCGTAAAAACGTTTGAAGTGTATCGTGGTCAGTACGAGCATTTAGATTCTTAATACTTGACCATGTTGTTTTTAGATTAAAAAAGCCACCCGAAGGCGGCTTTGTTGATTAGCGCTAACTAATTAATCTAACATGTAAGCTCGCATGGTAATTTGCTCAGCTTGGCTTGAACCATAATCAGAAACAATCGTACGAATATGGACAAAGTCACCGACGTTGCCAGTATTAGGGATAGTTGCCACCCATTTACCGTCAATGTGTTCAACCTGTGCATCTAACCAGTTTTCGCTTGAGAACTTGGTTGATACAGGGCAATAGATATAAGCAGGCACGTTAGCAATCGTACATTCTTGGCCGTACGCATATTGGAATTGTACATCTGCCAGCGCCACTTCACCTACACCATCCAATAAACCCGTTAACTTAACGTGAGCCGCTTCACCTGCTTTCATGCTGTTATTAATATCAACAGGTAAATCAATCATAGGCACTAAAATTGGCTGAACACCTTGTTGTTGCTCGTCAGCCGTAAATGTATAGAAGCCTTGGTAAAGAGAACCAAGTTTATCATTGACCGGAGAGCGCTCACCGACACCGCGGGCATAAGATCGCATTTCTAAGGTAATTTGATGAGAGCCCGGTTCAAGCGTTAACGTGCCTTGATACGGAGAGGTTGGCTCACCATTTACTTTTAAACCAAAGGCTGAGCTACCCATATAACCAAAAATACCATCATGGTTTTCAGCATCGCCAAACGAAGCAAGATTAAAGTAAAGGACATTGGTATCGCGGCTAATAATCGCTGAGCCACTGCTGCCTAAGCTGCCAGCACGAGGACCTTTAAACCAAGTGGTGCTTTGCTCAGCACCTTCAGTCATTGCGCGTGGGCCATCAAAGTAAGCGCCTGCACTTTGAATTTGATAGTTTGGCCTAACGACATTCGTCCACGCATTTTTTGCACTTGCTGTGTAATATTCATCACGTTGATGAGGCAACATAATTAACTGCGAGCTACCTGTCGAGTAGAACTCACCCGTACTGTTGGTCATTGCCATAACATCAGTCCATGCCGGGCGCTCATCATTTTGCGAATGATAAGACGCACTCATTTTATGCATTTTATGCTCAGCAACATTGATTTGCCCAGATTGAATTCGGCCATCAGTAATGTGGTTGATTGAATAGGCATAAGGTGAGCGTTCAGCCGCAATACCAGACCAGCTAACGATATTGTTGCCAGCTTCGATTTCTGCCATTAAGGCTTCACCTTGTTCGGTACTAATACCAATCACGGGTACTTTTGGTGTGCCTGTGATCGCGCCTTTATATCGGCCGCCACGACCAGGGCGGTAAAAGATCACGCCACTAGCGCCATGTTTCATCGCGTTACCGACCATGTACGACGTGAGGTAATTAGGATTCGCAATAAGCGCTATTTTTCCGTCTAACTCAAATTGACTCCAATCAGTGCTGTAGCCGGCATCACCTACTGGCACGACTTCTGCAGACCCTTCACCATGAAAAGACAGTGCTAAACCTTGTTTGATGTAATCAAGTTCAACCCCGTTTTGCATAGTGACGGTTGTTTCTGGAGCCACCGCGAGGGTGGTGATAAATGAGCGAAAACGATCGTCATGACCTTGTGACCATGCATACATATCATTAACGTAATCAGGTGCCATTTCGATAGCTGCAAGCTTCGCAACTTCTTGATCGTCAATCGCGTAAGTAAAGCCAAATGAATAACCTTGTGGATCAAGAGGCTGGTCAGCTTTAAAGGTGACAGGTTGAGCGTTACGTGCATCAAAGTTAATCTCTGTTTTGCCATCAATCTTACGATTTAATACAGCCATTTGTGCCGCTGATTCAACTAAACCAGAGCTGGTTTGCTGATTATCGTAAGTCATAATGTTAGCAATCAACGTATAGTAACCTGCAGGTACATCGATATTGGCTTTACCGCCAGTGAGCCTAACAAGACTGCCCCAATCATCTTCTTCATTAATTAAGTAAAGCTTTGATGGCGAGCCTGCTTGATTACCCCAGCGGTCAGTCAGGTTAACCGTTAAATTAACGTGAGGTTGGTCAATCCAAAATGACACTGGCACTGTCACTTGCTGATCAGTATTGCCAACAGTTGTGCCTGTGATACGACCTGTAATTGCTCCATAAGCACTGTTATTAAGTGCCACACTTGGGTCAATCCACATAGGAACTTGAGCAACACCTTTGGCTGGGATTGTCACAGAGTTAACATCTAACCCTGCCAAGGTCGCTGGTAATTGTGTTTTGCCATCTTCACCAATTAAGTCTAATTTCAATTTTAATTTAATACTTTCATCAGAGGTGTTTGTTAGCGTGATCTGTGTTTCTGTAAATGCATTATTAGCATTATCAAAATAGCCAAGTTCACGGTTCGCAGGAGCCACAATAGCTTGGTTAATGGCGCGGTCGATATTCATGGCACCGGCACCTTGCTCAAGGACGTGTGAGTTACCACTAAATACGGATGATGTGAGCACATCTTTAATTTCTTTTGGCGTAAGATCTTGGCGAGCTTGCATAACAATTGCAGCACCACCGGCAACATGCGGGGCTGCCATTGATGTACCTGAATACACGCGGTAAGCCGTATCACCTAAGCCACCAGATGCTGCGGCAACCACAGAGACACCTTGCGAGGCAATATCTGGTTTTGCTGAGTGGCCATCTGGCGATGGGCCGCGTGAAGAGAACGACGCCGTATTGCCGTCACGATCAATAGCACCTACGGTTAATGCACTTGGCGCACAGCCCGGTGAACCAATTGTTTCACGGGTAAAGCTATTGCCCGCAGAGATAACAAATAAGGCCTTATTGCTCAGCGCTTCAACCATCTCAACCAATGGGCCACTACAGGTTGTTGCTGTGCCACCCAATGACATATTTACAATGTCAGCGTGCTCTGAAAGCACCGCCCATTGCATGCCATTTAAAATACCGTAGGTTGATCCTCCTCCTGTATTACCAAGTACTTTACCGATAATTAAATCGGCAGCTGGTGCCACACCGACCCATTTACCTTCTGACTCATGACCATTGCCTGCAACGGTTGAGGCTGTATGAGTACCATGACCATTTAAATCATCTACACCGTTGCTCGAATACGTAAAATCACGAGATGCAATGACGCGACCTTGTAAGTCTGGGTGCTCGGTATCATAGCCTGTATCAAGTACAGCAACTTTAATACCTGCGCCATTATAGTTAATCGCTGACTCACCATATGCGCCGGTAAGCGGGACTGTTGGAGTCAGTGTTTCTGACTGAGTGACCTTGTGAGCATGAACGACAGCATCAAGCCAAATACCTTCGACGTCAGCTTGTGCAACAAGGGTTTGCCAAGTTTGCGCTGCTTTGTCTTTGCTGATTGCAAATGCGGCGCTGTCGATTAGCTCAATTTCACCGGTTAATGACATACCAGCAAGCGTTGCTGGGACTGCAGGTCCTGCAAGGGTGCCATCGCGGTATTCAACAATGACGGGAAGGGCGTCGGTTGATGCATCATCGTAACCCGATTCATATAACTTATTAATATTGAAAAGCTCTAAATCAATCGCATTTGAATCTACTAAAGCTTGTGCATGGTTTGGAACTACATAGGTGTTGTTACCACGTTTAAAGATACTGGTGAATGTATCTGAACCATCTGCATTCACTAATCGAATGCCGCCTAGCTTGCCGTCTTTATTGACAACAGCCGACACTTTGTCCCCAGTGATCAAAGTGAATGTAAGGGCATCCGCTTTACTTTGTTGTGTAACAAATGATTCTTCTGCGGTTGCTGGTTGGGCAATCGATAAGCCGAGCATGGCTAAGTAGGTCGCCTTTAAGCGACCAAGCCTTGGAAAAGGTTTCATCTTTTCATCCTGTATTTTGATTTAATTAGTTTGGAAGAAAGGAATTATTGCTAGGTGCCAAAACAACAAACATGACAAGAGCAATAACTCAACCAGACCAATCTATCGATCAAGCAGATGAAAACCTACAAAACAAAGGTAGCAAATTGTATTAACCTATTTATAACAAAATAAACACTGTTGTAACTTTGTGCGGTTATTCAGTTGCGCTTCATTTAAAGCGCAAAATGAGCAGTTATTTTACCGATAGGTCGTATTTTGCAACGACATCATCAATATAACGATGGCGCAAGGTGTTTTTACCTTCGTTGCCCGTACCATGGCTTAACGCGCGGTTCATTAATTTGAGTGCCTTATGTAAGCTTTGGCGCTCTTCTACGCTTAAACCTGTTTTAGTACGCAATTCAGTAATGTCATCAATCAATAACTTAGCTACGTCGAGCTGTACGGCTTCTTCAACTAAGCCATTTTGTGTGAGCACACCGTATTTACTGCATAAAAACTGTTGCCAAACTTGCTGTAAGTGCTCGTCAATTTCACTGCCAAATAATTCTTCATCGATAGCAAAGCCTTGCTCAGCAAGCTTACTGAGTTGATTTGAATATTGCTGAGCAAAATAATTAAACGCTTGGCAGGATGAGGTTATGTCATGTTTGATAATTAATTGCCCCCAACTAGCGGCACCACGAGGGTAATAATCTTGATATTCTTCGCATTGATAAATGCCCGAATACGAGCTGCATTCTAATTGGCTCTGCAAACAATAACTCGGTTTTGGAAATAAACTACTTTGTTGCCATGCCGATAGCGTTTCCTCATCAATTGAGAGGGTATGGCACAGCTCTTCGGTAGTATAAAAGTAGGTTGCCAAAAATTTTGAAAGTTGCATTATCAAATACTCACAATAAACACTGTTAATTTATACAGTGTTTGATTTTGGCTTAACTTTGATTTTTTCTCAAGTATTTTTATTTATTGCATCACACTACTCGGAAAATGCCCGTGTTTATGATACAACTAGCGCAAATTTTCCAAACATTAAAAAAGTTATGCGCAACCTAGAAACAATTAAACAAGCAAGTTTGATCACCGCTATAAAAACACCTTATTTAACCAATGGTGAAATTGATCTTGCATGTTATGACGACCTTGTTGAACAGCAAATTGCAGCTGGTGTTGATGGCATCATTGTGGGTGGGACCACAGGTGAAGGCCAATTAATGAATTGGGAAGAACACTTAATGCTAATTGCTCACAGTGTTAGCAAATTCTCGGACCGTTTATTAATTGTTGGTAATACAGGTAGCAACAATACGCGTGAAGCAATTAAAGCAACCGAGTATGGTTTTGCCACCGGTATGGATGCAGCCCTGCAAATAAACCCATATTATGGGCGTACGTCGCTGGCGGGTGTGAAAGAGCACTTTAACCGTTTACTTGATATTGGTCCTGCGTTTATCTACAACGTCGCAGGTCGTACAGGCCAAGATTTAACACCAGATATCATTGAGCCACTTGCGAAGCACGAAAACTTTATCGGTGTAAAAGAGTGCGGTGGCAATGAGCGTATTGCTCATTATGAACAGCAAGGCATTGCTTGTTGGTCAGGTAACGATGATGAAGCGCATGATGCAAGGCATATTCATAATGCGCACGGTGTTATCTCGGTTACATCAAATATCATCCCTGGCTTATTCCGTCAGTTGATGGATGAACAAAATGATGCACTTAATGCAAAACTACAGCCACTTATGGGCTGGTTATTCTGCGAGCCTAATCCAATTGCAATCAATACGGCGCTGATGATGACAGGCGCGGTAAATCCTGTGTTCCGTCTTCCTTATGTGCCACTTACACGTGCACAGCAAGAGATCGGTTTAGGTTACATTAACGAACTTGATATTGCTGATATAGTTGGTGAAAAAGCACAACTTTTAACCGAAAAAGACGTTATTTTACGATAAAAATGAATGAGTGCTTAATTGCGGCTGTAATTAAGCACCATTGTTTTACTTTTTTGTAGCTAATAGGTAAAATTAGCAATCGTTTGGCGTTATAAGAATAATATTTGTGAAATTTGTTGTTGATAATTTGTGTTTATGGGTTGCACCCGAGCAACAAATAGCAGAATTAAGCCATCTCAATATTGCTGACCTTGATTTAAGCTGGGTTGCACCGATGCAGCGCCGCCGCTTAAGCCCGTTTATGAAAATGGCGCTTCATACTATGCATCAAGCGCAAGGCGAGCATCAGCAGCTAGCCGTTAATTTTTCATCTCGTCATGGCGACTTACCAAAAACAGCGCAATTGTTACATTCACTCGTCGAACAAGAACCGCTATCTCCAACCGCATTTGGTTTGAGTGTACATAATGCTGCAACCGGATTATTTTCGATTATTGCAAAAAATAAAGCCCCAATGAATGCTATCGCTGGTGGCCAAGACAGCATTATTTCAGCCATGATTGATGGTTTTGCCCGTGTTCATAGTGGTGTAGAGCAGCAAATTTTAATTGCCCATGCCGAAAGTGTATTACCTGATGAATACTTACCATTTAGCGACGAGCAACAAATTGCTCATAGTGTATCGTTCGTATTATCAACAGCGCAGGCCGGTAAGCCGTATTTTGAATTAACAAAACTTCCTGAATCAGAACATACTCAAAGTGACTCGTGTTTACCACTGAGTTTGCAATTAGCAGCTGCTTTAACAAGCAAAGGATCACAATCGCTGCTTTCACATCAACAATCAGCTTGGATGCTACAGTACCATGGCGACTAACGTTTACATTAAGTTGAATAAAATTTGGCGGGTACTGGCAACTGGGTTTTGTTTTTCTGTATTTGGCTTTGGCGGTATTGTACTCACTTTGTTGGTTTTGCCTTTACAACGTTTATTTGAACCTTGCCAAGCGAAACGTAAGCAAAAAGCCCGTTTAACGGTTCACTATAGTTTTAAATTCTTTGTTGCCTTGATGCATTACACTGGTGCTATCCATTTTTCTGTGCAAGATAAACAGAAATTTCATGATCTTAAAGGGCAGTTAGTACTTGCCAATCACCCTTCATTAATTGATGTTGTGGTGCTGATATCTGTGATTAAAAATGCTGACTGCGTGGTCAAAGCACACTTATTTAAAAATCCATTTATGCGCGGTGTAATTAAAGGCACAGGTTATATTAGTAATGAAGACCCACAAGAGTTACTGAATGATTGTGAAGCGTCACTCGCTGCTGGAAATAATCTGATAATCTTTCCTGAAGGCACCCGCACAACCCCAGGTGAACAGTTAACATTTAAGCGTGGCGCTGCGAATATTGCTGCGCGTTGTAAAGCCCCTATAACCTCAGTGCTGATTAGTATGAAACCCAGTACTTTGACCAAAGGCACACCATGGTATTGCGTTGCCGCAACAAAAGCGCATTTTGGGATGCGCTTTGCCAGTGAACCATTTACGTTTAACGACACATTTAATAATGAACAACCCGCTATGCAAGCACGACAGTTAACCCGTGATTTGCAACATTACTTTTCAGAGGAACTCAGGCACCTATGACTGAACTAAAGAACAAAATAAAACAATTAATCATTAGCAGCTTAGATCTTGAAGATATTACCGTGGATGATATTGAAAATGACCAACCTTTGTTTGTTGATGGTTTAGGCCTAGATAGTATCGATGCGCTTGAGCTTGGCTTAGCCATTAAAAAAGAGTTTAACGTTAAAATTGACGCAAACTCAGAACAAACAAAAGCCCATTTTGCATCGGTAGATGCATTGGCAGAATTTATTAACCAACACCAATCATAATACAGACTTAGAAGTAGGAATAAGCATGAAAACCGCTGCTGACATTTACAACGTTTTACAGGGCATTTTAGTAGATGAATTTGAGATCGATGCTGATGATATCAGCCTAGATGCGCACCTGTATCAAGACCTAGATCTTGATAGCATTGATGCTGTTGATTTAGTTGTAAAACTACGCGAAATTACTGGTAAGAAAATTGAGCCAGATGCATTTAAGCAAGTGCGTACTGTGCAAGATGTTGTAAACGAAGTAGAAAAACTCGTTTCATAAACATTACTATGCTCAAAGCGATAACCACAACACTGCTCTTAGTATGCTTATCTTTATACCCATTTATTGTGTATTTTGGATTACAGCATATCTCATTAAGGCAAGTGAGCTTGGTATTGATGGTATTGTTAGGATTAAGGCTTTTACTTAGCAAGAAGTTACTCACATCTATGCCATGGATAAAGCCAGCCTCTATTTTGGCTATTATCGCGTTAGCAACAACGCAGTTTTTTAACAGTGATCTGGGTTTAAAACTTTACCCCGTTATTATAAATACGGTAATGGCAGTAACCTTTGCTTATTCGCTGAAAAGTGGCCCAACAGTCATTGAAAGTTTTGCTCGAATTAAAGAGCCCGAGCTTGATGAAAAAGGGGTTAATTACACGCGCCAAGTTACTAAAATTTGGTGCGCGTTTTTTATTATTAATGGCAGTATTGCGTTATACACTAGCCTATTTACTTCGTTACAGACATGGACTCTGTATAACGGATTAATAGCCTATATTCTGATAGCTCTCTTAGGCCTTGTGGAATGGCTTGTTAGACAAAAGGTTAAAAGTAATGGTAGCGAGTAACCTGAAATTTCACCCAGACGCTGCATTTGTTGTTGCAGGGCAGCCAATAACACAAACACAGTTTTTTGCTGATATTGCGGCTTATCAAAGTAAGCTCACAGCGCTTAAAGCTGGCAGCCATGTGGTGTTATTCCATCCTGATACCTACCAATTTGCAGTGCGCTTATTTGCCTTAGCGTGTAGTGGTTATAATGTTATTTTGCCACCTAATGGTCAGCATGAAACATTAAGCTTATTGCTTGCTCAGTCTGCTTTTTTTGCCGGCGATGCGACCAATATCAATGATGATGTGCTTTTTACTAACCTTGAGCAAAGTCTTGGTCACACGCCTTTGCAAACTAACCGTTTACAATGGCCAACAAACACAGCGGTTATATTTTATACTTCAGGCTCATCAGGACAATCTAAACCGATTGTGAAACCGTGGCGGGTATTAAATCGAGAGCTTGCAGTACTTTCAATGTCATTTGACTTACCCAGCCAATTTACGTTTTTAGCAACTGTTTCGCATCAGCATATTTACGGCTTATTATTTCGTTTACTTTGGCCGTTGGCGAAAGGCCATATAATTGATAGTGAACAAATTCAGTATCCTGAACATATTGCGCAAAGACTAAAAAATATTCGTTATGCAGCGCTCGTTTCAAGCCCTGCGCAACTTGGCCGTTTATGTGCTGATAATGTGTTAATTCCTGAACGCGACAAAATTAAGTGGTTATTTTCCTCTGGCGGACCACTCAACAATGAACATGCCGAAACTTTATTTAACCAGTTAGCTCGCCCAGCTACCCAAGTATTTGGTAGTACCGAAACCGGCGGTATTGCTTATCGACAAGTTACACAGGCGGCGGTTGATGTACCATGGCAGCCGTTTAATGGTAATTTTTTATCGCTGAATCATGAAGGGCGCTTGATGCTAGATTCTGCGATTTTAGAGCAATCGAATTTCCCTTTAGATGATAGAGCGCTTATTCATAAAAATGGTCAATTTAAACTGTTGGGCCGTATAGACAGAACGATAAAAATTGAAGAAAAACGTTTAAACCTAGATGAGCTTGAGAGTTATCTGCAAAGCCATGACTGGGTAAAAGAAGTAAAAGTGGTGGTTATTCCAGCTAAGCGCGTGCAAATTGGCGCGGTGGTTGTACTCAGTGATGAGGCTAATAAGGAGCTTGAACAGCAGGGTAAACTGGCAGTTAACCGCGCTTTACAAGCGTACCTCTCAAACCGCTTTGAACGTATTTGCTTACCACGCAAATGGCGCTATATCGATGCACTTCCTTTTAACAGCCAAGCTAAATTAAGTTTAAAAACATTGGAGCAGTATTTTGCCAAGCCTGAATAACGTAACCCCAGAGGTGGCCGTTTTATCACAAACAGAAACTAGCGTGAGTTTAGCGTTAACCATTGCGGCTGATTTAGATTATTTTCGCGGCCACTTTCCTGATGCGCCAATTTTAGCAGGCGTAGTACAGCTGGATTGGGCAGTGAAATATGCTCAGCAATATTTGGGTTTTGGCAAACTAGTACAAGATTTAGAAGTGTTAAAGTTTCAGGTAGTAACAACCCCCGATATGACGGTAAACCTAACTCTTGAGCGCAATGCAAAAGGTAAATGTTTGTTTAGCTATCAATCGGACAAAGGCCAGCATGCGTCTGGTCGAATTGTATTTTGTGATTAAGCCATGAACCAGTTTTGTATTGTTATTCCTAATTACAATCACACCCATGCTATCGCTGCAGTACTCGATGAGCTAAAAGCGTTAAAGCTGCCGATAATCATGGTTGATGATGGCAGTGACGCAGATGCCAAGCAAGTATTTTCAGAGCTTGACGCGCAGTACGATTTCTTAACCTTGATTCACCATGCTCAAAATCAAGGTAAGGGTGGCGCAGTTCAAACTGGGTTGATGGCTGCCTACCAGCAAGGGTTTAGCCATGCCATTCAGGTTGATGCCGACGGCCAGCATTCGTTAGCCGATATTAGTAAGTTGATTGAACTGAGCAATGCATCACCTAACAAGGTGATCAGTGGTTGTCCTATTTATGATAGCTCCGTGCCTAAGCATCGTTATTTGAGTCGTTACATCACCCATTTTTGGGTTTGGGTAGAAACGCTCAGCTTTGATATTGTTGATTCAATGTGTGGTTTTCGGGTTTATCCCTTAGCAGCCGTTGAGCATTTAATGACAAGACAAACACTTGGCAAGCGCATGGACTTTGATATTGAAATTTTAGTCAGGCTTTATTGGCAAGGTGTTAAGGTCACGTTTTTGCCAACCCAGGTCATTTACCCTGAAAATGGTGTATCTCACTTTCGAGCTTTACATGATAACGTGGGAATTTCGTGGCTGCATACGCGTTTATTCTTTGGCATGTTGCTACGCTCACCTAAGTTACTTTGGCGTAAGGTGGCTGGCTAATGGCTGTAAAGCACTGGTCAAAAATGCAAGAACGAGGCAATCGCTTAGGCATGCAGATATTGCTTGTGTGTTATCGGGTATTTGGCCGAAAAGGCTTGTGGTTGGTGTTGTTTCCGGTGGTATTTTATTTGTTTTTAACTGGCAAAATTGCCCGCCAAGCGTCTCATGCATTCTTAACCCAAGCGCGTAAGGTGAATGGCAATAGCAAAGCTGTTACTTGGCGCGATAGCTTTCGTCATTTTCGCTGCTTTGCAGACAGCGCTTTTGACAAAATAGATGCCTGGCTTGGGCGAATTCATCAACATAATATTCTTTACACTAACGAAGCCCTTTTTAAACAACTTGATGAGCAACAGCAAGGAGCTATTTTTATCGGCTCGCACCTTGGCAACCTAGAGGTATGTAGGGCCCTTAGCCAACACAGAAACAGTAAAACGATTAATGTATTAGTGTTTACACATCATGCGGTTGAGTTTAATAAATTACTGAAAAGTATTAATCCGGATGTCGCGGTAAACCTCATTCAAGTAACCGATCTTGGCCCAGATATGGCAATTATGCTCAAAGAGAAAGTAGAGCAGGGTGAAATTGTGGTGATTGTCGGTGACAGAACCAGTACCACCACCGCAGGAAGAGTTATTGAAGCGGACTTTTTAGGTAAGCCAGCCCCTTTTTCACAAGGGCCATTTATTTTAGCTGCGCTGTTAGATTGCCCAGTGTTTCATCTGTTTTGTTTAAAAGATAAAAAACCAAATGGCGAAACATGTTACCGCGTGATTTTTGAAAAATACGCCGACAAACTCGTTTTACCCCGTAAAACGAGGCAACAAACATTACAACAAATTGTTAGCGATTATGCGCAAAGGCTCAGTTTTTATGCTGCGGCCTATCCGTATCAATGGTTTAATTTTTATGATTTTTGGCAAAATGACGAGCAAGTTTCTCGTAGTCAAAATAAGGAGAACTAAGGTGTCAGAGCACTCGACTACCGTATTTGGCCAACAGCGTTTATCAATCGAAGATATTGTTCATATTGCATTAGAGCAAGGTGCTGTAGCGTTAACATCAGACCGTCAATTTGCGAATAAAATAGACAGCGCCGTCGCGTTTTTAGATAAGCTGCTTGAAGATGATGGCGTGATATATGGCGTTACCACAGGTTATGGCGACTCGGTAACCGTAAAAGTGCCACTTGATTTAGTCAATGAGTTACCACTGCATCTTACTCGATTTCATGGTTGTGGTCTCGGCGATGTGTTTAATCAAGCCCAAGGGCGCGCTATTTTAGCGACCCGTTTAACCTCGCTTTCGCAAGGGTATTCTGGCGTTAGCTGGGAGATGTTGAATTTATTACGTGACTTTTTAAATCACAATATTGTACCGGTGATCCCACAAGAAGGGTCAGTGGGAGCCAGTGGTGATTTAACGCCGCTTTCGTATGTAGCTGGTGCTATGGTTGGCGAGCGAGATGTTTATTACAAAGGCGAAATTAAAAACAGTCTAGAGGTGATGCAAGAACTTGGCTTAAAGCCATTAAAGCTGCGCCCGAAAGAAGGGCTGGCAGTCATGAATGGCACGGCCGTTATGACAGCTTTGGCATGTCTTGCTTATGATAGAGCTGATTATCTAGCCAAACTGACCAGCCGTATAACAGCCCTTGCAAGCCTTGCATTAAAAGGTAACAGTCATCACTTTGATGATATTTTGTTTTCGGTGAAGCCACATCCAGGGCAACAGCAAGTAGCTGCATGGATCCGTGGAGATTTAAACCATGTAGAACACCCGCGTAATGCTGACCGCTTACAAGATAGGTATTCAATTCGCTGTGCTCCACATGTTATTGGTGTGCTGCAAGATAGTTTGCCGTGGTTTAGGCAAATGATTGAAAATGAACTAAATTCGGCAAATGATAATCCAATTATCGATGGCGAAGGTGAACACGTATTGCATGGTGGTCACTTCTATGGCGGTCATATTGCAATGGTTATGGATAGCATGAAAACCGCTGTTGCTAATTTAGCCGACTTAGCAGACAGACAAATCGCATCCTTAGTTGATACGCGCTATAACAATGGTTTACCTTCTAATCTATCGGCGAGTAATGATGAACGTCGTTACATTAACCATGGTTTTAAAGCGGTACAAATTGGTGCCAGTGCATACACGGCTGAAGCATTAAAACTAACCATGCCAGCAAGTGTGTTTTCTCGTTCAACCGAGTGTCACAACCAAGATAAAGTGAGCATGGGAACCATCGCTGCACGAGATTGCTTACGTATCTTACAGCTTACTGAGCAAGTGGTTGCAAGTACCTTGCTTGCAAGTATTCAAGGTTTGCGTTTACGTATTAAAAGCGGTGAGCTTGAATTTGCCAGTTTAACCAGTGATGTACAAAGTATGTATCAAGACATTAGCGAGTTTTTCCCGCTGCTTGATGAAGACCGTCCTCTAGAGGCTGTTCTTCGCTTTACGGTTGACGCTATTCAAACAAAACGTTGGAGTTTATATGCATAGTAGAGGCTCGTTGTTGAGCACTCATGTTGAGATTGAAATTCCTTTTCATGATTGCGATCCAATGAATGTGGTATGGCATGGTAATTACCCGCGCTATTTAGAAGTCGCGCGGTGCGAATTACTGCGTTTGTTTGATTATGATTATGTGCAAATGCAAGAATCTGGCTATGCGTGGCCGATTATTGACATGCATATTAAGTACGTCGGCTCTGCATTGTTTACACAAAAAATCCGCGTTGATGCCTACTTAAAAGAATATGAAACACGATTACGTATTGATTACGTAATCACTGATTGTGCTACAGGTAAAAAGTTAACCAAAGCAACGACTATCCAAGTTGCGGTTGATATAGAGAATAAAGAAATGCAGTTTGTTTCGCCGCCTGTACTACATGAAAAACTTCAAAAGGTGATTTAATGCGATTAAGCGTGTTGTTACTGAGTGTGCTAGTTCTTTTCCCTGTGTTTGCATCAAGCGCGGTGACAGAGCAAGGCACATTTAGCCAAGAAAAGCATTTTAAAGGATTCAATAAACCTTTTATTTCAACAGGTTCGTTTGAACTTGCTGAAGATGGCCTCACTTGGCAGGTTGAATCTCCGGTTAAAAGCACGCTATTAATCAAGCAAGGGCAAGTATATACCCTTAACGATCAAGATGAGCCGCAGCTACAAAAAGGCGCTGAGCCTTACGTTAATTTACTGCAAGCGATTTTAAAGCATGATGAAGTGGCACTTGCTGAGCAATTTTCGATGACAGATCATGCAGAGCCCGGTTGTCAGACTTTATTACCTAAAGATGACTTGCTAAAGCAGCTATTTAGTCAGTTCGAATTATGTGAAGCAGCAGAGCAAGTGAGCCGTGTGCGTCTGCAAGAAGCAAGTGGTAACTTTACTGTGTTACGCTTTGCTTATCCTCATAAAGAGCAAAAACAGTGAAAGCATGGGGCCTAACGCTTGCTTGGCTAAGCCTATTAGTTAGCGCCTTAGTGGTTGTTTTTATTCTAAAACAGCCGACGTTGAATAATGATATTTTGGCTTTGTTGCCAAAGTCAGAACCGCGTTTACAGCAAGTCGAAGAACACTTTTTTGCGGCTAATAAACAGCAGTTGAGCTTTTCTTTTCGTGGTGAAAATGCAGTAAAAGCTTATGATAATTTAGAACAGTGGCTGGCGAGTAAACATATTGAGCCTCGTTTTAAGTTACCAGAAATATCCCAGTTGGCAGCATTTTACGGTCAGTACGCAGGGCATTTAGTTTCCGAGGAATATAAGCAAGCGATTGGCGATGCTAATCGCTTTCAACAGTATTACTTTAGCCAATTGAGTAAAGTCGCTGATCCTTTTGTTTCAAGTACTATCAACCAAGACCCTTCACTTGCCACAGCGGGGTTCTTATCTGAGGCTATGGCACACATGCAGCAATTTGAGCTGCAAGATGGCCGAATTAACATTAACTATCAAGGTGATGAGTATTTAATGTTATTCGTGCAAAGTGCTGACAATGCCTTTTCAATAAATCAATCAATAGCTTTAAGCAATGAGATTGTTGCCTATATCGCTGAGCTTGAAAGCCGCTATCCCGATACACAAATTCGTTATGCTGGTGCTTTATTTCACACCGCAGCAAATGCGCAGCAAGCCAAATTTGAAATGACCTTGTTTGGTTCGGTGAGCTTGCTGGCGCTTATTGTGATGGTGGTGTGGGTGTTTCGCTCGATCAATGCATTGTGGCTGGCCTCTGTAACCGTGATAAGCGCCGCTATTGGCGGCACCATTGCGCTGATCTGTATTTTTAGTCAAATCCATGTATTAACCATGGTGTTTGCCGTGACACTGATTGGTATTGCCATTGATTATGCATTTCATGGCATGCTTGATTTAACTGAGCAGCCACAAGGTTTTAGCCAAGGGCTCAAACTGGCGCTTTTGTTGTCGTTACTAACCACCACACTCGGTTACGCGAGTTTGTTTTTCTCACCGGTGCAGTTACTCAGTCAAGTGGGCGTGTTTGTTGTTGCAGGGCTAGTTACAGCTTGGCTCTGCACACGTATCTTATTGCCTATTGGCAAACAGGATTAACCATTAACACTGCTGCGCATCAGTTAGCAAACATGTTAAGTGGTTATTTAAAACGCTTAACGCATTACCGCGTCGCACTCAGTATGCTGATGTTAGTGCTATTAAGTGCCTTTGCTTTACTAAAACCCCCTGTGATTAATGATGATGTAAAGCTGTTAAATGCAAGTCCTGCTGACTTAATGCAAAACGAAGCTTTGCATATGTCTTTATTAGGTAAGGATAATGGCCAAATCATGATTTTATTTGCCGATAATGCGCAGCAGTTATTAGTACAACAAGAAGCATTAAAAGCAACTATTCGCGGTCTTAATGGCCGTGTCTTGATGCTTAGTGACTTAGTGCCTAGTAAACAATTACAACAGCAAAACTATGCGCAAATGCATTCGGCCCAGCAAGCGATGAGTGTGGTTAGCCAAATGACAGGGATGCCCGTTGAGCTCTCAACACCAATGCTTGATTTAAACGCGGCACTTAATTCTCCGTTAGCGCCGTTAATCGCTAACCAAGTGATCTCAAACAATACACTAACCGCAAGCTGGTTTATGGTAACGGGTGTAAATAAAACCGAGCTGATGGATTTAACCAACGCTTACCCAGATTTAATTGTTTACGATAAAGTCGCGATGATAAGCGAAGGTTTAAGTCATTACTCAAATTCGTTACTGGTGACACTGGCCATTGCGATGACCTTTGCGTTACTACTCTTTAGCGTTAAATTTGGTTTTAAAACGGCGTGTAAGCAAACGTTAGTACTTGTACTAACTACCGCAGCTGTACTGCTACTATGCAGTGCGCTGCAATCTCAGCTATCGATTTTTAATTTGTTAGGCTGTTTATTGATATTAGCGTTGGCAATCGATTACTTGGTGTTTTATCAGGTTAATAATTTAAGCCCGAGCAATGTACTCGCAATTAGTTTGTCAGCGGCATCATCGATGTGGGTATTTGGCATGTTGGCCGTTTCGAAAACGCCAGCCATTTTCAGTTTCGGATTAACGGTATTAGTGGGGCTAGTTTGTATCTATATCTTTGCGCCGCTTAGTATTGCATTACCTAAAAATAAGGAAAAATAATAGGTGAATAATCAAGTTCAACAGGCTGATGTTGTTATTATTGGTGCGGGCCCTTCAGGTGCCGTGGCTGCCAGTTTACTGGTGAAAAAAGGTTGGCATGTGGTGGTGTTAGAGCAGCAAACCTTTCCGCGTTTTTCGATTGGTGAAAGTTTATTACCCCAGTGCATGAGCTTTTTAGCAGAAGCAGGCCTTGAGCAAGCGGTGCAAACACAGGCACAATCGCTTGGTTTTCAGTTTAAAAATGGTGCGGCGTTTCAGCGTCGGGGCGACCACACAACAATCGATTTTACTGAGAAATTTAGCGAAGGCCCTGGCACGACTTTTCAGGTAAAACGTGCTGACTTTGATAAATGCTTAGCCGATGGTGCCATGCAGCAAGGGGCTGAAATACGTTACCAACATAGCGTGTTAGCGTTCACCGATTGTGAGGATGGCGCTTTACTTGAAGTTACGGATGAAAACCAGCAAGGCTATCAAATTAAAGGGCGTTTTGTACTTGATGCCAGTGGTTTTGGAAGAGTATTACCTCGCTTACTTGATTTAGAGTCAGCATCAAATTTCCCAGTACGTTGGGCTTTTTTCAGCCATTTTAAAGATAATATTAGCGATACACAGTTTGACCGCGAAAAAATCTTAATTAACGTTCACCCAGAGCATAAAGATATTTGGTATTGGCTGATCCCATTTAGTGATGGTACGGCAAGCATTGGTGTCGTTGGTAAACCAGAGCAGCTTGAGGATAAACAACCACTCGCTGGTTTAAATGAATTTATTGAACAAGATAGCTATTTAAGTGAGTTATTAGCCAATCGTGAAGCAATTGGCGAAGCGCGTGCTATCAAAGGCTATTCGGCTAATGTGTCGAGCTTGTATGGTGAACATTTTGCACTACTTGGTAATGCCGGTGAGTTTTTAGATCCGGTATTTTCATCTGGGGTGACGATTGCATTAAAATCAGCCTCATTGGTCGCTCCTTTAGTTGATAGCTACTTACGTGGTGAGCAAGTTGATTTCAAAAACGATTACAGTGAGCCTTTGCAACAAGGGGTTAATTGCTTTAGAACCTACGTCAGTGCTTGGTATGATGGCTCTTTTCAAGACGTGATTTTTTACAGTGAGAAAAACCAACAAGTGCGCGAGATGATCAGTGCTATTCTTGCGGGTTATGCATGGGACTTACAAAACCCATTTGTAAAACAAAGCAACAAACGCTTAAATACGTTGGTTGAATTATGTCGCGACTAACACGCTCTTTGCTCTTATCTTTGAGCATATTAGTGGCAAGTTGTGCCAGTGAATTTGCAGTAAAAACGGGCGTTGATTTAGCGCCAGATGCTGGGATTTATTTGCTTGATCCACCGCCGTCATTAGTTGCCGATAATTGGCAGCAAGTGCTTGAAGTACGCCATGGCGATGAGCAGCATACATTACTAGCGCAACTGAGTTTAAACAGTGAAACGGGTATTAACTTGGCTGTTATGACGGCTCAAGGTATGCCAATTTTTCAGTTAGAAAAAGCGCCACTAGGGCCAATTAAAAGCGAAAAAATGCTTCCTATCAGTGCGGTTGATCCTCGCTATATTCTTGCTGATATCATGCTTGTACACTGGCCGGTTACTGTGCTTAACTCGCAGCTTTATGGCTTGAACTTGGTTGAACAAGGCTCAACGCGACGCTTATATCAGGGTGAGCAGTTAATTAGTGAAATTCGCTATTTAGACGGTGCAACAGAACTTGTAAACTTTCAGCGAGATTACAAAATTAAATTTCAAAGGGTTAATTGATTATGCCATTTTGGCTTAACGACTTAGGTATTGTTAGTGCATTGGGGGTTGGTCATCAACAAACAATGCAAAGTATCAGCTTGCAACCTAAACAAACACTCACAGAGGTGACGTCGCTTGCATTTGAGCAGCGCCCAACCTTTGTGGGTTTGGTTGATGAACTGCCATTAACAGCATCAATGCGATTTTATCAGCTAATCGATTTAGCGCTGGCGCAAATTGCTGACACATTAGCAAACATAGACATTCCGAGTAGCCGTATTGCTGTGGTGATTGGTACCAGTACTGCTGCAATTCAAGAAGGTGAGAGAGGCCGAAAAGCCCATGCAGCGAAGGGAAAGTGGCCAGAGGAATTTGATTATTACGACCAAGCGCTCGTTGCACCCGCCAATTATATTGCCAAAAAACTCGCTGCGAAGGGGCCAAGTTACAGCATTTCAACTGCGTGTAGTTCAAGTGCCAAGGCGCTTATTAGTGCGCGTGCCTTACTCAGTGCTGATTTAGCCGATGTGGTAATTTGTGGTGGGGTAGATAGCTTGTGCCAACTCACTATCAATGGCTTTGATTCGTTATCGTCTATCAGCGATGAAATCTGTAAGCCATTTAGCGGCGACAGGTCAGGCATCAATATTGGTGAAGCCGCAGCGTTATTTGTTATGAGTAAAGAGCAGCACACAAAACAAAGTATTGCTTTTTTAGGTGGTGGTGAAAGCTCCGATGCCCACCATATTTCAGCCCCGATTGCAGACGGTTCTGGCGCAATCGCAGCGATGACAATGGCATTGCAAGACGCGAATTTAACCCCTTCAGATATCGACTACATTAATGCCCATGGAACAGCCACACCGCAAAATGATGCGATGGAATCTCTGGCAATCAGTAAAGTATTTGGCAAAGATACTAAAGTGAGCTCTTCTAAACATTTGACCGGCCATACCCTAGGCGCTGCAGGTGCCTTAGAAGCTGGAATATGTTGGCTCTATTTGGTCTATCCAGAATTTAATCAATTAGTATGTAATCAGGTGATAAAAGACGAATCATTGGCTGAAATTGGTTTAATAACACAACCAGAAACGGCAGAAATTAACACCTGTTTATCAAATTCGTTTGCCTTTGGTGGCAATAATGTCAGTGTAGTACTAGGACACCTAAATGAATCACTATAAAATTGAGCAAGTAGTCCCTCATAGTGAACCAATGATATTGCTCAATCGCCTATCTAGTTACAGCGAAGAGTCAGGTTGCTGTGAAGTGGATATTAGTTCACACAGCCCGTTTTATGATGAGAGCTTAAATGGGGTTGCCAGTTATATTGGCTGTGAATATATGGCGCAAACTATCGCAGCTTATGCGGGTGCGCTGGCAAAAGACAAAGGAAATGAAGTACAAATCGGTTTTTTAATTGGTACGCGCAAATATAAAACCTATGCACCGGTATTTAAAAACGAGCAAACGCTTAAAGTCTCGGTGATAAAATTATATCAAGAAGAATCAGGGTTAAGTGTATTTGAGTGTCAAATACATAGCGATGAAACATGCTTAGCAGAAGCGAAAATCAATGTGTTTCAACCACAAGACCCCATGCAGTTTATAAGAGAAAATCAATGACAAAACGTATTTTAGTCACCGGCTCAAGCCGTGGGATAGGCAAAGCAATCGCACTGAGATTAGCTAACGATGGCTTTGATATTGCTGTTCATTGTCGCAGTGGTGTGGCTGAAGCAGAGCAAACTTGTGAAGAAATTAGTGCGCTTGGTCGTCATGCAAGCTTATTGCAATTTGATGTTTGCGATAGAGAACTTGCTAAACAACAAATTGAAGCTGATATTGCCGAGCACGGTGCGTATTATGGGGTGATCTGTAATGCAGGTATCACGAATGATATGGCGTTTCCTGCGATGCAAGGTGATGATTGGGATAAAGTGATCCGTACTGGCCTTGACGGATTTTACAATGTGGTGCATCCAACGGTGATGCCAATGGTGCAAGGTCGTAAAGGTGGCCGTATTGTCACTATGGCGTCAGTATCAGGGATTGCTGGTAATCGCGGGCAAGTTAACTACAGTGCCGCTAAAGCGGGCATTATTGGTGCGACCAAAGCACTTTCGCTTGAGCTTGCAAAACGTAAGATCACCGTTAACTGCGTGGCACCAGGGTTAATCGAAACCGAAATGACAGACGATTTACCGGTTGATGAAATGCTAAAAATGATCCCATTAAAACGTATGGGTTCTGTTAATGAAGTAGCTGGCACTGTGTCGTTCTTGTGTTCCGATGACGCCGCGTATATCACCCGCCAAGTTATTTCTGTGAATGGCGGTATGGTGTAATGAAGCGTGTTGTTGTTACAGGCATGTCTGCTATCACTGCATTAGGTGATACCTGGGGCGAGTTTAAAACCGCTTTGCAAAAAGGTGAAAATGCTGTTCAGTACATGACTGACTGGGATGTGGCGCCTGAATTAAACACTCGACTAGCAGCACCTGTTACTCATTTTACTAAACCAAGCCATTATAAGCGTAAACAAGTTCGCTCAATGGGGCGTGTTGCTTTGATGTCGACCCGTACTACAGAGCTTGCTTTAGAAGAAGCTGGGCTATTAGACCACCCAAGTCTAACCGACGGTTCTACAGGGATTGCTTTTGGCTCGTCAACGGGGTCAACGCCACCATTACTGGCTTTTGCAAAAATGATGGAAACCGGTGAAATGACGGGCGTAACGGCCACCAGTTACATCCAGATGATGGCACATACGGCGCCTGTGAATGTGGGTGTCTTTTTTGGTTTAAAAGGCCGCGTGATCACTACCAGCTCTGCGTGTACATCGGGGTCGCAAGGTATTGGTTATGCCTACGAAGCGATTAAGTATGGCCGCCAAAAAGCCATGGTCGCTGGTGGTGCAGAAGAGTTATGCATTACAGAAGCCGCAGTATTTGACACCTTGTACGCGACCAGCACAAAAAATGATGCTGCGAAAAGCACGCCACGACCATTTGATCAAAATCGTGATGGTCTGGTTATTGGTGAAGGTGCAGGCACACTCATTTTAGAAGAGTATGAGCATGCCCTTGCTCGTGGAGCGACCATTTATGCGGAGCTAGTCGGCTTTGGTTGTAACTCAGATGGTCAACATGTTACGCAACCTACCGCAGAAACAATGCAAGTGGCTATCGAAATGGCCCTTAATGATGCACAGCTTACAGCGGATCAAATTGGCTATGTAAATGCTCATGGTACGTCAACAGATCGCGGTGATATTGCGGAGTCTCTGGCGACTTTCAATGCCCTTGGCAAGAAACCTATTAGCTCATTAAAAAGTTATTTAGGTCATACCTTAGGAGCGTGTGGCGCCATTGAAGCATGGGCAAGTATCAATATGATGAATGATGGTTGGTTTGCACCTACTATCAATTTAACAGATGTCGATCCTGAGTGTGCTGATTTAGATTATATCAAGGGCAATGGCCGTGAAATGCAAACAGATTACATTATGAGTAATAACTTTGCGTTTGGTGGCATCAATACCTCGTTAATCTTTAAAAAGTGGCAAGCATGATCAAGCGCTGCATCATAAGTATTTTATTTATTCTAGCTTTTAATGCTTATGCTGTAGAAGATAGTGTAGAAAAGGGCACTGCAAAAATGGAGTTCGGTGCAGGCCTTTTTTATGCAGATATCCCGCATTATTTAGGTTCAGATGAAAGTGAGCAATACCTATTGCCTGTGCCTTATTTTCGTTATCAAAGCGATAAAATGGCCATCGACCGCAATAATTTCACCGGCTTTTTGTGGCAGCAAGAAAACCTCCATTTAGATTTATCTGCCAACGTAGGTCTTGCGGTTGACAGTAAAGACAACAAAGCCCGAGAAGGTATGGATGATCTAGATTGGGTGTTTGAATTAGGGCCTTCGCTTAATTACTACTTAATAGGTGAACCAAACGCTAAACAGCACTTGTATTTAAGCCTGTTTGCGCGAAAAGCGATTGCGACAGATTTCTCAGGTATTGATGATATTGGCTGGCGTTATGGGCCAAGTGTGTATTATCGAGTGCCGATCATCGAAAAAGCGGATTCACAATTTTCATTAGCGTTTCGTGGCAATATCAACTTTGCTAGCGATAAATACCTTGATTATTACTATGGAGTGAGTGACTTACATAGCAATGAAACTCGCCAAGCATACTCAAGTCGTTCAGGTTTTTCTGGCGCTGATGTATCAATTGGGGTACATTTTGACACACCAAAGTATTGGTTAGGTGGTTTTGTTAAATATCATCACCTTGCTAACAGTCAACAAGATGCAAGCCCACTCGTGAAGCAAGATTATAATGTTTCGGTTGGTTTTGGTGTTGCATGGAAATTTTATAGAAGGAATTTTTAAATGAAGTTATTGACCCTTGCCTGTGTTTTAGCAGCTTGTTTGTTTTCAACAAACAGTTTTGCACGTGATGATATACAAACGCTACCTGTACAAGCACTACTTGAAACTAGCAAAGCGAAACAAGCGCTGTTAGATATTCCACTGTATTTTGCTGATCAAAGCCATAACAGCATTAAAACCAATTATGGTGAAGTGATCACCAACAAGAAAACCAACGCATTTAATAAAACTGACCGAGAGGCGTGTGAATGGGTAATGCTGAGTGCTTTAAAAGCATTACAAGAGCGGGCTGTTCGTGAAGGCATGAATGCAGTTGTAAATATTCAGTCGTATTACAAGAAGCGTGAGTTTGTCAGCCAAACTGAATATCAATGTGGTGCGGGCACATTTGTTGCTGGCGTGGCATTAAAAGGCACTTTAGTTAAGTTATAACTAACTAAAGTCATTTTTTTTCTGTATAATTTGCGACCCTTGATATGATGGCCGCAGGTTATACAGCATGAATTTTAAATCATTTAGTTTTTCTTCTGAGCTTTTACAGGCATTAGAAGAGCTTAATTTCGAAACGCTTACTCCCGTTCAACGTAGTGCAATTCCTGCGGTAAGAAAAGGCAAAGACGTACTTGTTAGTGCGCAAACAGGCACGGGTAAAACCGCCGCATTTGCTTTACCACTTATCCAAAAATTATCAGAATCAGCGGTTAGTGAAAATAATGCACCGAGTGCATTAGTGCTTGCACCTACTCGCGAGTTAGCTGAACAAATCGCTAATAATTTTAAAGCGTTTGCAAAATACACTGAACTCAAAACAGTGTGCTTGTTTGGTGGTATCAATTTAGCGGGTCAAGCTAACGATTTGAAAGCGGGTGTTGACATCGTGGTTGCAACGCCAGGGCGCTTACTTGATCATATTCGTTTAGGTAACATCAGCTTAGCTAATGTTAAGCATTTAGTGCTTGATGAAGCTGACCGTATGCTAGACATGGGTTTTATCAGCGATATGCAAACGGTTATAAATAGCTGTGATGAAGCGCGTCAAATCTTGTTGTTCTCTGCCACTTTCCCTGCTGCAATTAGACAATTTGCGAGTAAAGTATTAAAGCAGCCTGAAATCATTCGTGTCGATCAAACAAACAGTACCGCAGAAACAGTGCAACACGTTGTTTATCCGGTTGAAGAGCGCCGTAAGCAAGAACTTTTATCTGAATTGATTGGTAAGAAAAATTGGCAGCAGGTACTTGTTTTCGTAAACATGAAAGAGACTGCTGATGAGCTTGTAAAAGAGCTTAACCTTGATGGTATTCCAGCGGTTGTTTGTCATGGTGATAAAACCCAAGGTAACCGTCGCCGCGCTTTGCGCGAGTTTAAAGAAGGTAAAGTTCGCGTACTGGTCGCAACCGAAGTGGCTGCCCGTGGTATTGATATTGAAGGGTTACCACGTGTGATCAACATCGACCTACCTTGGCTTGCAGAAGACTACGTGCACCGTATCGGCCGTACAGGTCGTGCTGGTAAGCCGGGTCAAGCTATTTCGTTTGTCAGCCGTGAAGAAGAAAACACTTTATTTGATATCGAAAAGCTAATCGGACAGCGCATCAAGCGTGTTGTTTTACCAGGTTACGAAGTAAGCAGCCGTGAAGTACTGATTGATAAAATTGGTAAAAAGCCGTCGCATTTACGCCGTAGCCGTACAAATAAGGCTTCAGGACAGGCAACGGGTGAAGCGCGTGCGAAGAATCGTTCACGTATCGCAAATGTTCGCAAATCTTTGAAAGGCAATAAATTAAGCCTTAAAAAGTAATGAATTTCGATAACAAACGATAAGAGCTTCTATAAAAAAGCCCCATTGCTGTTTGGCAATGGGGCTTTTTTTGGCTCTGTTATTAGTACAAATGGAGTATTTTGTTAAATTTTATGACGTTAAATTGAAAATAAGATTAACAAATGTACCTTGCTGAATTACAATCGCTTTGAAATCAGTCAAGTAGCGTTTCTAACGCGTCAGTATCTAAATGGATGTTTATGCAGTACTTAAAAAGAATAATAAATAAAATAATCGCCCCTATATTTTTACTCAGTGTTGCTAGTGTGCCTTTTTATGCTAATGCATTTGATAAAGCAGAGTTCTCCCTTGCCCATATTAAAGAGTCGATTAGCGTTGATGGTGTGATGGATGAATCGCACTGGCAATACGCTACAAAAGTGCCACTAAAATATCAAAATGAACCAACTGAAAAAGGTACGCCTCTCGTTCAAACCGATGCTTACATGTATGAAGATGGTAAATACTTGTATGTTGGTTTTATTGCAAAAGATAATGACCCTTCGCAAATTCGTGCCGCCCTTCGAGACCGCGATACACTCTGGCAAGACGACAATGTTGCCTTGATGATTGATACCTTCAATGATGAACGAACTGGCTATGAGTTTTATGTAAACCCACTGGGTGCGCAAGGCGATATGCGCATGACCGATATCGATGATTGGGCGGAAGACCCATCATGGGACGCCATTTGGGATAGTGCAGGGCAAATAACCGACGACGGTTATGTGGTCGAAATGCGTATTCCATTTACTGCACTTCGCTTTCCAAAGGATCAAGCCCAGTTAACGTGGAGTTTTGCAGTATGGCGTAATTACCCGCGTGATGTGTATTATCAAATGTCGAACGTTGGTTTTGACCGAGATGTGAAGTGTAGCTTTTGTCAGTTTGATAAACTCACAGGCTTTGCCAACATGACTGAAAGCCAAAATATTCAGCTTACGCCAACATTAACTGCGCTTCGCCATGATACCAAAGATACATTACCGGGTGATTGGCAAAATGGTGATATTGATACTGAAGCGGGCTTGGACTTACGTTGGGGGGTCACGCAAGATGCGGTTATTAATGCCACCATTAACCCTGACTTTTCGCAGGTTGAGGCAGATTCACTTGAACTTGATGTAAATACCACTTACTCAATTTACTATGCTGAAAAGCGCCCATTCTTTTTAGATGGCGCCTCTTACTTTAATACCAGCCAATTAGAGCTTTTATACACGCGAATGATTGCTGAACCTGATGTGGGTTTAAAATTAACGGGTAAAACTGGCGCACACAGCTATGGCTTTATGTACGCTGACGATCAGAATACCAGTGTCTTACTTCCGACGAATCAAGGGTCGGGCTTTGCCAATCTTGCAGATAAAACACAAGCAGTAGCAGGGCGTTATCAGTTTGATATTGGTGAAAAAAGTACGATTGGTGTGATGAGTACTCACCGTGAAAATGATGATTATCATAATACGGTGTTATCTCTAGATGGCAGCTACTGGTTTAATCAATCAGATAGTTTGCAGTATCAAGTAGCAACTACAGATACTACCAACCCCGATTTTTTAGTGGATTATTATGGCGTTGATAAAGACCAATCCGATCAAGCTTATGCCATTGAATTCACGAGAACTAAGCGTGATTACGAAGTCTATGCTAATTACGAAAATATCGGTAAAGAATACCGCTCAGACTTAGGTTACCAAGCTAAAGTTGATTATGAACAAGTACAATTAGGTGGTGGGCAAACCTGGTATCGTGATGCTGATGATGCAATCACAGAGTACAGTTACAATGTTGAGTGGGATAAAACATGGGCGCAAAATGGCGACCTACTCGAAGAAGAATATGATGGCTATTTTACCTTTAAAGGTAAGATGCAATCGCAAACAGAAATTGGTTTTATTCATCGAAATGAGTTTTATGCCGGCGAGTACTTTAACCAAAACATAGGCTATATCTACGGCGGTTTTAGACCCATCCGCGATGTTCGTTTCTTATTGTATGCTCAATATGGCAGTAAAATCGATTACAGTAATGCAGCTCTCGGTACTATGGTGCGCATTGAACCTGAGATGACATGGGATATTAACGACCATTGGCAGATTCAATTAGAGCACAGCTACAGCTACCTAGATAACGAGCAAAATGAGCGTGTTTATACTGCAAACTTAACGGATCTACGTGTTTATTATAAATTTAATATGCGCTCGATGCTGAAACTCGTTTTACAGTTTGAAGATGTCGATCGAAACAATGAAGCTTATCGATTTGATGTAAGCCAAACTAACCGCGATTATGGTAGTCAGCTAGTGTATTCGTACAAAATTAACTCACAGACACTGTTTTATTTAGGGTATTCTGATAAAGGGTATCAAGATGATTCGTTGAAGAGTCTTGAGCGTGATCAGCGTACCTTCTTCACTAAGCTAAGCTATGCATGGCAGCTTTAAAAATTATAAAAAAGGAAAATCATAATGAATATTGCAAAAATATCAGCTGTTGCAGTTGCAGCTACTGTACTTGCGGGTTGTGCAGCGAAACAAGATGTAAGTCGTTTTGAAGCGGAAAAACCAAAAACCGTGTGTATTGCAGAGCACCAAGCAGTTAAAGAAGGTGTTGTAGCATCACTACAATCTGGTTTTGCAAAACATAATGTGCAAACGCGTGTTATCCCTGCCAATTATGTAATGAAGCATCAAGCGTATCAAACAGACATTTCAGCTGCTAACACAGATGGTTGTGATGCGATTGCATTTTATGTTGCTAACTGGCATTGGGATTTAGCCCTATACATGGCCTATGCCAATATTTGGGTCACTAATGTTGACCAAACTAAAACAATTGCTCAGGCAAGCTATCGCACGGGTGGTGGGTTAGATAAGTTTATTGATGCAAACGATAAAATCATCGAATTAGTTGATTCAATGTTCCAGCAAGTTGAAGCCAAGAAACAACAAGAAAGCCAGAAAAAAGCAATATAAAATAATATGTTGGTCAGCTTATAGCTGACCGACTTCTTCGTTTACTTTACTTCTTACCACCCCTTCAAGGCTTTTTAAGCCCCATTGCTTACCAATTTCGACAGCTTCTTCAATAGGCTTTTTCAAGGTTACCGCATTGTATAGCGCAACGAGAGCGCCAACACGGTTGCTGCTCGCACAGTGAAGTAAGGTGGTTTGTTGTTGGTGCTCATTGAGTAAGGCCTGAAGTTTAGTGGCGTTTTCAATGGTAATATCAGCTTTAGATTGCACAGGAATATGGTAATAGTTCATGCCAAGTTCTGTGACTAACTCTTGCTCAGACCAATTCGTTTCGTTATCACCACGAAGGTTGATAATGTTCACAACACCAAGTTGTTTTAGCTTGGCAAAATCAGTTTGATTTGGCTGACCTGACGTTAATACATGCTCAGACTGCGCCTTGAGATTTAAAATATCTAGTTGCGTTACAGCTGTTTGTGCAGCTAATGCAGAAAAAGACAGCAGCGCAGCACATGCTAATTTTATGAACTTATTCATGTTACTCCTTAAAGTGTGTTTAATTTTTGCTGTAGACAGTTTTACCACGGCTAATGGTTTCTAACACTTGTAAGTTATGTAGCTCTGCAGGCTTTATTTTCAACGGATTGTTATCAAGGATAATTAAATCTGCTTGCATCTCTTGTTTTAATTGCCCTTTTGAGCTTTCTTCAAAGTGTTGATACGCAGGCCATGTCGTCATTGCTTGTAGGGCAGTATACACAGAAACGCGTTGATCTGGGCCTAATACTTGATCTGTACGGGTCGTACGGTTAACCGTTGCATCTAATACGCGCAGTGCGTTTGGCAAGGCCACGGGTGCATCATGATGGGTGCTAAACATTAATCCTTGTTCGAGAACCGCATGAGTAGGTGAAATAAAATCAGCTCGCGGGTGACCAAGCACCGAATTTACATGCCAGTCGCCCCAATAAAAGGTATGCATTGGGAAGAGCGATGGAAATATGCCTAACTCTTTAAGGCGATTTACCTGATCTTGACGAATTGTTTGACCATGAATGAGCACTGGGCGGCGGTCTTTTTTACCAAGCTTGTTATTGGCATTTTCAACGGCATTTAAGAACTGCTCAATAGCAGCATCACCATTTGCATGCGTCATCACTTGCCAGCCATTGGCAAAGGCCGTTTCTACATATTCATAAGCTTGTTCATCATTAAAAGTAGGGTAGCCTGCATAACCTTGCTCTTGGCCTTCGGGGGCTTTTAGGTAAGGATGAGATAACCAAGCAGTTTTACCTTGTGGTGAGCCATCAAAGTTAAGTTTTACACCCCCAATGCGAAAATGATTCGTGTAGTTTTTACTGTTATAGCCTGAATCCATAAAACTGCTGCTGGTGGCCATATCGGCATAGGCAACCACATCAATCACGAATTTATCCGCTTTTGATGCCCTTACCATTGAATCATAGGCTTCTTGAGTTGCTCGGCCCTCTTGCGCTGTAGTGTAGCCGTATTTTGTATAGAGCTTTTGTCCTTCTTGGAGCATTAAATCTTGTAAGTCAGGATCAAAGGACTGCATGAGTTTAAACAGTAAACCAAAGTGTGCGTTTTCTTCGAGCACGCCATTGGGTTCTTGCGAGTTCGGCATACGACGAATTAGCCCGCCTTTAGGGTTTTCTGTGTTTTCATCGATGTCAGCCATGGCTAAGGCTTTACTATTTGCAACACTCAAATGCCCTGAGGTATGAATGATAATGACCGGCTTTTCGGTGCTCACGCGGTCTAAATCCATTTTAGTTGGGTATCTATCAAGCTCAGCATCATCGTAACCAAAGCCTAAAATTGCCCCCGTTTTTTCAATAAATGTAGTGTAGTCAGGGTTATTTTGTGCGGCGGTGAGAATATTAACGATTTGCTCAACACTATTGGCATCTCCATCTGGGCTAGGTAATACATTGGCTACCATGGCTTGCAAACCAACACCATAGACATGGCTATGGCCATCAACAAAGCCTGGCATTAAGGTTTTGCCTTGCAAATCAATTAGCTTTGTTTTGCCAAACTTATGCTCAAGCGCTTTGTTTTTATCACCCACAAAGATGATTTTGTCACCTTGTGTAGCAATAGCCTGCACATATTCTGGTTCATCGCCAGCCATTGTAAGAATATCGCCACCATAATAAATGGCATCTGCAGCACTTACTTGCAAAGGTAGGGTTTTAGCTGTTTGCTCAGGGGGTTTATCGCAAGCCGTTAAGGCAAGGAATGCACAAGCGATCGCGAGATGATGTTTCATATAACTCTTCCATGAATTTTAATTATGTCTAAGAATATAGTCTGTTTTAAAATTTTGTCTTTAAAAAATGGACTTAAATTTCATTAAAGTACAAGACAATAGCAGCGCCATCGAGGCTACTGCCGTTATGAATGTTGATACCCACTCCAAAGTTGTCAAACCACGATGTCCACTTTCTACTGTCCCATAAAAAGCCAATACCGTATTCATAAAAGTGGTCGGTCCCAAACGCTACACGACTATCACCGCCTAAATCAATTCGCTGTCCTTTGATATAAAAAGCTTGCTCAAAAGGCCCGATTTTAAACATGTTAAATTTAGCTTTTATACCATTGAGAGTACGCCACGTCTCTGGTGCTGCATTATGAATACCATCTGGATGAGAGAGAGCCCAGCCATAGTAATAATTAAAATTAAGCTTGTACTCGTAATAGCCCCAATACCTAGGAAGTCGATAGATCATAGTCGCATTTGGGTTTAACACCAGTGCATTACTATTGAGGTTGGTGTAAAGGTTATCAGCTAAAGGCTGTAAGTCGCGTCTGGATTCAGAGGAATTGTAATCATAATCATTGTTGTAATGTAAGTAGTGAGTATTAAAGCCAAATTGATATGACCATTTAGAGCCAAGTGCTTTCTCAGCATTAAAACCGAGCATCCCGTTATACACAGTTTCTGAAATATAGTCGTCAGCGACATTCTCATACAAAGAGATAAAATCTGATTGATTTAAATAACTTATTCTGCCGGTCAAACTTAGTTTGTGTTGATAAATAGGCTCATCAAGCTGCCATGTGTAAGGAATACTGTAGAGCTTAAGCTCCTTTCTAAGTGCGATACTGTCTTCATCTTTGCTGGCATGTTGCGGGTCAAACAGTGTTTGCGGATCAAAATCACCAAACCCCAAAGTAATACTGTCACCATCCGTTAAAACTAACGACGTTGCAAATGCGGTTTCAAGTTGTTTGGTTGGATTAGCATATAAATTAAATACATTTAATGCGTACAGGAGAAGCCACAGCTTAAATTGCTTTTTCATAAAAAATAACAATAAAAATTAATGTCTTAATAATAGTCGCAAAGTTAGTTTTCAACAATCTCAGGTACAAAAAAGCCAAGCATTAGCTTGGCTTTTTTTAATCTCTTGAATAAGAGATTAAGGCTGATAATAAATCGGTGATTCAGGGCCAACTGGGAAGCCCAGTACAAACACCCATAAGTAGAATAACGCGACCCAACCAACAAAGAAGATAATGCTGTAAGGAAGCATGGTCGCAACCAATGTACCAATACCCATGTCTTTCTTATACTTAGTTGCCACAGCCAGTATCAAACCAAAGTAACTCATCATTGGGGTGATAAGGTTAGTAACCGAGTCACCAATGCGGTACGCCGCTTGAATGGTTTCTGGCGCATAGCCTATTAGCATTAACATTGGTACGAAGATAGGTGCCGTGACAGCCCATTGTGCTGATGAAGAGCCTAAGCTTAAGTTTACTAATGCACACATTAAGATGAATAGCACAAATACTTCTGGGCCAGTTAGGTTTAACGCTTGTAATAGAGCGGCGCCGTTAATGGCTAAAATTGTGCCTAGGTTGGTCCATTTAAAGAAAGCAACGAACTGTGCTGCAAAGAAAACCAGCACAATGTACATACCCATCGAGCTCATGCTTTTACTCATGGCATCGATGACATCTTTATCGTTTTTCATGGTGCCAACAACGCGGCCGTAAACAAAACCTGGAATACCGAAAGTCACAAAGATAAATACCACAATGCCTTTTAAAAATGGCGAGTGTGCAACAAGGCCTGTTTCTGGGTTACGCAAAATGCCGTCTTCAGGAACAATTGTCCAAGCAAGTAATAATGACACTACCAACAGTGACACACCTGCCCACTTAAGACCTGATTTTTCTTTATCGGTTAAACCAGCAATGTCATTTTTAGGTAAATCATTGCTTGCTTCATCTGGGTTGTATTTGCCAAGGCGTGGCTCAACGATTTTCTCGGTAACGAACGTGCCTAAAATGGCAATTAAAAATACTGAGATCATCATGAAATACCAGTTTGCTTCAGCGCCAACTTGGTAATTTGGATCAATCATTTGTGCTGCTGGCGTGGTGATACCTGCAAGTAGCGGGTCTATGGTACCGAGTAATAAATTGGCACTGTAACCACCTGAAACACCGGCAAATGCTGCAGCAAGACCGGCAAGCGGATGACGACCAAGACTGTGGAATATCATGGCCGCTAATGGAATAAGTACGACGTAGCCAAGTTCAGATGCCGTATTTGATAAAATCGCAGCAAACACCACCATAAAAGTAACTAGGCGTTTAGATGCGCCCATTACCATGCCACGCATAGCTGCTGAAAGTAAACCAGAGTGCTCTGCAACACTCACACCTAATAAAGCAACGAGTACCGTCCCAAGTGGTGCAAAGCTGGTGAAGTTCGTAACAAGGCCAGTAACGATACGCTGCAGGCCTTCGGCACTAAGCAGGCTGACCACTTCAATTACACCATCAGGATCGCGACCTGCTGCGCCCTCTGGGCGTGGGTCGATAGCACTTAAACCAAACCAGTCGGCAATGCCGCTAAAGACAATGATAGCAACGCAGAACATTGCAAATAAGGTGATAGGATGGGGTAGCATATTACCCAAAAATTCAACGGTGGCTAAAAATCGGTTAAATAACCCATTGTTACCACCCTCATGGGTGTTGTGAGAGTTTATTGCTTTTGACATGTCCAGTTCTCGTTATTTCAAAATGGCGCTAACCTAGCATTTTTTACCGGACAGATCATGTTTTAGCGGTAGGCGTTCTAATAGGTACGTTCCAATACACCCTTATATAGCAAGGGATAGCGGCGCAAACGTTTGCCAATGTAATCATCAGCTAGAATTTGCGCACAGATTTGCTCTACATCGTTACTTGCTTCAAATACCCAATCAAAGCGCTCGATTGCAAGCAGAAAACCACGCTTGAGGAACTGTTGTTCACGATAGTAACTAAGATTATCGCGAATGATATCTAACTTACCTGGGTTAGATTTAAGTTCATCAATTACTTGGTTGATAAACGCTTGCTGTTGCTTTGACTCAGCTTTTACCCGTCGTTTCATTACTTCTTCACAGTTCCTTTTCAGCGATATAAAGCACTTTCTTTAAAAAATCTTCTTTGTTCTTTTCATGTTGATAGTCAAGGTGATAGGTATTATGAAAGCCAAAGCGTAGTAACACACCACTGCCTTTTAGATATACCGTATAACCATCGATATCCGAAAAAGCACAAATACCTTCATAGAGCTTACCATCTTCATGATCTTCACCGTGTTGAATGATTTTTTCATACACAGAAAGAATTAATTTACCGTCTAGCTCATTTTTCATGATGACTCCTTTTTGATGTAATACGTTTCAAACCTATAAAAAGTTTAGTGTTATTTTATGCAGGTATTAACTGTTTTGAGTATTTTTAAAACCTTACTTTTGCGATATATCAGTAAAATCACATTGAGTAAGCGGATGTCGAAAATTTACAATATTTTCTCTTATCTTAAACTTAAGATAGATTTTATTTGAGGGACGCACAATGAGATATAAATTTATACCCCTGATACTACTAGCAGGCTTGGTGCTTGTAAGCAAAAGCATATCAGCAAATACAGCCCCCTTGGTGTTAGAAAATGAAGCGGGGCGAATAGTTAAACTTGACAGTTACTTAGGCAAGAAACCCGTTTACTTAAAGTTTTGGGCGACTTGGTGCAAGCCATGTATGGAGCAAATGCCACATTTTCAGCATGCATATGAGCAATATGGCGATAAAATTCAATTCGTGGCTATTAATATTGACCTTAATGATGATGCAGACGCTGTTGCTAAGGTTAAAGAGCGTTTTTCACTCACTATGCCAATATTTACTGATCACACAGGCCAGGTTGCTAAACATTATGAATTTATGGGCACCCCTTTTCATGTGTTGATTGATAGTGATAAAAAGGTGATTTTTCAAGGCCACGAAGCAGATAAACCGCTTGATAACACATTACGTTTGTTATCACACAATGGCAAAGTTGATGAAGCGCGCTTACTAAACGAAAAGCAAGGCCAAGCCACTCCTTTGGTAATTCCGAAACAAGGTAAAAAAGCCGTGCTATTCACCGCAACATGGTGCGACTGGTACTTAGCCGACACGCGCCCTGCTATGGCAAAGCAGTGTGTATTAGCGCAGCAACATGTTAATCAGTTGGCAGAGCAAGGAGTTGATGTCGAGGTTAAAGTGAGTCAGCTGTGGACTGATCAAAGCGCAGTGCAAGAATATGTTGATAAATTCGCTGCAACCATGCCGGTTTCAATCGATTATGGTAATGATTTATTTATCGAAAATGGCATTAATTCGGTACCCAGTTTACTTCTCTACAACGACGGAAAATTAGTCTCTAAAAAAGCTAAATTTTAATTAAAACAGCATGATTTTGCTTTGTAATTATGCAAATTTAGCCTATGCTCAAGGCTCATTACACAGTGAGCCTAGAGCATGATAGATAAGGCATTATTAGCAAAAACACGCGAGTTATCTGACCGATTAATCGCACTGCAAACACCCATTCGTATCCTTGATGCGATCAACTGGGATAAACAAATCAAAGAAGAGTTTTTTAAGCATAAGTGCCAAAAGAACCCAACGGTTGATCAAGCCTATTACCAACAGCGTGACCTTGGTTTTGTACCAAGTGAGTTACGTCGTGCGTTCTCTGATTTAAATCGCGATATCATCAGCCAGCTAGGGCAGTTAAACCCGATTGCGCAATACATGAGCAAAATGTGTACTGAATATAAAACCGTACTTAGTATGATTGAATATCGCGGTACCCCTGAATTTCATGATTTGTCTGTTGAGTTGTTTGGTCACCCCAAAGATTTATTCCATGCTGGAGAGCCTTCACTTTCTGAGCTTGCAACCATGCTTGAGCAGCCGCTAAAGAGTATGCTTGATGCCGATATTTTACCTGATGATCCAAAAAACATAGATGCAGAAGACGCGGTTAAAATTTTAGCATCACAAGTGGCTCAAACGATGCCGGGCATCGATGTTGAGGTTATTCTGAGCGACGGAATTGTGAGTGACGCCGCGGCAGGTGCAAATAATATTAAACTTAATCAAGATGTTAAATTCTCTCAAAGAGAGCTAGATATTCTTGAGGTGCATGAAGGCTGGATCCATGTCGGGACCACGCAAAACGGTCTTGCTCAGCCTTATTTAACCTGTTTAAGTAAAGGCACACCGAGCTCTACAGTGACCCAAGAAGGCCTTGCGGTATTGACCGAAATTATTACCTTAAAGTCGACGCCACGACGTTTAGCAAAATTAGTGAACCGTATTCAAGGTATTACCAAGGTCATTGATGGCGCGGAGTTTGTTGATATTTATCGTGATTATGTAGCGCAAGGTTTGAGTAAAGACGACAGTTATACACTTACTCAGCGGGTGTTTAGAGGCAGTACAGCAACAGGCTTACCTTTTACCAAAGATATCGCTTATATCAAAGGTTTCGTGTTGGTGTATAACCTTATACGAGTTGCCATTCAGTTAGGTCGAATTGATCAACTGCACTTGTTATTGGTTGGTAAAATCTCAATAGATGATTTTAGACTGATATCGCAATTACATGATTTAGGTGTGATTGAAGACCCTAAATTTATTCCACCACACTTTAAAGACTTACGAGGCCTAGCAACCTGGCTAAGCTTTGGTCGTTTTATTGGTAACTTGTCGTTTGAACAATTAGAAAACGACTACAAACCACTCTTTATTTAAATAAATATATAAAAAAATGCAGCTGGAATGAGCAGCTGCATTTTAAGAGTTAAAGCATGTTGCCTTACATGCTTTTAGTCGAGGAAACGATTAACCGGTGAGTGCGTCAACCTGCACTACATCATTCAGTACAATAACTTCTGCACGTTTGAAGAAGTTAAAATCTGTTGCGGTTGCTAATGTGTAAGCACCCATCATACGGCTGATGATTAAATCACCATTGTTTAATTTTGGTAGCATGATTGACTCACTTACTACGTCGATGCTATCGCAAGTCGGGCCTGCTAATACTGACTCAACACGTTCGTTTGATTGCTTGAACGAGTCGATAGGGTATGAAGCTTCATCGAACAATAAACCACTGAAAGAGCCGTAAATACCATCATCTAAATAGTACCAAGGCTTGCCATCACGCACTGCTTGACCCATTACCGATGCAACACTGGTAACAGCACTGGCTACAATAAAGCGACCTGGTTCAGCAATTACGCGAACTGTCTCTGGTAACTGTGCTAAGGCATCATTGATTGGCGCACAAAATTCCTCAATTGGCAGCACGTCTTTGTTGTAAGGCACAGGGAAACCACCGCCGATATCAAGCGTACTAAGCGCAGGTAATCCTAATGCGGCTACGTCGTTAATCACTTGATTACATGCAGCAATGGCAGTGACATATTTAGCTGGGCTTGCTGTTTGCGAGCCAACATGGAACGACAACCCTTTGATACGAATACCTAATTGTTGCGCATAGCTAATGATTTCAATAGCCATTGCTGGGCTACAACCAAATTTTTTCGATAAATCAGCGAATGCTTCCGCATTACGAAAACTTAAGCGAACAAGTAACTCAACCTGCTCTTTGTATGCAATGAACTTTTCTAATTCGTTGATGTTATCAACCACAAACACATTACAACCGTATTCAAGTGCATCACGAATATCACGATCACGTTTGATTGGGTGCGTGTGAATCGTACGATCACTGGGTACGCCTTGGCTGGCGACTAAGTCAACTTCACCGCTGGTTGCTAAATCAAAGCTGGCACCTTCTTCTAAAAGCGTACGAACAACCGCTGGATGAGGAAGTGGTTTTAATGCAAAGTGTAAAGCAACGCCAGGTAAAGCACGGCTTAATGCACGGTATTGATGGCGAACTGATTCACAATCAAGCACCATTAATGGCGCGCCATGTTGTGCAACGAGTTGCTCAATAAATTGGTTTGAAGGTTGTGCGACTGGTTCGTTTGCAGCAACCGATGCTGCAGGTACTTTGATTGTTAAGTCTTTTGTAAGTGTTGAAATAGCCATTTTACTCTCCGGCAATTAAGCAACTGCTCGGAAAAAAATGGAAGTCCGAGTCAGTTGAGTGTTATTAAGCGCACAGTATGTTCTGTGCAATCAAATACACTCTTGGATAGTTGCTCTATCGCCTTGCTACAAACAGTGTTTGTAATGTACTCGGATTGGCTATCATCAAGAAGCGGCGAGATAATAGATCTGCTTTTTTATTTGCGCAAGTATTTTTTTATAATATTTCGAGTTATTTTTGTACAGCAAATCGAGTTGGCTTAGTCACTGTTTTCAAAGTGAATTCCATAGCTTTGTGTATAAATGTTGAGCATCGCTTTCGCATCATCAGGGTGATTACTTTTGCTGTGTAATTGCTGAATATAGGCGGCCATCTCAGCACTTTTCATATAATCATTGATAAGTGCAATAGCACGATAACCCGCTGCGGTTTTACTGCAGGTAAAAAAGCCATTGATAAATTCAGGATATTCGGCAATTCGTCTTGATGTGAGTTGGTTTAACTCATGGGCAGGTATATGCGCTTCAAGTGCTTGTTTGTATGCAACAATGTAATCAATACGCTTATTAAGTAATAGCCGACTCAGTTGTAAAAATGCATTTTCTCCGTAAATAGCCGCAACGTTGTATTGTTTATTAGCAAAAACCTCATCGAGTTCGCGATAGCTGGTGGAACCAATAATGCCAAAACTACCTTTGTTTTTGAGAAGCTTAGTGACAGAAATAGGCGCCGAACCTGACTCTAAAGTGCTCTTAAGCGCATAGACTTGACGCTGTACATGCATATAGGTGGGTATGTTAGAAAACACCATGGATTCTGCTCGTTCAGGGGTTTTGATTGCGTTAAAGGTGCAACTGGCCTCATTACTTGATAAGCGCTTCATTAAGCGCGCATGATTGGTAAAGTCGACGTCTATATCGAATTCATCAGCAAGGGCTGGATTGATAACAGCAGCAAGGTGGAGGTTAATGCTGAGTTTATCTGCTTCGCTGGCAAAATATGCATGAGACAAAATTGTAAGCGTGGGTTTTTCTGTTGCCGTTGCTGTGTTTAGGGTAATAAGAATTACGATAAACGCAATTAGTCTCATACATTTCCTTGTGTACCAATTCGCTTATTGCGTTAAGCGAATTGGTCTGTGCTAATTAGCGAGCATTGGTGCTCTCAAAAATTTTGTCAGCTGATGCTGCCACAAAACCTGTGTATAGCTCGCCATCTGGTTTTGCGTAACGCAGAGCGAACTCATAAAAACAACTCGGTACGGCAACAACACCATCACTAAATTCAACTTCGCTGTCATCAGCAAGGGTTGAAGATTGCTCAAGTAATACTTCTGGTGAACCTTTGATTTCGCCGCCAGATGTATTTAGCGCAAAACCCGCATCTTTAAGTGCTTGGTTTACACTTTCGATATCATCGAATTTTGCTAATTCATTGATGCTCACGGTAAAGTGATTAGCACGGTAACCCCATGCTGACATCCATGCTGCGTATTCGCTTTCTGCAAGCAGCTTTTTGTAGGTGTCTGAGCTTACTTGCCAGTGCGTACCTGAATAGAGGAAATTATCCGCTGTTACAGCGTCTTCGTCAATCTGATCAACCATGTCATTAACGATAGCTTGTAATTCTTCTGAACATTGCTCAACAAGTAATTCAGAAATGAAAACTTTAGGTTGCTTAGGATCTGAGTGTTCGAAGTGCTTAGCGTATAGTTTTTTCGCTTCGAAGTGGTACTCGCCGCATTCTTTGTAACCAACTGCTAAAAAGTGCGCAGCTAGTTTTTCTAAACCGATTTTTTCATGGTTAAAAGTACGTAAAGCGATGTGATCGTTGATCACGTCATCTTGTTGTGTAGAGCCAAGTAACTCATGTACTTTTACCGCCGATGGCGTAACTGATAAATAGTTGTCCCATAGGTTTTCAAATAGGGCGTTTACATCTGTGTGCATGTTTAATTCCTTCAATTAAGGCGGCGAGGCCGCCAAACAATTATTCAATAATTAAGCCCGGCGCAAGGGTCTGTGGTAAGTTAACTTTATCGGCTTCAACAGAAGCAACAGGGTATGCACAGTAGTCAGCTGCGTAATAAGCGCTCGCTCTGTGGTTACCACTGGCACCAATACCACCAAACGGTGCAGCGCTTGATGCGCCTGTAATTGGTCGGTTCCAGTTAACAATACCGGCACGAATACGTTTTAAGAAATGCTGGTAGTCATCACTATCATCACTTAATAAACCAGCAGATAAACCAAAAGAGGTGTTATTTGCTTCATTAATCGCACTATCGAAATCTGTATAACGGTAAACCTTGATAAGAGGACCAAAGTGCTCTTCATCAGGCATGTCTTTAACAGCGGTTACATCAATTATACCTGGGCTTACAAAACCTGTACCCGGCTCAAGATGCTTAAGTTCAACAAGAGAAGTTGCTCCCATATCAAGTAACTGCTGCTGAGCTGCAACCATACCTAGTGCTGCTTTTTCGCTGATCATTGCCCCCATAAATGGTTGATCTTCGCTGAAGCTGTCGGCTACTTTGATGTTTTTTGTTGCAGCAATTAATTTTTCTAAAATTGCATCACCATTTGCCGAGTTCTCGATGAATAAACGACGAGAACAGGTACAACGTTGGCCAGAAGTAATGAAACCAGACTGGATAATGTCGTGAACAGCCGCACTTACATCTGCGACATCTTTTACGATCAGTGGATTATTACCACCCATTTCCAGCGCTAAGATTTTACCTGGATGACCTGCAAATTGCTTATGTAATAGGTGACCTGTATTTGAGCTACCTGTAAAGAATAAGCCATCAATATCTTGATGAGAGGCCAAAGCAATACCTGTGTCTACTTCACCTTGTACAAGGTTAATGACACCGGCTGGTAAGCCTGCTTTTAGCCAAAGTTTTAAAGTGAACTCAGCAACATGAGGCGTCAGTTCTGATGGCTTAAATACAACCGTATTACCCGCTAAAATAGCAGGCACAATATGGCCATTTGGTAAGTGACCTGGGAAGTTGTATGGGCCAAATACGGCAACAACGCCATGTGGTTTGTGACGAATAAACGCTTTTGCGCCCGGCATTGGGTTTTCTGTGGTGCCAGTACGTTCGTGATAGGCTTTAATTGAAATGGCAATCTTACCTGTCATTGCGCCTACTTCGGTACGTGTTTCCCAAAGTGGTTTACCTGTTTCACGGGCGATAATCGTTGCAAACTCTTCGCTGTGCTCTTTAAGCTCTGCTGCAAAGTTTTCAAGAATAGCAATACGCTCTTCAAGGGCCATATCAGCCCAGCCAAGCTGAGCACTGCGAGCAGCTTTGATTGCATCAGCGACTTGTTCAGCAGTGGCTGTTTTACCTTGCCAAACAACCTCGCCATTACTTGGGTTGATTGAACTAAAATCATGACCAAGGCCTGCTTGCCATTGGTTAGCAATAAGTTGAGTTGTTACACTCATTTTAAACTCCTTAAGTGGTTACAAACGGAAGAACCGTGCTGCATCCCCTTGTTTTAATTTAAGTGCATCTGCCACTTCTTGGCTGACGATTAACGTGTGCTTAGCGTGGTTATAGTGAGCATGTTTGGTGAATGTTGCTCTAAAGTCATTCATGCCTTGGTTGCAGATAGCTAATGTATCTGAGCTCTGCTCATTGATATGCGCAAGCTCACCAATGCTGATAGGGCACACTTGTGACTCACGAACACTGCGAATATTGCCAAGTTTTGCTTCAACAGTAGGCCCTGCATCGAAGAGGTCAACATAACCACGGTGCTCAAACCCTTCTTTTTCTAAGAGTTTAAGTGCAGGCTTGGTTTTTTCATGAACCTTACCAATCACAGCTTGGGCTTTTTTGCTCAGTAAGTTGGCATAAATAGGGTACTTAGGCATTAACTCGCTGATGAAGACTTTATCGCCTAAACCAACTAAATGGTCAGCCTGTGGGAACTCAATACTAAAAAAGTGCTCTTGTAACCACTGCCAGAAAGGCGAGTGACCGTCTTCATCACTTACACCACGCATTTCTGCGATGATGGTGTCAGCAAAGCGTTCACTGTGCTGAGCCATAAATAGAAAACGTGATCGTGATAAAAAGCGACCTGTTAAGCCTTTGCGATTTTGCTCCCTTAAGAACAAGGTACAAATTTCAGTGCAACCTGTGTAGTCATTACACATACTCAGAATATCAACAGTGTTATATACGTTGAGAGTAGGTGAATGGTGAACAGTTTTACCAAGGTGGTAATGGTATAAAGGAACTGACATACCCACGGCAGCTTCAATAGCGGTTGTGCCAATTACGTCACCTGTTTTACTGTCTTCTAAAACAAATAAGTAGGTTTCGTCTTGTGGTTTATTAATGTCTTTTGCAAAACTGCGTTCAGCGCGTTCAATTTTTTCTTGTAGTAAATTGTCGTCGACCGGTAACGAGGTAAAACCATGACCGGATTCCATTGCAATTTGCTTTAACGCGGCAAAATCATTTGCTGTTATAGGACGTAATACTTGCATTAATTGCACTCCAATGGCGCATACCTAAGGCATGCGCCAACTAGGATTAACCGTTTACAACGTCTGCAACCGCTTTTTCAAAGCGAGCTAAACCTTCTTTGATATCCTCTAAAGGAATAACTAAAGATGGCGTAAAGCGCACAACGTTTGTACCAGCAACAAGGCTCATTAAACCGTGTTTAGTGCTTGCTACAAGGAAGTCGCGTGCACGGCCTTCAAATTTGCTGTTAAGAACCGCACCTAATAATAGACCTTTACCACGAACTTCACTAAATACGTCGTATTTTTCGTTGATTGCAGCAAAACCGTCGCGTAAAAGTTGTTCACGCTGTTTAACACCTGCAAGTACTTCTTCGCTATTCACAGTATCAAAAGCCGCTTCTGCTACAGCACATGCAAGTGGGTTACCACCGTAAGTTGAACCATGTGTGCCTACTTTTAAATGCTCTGCAATGCTTGCAGTTGTGATCATCGCACCGATTGGGAAACCACCACCTAACGCTTTTGCTGTCGTAAGAATATCTGGTGTTACATCTAAACCTTGGTATGCGTATAAATCACCTGTACGGCCAACACCTGTTTGTACTTCATCAAAAATAAGTAAAGCATTGTGTTTGTCACATAACGCGCGAACACCTCTAATAAATTCGTTCGTTGGCGAAATGATACCGCCTTCACCTTGTAATGGCTCCATCATCACAGCACACGTGTTGTCGCTAATAAGTGCTTCAAACGCAGCTAAATCGTTATAGTCACAGTGATCGATTGCAGCAGGCTTAGGACCGAAACCATCTGAGTAAGCTGCTTGACCACCTACCGTAACAGTGAAGAATGTACGACCGTGGAAACCTTTGTTGAACGCGATGATTTGGTTCTTTTGCTCGCCGTGTACATCTAATGCCCAGCGACGCGCTAATTTTAATGCTGCTTCGTTAGCTTCTGCACCTGAGTTTGCAAAATACACTTTATCGGCAAATGTAGCGTCCGTTAATTTTTTAGCTAAGCGCAGTGCAGGCTCATTTGTCATTACGTTTGATAAGTGCCAAATTTTTTCGCCTTGCTCTTTTAATGCATTGACAAGCGCTGGGTGACAATGGCCTAAACAGTTAACAGCGATACCACCTGCAAAATCGATAAATTCTTTACCGTTTTGATCCCAAACACGTGAGCCTTCACCGCGAACAGGAATAACCTCTGATGGGTTGTAGTTTGGTACCATTACGTCGTTAAAAAGTTCTCTTGTTACTTGCATTTGTTGCACCTAAATCTGGCTTAGTATGAAAAAGTTAAATTGCAAAAAATAGGTCAGTTAAGCCGTTCCTGCCTAATTAAGCACGATGAGATTATTTTTCTTATCTATTTTTCTTATTATCTGGGTTAGGAACTTAAATTTGCAGTGCTATTTTGTGAAAAATGACTAAAATAAAATGCAAATTAACGAAAAGAGTAGTCAAAGTGATAACTTCTCAAGATGAAAAACTATTAGCTATCTTAAGAACCAATGCGCGTGCGAGTATTTCTGACCTAGCGAGAGCGCTAAATTTATCGCGCTCAACAGTTCAAAGCCGAATGTTGAAATTAGAAGAAACAGGTGTGATCAAAGGCTATAGCGTAGACTATGGTGATGCCTATTTGAGCCAAATGGTATCGGCGCATGTTTCGATTAAAGTGAAACAAAAACTAACCACCAAAACGAATCTTGAACTAAAGCAGATTGATGCTATTTCACAGCTCTACGCAATTAGCGGTGAATTTGATTTGATTGCCGTTGTGCAAGCGCAAAACCTTGAAAAGTTAAGCCACCTATTAGATGACATTGGTAACTTAGATGGCGTTGAGCGAACAACGTCGTCAGTGATTTTAGAGACAAAGTTTAAGCGTTAACCCTTTATCAGGTAAATCTGACTCTATTGTCTATAATGACTTTAGTTTGTTAGTTATTTAGGCTTATGTCGATGCTTGCTTCATTATTGCTTTCGCTCACTGTGGCTCAGCCTTTTCAGTTAGGTACTAACCTGCCAATTAACGCACCACATAATGCAATTAATCATGTTGAATGTATTTTTAAGCAAATCAATGTGCCATTTAAGTTACAGAAACTACCTTGGTTAAGGGTTAAAAGGGAAGTGCAGCTAGATCGGCTAGATGGTTACTTTACCGCAAACCTGTTATCGCAAATGCAAGAGTATGGTGAGCTTTCTGCCCCGATGTTTTTAGAAAACTGGTACTGGTTTACCCATGCAGATTCGGCTTCAATAGCTGAACACGATTTGCGTTATGGCGTCGTAAGAGGGAGTCATCAGGCCGATTGGTATCAACTATCTAATCGGAAAATCGAAGTCGAAGTTAACACCACACAAGAGCTTATCAAAGTGTTCAAAAAGCAGCGGGTAGATAGAATCTTGCTTGATTTAGAAGAGTTTGAGTTCAATGCTGTGCAGTTACAAATAAAGCCTGATGAATATACACAAACATTCTACCGATATGTTCCATTGGGTTTATTTGCAGCAAATAAAACGCTCAAGGAATTCCCTGACTTTTTAAATGCCTTTAACAGTCATATAAGTAGCTGTTCTCAAAGTCCCTTTGTATTGTCAAAGATTGAAAAACTAACCTTAGTGAATGTGCTTTTAGAGCAAATAAAGCAATTAGCGAATACAGACAATGTACAACAAGCGGTAATGAAAAGTAATCGGCAACCGCTCGCGCAGCAAGACCTCGATCAGCTTGATAATCAGTGGGCACAACAAGTTCGTGACAATACACCGATACTTGCAGAGCGCTATCTAAAACTTGAAGGTTCACAATTCTTACAAGTATGGCAAAAGCAAATGCAAGGTGTTATTACAGAGATAATCGTCACTGATAAACAAGGTAAAAATGTCATTATTAGTGAAGTCACCACTGACTATTGGCAGGGTGATGAAGCTAAATTTTTAAATATGTATCAGCAAGATGACGATTACTACATTGATACTGTGGAATTTGATGAATCTACCAAACACTTTCAGGTGCAGTTTAGCGTGCCTATCTTTGATGAGAAAAATCAGCACATGGGGGTGCTGATTTTAGGTGTAGACATCGAAAAAGCGCTCTCTAAATAATGTGTTTGGTTATTGATTCGCTTTGGGCACTTTGCGAATAACTTTCTTTTCTACTTCATCGAGCTTAATGACATAGGCATTACCACCAATACCTTTAAATTCTTCGTCTGTAAAGACAATCGTGTTGTCATCGTAAAAAGTGATGGCTTCTTTTTGCGTTACGATCCCGAGATCAATACGAGATACATCACCAGAAAAAAACTTATCACCCCGAAAGTTTTCAAATAACCAAATGCTGGTGGAATCGAGTAGAACTAACTTGGTTCTATCAGGGCTTAGAGCCGCAGAAGTGATCCAACAAAGTTTTTCCATTGTGGTGCAAGTTTGAAATGAATCTATTAATTGTGCATCAAAGTTCGCTGCATGATCGCCGACTTTATATACTTTTGTAATGCCATCAAATGGTTCAGTACGATTTTTGGTAAATAAATAGAGATGTCGGCCAAGCGCTACAAAGGCCTCCAAATCAAAGTTACGTTGATCCGGTTGAATTGGGCTGCCGTCCATTTCAGGATAAGTAAACTTGATTATCTCTGCTTCTGTTGTGTCGCCCTTAATATCGATTGGGTTTTCGATTTTATAAATAGTTAACCATTTTCTGTCGTTTTTATTATTGCCAAAGTCGCCCAAGAAAAAGTGACCAAATTTGTTTTGTGTCATGTCTTCCCAGTCAATGTTTTTAGCATTGGTAACTAAAATTTCTTTCGCTATAGAGCCATCTTCATTAAGGCGGTAAAGTTTTGGCTCGTCGCCACTGTCGTTAATAGCCCAAAGTCGATTAAATTTATCAAATTCAATCCCTGAGATTTCTCTAAGTTTAGGGTCTACAGTTAAACGTTTTTTACTATAAAGAGTATAAATAGAAGAGCCAACCAGTAATCCAATAATGGTGACTGACAAGATAAAAACCGTAAGTAAGCTTTTTTTTAACATTAACAAGGGAATGGCTTTGAATAATGTGTTCAGTATAACTTACTAAAGCGGTTGCTGTATATTCCAAACCCCTGTTCCAGTGACAGACATAAAGTTAATGTTATCTTGCAACACTTTATGCCCAACATTAACAGACGATTCAGGGTGGCTCACTAGGTAGCCTTGAACACTGTTAATGCCCATCGATTTTACAAGCTCGAATTGGGCGAGTTCTTCTACTCCTTCAGCCACCACTTTTAATCCGAGTTTACGGCCCAGCTCACTGACTGAGTGCATGATTTCATTATATTTAAGATTATCGTTAGCCTGTGCTACAAACAGTTTATCTAGTTTGATTACATCGATGGGCAAATCTGCAAGGGTGCTTAGCGAGCTAAAACCTGTGCCAAAATCATCGATTGCTATAGTGATCCCTTCACCTCGAAGCTTTTCTAATGATTGAATGATTTTATTACTTGCTTTGATTAACGTTGATTCGGTAATTTCAAGCATTAGTGCTTTTGCAGGCAGCCCCGTTTTAGCAAGCTTTTCCATGACCCACTCATAAATATCGTAATGCTTTAACTGCACGCCAGATATATTCACAGAAATAGACACTTTTTTCATCCCTGCATTATACCAAGCGGACATTTGCCGACATGATTCCAACATGATCCAATCACCAAGTTCTAATATCAGATTAGATTCTTCAGCAATGGGGATAAACTCGTCAGGCGTAATTGAGCCTTCAACAGGATGATCCCAGCGAACCAATGCTTCAAAATAATCAATGGCGCAGTCATCTACATGTACAATAGGTTGAAAAGACAAATGAAAACTGCTGCTAGCAATAGCAAGACGCATTTCTTCTAGCAAGTAATGATAGCGGCGAATTTTTTTGCCCATTTCGGGTGAATACACCTTAAAAATTCCACGACCATCTGTTTTTGCTCGATACATTGCTACATCAGCCATTTGCAGTAATGCTTGTGGAGTGGATGCGCTATCAGGGTAAACAGCAATACCTATGCTGGCGCTAATTTTTATTAACTTATTCCCTAATACAAAGTCTCGTTCAATTTCGTGTAATACATTTTGTGCGACTTCTAATGCTTTCTCTTTATCGTCTTTTAAGTTAATGAAAATAGAAAACTCATCTCCACCAAGACGTGCTAGATTTTGCTCTAATTGGCTAATGGGTGAAATGTTACTTATCTTATGGTGTCGTAAAACACTGCTCAAGCGTGTTGCTACTTGAATTAACACATCATCACCAAAACTGTGACCAAATGAGTCATTCACCTGTTTGAACCCGTCTAAATCTATAAATAGTAAAGCACAGCTGAACTTATCCATTTCAGCGAGTCTTAATTGTTTTGCTAGGTGTTCTATATAGGCATGTCGGTCAATAAGGTGGGTTAACTTATCTTGATAAATACTGACTTCAGATTCACGCGTGTAATTAGTGATATGGGTAGTAAGTGTCTGAAAGTTATTTTGTAACTGATCAAGTTGCGTATGCTTTGTTAGGTCCGAGTCTGTGGCTAAATTTAGGCTGTTGAGTAATTCAATTGCCTTAGTGTTAAGCATTTTGATTGCGTATTTCTCATGGTTGTTTTGGAATCTTAAGTTAACTAACCAACTGACTGCTAATGCTAACAAGATTAAAATGATAATGTTGACTGGTGAGAATAATGTAGTGAGTATAAGTTCTGAAGTCATCGCGGTGACGACTGACTCAGTTGTTGTGTTTATAACAATATAAGAAATGTTATTGTCGTAGATTAAATGCTGGCCACTTAATACAAGGTTATACCAAGGTGCCGCTACCACAGTAACATCAGTACCTTGGAAGGTATGTAGTTCTAAGCCTTTTGGCGCGTACATCAGATCATTGACTTGTTTAGTCAAGAAGATATTTAAGCCATATATAAAAGCTATTAAAGTTATAATACTTATTGATAAAGTTCGAAGAGCATTGGCCATACATTACTACCATTGTGGTGTTTTTGTTTTACAATAAAACCTCACCAGTTAATACACCGAGTATATTGTGTGCATCTAGATTAGACAAAACCTTTCTCATACTTTGGGCATGGATGAGTACAGAATGTGAAAATTCATAGTAATTAGTGTTAATGCTCTAAAATGTTTTTCTTATATAATTTTTATAAGACCTTACTTTTATACTGCATTGTTGCCATTCATTAAGTAATCTTTTTCTCTAGTACTGACAAAAACGCTGATAAATTTTCATACTGATAATATCTATGGTTAGTGTTCTGCTAAATAAAAATTAATTACATTGTCTACGTTTTATTCTTTCAAATTCTTGTGTGTTGAATTAATTATTTCTTCACCCATCTGTAAATTTTTAAATGTTATATGTCACTTTTCAAAAAGGATTGCGAGTTTTATTCGAATCAGATTTCTGAATAGCAAGTTACAAGGTCAGAAAAAGTGGCGATAGAAAAGCTGGAAAGCAGCACTGTCAATGCTTTTATGGATGGCTAACCTGTTTGAATTTACGCTTTTCTACTTATTGTGTTTGCATATGCGCTGGGATAGTTTTTAAAAACGTTAATTGGGTAGTGCTGAATTAACGATTAGTTTATAGAACTAAATATGCGTTGTGTTTTATAAGTTAATGTGTGATAAAAAATTAATAATTAGTCAGAACAATAAATATTTTATTTTCATAGGGTTCGTTAATCTATTTGGCAAGGCTATATGATGTAAATGCTTTAGTTTGTTTTTGTAAATTATCGATAATGTGTTTTTGACGAACGAAGTCGTGTTTCTTTTAGTGTGATTGCTCTAATTCTCCACTTCAATTTTATTCACTTTACCCAACCTAAATTGTTATCTATTTTTTTTATAAGTTGCGATGTGAGTTGATAAAAAAGGTACTGAAAATAAAGTATATTTTATTATCAACTTGGTTCAGTTATTGCTCGTAATAATATAGCAATATGATTATTGTAGTTTTTGTATGTTTTGTGCACTATGGTGGTGCGAAAAACAAACAGCTGCACTGTCATAATGCGTAAATATAGGTTTGATTTACTAACAGTGAACTTGATGTTTTAGTAAGCAAGTTTAGAGACCTGGAACGCACAGCTTCCGCTGAATGAGTCGTCAATGCGGTACTGTGGCAAGGATTAATTTACCAATTGGTTGAATTGGAGCCCACTATGCTAAGTAAACGTTTTTTTAAAACTAAAGACGAAACAGAAGTTACCTTTGAATTCCAACACCCTGACGCTGATGACGTACAATTAGTTGCAGAGTTCACAGATTGGCAACCCGTGCCAATGAAGTTCAATAAAAAAGAACAAGTATTCAAATGCAAACAGCGCTTACCGCTTGATCAAGAATTTCACTTCCGCTACTTAATCAATGGCGAAACATGGGATAACGATCACCAAGCTGATGGTTATATTCCAAACGGTTTTGGTACTGATAACAGCATTGTTAATACCCAACGCGCTTAGGTGTTTTAATGCAGTCACTTTCCCAGTTATATTACCTGCACGGCATAGGCTATGAATATACTAAGTACACTGGCGAACATGTTATTTTCGATGAAAGTACACGTAGGCAGGCACTTAGTTGTTGCGGTATCGATACCCAAAATGCAGATGCAATTAAACAACTTAATTTTGCATTAGATGCAGGTACTTGGCTGAACTTGTTGCCTCATACAAGTATTATTGAGGCACACCACCCAATTTTGAAAGTACGCGTTGATGAGCGTTTATTGTCACGTTCATGTACATTAAGCGTGCCTTCGCTTGATATTCACTTTACGCGTGAAAACTTACAGGACTTAGCTGTTCTGGGTGATTATGGTCTAAACGGCATTCGTTATCTTGAGCTTGCTTTACCAGTTCCTGACATGCCAATTGGTTATCATGATGCCCTCATTACTGTGGCAGATCAGCAATCCCACAGTCAGTTATGGATTACCCCAAAAGAGTGCTTCTCTATTGATGATAAAAAGCGTCTGGGCTTATCGATTCAGCTTTATAGCTTATGCAATGAAGAGGGGCTCGGAATTGGTGACTTTGCTGATTTAGCAAATCTAATTACAGAAGCTGCAACACATAACATGGATTATGTGTTACTAAACCCGCTGCATTTACTCTTTGAACACAGCCCTGAGCGAGCAAGTCCTTACAGCCCAAATAGCCGAGCGTTATTGAACCCGCTGTATATTGCAGTGTCATTATGTGAAGACGCCAAAAATAATAGTGCACTTGATAAATTATTGGCCGATAAGCCCCACAATAGTGCGCCTTATATTGATTACACTTCGGTCAGTGATTTCAAATATCAAGTATTTAGTCTCTTGTATCAGCATTTTTGTGAGTTTGCTTCAGCACAGCGAAAACAGCAGTTCGCTCGTTTTTGTGAAACTCATAAACACAGCTTGTCGACCATGTTGGTCGGGGACCGTGATTATGCTAGCTACTTACAATGGCAAGCTCACCTACAATTAAATATCTGCCAGCAAGCTGCCCGAGACAGTGGTATGGCAATTGGCCTTATTAATGACTTAGCCGTTGGCTGTGCTGGTGATGGTAGTGAGTTCAAAAGCCAAAATGAGCTATTTGCAGATAATGCACATGTTGGAGCTCCGCCAGATCCTTGGGCTGAACATGGTCAGAATTGGGGCTTGCCGGCACTCAATCCACAAAAGCTAAGTAAAGACCACTTTGCTTTTTATCGTTCACTTATCCGCGCCAATATGGAAGATGTGGGTGGTCTTAGGATTGACCATGTAATGGCAATTCGTCGTCTTTGGTGGTGTTTTGAAAATAACGCCCAGCAAGATGGCTGTTATGTCTATTATCCATTTGAGCAATTATTAGCGGTTCTTAAAATTGAGTCTCACCTTAATCAATGCGTAGTAATCGGTGAAGATTTAGGCGTGGTACCTAATGAAGTACGTGAAGCTTTAAAAGCGAGTGCAATCTATTCAAATGGCTTGTTCTATTTTGAAAAAGATCACCAAGGGGACTTTTTAGCCGCTGAGCATTTTGCTCCCCATAGTCTTTTAATGATAGCCAACCATGACGTGCCACCTTTCAAAGGTTGGTGGGTTGGTCATGATATTACGATTAAACAACAATATGGTTTGCTTGATGAAGCGCAAACTCAGGCTCAATTCGATGCGCGAAACATTGAAAAGCATCGCATGCTTAATTTTATCTCGCGAGAGTCAAATCAGCATTTATCGTTAGATACAGATGCCTTTATAGTTTATGAAGCGTTGGCATCCTCTTTAGCGGCAGCACCAGCAAAATTATTTACTATTCAAATAGATGATTTAGACCAGCAAATACTGCCTGTGAATATCCCCGGTACTGACAAAGAGTACCCAAATTGGCGGCGTTTATTGTCGCGCCCAGCGGCGCAAATTATTAAAACGCAACAGACATTGTTAGCCAATTTAATTTCGATAAGGAATCAATAATGCGAAGTCGTGTTCGTCAAGAGCAAAGTGCACAACCTGTTATTTATCAAAAACAAATTGATGCATTAGCCAGTGGTTGTTTTAGAGATCCTTTCAGTTTTCTTGGAGCGCACAAAAGTGGCGATTCAAGCTATGAAATTCGTTGCTTTTTGCCTGGCGCAAGCAGTGTTTCGGTTCTACTTGGCACAGAAAAAATCGTTGCGCAGCAACAAGGTGATAGTCATTTATTTATCGCTAATATCAAATCAAAATTGAAACCTGACTACCAACTAGATGTCAGTTATAGCGATGAATTTAATCATCAACAATATGATGAGTACAGCTTTGAAAGCAGCTTAGATGAACAGGCAATGTATCTGTTTAATGAAGGCAGTTTAGAGCATGCCTATCAGCATTTTGGTGCGCATTTTGTCACTCAACAAGGCGTTGATGGTGTTCGTTTTACTGTATGGGCGCCGAATGCCAGCAGTGTATCTGTTATTGGTGAATTTAACTATTGGCAGCGTAACCGTCATTTTATGCGTTTTCATCCTGCCAGTGGGGTATGGGAGTTATTTATCCCAGGGCTTAAAGAGCATCAATGCTATAAATTTGCTATCACCACTTTGAGCGGAGAAGTACTTGATAAAGCCGATCCATTTGCGTTTAAGATGCAACAAGCACCGGGTACGGCGTCCGTACTGCAAAAGCTAAAAACGGGAATTCAACTTTCTGAAAAAGCGTTAGCAAATCGTGCGAAACGAAACAGTGTTAATGCACCTGTTAGTATTTATGAAGTGCACGCGGGTTCTTGGCAAAGACGAGATAACGGTGAGCGCTATCTAACATGGCGTGAACTTGCTGATAATCTTATTCCTTACACTAAAGAGCTCGGCTTTACGCATCTGCAATTAATGCCAATTAGTGAATACCCTTTTGATGGTTCTTGGGGTTATCAACCCGTTGGATTATTTGCCCCGACCAGTCGCTATGGCAGCTTTGAAGATTTTGTTTACTTTGTAGAGCAATGTCACGAAGCCGATATTGGTCTTATTCTTGACTGGGTACCTGGTCATTTCCCAAGTGATCCACATGGTTTACATCGTTTTGATGGCACCCACTTATACGAACATGCCGATGTAAGACAAGGCTTTCACCCTGATTGGAATACCTATATCTACAATTATGACCGCGCAGAGGTTCGTAGCTTTTTAATTGCGAATGCAATGTACTGGCTACATGAATTTGGCATTGATGGCTTACGTGTGGATGCGGTTGCCTCAATGCTTTATTTAGATTACAGCCGTGAAGAAGGGCAGTGGGTTGCAAATCAGTACGGTGGCCGAGAAAACTTAGGTGCCATTGAGTGTTTAAAACAAGTCAATATGCGCTGCTATGCGAAAAACCCAGGCATTATGATGGTGGCTGAAGAGTCAACAGCATGGCCGGGTGTTACGCGCCAAGTTGACCATGATGGTTTAGGTTTTGGTTATAAGTGGAACATGGGTTGGATGAACGACAGTTTGCATTATATGCAGCGCGATTCCCTTTACCGTTCGCATCACCACCATGAAATGACGTTTTCAATGGTTTACGCCTACAGTGAGAACTACATTTTACCGCTTAGCCACGATGAAGTGGTACATGGCAAAGGCTCATTAATTGAAAAGATGCCAGGGGACGACTGGCAAAAGTTTGCAAACTTACGTGCATACTATGCCTTTATGTGGGCGCATCCAGGTAAAAAGTTATTGTTTATGGGTGCAGAAATCGCCCAGCGTAAAGAGTGGAACCACGACCAATCGCTTGATTGGCATTTACTTGAGCATATTAGCCACAGTGGCATGCAGCAAACGATTAAAGATTTAAATGCTGTTTACACCAGTACGCCAGCTTTATACGAGCAAGATACCAGCCCTGCGGGTTTTGCGTGGCTCGATAGCAATAATGCTGAACAAAGTATGTTTAGCTTTATTCGCTATGCAAAAAAAGCTGAAGACTTTGTGGTGGTGATCTGTAACTTAACGCCGCAGGTGTATCACGACTATGTGATTGGTGTGCCAAAAGCTGGCGCTTATCAAGTTATTTTGAATACAGATAAGGCGGACTATTTTGGCTCTGGCGTTGCAGCAACTAATCATGCTGAACAAATCATTGTAAGCCAAGCGAAAGAAAGCCATGGCTTTAATCAAAGCATTAGCGTGTCTTTGCCTGGTCTTGCGACAATTTACCTTAAGAAGGTGAACGATGAGTCATAGTGTCGAACTCGAAGTCGGTGTGAGCTCGCCGTTGGGTGCGTCTGTTGTGGGTAATGGCGTGAACTTTGCTGTGTACGCGCCACAAGCACAACATATGTCATTGTGCTTATTTGATAGCAGTGGTCATTCAGAAATTCTCACCTTAGCGATGCATATGAATGAAGGTGGTATCTGGACACTAAAAGTGAGCCCTCTGAAAAGTGGCGCCTTGTATGGTTTTCGCGCTGATGGTGAGTACGCACCCGAAAAAGGACTCTTTTTTAATAATCACAAACTGCTGTTAGACCCGTATGCCCGAGATTTGTATGGTGAGTTTACTTGGAGTGAACGTCACTATGGGCAAATGCCTGTAGGAAAGTTAAGTCAGGTTAACAATGCCATTGATATGCCAAAATCACGAGTCCGTGAGTTAGCACCTTACAGCGGTAAAAAACCGAATCACTGCTGGGGAAAAACGGTTATTTATGAATGTCATGTGGTTGGTGCAACCTGCCGTCACCCTGAAATTCCAAAATCGTTACAAGGTAAGTTTTTAGGTTTAAGCCACCCTAGCTTTATTGAACACCTACGCACTATTGGTGTGACTTGCTTAGAGTTATTACCAGTTCATGCTTTTATCAGCGAGCAGTTTTTAACAGCCAAAGGCTTACAAAATTACTGGGGCTACAACACGCTTAACTTCTTTACGCCGCATAAAGAGTATCTCGTTAATGATGATATTAGTGAGTTTCAAGAAATGGTCGCGGCGCTTCACAAAGCAGATATCGAAGTGATACTCGATGTGGTTTATAACCACACAGCAGAGGCGGGCACCGATGGACCTATCTTGTCGCTACGTGGCTTAGACAACTTAGGATACTACCGCACCATTGCTGATAAACCACAGCATTATATTAATGATACCGGCTGTGGTAACACGGTAAATATTGATTCGCCTCGCTCTTTACAGCTGGTACTTGATAGCTTGCGTTATTGGGTTGAAGTGATGGGTGTCGATGGCTTTCGTTTTGACTTAGCAACCATTTTAGCGCGTAACCCAAATGGCTTTAATCAGGCACATGCGTTTTTCCAAGCGATTAATCAAGACCCTGTACTCAGCCAAGTTAAACTCATTGCAGAGCCATGGGATATTGGCCCAGGTGGTTACCAATTAGGGGCTTTCCCTGCGCCTTGGCGTGAATGGAATGATAAATATCGCGATACGATTAGACGCTTTTGGAAACAAGAGCAGGGCGTAATTGGCGAGCTTGCAAAACGCTTACATGGGTCGTTCGACTTGTTTGAGCATAACCTACGTGGGCCACTTAACAGTATTAATTTCATCACCAGTCATGATGGCTTCACGCTTGCAGACTTAGTCAGCTACGAGCATAAACACAACGAAGCCAATGGTGAGCAAAATCGTGATGGCCACAGCGGTAATCATTCATTCAATTGTGGTGTCGAAGGCTTTACCAATGACCCACAAGTGAGCAAATTACGCTTACAACAACAAAAAAATATGCTGTTAACTTTGTTACTTTCTAAAGGCGTGCCTATGCTTTCATTAGGAAGCGAAATGGCACACTCACAAGGTGGTAACAACAACGCCTATTGTCAAAACAATCGCACAAGCTGGTTAGCATGGAAAGACTCACAGTTAAGCCATCCTCTAACTCGATTCATTGATGACGTACTGCGCATTCGTAAGCAGTTCAGCATTTTTAAACATCGCTTTTTTGTGCACGATAATGACCCGCGTTATGACGTGGCGTGGTTCACCGAATCAGGCAGCAATATGCAACAAGACGATTGGCATCAAGGCGATCGTCAAGTGTTGATATACAGCCTGACAGACAAGCACACAAATCAAGCTTTATTGATCATATTAAATGCAGGATCAGAGCCGGTAACTTGCCAACTTCCAAGTTTAGATAAAGGTAAGTGGCAGTTAGCACTGACTAGCATTCATCCTATGTCAACACAGTTTGTTGATAAGGAACACCAGATTGCTGCAATGAGCAGCTGGGTTTTTACCGCCAATTCAGAGGATCTAAATCATGGCTAAAAATGCCGATCAAGTATGTGTTGTTAAGGGCTGGCAGGATGCGCCTACAGTTGATGAAAGTACCTTAGACGATGATTTATCACGCCATTTTTATTACACCCTTGGGCGTGACAAAGTGGGTAAATCACAACTGTATTTATACCATGCATTAGCATTAACTATTCGTGACCGATTAGTTGCTCGTTGCCGTGTGACAAAACAGCAAATTCATGAACAAAAACGCCGTAAAACAGCTTACTTATCACTTGAGTTTTTAATGGGCCGTGCCCTTGGTAATGCGATTTTAAACTTAGACTTAGATGAGCAAGTAGCTAAAGCGTTACAAGGATACTGCACTGAACTTGAGCAAGTTGCTGAGGCTGAGCACGATGCAGGTCTGGGTAATGGTGGCTTAGGTCGTTTAGCTGCCTGTTTCTTAGATAGCTGTGCAAGTCTTGCATTACCTGTAATTGGCTATGGTATTCGTTATGAATACGGCATGTTTAATCAAGCGATTGAAAATGGTCATCAAATTGAGCAACCGGATAATTGGTTACGTGAAGGGCACCCGTGGGAGCTGAGTGCACCAGAGCAATCAAAACGCGTAAAATTCTTTGGTCATGTTGAAAGCTATACTGATAAATACGGTCGTGAGCACCGCCAATGGCTAGATTCTCAAGATGTGTTAGCTGTGCCTTATGATGTGCCAATTCCTGGCTATAAAAACGATATCGTTAATACCTTACGTTTATGGAAATCAGAAGCCACCGACGAATTTGATTTAAGCGAATTCAATGCGGGTAGTTACTCTGAAGCAGTAGCGCGTAAAAACTTAGCTGAACAAATCACTATGGTTCTTTACCCGAATGACAGTAGTGAGAACGGTAAAGAACTGCGTTTACGTCAGCAATACTTCTTATCATCAGCGAGCTTACAAGACATCATTGATACGTGGGTTAGCAAACATGGCGAAGACTTCTCTGACTTTGCCGATTACCATGTTTTTCAATTAAACGATACACACCCAAGTATTGCAGTAGCAGAGCTAATGCGTATTTTGGTTGATGAGTATGAGCTTGATTGGCAAGAAGCCTGGTCTATCACGACTAAAACGATGGCGTATACAAACCACACTTTGCTTCCTGAAGCATTAGAGAAGTGGTCAGTATCTTTATTTGCCCGATTATTACCGCGTATTTTAGAGATTATCTACGAAATCAATGCGCGTTTCTTAGCTGAAGTGGCGTTAGCTTGGCCTGGTGATGTTGAAAAGCAACGTGCGTTGTCACTTATCGAAGAAGGCCCTGAGCCACAAATCCGCATGGCGTATTTAGCGATTGTGGGTAGTTATTCGGTGAATGGTGTGGCTGCACTTCACACTGAGCTTCTTAAAGCGGGCTTATTCAATGAGTTTTATCAGCTTTGGCCTAAAAAATTCAACAACAAAACCAATGGTGTAACACCACGTCGCTGGTTAGCACACTGTAACCCTGAGTTGGCTAAACTGCTTAATCAACATATTGGCGATGAATGGGTTGCTGACTTTAGTAAAGTTAGCCAGTTACGCCGTTTATATGACGACCCTAAATTCCATAAGCAATGGCAAGCTGTAAAACACAGCAATAAGCAACGCCTTGTTGAATTAGTGAAAAACCGTTGTGGTGTAGAGTTTGATGCCGAAATGATGTTTGACGTGCAAGTTAAACGTATTCATGAATATAAGCGTCAGCTTTTAAACGTATTGCACGTTATTCACCTTTACGACCGTATTCGCCAAGGCGATACAGCAGACATTGTTCCTCGTTGTGTGCTATTGGGCGGTAAAGCTGCACCAGGTTACTACATGGCGAAGAAAATTATTAAATTAATTAATAATGTAGCAGAAGTGATCAACAAAGATCCGCTAGCTAAACCGTATTTAAGAGTTGCTTTTTTACCTAATTACAACGTGACAGCAATGGAGACTATTTGCCCAGCGACGGACTTATCTGAGCAAATATCTACAGCAGGTAAAGAGGCATCTGGCACAGGTAACATGAAGTTCATGATGAACGGCGCATTGACTATAGGTACGTTAGATGGCGCTAACATCGAAATTCGTGATGCAGTGGGTGCTGACAACTTCTTCTTATTTGGTGCACGTGCAGAGCAAATTGATGATATCAAAGCGCACTATAATCCTGAGCAGATTATTCACCAAACTGACAGCCTCTATAAAGTAATGCAATTACTTGAGAGCGGTCACTTCAACTTGTTTGAGCCTAATTTATTTGACGACATTATCGCGGCGATTAAGAGCCCGCACGATCCATGGTTAGTCGCTCATGATTTTGCCAGCTTTGTAGAAGCGCAAGAGCAAGTTGAACAAGCCTACTTAGACACTGCTCACTGGACCAAAATGAGTATTTTGAATACTGCAGCCAGTGGCATGTTTTCGAGCGATAGAACCATTGGTCAATACAGTGACGACATCTGGCATTTGGAGCCATTACTGGATACTAGTGCACAGCAAAACACACAGAAGAAAAGCAGCTAGCTTAAGACGGAGAGAGTTATGCCAAGTTATGCAAATCGATACATAAGTAGTTTAACCAGAGAAACGTATGCCCTTATCCTAGCAGGGGGGCGAGGTTCGCGTTTACATGAATTAACAGACTGGCGTGCTAAACCAGCAGTGTATTTTGGTGGTAAACACCGAATTATCGACTTTCCACTGTCGAACTGTATTAATTCAGGTATTCGTCGTGTTGGTATTGCTACTCAATATAAGTCGCACTCATTAATTCGTCACGTAAACCGTGCATGGGGCCACTTTAAGAAAGAACTTGGCGAATCAGTCGAGATCTTACCAGCATCACAGCGTTACGGTGATGAATGGTACTGCGGCACAGCCGATGCGGTATTCCAGAATATGGATATTATCCGTCATGAGCTGCCTAAGTATGTAATGATCCTCTCTGGTGACCACGTTTACTGTATGGATTACGGCGGTTTATTGGCAAAACACGTTGAAACAGGTGCAGATATGACAGTATGTTGTATTGAAGTACCTTGTGAGGAAGCTGCTGATACATTTGGTGTAATGACGGTTGATGAAAGTAATCGAGTTCGTCGTTTTGATGAAAAACCAGCTGCGCCAACCTCTGTGCCGGGTAAGCCAGGCACCTGCTTAGCATCAATGGGTAACTATATTTTCAATACTGAATTCTTATTTGAACAATTGAAAAAAGATGCTGAAACGGAAGGCTCGGGCCGAGATTTCGGTCACGATATTATCCCTGCTATCATCGAAGAGCATAACGTGTTTGCTTATCCGTTTAGAGACTCTAACACCGATGGTCAGCCCTACTGGCGCGATGTAGGTACCCTTGATTCGTTCTGGGAAGCCAACATGGAGCTGGTAATGCCACAGCCTCAGCTTGACCTTTATGATCCCAAATGGCCAATCTGGACATATCAAGAGCAATTACCACCTGCTAAGTTCATTTTTGATGATGATGATAGACGTGGTATGGCAGTTGATTCAACGGTATCGGGTGGCTGTATTATCTCAGGATCGTTAGTGAGAAAATCACTATTGTTCTCGAATGTGTATGTACATTCATTTTGTGAAATTCAAGAGTCTGTGATTTTACCTGGTGCAAAAATACAGCGAAACTGCCGAATTAGGCGTGCTATTATTGACCGCAATTGTGAGATCCCAGCGGGTCTTGAAATTGGTTACGATCACAAAGCCGACAAAGAAAATGGCTTTAGAGTTTCGAAAAAAGGGATTGTATTGGTAACTCGTGATATGTTGAATGAACTTGCAAAGAAGTTAAAGCAACAAGAGCAAGATAATAAACGACTTGCTTAAGCAATTACGCTAAATGAAAAAGGGAGGGCATGTCCCTCCCTTATTTATATTTGAATAATACCAATTCGTTAATTAAGTGGTAGTGCGGATTGGTATAACAGTTTTATGGAGTACTGCAAAGCATGCATGTATTGATGGTAGCTGCAGAGAATGATGCATTACCGAATGCAAAAGTCGGTGGTGTAGCGGATGTTGTTAGAGATTGCCCTAAAGCGTTAGTTGAAAAAGGCCTTAGTGTTGATGTAGTGATCCCTGATTATGGCTTTGATTATTTAGAGCGTCATCACATAGGTGTAGTGCATGTACCATTTGCAGGTCAAATGCAAAAACTGGATGTGTGGAAGCTTGCTAAGAGTGATGAAGGTGTAACGCAACTGCTTATATCTCATTGGGAATTTAGCCGCCATAACGGCGCTGTTTATTGTAATGATGAACCAGGTCGCCCGTTTGCTACAGACGCAAGTAAGTTTGCGCTTTTCAACGCTGCTGTTTGTGAGGCACTGCTGCAAGGACTTATTCGCACTCCTGATGTTGTTCACTTACATGATTGGCATAGTGCCTGTGTTGCTTTGTTACTTAAAACAGACAACCGCTATAGAAAGCTAGCGCATTTATTTTTAGCCTACACTGTTCATAACCTTGCATTGCAAGGGATACGACCTTTTAAAGGGGATAGCTCAAGCCTAGAAGCCTGGTTCCCAAGCTTAGGCTATAACGGCGAACGATTATGCGATCCGCGTTATTTTGATTGCTTCAATCCAATGCGTACAGCAATTAATCTGGTTGATAAAGTACACCTCGTTTCGCCAACCTATTGCCAAGAAGTATTGCGTCCAAGTGATGCTGAAAAGGGCTTTTTTGGTGGTGAAGGGCTTGAAGCTGACTTGCAAGCAGCCTATGAACAAGGCCGCGTAGTGGGCATTCTTAATGGTTGCGAATACCCAGGAATGAAGCTTGATGACATTAGCTTCGCGAGTCTTTATCAACATGCCGAAAATGCGTTATTTCAATGGATGGCAAAAAGCCCGGTATTAGATTCAAGCTATTACATCGCGCATCAACGCTTACTTAAATTTAAAACTCAGCCGTTTTCAGGGCCATTAGTAACCAGTGTGGGTCGTTTAACGGACCAAAAAGCACTGTTACTTCGCCAGCCTTATGATAAAGGACTGGTGTTAGATGAGTTATGTCAGCGCTTAAAACAACATAACGGCTATATGATTATTTTAGGCTCAGGGGATGCTGAACTTGAGCAAATTATGACATCAGTTATGGCTCGTCAAGAAAACCTGCTATTTTTAAAAGGGTACGCACATTTTGTTGGCGAATACATGTATCACTTAGGCGATTTATTTTTAATGCCAAGTTCGTTTGAGCCCTGTGGTATCAGTCAGATGTTAGCGATGCGAGCAGGTCAGCCATGTTTAGTACATGGTGTAGGCGGTTTGCGTGATACGGTAGAGCATCATGTGAGTGGTTTTAGTTTCCATGGTGAGAGTTTAGCATCACAAAGCTACGAACTTGTTACTAGTTTTAGCGATGCGCTTGAGCTTAAGAAATCACAACCAGAGCAATGGTGTGCAATATGTGAACAGGCTAAAAATGCCCGTTTTACGTGGCAATCCGTTGCAGAAGGCTATTTATCAGGCTTATATCAATAAAAAATGCGTGATTCATGGTAATTAAGTGACTTTTTTGTCAATTTCAGCTATTAATTACTTAGTGTGAGATAAAATATAAAAAGTAGGTAAAGTGGCTGTATTTGTTGCTAGGCAAGCGGTCTTTAATCGTCGTCAACAAGTTGTCGCCTATGAGCTACTATTTAGAGATAGTTTACAGAATAGTTTTCCTGATGTGTCTGAGAGTACAGCAACAGCTCGACTCATTATGGAAAACCAGCTCAATTTAGGTACCCGTCATATTACGTCGGGCAAAAAAGCGTTAATTAATATAGGTCCAGAGTCTCTGAAGCTGGACCTTTGCGCGTTTTTGCCAACTCAAGATGTGGTGATTGAGTTACTCGAAACCATGGAGCCTACTGACGAAAATTACGAATATTGTCGTGAGCTTTTTCATAACAACTATAAGTTGGCACTGGATGATTTTGTTTACCAACCCGAGTGGGATCGCTTTTTAAAACTTATTCGTCTTATCAAGTTTGATGTTCAGCAGACACCCTTTGAAGAAATTGCCCCTGTTGTAAATAAGCTTAAAAAACATAAAAAAATAAAGCTTTTGGCAGAAAAGCTTGAAACAGCCGATGATTACGACAAAGCCTATAAAATGGGCTTTGATTTCTTTCAAGGTTATTTCTTTGCTAAACCCAAAATGATTCAGCATCGCGATATTGATTACAACTACGCGCTGGTATTATCAATTTATGCTGAAGTCATGCGCCCAGATCCAAATATAAGTGAAATTGCGGGCTTGTTCTCGTTAGATACCGCACTTGCTTATAAATTGCTGCGCTTAATTAATAGCGGCGTGTTTCCTATTAAAAGCAAAATTGGCTCTCTAAAACAAGCGCTTGTCTATTTAGGTCATGAACGACTGAAAAAGTTTGTTAGCCTAATTATTACTGCCCACAGTGCCCAGTCAAAACCCGCTGAGCTTACTCGGCTTTGTGTTGTTAGAGCGCGATTTTGTGAACTTATTGCGCAGCGTGTTGCTAAGCAACAATCAGGTGAGGCATTTTTAACGGGACTGTTTTCGTTGCTCGATGCCATCTTAGATCAGCCAATGGAAAAGCTATTGGATCGATTGCCGTTTCCTGACGAAATTCATGCTGCTCTCATGCAAGAAAAAAATATCCTCTATTACATACTTGAAACGGTTAAAGCTTACGAAACTGGCAGTTGGTGGGCACTTGAACAGGCTGTTGCCTATTTAAGTATTGAAAGTGCTGACCTTCCCAAGATATACGAAAATGCGGTAAATTGGAGCGATAGCTGCAGACAGAACCTATAAGGGATTTATGCGCAATATAAATATGGATGTTTTACGGGGTATTGCAGTACTCGGCTTGATGTTTATGAACATCTACACTTTTGCTGTGTTCGAGTACGATTATACCCCAAGTGCTACGCCACCATTTTCAGATTCACTAATATACATTTTTAATACTGCTTTTATTGATGGGCGCTTTAGGAGCCTTTTTTGCTTGTTATTTGGTGCGTCTTTAGTTATTCAATGGCAGCTTTGGCAAAGCGTCGAGAAGCAACATAAGCGACTAAAAGTTTTGGCTTTTATAGGCCTTGCCCATGGTTTTTTATTGTGGGCTGGCGATATTTTGTTTATTTATTCTTGTGCAGGCTGGTTAACGCTTAAATTTAGCCAGCAAGATGACGAAAAAATACTGCGTATGGGCATGCTGTTTTTACTTCTTGGTGCCTTCATTTCATTTTTACTCTCCTTTATAGAGCCAGAGTTTAGCCCTGTAACGAGAAGCTCTGAGAGCTTTTTAATGGCGTATGATGCAGCTTATTCTTCTTATTTTGCAGGATTCGTCAGCAATTTTTTGATGTTTATCATAATGCTTATTGCTGTGCCACTCATCACAATGTGGATGGCTGCAGGGTTAATGCTGGTGGGTGTTTATTTATATAAACAAGGGGTATTTGTTCATGGTTTAACACACCCTCAGCTTAAGTTGATTACTGCTGCAGCGATAAGTTTTACGGCTCTGAGGTTGCTGATAAACTCGGATCAGAGCGTATTTATGTACGCGATTTTAGAACCGATTAATTGGCTGGCAGCTTTAGCCATGGCCATTTGTTATTGCCACATCATTGTGAAAATAGTTAAAAACTCTCCCAGTAACTGGTTGCTGCTACAGCAGGCTGGACGCATGTCATTGACGTTATATCTAATGCAAACAGTCATATTTATCCTGTTTTTTAAAGTCGCATACCCAACCGCAGCAGTTAATTTTGATCGCATAGATTATTGGTTGGTCATTGCTGTTGTGCTTGTTTTTCAATTGTTTTTTTGTAAAGTGTATAGTCAGTACTTTACACATGGTCCGTGTGAATTAATTTGGCGAAAATTGTCTAGATAATTCCTCGTATACTACAATCAAAGAAAAACAAAGCGGGGTGGTAATGCGAGTTTGCTTGTTGGTTTTTACATTGCTTTGCTGTTCACCACTTTATGCTGGCGAGCAATTCTCTGTGCTGTTAGTTAATCCCTCAGTTAAAACTGATTTGTTTTGGCAAAAAGTGACTAATGTGATGCAGGTTGCTGCAAAGCAAAATAATGTTTCTCTCACAACAATTTATGGCGGTGGAAATCGCCACATTCAATTAGCCGAACTCAAACAATACCTGCAATATAACCCTAAACCTGATTACGCCATTTTAATTAATTACCCAGGTGGCGCAGAGCAGTCAATGAGCTTGCTTGAACAACACAAAGTGAATTTTATCACTCTCGAAGAAACGATTGTTGGCGTAGAGCGTGACGAAGTGGGTAAACCCCGTCAGCGCTTTAAGTATTGGTTAGGTGAAGTATTTCACGATAACTTCAAAGCCGGTGAGCAACTTGGTAAAGCCTTACTTAATGAGGCAATAAATGCAAAGCAAACGCCTCACTTTGTTGCGATTAATGGTCATTATGGCACAGAGTCAGACACCCGCAGTGACGGCCTTGTTCATTATTTACGAAAACAAGATGTTGAGCTTGAGCAAGTTGTGTATGCCAGTTGGAATAAGCAAGAAGCCGAGAATAAAGTGAGCCGATTATTACAACGATACCCAGATACGAATGTGATTTGGTGTGCGTCTGATTTGATGGCGCAAGGTGCCCTAGAAGCAGTAAAAGGTAAAAAAGATAAAGCCTATTTCATAGGTGGCATTGATTGGCTTGATGATAATTTAGACTTAATAGAACAACAAAAACTCACTGCCAGTGTTGGCGGGCATTTTATGATGGGAGCATGGGCTTTAATTAGCGTGGTCGATCATCATAATGGTAACCCTTATTGGCAAAATCACGATGAGATTAAGTTTCAGCTTGGGGTGATCACAAAGCACAATATTCAAAGTTACAGCTGGCTAAGAAACATCAAAGATTGGTCGGTTATCCCTTTTGAAACCTTCTTACTGCAAAACAGCAAAAGCACTGAGTACGCCTTCGATTTTGATACGCTACATAGTTTATTGAGCGAAAAGCCCAAAAACGCAGCGCAACACTAAAAGTGTAGTCAAAGAGCCTAGATTCTACCTAGCTTGGTAAAGGCTTCTGGTATAAACTAGCGGCTTTAAAATCCAGACAGAAGTGTGCCATGACAGAGTTAAAGCGATTAAATAAATTTATCAGTGAAACAGGTTTTTGTTCACGCCGTGAGGCAGATAAATATATTGAAGAAGGTCGTGTTACTGTTAACGGCAACTTGCCTGAAATGGGCGTAAAAGTTAGTGACGCCGATGATGTACTTATAGATGGCAAACCTTTAAAAGCAAAGCCTAAGCTGGTTTATATTGCCTACAACAAACCTGTTGGCATTACTTGTACAACTGAGCGAAAAATCCAAAGCAATATTGTTAAAGCTGTTAATTACCCAGAACGTATTTTCCCGATTGGACGCTTAGATAGACCATCAGAAGGCTTAATTTTCTTAACTAACGAAGGCGACATCGTTAATAAAATTCTTCGTGCTGGTAATAATCATGAAAAAGAATACGTAGTAACGGTTGATAAGCCGCTAAACCGCCAGTTCGTGAATAAGATGGCAAACGGCATTCCTATCCTCGATACCGTTACTAAAAAGTGTAAGGTTAAACAAACAGGCCCGCAGCAATTTACTATAGTGCTAACACAAGGCTTAAACCGCCAAATACGCCGTATGTGTGAATATTTAGGCTATGAAGTGGTGACTCTAAAGCGCACACGAATTATGAACGTGACCCTAAAGGGTTTAAAAGTAGGGCAGTGGCGCCACTTAACCGAACAAGAAATGGCTGAGATCAATAATTCAATTGCCGACTCAGGTAAAACGGAAGAGCGTTCAATTGATGAAAACAAACAGCCAACCCAAGCTCGTGCTAAGCAAAAGCCACGTAATGAAGAAGAAAAAAAGCGCGACTTTTCTAAATACGTAAAAAAAGCACGCAGTGATGCCAAGCAAGGACAATCAAGATCTAAGGCTGGCAATTCACACTCATCAAAACCAAACCAAACGAAGCGTAGCAGTACTAAACGCATCGGCACATTAAGCCTGAAAAAGTAAACTTAGTGCATTAGAGCCCTGACTAGTCTTTACTGGTTTGCTTCAGGGTTCTAAATGATACAGATTTCAACCTTAGCCTTTATTAGGGTAAATGGCATCATCTTCCAAAAGGTCTCTTTTCGGTTTAAATTCTTTTTTAGAGAGTTTTTTCGCGATAATATCGTTAAGTTGATGTTTGTTTACAAAGAACAGCTCTTTTGTATTGTTATCTTCAAATAGTAATAGTGCTACTTCATTGTTTTTAACGCTTGCTTCAATCAATTTGAGTCCATTCACAATCAAGTTAGGTCTAAAATACAGAGCAACCTGGCTGTGTTGTGGAAAGTCATAATGAGATTCAACAGTGCGGTTTGAAACAGAATCACACTCGAGCTCTAAATCGGCTGATTGTTGCCCTTCACAAATATCTGCGATTGGCGTGCCTATTTCCCCAAAAATCCATCTTGAGTTAAATATCAATCCATTTTGTCCTTCAATTGCTAAAACAGCATCAGATAAACTTTCAACGGCAACATGAAAAGCTACATTAGACTCATGCTGATAGTGTGTATTTTCATTGGCGCTTAAGGTACCACTGAATATTGCAATCAATAAGTAAAGTACTTTTCTACGCATCTTAGCCCTTCAAGTATTAAATCAGCAGCAATAGGTTAGCACACAAGCTGATAGATTAATCATTAAATAGACACCCACTTTAAAGATAATCATTAAACAGACACTCACTTTATTTAAAACCACAACCAGAACATCAAAAATGGACACCCACTTTAAATGGACACCCACTCTAAAAGTAACTAGACACCCATCTTAAATAAAAAAATTTATTTTAGACACAGGCGAGCTCTCTGCATTCGACTTTACCGAGAATTATAAATAAGTTAATAATTGATAGCTGACCAATTTTGCACGACTCATAAACAGGGTTATCAATGGCTAGCTTTCAGAATGTATTTATCTTTATCGCATCCCTATTGTTTGTTGGTTATGGGGTGTTGGGGTTATTAACGAATAAAATTCGTGTAGGTAGCCGAAGTTATACAGGGAGCATTAGCACCATTTATAAGCACCAAGAACCAGTGCGCTTTTATTTTTGGTGTTGCTTATTTTCATTTGCTGGCTGTGGCGGATTTTATTATCTTTTTGTTTATTAAAATAAAAGGTAATAAAAAAGCCCTAACAATTTGCTGATAGGGCTTTTGGTTGAGAGTCAATCTGTATTAATTAGCGTGACGCTGTTTAGGTACTTTGATCTTAAACAGCATGGTATAAAGCACAGGCACAACAATCAGGGTCAGCACTGTGGCAAAACCAAGGCCAAACATAATAGTTACCGCCATTGACTGGAAGAACACGTCAAATAGCAGTGGGATCATGCCTAAAATGGTGGTAATCGCAGCCATCGCTACAGGACGCACACGACTTACACCTGAGTCAAACACAGCTTTGTAAGGGTCTTTGCCGCTATCGAGTTCAAGGTTAATTTGGTCAACTAACACAATGCCGTTTTTGATGAGCATGCCGCTTAAACTAAGTAAGCCAAGCAGGGCCATAAAGCTAAATGCTGCATTCATTAGTAATAAACCTGCCGATACACCGATGATTGCCAATGGCACCGTCGCCCATATTACTAAAGGTTGTTTAACCGAGTTAAACAGCAGCACTGTGATTGCGAACATGGCTAAGTAACCAAGTGGTAATGAACCAAAAATCGCTTTTTGTGCTTTGCTTGATGATTCAAATTCGCCGCCCCATTGCAATTCGTAGCCATGTGGGAGCTCAATTGCCTCAATGTTCTTTCGTACACGGGCAAAGAGTTTAGCAGGTGTTTCATCGCCAATGACATCGTGGTCGGCCATCACTGTGATGGTTCGCTTACGGTCACGTCGCATGATCAAGCTGTCTTCCCATTCAACAATAAAATCATCAACTACTTGTGTCACCGGTACAAACACACCTAACACTGGGCTGTAAATTTGTAAGTCTCGCAGGCTTTCAACGTTTAAGCGCTCTTCAGCAGGCGAGCGAGCAATAATTGGCAGCATTTGTGTGCCGTCTTTATAAACACCCACTTGTTTACCCGATAAGCTAGTGAGAAGCAGCTGATCAAGGTCTGATTTAGCAATTCCTAAACGACGGGCTTTTTGCTCGTTAAATTGCGGACGAATTAACTTCGAGCGAGCACGCCAATCGTCACGAATATTAAATGCTCCCGCATCTTGATGCAGAATATCTTTCGCTTGTTTCGCTAATTGGCGAAGTACCACAGGATCAGCACCAGAAAAACGCGCTTCAATTTTTGCATCTGTTGATGGGCCAATTTCCATACGTTTAACTTTAAGCTGAGCATCAAGTACATGCTCATGTTGGTAATCACGCACTTTTTTGATCATGGTAGTAACAGCTTCGCGGTCTTTAACACGAATAATCAATTGCCCATAGGCTGGGTATGATTTTTCAGGTGCGTAAGTCAGCATAAAACGCGGTGCACCTTGGCCAACCGTTGTGGTTACCTCTTCAACCAGTGGGTCTGCTTGTAAGAACTTTTCAAGCTTTGCGACGCCATCCATTGTAGTATGAATATCAGCGCCTTGTGTATGCCAATAATCAACGTAAAACATCGGTGTATTAGATGCAGGGAAGAACGACTGCTTGATAAATTTAAAGCCAAACACAGAGCTTACAAGCATGATAACCATTAGCAGAAGTGTCGTTTTACGATAACGCATTGCTGCATGTAACACGCCTTTATAGACATTAAAGATAACCCCTTGATAAGGGTCTTCATCATGATGCGGTTGTTTCTCCGTTGCCTGTTTAAACATTAAATCAGCGAAGAACGGCGTTAAGGTAATGGCGGTGATCCAGCTAAGTAATAATGAAATAAACAATACCCAGAACAAGCTGCCAGCAAATTCACCACTGGCATCTGAACTCAAGCCAATTGGCGCAAAGGCCGTAACGGCTATAACCGTTGCGCCTAGTAACGGCCACTTGGTTTGTTCAACGATATTGGTTGCTGCTTGCAGTTTTGTTTGTCCGCGCTTTAGGTTTATCAATATGCCTTCGGTTACTACAATGGCATTATCAACCAGCATCCCTAAGGCTATGATCAAGGCACCAAGCGAAATTCGCTGTAAATCAATGGCAAACAACTTCATGAAAATGAAGGTACCTAGAACGGTCAGTAGGAGAATTACACCAATCAATACACCGCTTTTAAAGCCCATAAAGACTAAAAGCACAATAATAACAATGGCAACGGCTTCAAGTAGGCTGATAATAAAGCCACTTACTGACTTTTCTACTTCAGCTGGTTGGTTATAAACGCTGTTTATTTCCATACCATGTGGTCGTTGATATTCCAGTGACGCTAAGTGGGCATCAATATTTGCACCTACATCAACAACGTTAACGCCTGTGCTAAACGATACGCCTACCAGTAATGCTTGCTGCTGGTTATAGCGAATAATATTGTTAGGGACTTCTGCATACTCACGAAAAACGGTAGCAACATCACCTAAGTAAATAAGCTCATTTTCACCTGGCTTAGAAATAAGTAAGTTTTCGAGCTCTTTTACGTCTTTAAATTCACCGGTTGGGTGTAAGCGAATTGATTCATCGCCAACGCGGACTTTACCTGCGTTCGACACGCTATTTTGAGTTTGTAAAAGCTGATAAATACGATTAGGCGAAATACCTAACTGGGCAAGTTTGCGGGTTGAAATCTCAACCATGACTTGTGCTTGTTGCTCACCACCCACGGTTACTTTACTAACGCCATCAACCAAAACAAGCTCACGTTTTAAGTAATCAACGTAATCTTTAAGCTCATCGTAAGAATAACCATCGCCAGTGACTGCATACATCACCCCGTATACATCCCCAAAGTCATCCATAATCTTGCTTGGATAAACACCAGAGGGCATCGACGATGCTTGATCGTTAATTTTTCGACGCAGTTCGTCCCATATTTGGCGTAAGTCTTGTTTACGATAATTGCTTTTCATCTCGACGGTAATTTGCGATTTACCTGGTGATGAAATACTGGTTACGTAATCAACATACGGTAGTTGTTGAATTGCATTTTCAATAGGGAAGGTGACTTCTTCTTCAACCTGCTGTGGTGACGCGCCCGGATAAAGGGTGATTACCATGGCTTTTTTTAGGGTGAATTCAGGGTCTTCTAGTTGTCCTAAGCCAAAGTAAGCGACCGTTCCACCAATCAGTAAAAACAGCGCGAACATCCAGCTAATGACTTTTCTTTCAATAGCGAGTGCTGCAAAGCTCATTATAAGCCTCGCTCTTTTTGCCATGGACGCACTTTCATGCCTTCTTCTAAAAAGTGCACACCAGCAGCCACAACGATTTGGCCTTCTTTAATACCTGAGAGTACTTCAATGCCATCACGATGTAATTGGCCAACTTCAACAGCTTGTTTGTGCACTAAACCAGTGTTTTCGTCATAAAGCCATACATAGCTGTTGTTGTTTTCAGACTCAGTAGGCTCTGAGAATACCGCCTCAACTGGCAGCAATGTATAAGGTGATTGTGAGCTGGTGATTTTGCTTAAATCTATATCAACGCGGCCAGTCATACCGGCAAGTAGATTAAAATCTTCTGGCACAGGTAATGAAAACACAACTTTATACGTTAAAGTAATTGGGTCGGCTTGGGTATCGAACTCTTTGACCGTTAATTGATATGACTTGTTTGGGTAACCATCAAATACAACATCAGGTTGGTAGTGAACATCTTTATCGATGCGTGCAATGAGTTTTTCGGGTACTTGAATAACCACGTCCATTAGGTCACGGGTTTCAAGGCGAAGGATGTTTTGTTTTGCTTGAATGTTTTCAAAGTTTTTCACAAACACCTTTGCCACAGTACCGGCGAACGGCGCGCGTAATTCACTATTATCTAGGTTGGTTTTGGCAATTTTAAGCGCTGACTCAGCAACCTGTTTATTAGCAAGCGCTTGGTCTAACTCAGATTGGCTGGCAATTGAGCGGTTAAATAGCTTTTGCACACGCTCAAGTTGAGATTCTGCTAGTTCATAGCGTGCTTTGCGCTCATCATATTGCAGTTGAAAATCTTCAGGATCGAGTTTGGCTAAAAGCTGGTCTTTCTCAACGTGTTGGCCCGCAAGAGCAGGGAACTCAAGTAACTCACCATTCACACGAAAGGCAAGATAAGAACCTTGGTTAGCAACCACTTCAGCAGGAAAGCTGCGAATGCTTTGCTCTGAATTATTGCCAATATTAAAAAGTTTAACAGGGCGAACTACCGGCTCTGCTTCACTTTGTTGTGCTTGCTCTGAACATGCCGCAAGTAACAGAAACATGCTGCTCATTAACACGGCGGGTGCCAATCTCATTGTCTTCTCCATAGATAAGAAAGCATAAATTTGCTGCAGGATACGCTGCAAAGATATAAAATAAAAATTATTAAATTTTAGAAACAGCATAAATTTTATTTATATAGTTTGCCATTAATGAATTTAAATCAATTAATCATTCTAGATGCTATTGTGCAAAGCTCTAGTTTGAGCCAAGCCGCACTTAAATTGCATAAGACTCAACCCGCGCTCACGTTAGCAATCAAAAAGCTAGAATCAGAGCTAGGGTTTGAGCTACTAGACCGCAGTCAATATCGGTTACACTTAACAGAAAAAGGCCGTATTTTTTATCGTGAGGCCCGCTTATTACTTAATGCAAACAGTGAGTTAAGCTCACTTGCTAAAGAACTGGCACTAGGGAATGAAGCCAATTATAAAATTTGCTATGAACAACTTTGCCATCAAAACAGTTATAACCAAGTGATCAGCAAAACCTTTAAACGTTTCGCCAGTACAGAGTTTAGTATTTCCTCAGGGAAGCGCTTTGTATCTCTTGAGCAGGTTAATAGTCATCAGGCTGATTTAGGAATTGGCCCTTGGTTTGATTTGTTTCATGCAACAGGGGATCTCGAAAGTTTACCGATTGGTAAATTTGATATCGGTATTGTCAGTGCACCTGATGTGGTGCCTAGTGAAATCAGCTTTTCAGATATTCAAAATTACCCGTGTTTGGCCATGTTTGAAAGCGACTTGAGTTTTGACAGTGATAGGCTTTCGTATACGCTAGGCTCTGCATTAATGAAAATTGACGATATAACCAGTGTTAAGTCGTTTTTACTTTCTGGTGCGGGCTGGGCAATGATCAGTTTGCAACATTGCCAAGCCGAAATCGACGCTGGTTTATTGCAGCAAATTAAAATTGTCGATCGTGAACACCAGTTTGGCGCAGAAATTCGAGTTTTTAGACAGCACTCGGTTCATCATGGCCCTGTTGCAAGAGCTATTTGGCAAGATTTTAGCGAGGTCAGTAAACACTATTTGGAGTCGAGTCGTGCAGCAGGCAACTAAAGAAGATTTAATTTATACCATTATTTGTGCCATTCCTGAGGGGAAAGTTGCCAGTTATGGGCAAGTAGCAAAGCTTGCAGGATACCCTAATAACTCAAGGTTAGTGGGCAGGTTATTAAAAGTAATGCCCGAAGGCTCAAACATTCCTTGGCATCGGGTAGTTAATAGCCAGGGTAAAATATCGTTTCCTGAAGGCAGCAATAAGCATCTGGAGCAACGACAAAAACTACTCAGTGAAGGTGTTACCTTTAATAAGGCTAAAATTAATATGCGCCTGCACCAGTGGGACTAATAAACATACAAGCTAATTGATAGATAATGACAAACACAGCCAACTAACACGAATACGTGCCAAATTGCATGGCTGTAATGGCGGGTTTTAGCGCTGTAAAACACTGTGCCTAAACTGTACGCAATCCCGCCAGCTAGCAGCCACCATAAAGCGCTTAAATCAAGGTTCAAATAAAGTGGATAAACAAGTGCTAATGCAAACCAGCCCATTAATAAATAGGTAGCGAGAGAGACTTTTTTATTCGTGTTTTTGACCAGTAATTTATATGCAACACCACCAAGCGCTAAAGACCAAATAAACACTAAAGCAGCAATTGCCCAAGCCCCAGATAACGAAATAACCAAATAAGGCGTGTAGGTTCCGGCAATAAGCAAGTAAATCGCACAGTGGTCACATTTTTTATAAATGGCTCGTATACGCTCTCTGGTACTAGCGTGATATAAGGTCGAGGCTAAAAATAATACCAGTAGGCTTGAGCCATACACGATAGCACTCACCGTAGCTGACAAAACTTTAGATTGTGAAATTAAGTCCCACAGCACATATACCGCAAACAGGACTCCCATACCGTGAGTGAGCACGTTAAGTTGTTCTTCTTGGCGTGAATAAGGGAGTTGTTGTGTCATATCTATCTACTAAAAATGAGTGAATAAAACAGTTTCAGTGTACAAGTGTGCGCTGAAGTTAGCAATGCTTATTTTTTCACTAAATGTTGGTCAAAATATTTAAATTCGTTGGTTTTATTAACCAAACCTGAATGCGGTTGAAAATTTAATTTATTTTTAAATCGTTAAAAATCAATAAATTAAAAAATATTTTCAGGGTGGCACAACCTTTGATTAAGTAATTACGACTAATTACTTAAAGAGACAAGGAATACCACTATGAATAACTCACTTAAATTAACTACTGCTGCGTTACTTGTATTAGGGTCAACTCAAGCAAGCGCTACTGACTTTGAATTAGATATCAGCAACACAATTACACAATCTGTTAAAAGCTATGTTCAACAAGCAAGCATTGAGTTGAAAGAAAGCGTAATGAACAGCATTGAGTTTGATGCTCAAAAGTTACTAGATACTTACATGAGTGAAGATGCAATTGCTTCGAAAGAAGACGAAGTAAAAATTGCTCAAGCTCCTAAAGCAACAAACAAGCAGTAAGGAAACAAGACAATGAGTAGTGAAATCAGCTTATTTTTACTTATGGTTGCACCGGTTTTGAGTTTACTCAGTGCGTATGCATCAATCGAATTATTTCGTAACGTTGCGCAATGGTTCAACTTCTAGAGTACAAAGTAGATATTAAGATTTCATGAAATATTGATCGGCGGATTAAAAACGCACGTAATTAAAGGCATGTGGTTTTAGAATAGTAGACTTTATGAAGCGTGCGATTTTTCCTTTACCGGTTTTTATTTTACCTGAAGGGTTCACCAAGCTAAGAATTTTTGAGCAGCGTTACTTAACGATGGTCAAAGAAGCTGTACAAAATAATACAGGTTTTGTGCTGTGCACTTACCAACACGACACAGATCTTAACTTGCCAGAAATGGGTTGTTTAGTGCAAATAACCGACTTCAATCAAGATGATAGTGGCCAATTATTAATTGATGTTTATGCTGAACATGCAGTGTCTATGCATAACGCATATCAAGATAAGCAGCAACTACGCCATGCCGACATCGAACTAATTACGTCGCCTTCATGGTATGTAAACACACCAATCAATGACGAAAACACCTTACTAAGCGACACGCTTCGTGCTGTGTTTGCAAATCAGCCTGATTTAGCAGGTCTATATAAAACCCCACAATTTGACAACCTTGCTTGGGTTGTTGCCCGCTGGCTTGAAATTTTGCCTATTTCATTAGTTAAAAAACAACAACTTGCCTTTAAATCTAATTTTGAAAATTTGCTAAGTTTCCTCCATACTCTAATTAACAACGAATTTACTGATTAATGTGATCTCACATCAACTTTTTGGCGTATAAATTCTTACGACAATAATTGGATGACACAAAGATGGTAAGTCAACAACTTCAAACAGGTTGTAAACCTAACACAGGTCAATACTCTGCCATGCCAGATACACCAAGCAAAGAGCTTGCTGATGCCTTATTTGCTGTTGCTGCGCACCGTGATAAACGTGCGTTTGCAGTGCTGTTCCAATATTTTTCGCCAAAAATAAAACGTTTTGGGATCAAACAATTTGGTTCTGAAGCGCAAGCGATGGAATTAGTTCAAGAAACACTAACCTCAGTTTGGCGTAAAGCGCATCTTTATCACAAAGAAAAAGGTGCGGCGACAACATGGGTATACACAGTAATGCGTAATGCTTCTTTCGATATGCTAAGAAAAATGAAGAGCAGCAAAGAAGAGTGTATTAGTGAAGATATTTGGCCATTGATAGATGAAGCCGAGCCGGGCCAACACGAATTTAGTGACCATTTAGAAGATAAACAGATTAAGCAATACCTTGATAAATTACCCCTTGCGCAACGAGAAGTTGTGCGCGGCGTATATTTTCAAGATATGTCGCAAGAACAACTTGCTGAACATTTAAACATTCCCGTAGGCACAGTGAAATCTCGTCTTCGCTTAGCCTTGCAGAAGTTACGCAATGAAATGGGAGATCACCATGATTAAGCACCATCCTAGCAATGAATTACTTGCCAAGTTTAGCGAAGGTAATTTACCTGCCACTTTGAGTGTTGCAGTCGCTATTCATGTTGAAATGTGCCCTGTGTGTCAAAAAGAGCTCGCTGCGCTTGAAGCCAAAAATGCAGAGACTTTATTTGCAGAATCCGCTATTGATATGGATGACATGTTTGATTCTAGTATGTTTGATGCGATCACAGCTGATGAAACTATTGATGAAGTTTACGAGCAATCACAGGTGTCGGTAGATGTTAAAGACAAAACTTACACATTACCTAGAGCGCTTACCCGGATTGGTCATAGTAAGTTTATGCAAATAGGTAAACTTGCCCGCTCTCGCATTGATTTAGAAGATGGCGCGTTACGAGCAAGCCTGCTCCATATTGATGCGGGTGGTGAAATTCCTGAGCACACACATACGGGTTTTGAGCTAACGTTATTGTTAGATGGTGAGTTCAGTGATGAAGACGGACACTATGCACCGGGTGATTTTATGATGCTTGATGGTCGTCATAATCACACGCCAAAAACTGAACAAGGTTGTTTATGTTTTACCGTAGTTAGCAGTGCGCTGCACTTCAACAAAGGTATTAGCAAACTCCTGAATCCAATTGGTAATCTTATTTATTAGTAGGGTTTATATGCAGCAATCAACAATAAAAATTGGTTTAAGTGCTTGCTTAGCAGGCGATAAAGTACGCTTTGATACAGGCCATAAAAAATCAAATTTCTGTATGGATGAGCTTGGCAAGCATGTCGAATATAAAAAGTTTTGCCCTGAAGTAGCGGTAGGGCTACCAATCCCCAGACCAACTATTCGTCAAGTGCGTGTTGGCGATACCATTAAAGTGTGTCGTCCAGATGGCACTGGCGATGTTGGTCCAAAACTTACTGAATATGGTAAACGAGTTGCGACAGAACAAACTGCAGAGTTAAGCGGCTTTGTATTTTGCGCCAAAAGCCCTAGTTGCGGAATGGAACGCATTAAAATTTATAACGAAGCGGGTACTGGCAATACCTCAGAAGGTATCGGCTTTTTTGCAGAGCAAATAATGGTACATAACCCATTGTTACCATGCGAAGAAAACGGTCGTTTAAACGATATGCACTTACGTGAAAACTTTGTGATGCGTGTGTATACCTACAAACATTGGCAAACACTCAATGAGCAGCCATTAACAGTTCATAGATTGACCCAGTTTCATGCCCAATATAAGTACTTATTGATGGCGCATAACTACGAAGCTTACCGTAGTCTAGGAAACCTACTTGGCACTTTTGATGGCGAAGATATCCAAACTTTGGCTGATGAATACATTTTAGGGTTAATGACAGCCCTTAAAAAACCAGCTTCTCGTAAAAATAACGCCAACACCTTAATGCATTTGCAAGGCTATTTTAAAAAATCGCTTTCTAAGATTGAAAAGCAAGAACTGCGAGATGCCATTGATGAATACCGTCAAGGTTTAGTGCCACTTTACGTACCTCTTACGTTAATTAAGCATCATTTAAAAGTGCATCCAAATGAGTACCTTGCGAAGCAAGTGTACCTTGACCCTTATCCGAACGAATTAAAACTACGCTACGGAATTTAATGAACACATTATTTTGGTTTAGGCGCGATCTGCGCCTTTTTAATAACGATGCCTTGTATCAGGCAATCGAAAATGGCTGCCGAAATGCAGTGTTTTTTATTACTGAAAAGCAATGGCAAAAGCATGATGTAGCTGCTATTCAGCTAGATTTATTAAAGCGTAGGCTTCACTTTTTAGGTGAGCTTTTAGCCAGTAAAGGCATTCAATTACATATTATTGATGCAGCCGATTACGCTGGTTGTGTTGAAAAATTAGCGTCATTTTGCGAGCAACATCAAGTAAAAAAAGTCTACGCCAACAACGAATATGAGCTTAACGAAGTAAACCGAGATAAAGCCTTTTTACAGCACGCTGACAGCAATGGGATTGCTTTTTACGCATACGACGGTGATGTGATTGCGCCGCCGGGAAGCATTAAAAATCAAAGTGGTGAGATGTTCAAAGTATTTACGCCATTTAAAAATGCATGGCTAAAAGTTTATCAAGATACCCACTTTTATTTTGCTGAACCACCGCAGATGTTCGAGCCCATTGAGTGGCAGCCAAGTGAGTTATTAGCTTCAGATGGCTGCTCAGAAAAATGGCCCGTTGATGATGACACGCTCAGCCACGTTTGCGCGCGGTTTATTGAAGAAAAACTCGTAACATATCAAGACCAACGAGATATCCCAAGCATTAAAGGCACCTCGGGTTTAAGCCCTTACTTAGCCCTTGGTATTGTCAGCGTTCATCAATTATTGGCACTGATCCAGCAGCGTCACCCTGATGTACTACGCAGCAGTAAAAGTAACTTATTTTGTTGGGTTAATGAGTTGATTTGGCGTGAATTTTACCGCCATCTTATCGCGATTTATCCAAACCTAAATAAATACGATAACTTTAATGAGAAATACAACGCCGTGAAGTGGCGTGATGATGAAAGCGACTTTAAGGCATGGTGTGAAGGTAAAACAGGCTACCCATTAGTTGATGCTGCAATGAGGCAGCTTCTGCAAACTGGCTGGATGCATAACCGTTTACGCATGGTGGTCGCGAGCTTTTTAACTAAGCACTTATTAATTGATTGGCGTAAAGGCGAGCGCTTTTTTATGCAGCATCTTATAGACGGCGACCTTGCCTCTAACAACGGTGGCTGGCAATGGGCTGCAAGTACGGGGTGTGATGCTCAGCCGTATTTTCGAATTTTTAATCCTATCACCCAAAGCGAGCGATTTGATCCAGATGGTGAATTTATCCGTAAATATTTACCAGAGCTGGAAAAAATACCTGCTAAACAAATCCATTTTCCGCATGGTTATTTAGCGAAACAGGGTAAGTCGAGCAGTTATTGGCCAGCAATTGTTGATCATAAAGCCGCGCGAGAGCGAGCGCTAAACGCATTTAAGGTGTGACATGGACAAGGCGATCCTTGATAGGTTTATTGATGTTTATCAATCACTCAATAAAGACAATTTACAGTTATTGGATGAAATTTATCATCCTGATATTCAGTTTGCAGATCCCTTGCATGCGGTAAATGGTCTTGGGGAGCTGCGTGACTATTTTAAAAACCTTTATGCCAATGTGCTTTCTTGCGAATTCGCTATCGAAGACAGCTATGTGACTGAAAATATTCAGAGCAAAGATGACATCGCGTTTATTTATTGGACCATGCATTATCGCCATCCAAAGCTCAATAAAGGCCAAGCAATCTCGGTTGCGGGTCATAGCCGTTTAAAATTTGCTGGCGATAAGATAATCAATCATCGCGATTATTTTGACGTAGGCGCTATGCTTTACAGGCATATTCCAGTACTCGGCTCAGCTGTGAAATACATCGACAAAAGAGCGAGTGCATAATGACGACATTAATTACAGGTGCTACCTCAGGTATTGGCGAGTCATTAGCAAAGCTTTATGCAGACAATAATGAACAGGTCATTGCATGCGGTAGAAATACAGAAAAGCTTGCTAAATTGAGCCAGCATCAAAATATAGAGTCTTGCCAGTTTGACGCAACCGACCTTCAAGATATTCGTTCGAGCACAGTCGCCTATACACAATTTGACCGGGTTATTCTAAATGCTGGCAATTGTGAGTACATTGATGATGCTCGTAATTTTGATAGCAGTTTGTTCGAACGTGTGATCACCACTAATCTACTCAGTATGGGCTATTGCCTTGAGGCATTACTACCAAAAATAAAGCCCGGTGGTCAGCTGGTGATCGTAAGCTCTAGTGTGACTTATTTACCCTTACCGCGCAGCCAAGCTTATGGCGCGTCTAAAGCCGGTGTAAGTTATTTAGCTAATAGCTTAGCGGTTGATTTAAAAGATATCGATGTCACTTTAGTTCACCCAGGTTTTGTTAAAACGCCGCTTACAGACAAAAATGACTTTCCTATGCCTATGGCTGTGAGTGCAGAAAAAGCGGCAAATTATATTTATAAAGGGGTCGCGAAAAGGCGCAAAGAAGTGCACTTTCCGCACCGTTTTACCTTCATTTTAAAATTTTTAAGAATGCTTCCTACGCCACTTTGGCTGAAGCTTGCAAAAGGATTATCACGTTGAAAAAAGTGGCTGTTATTGGATCTGGCATAGCGGGTTTAAGCTGTGCGCACCTATTGCATAAGCACTACGATGTAACCGTATTTGAGAAAAACGACTACATAGGTGGCCATACTGCAACCATAGACGTAAAAGTTGATGGCGTTGAGTACGCTGTTGATACAGGCTTTATTGTCTTTAACGACCGAACTTACCCATATTTTGAAAAACTACTTAAGCGCTTGGGCGTTGAGCGTCAGAAAACTCAAATGAGCTTTAGTGTGCATAACGAACAAACCGGCTTTGAATATAACGGCCATACTTTTTGGAGTTTGTTCGCACAAAAGCGCAATATCTTTCGCCCTAAATTCTGGAAACTTTTAAAAGACATTGTTCGCTTTAATGATGTATGTAAATCATTGCATGCTGAACAAAATTACAAGGAAAATCAAACCCTAGGTGAGTTTTTAGACGAGCATGATTTTAACGAGTTCTTCCGTTTTCATTATATCTTGCCGATGGGCGCTGCTATTTGGTCAACAAGCATTAAAGAAATGGCGCAAGTTGGCGTAGAGTTTTTTGTTAAGTTTTTTTATAACCACGGTTTGTTGGATATCACTAATCGCCCGCAGTGGTATGTTATTCCGGGTGGCTCTCGCGAATACATTAAACCTATGATCCAAGGTTTTGCTGATAAAATTCGTTTAAATAGTAATATCAGCTCGGTATCTCGAAAAGATGATAGTGTGCATGTCCATTTCGATGATGGCCATAGTGAAACATTCGACAAAGTTGTGTTTGCTTGCCACTCAGATCAAGCTTTAAAGCTGTTATTAGACCCTAGCGAAGACGAAAAAAGTGTTCTATCAGCGATACCTTATACGGCTAATTCAGTGGTACTACACACTGATACTACACTGCTACCAAAACGCAAAGCAGCATGGGCGAGCTGGAATTATCTGTTAAATAACAACACAGACAAAGCTGCTGTTGTGACTTATCAGATGAATATTTTGCAAGGCATTAAGGGCGACACGCAATTTTGTGTCACGCTTAATCACCTTGAAGGCATTAAAAAAGACAAAATTCTGCGTGAGTTTACTTATCATCATCCGGTATTTAATAAACAGTCGATTGCCGCTCAGCAGCAAAAGTCTCTTATTGACGGTAAAAATAATAGCTATTTTTGCGGTGCGTACTGGTACAACGGCTTCCACGAAGACGGTGTAAGAAGTGCTGTAAATGTGGCAAAGCAACTCGGAGTCGAGTTTGAATAGCGCCATATATGTAGGTGATGTTCGCCACAGGCGCTTTGCCGTCAAAGAGCATCACTTTAAATACCCGCTTTATATGATGTGGGTTGATTTAGCTAAGCCTGATGAACTTAATGGTGTTCACCCTTGGCTTGGCTTAAGTGGCTTTAAGGCGCTTAAATTTAATCAGAGCGACTATTTTAATTATCAAACCGATATGCAACTGCCACTCAAACAGCGTGCACTTAATAAAATTAAAGAGCTTGGCATTGACGATGAATTTACCCATGTTTTTATGCTCGGACAGGTGCGCTGTTTAGGAATTTATTTTAGCCCGGTTAATTTTTTCTTCTTTCAAACTAGTCATGGCGAGTTCACTCACATGCTTGCTGAAGTCAGCAACACGCCTTGGAATGAACGTCATTATTATGTCGTACCCCTTGAAAAAAAAGTGAACTTTAAAAAGGTTTTCTCCGTATCACCTTTCATGAACTTAGATATGAACTATCATTGGCATATTAGAATGAATTCTGATAACACCATGATTCATATTGAAAATAAAAAAGACGACACTCTTTTGTTTGATGCAACCCTGCGTTTGCAAAAGCACCCTCTCACGAAAGAGCAGGTTAGTGCCGTGCTTAAACAGTTTCCGGCTATGACGTTAAGTATTTTTAAAGGTATTTACCTTCATGCTTTGAAGTTGTTTTGCAAACGTGTGCCATTTATTGGCCACTCGGGTAAACAAGAGAATTCAACTAGGTGATGTGATGGAAAAAGTATCAAATTTAACACAAGCCCAAACGACCGGCTGGATGACAAAGCTATATAAAAAACTGGTGATTGGTGCATTCAACAGTATCAACATCGGTTGCATTACTCTTAAAGAGGGTAACCAAACAGAGCAATTTGGTGACATTAGCAGTGATTTACATGCAACGGTTACGGTAATGATCCTGCTATGTATAAGTCATTTGCGTTATCTGGCAGTGTGGGTGCCGGAGAGGCTTATATTCTCGGCTATTGGGATTGTGACAACCTCACTAAACTTATTGAAATATTTGCCCTTAATCAAGATCAGCTAGATGCATTCGAGAAAAAATTCGCTTTCTTAAGTGGCATTGCGCACCGAGTTAATCACATTAAAAATAAAAACTCAGCAAGCGGTTCAAAAAAGAACATTGCGGCGCACTATGATTTAGGCAACGATTTATACAGTGCATTTTTAAGTGACGAAATGTTGTATTCATGTGCTGTTTATCCGTCGAAACAAGCTAGCCTTGAACAAGCCCAAGAGCACAAACTAGCATTGATTTGTGAGCAGGTTGATTTACAACCCGGTGATTCGGTGATTGAGATTGGTACAGGGTGGGGCGCCTTTGCGATTTATGCCGCAACGCATTTTGACTGCCATGTAACGACGACCACCATTTCTGACGAGCAACATGCTTATGTGGAACAAAAGGTCAAGGAGCTTAATCTTGAGCATAAAATCACGTTATTAAAGCAGGATTATCGTCTTTTAGAAGGCAAGTACGATAAGCTTGTATCAATCGAAATGATTGAAGCTGTCGGTCATGAGTATTTGCCTGGCTTTTTTGCAAAATGTAAGTCTTTATTAAAAGACAGTGGTGCAATGCTTATTCAAGCAATCACCATAGCTGATCAGCGTTACAGCCACTACCTTAAAAATTCCGATTTCATCCAGCAGTACATCTTCCCGGGTGGTTGTTTGCCTTGTTTAGATGAAATGAATAAGCAAATAAAGCAGCAAACAGACATGGTTGTGCATAGTGTAAAAGATATTGGCGTTCACTATGCAAGAACATTGGCTGATTGGCGCGAGCGCTTTGTCGCTAGCTGGCCTGAAATAGATAAAGTCAAATTTGACCAGCGATTCTATCGTTTATGGTTATTTTATTTAGCTTACTGTGAAGGTGCGTTTAGAACCCGTGCTATCAGTACCGTTCATTTAGTTGCCCGTAAACCTCGTTTTGGCCATTCTGGCGATGATATCGCGCTCGATTATTAATTTCGCTTTGTTTCAAGGAGTCTGGTTTATGGCCTTACTCCTTGAACATAATTCTCTGATACCCGCTTTAGCTGTTGTCGCTTTGATGATTTACCTATCAAAGCAACGCCAGCAAGATAGTTGGCTACTCTTATGTGGCTTGCCTCTCGCACTGGGCTATGAATGGCTTGCCAGCAGCTTAAACTTACTTGCCTTTAAAGTTAGCCCCTTTCCCTTATGGCTTGCTGTACTTTGGGCTGCACTACTTTTAACCATTAATACTTCGATGCAATTCCTACAAAAGCTGCCTTGGTATATTGCTTGGGGTGTTTGCGCGTTATTTGCTCCTGCTAGTTACTGCGCTGGAATGCGCTTTGGAGTGCTTAATACTGAACTTGTTCTTTGGCAGTTTTGGTTTGTGTATGGCTTAGGTTGGGCAAGTATGTTTATGAGTATTATCGCTATTAATAAGCGATTTTTAGCGGCTAAATGATCAGGTTTAAGTGGTTTTTCGTAGTGTTTAATAATACAACTTTAAGGGTTATTTGATGAAACAATCACTTAATTTAAGTTTATTTGCTGCGTTATCGTTCTGTGCAGGTGTGTATGCAAATGGCTTTAAAACAGTGGGCCAGGCCAAGATGGAGTATCTGTTTTGGGATGTGTATAACGCCAAATTAGAGACCCCATCGGGCTCGTATCAGTTTGGCCAACACCCAAGCAAACTTACACTAACCTATTTGCGAGATTTCGATGCCAAAGACATCGTTAAGGCTACCAACGAGCAATGGCAACATTTAAAGCTTAATGACATGGTAGGCGCATTTGACGAACAATTATTAGCTCTTTGGCCTGATATCAAAAAAAACGATTCGCTGTCGTTTCAAACAAACGAGCAAGGAATTGGTACTTTTTACTTTAATGACAAAGAGCTAGGTCAGATCGATGATAATAAATTTGCTGACAACTTTTTAGCAATTTGGTTAAGCGCCGACACGTCTGAACCATCACTTCGTAAACAGCTTATTGGAGGGAAACATGATTAAGCTCAAAGCATTCTTTATTTTTGCTATGGTACTGTTAATTACCAGCTGCTCTGCACCAGATGTTGATTATTATCAGGGCACAGAGCCGAAGTTTGACTTTAAGCAGTTTTTTAGCGGTGAGCTCAAAGCCTACGGCGTTGTACAAGACCACAAAGGTGAATTAACCCGTAAGCTGGTAGTTGATATGCAAGCGTCTTGGAACGGCAATCAGGGAGTGATTGACGAGCAATTTGTTTATGATGACGGCGAAAAGCAAACGCGTACTTGGTATATCACCATTAATGATGATGGCAGTATCACAGGGACTGCATCTGATGTGATTGGCGAAGCAAAAGGTGACAGCAATGGCAGTGTGTTCCATTGGACATATTCTGTCGAGCTTCCGTACGATGATAGTACTTTAGTGGTAAATTTCGATGATTGGATGTACTTGGTAACACAATCACGCTTGATAAACCGTACCGCTATTGATAAGTTTGGCTTTGAGGTCGGGGAAGTTACCTTGGTTATCGAGAAAATTGAATGATGGTTTGGCTATCATAAATTTTTGTGATGGTAGTTAAATTAAGTCTTTATTAATACTGATGTCACTAACCTTGTGATTGATAGTTAAATAGTAGTCATTTTTGAATAAATTACGTAAAAATAGCAATTTGCTGTTGCTAACTTCTCAAAAATGCATAAAGATAGGTTTTGCGAAGGCAAAATAATAACGAATAGGAATCTAACAATGAATAAAGCTCAATTAGTTGAAAAAATTGCTACTGATGCAGAAATCTCAAAAGCGGCAGCAACTCGTGCACTAGATGCATTCACTGGCGCAGTTACTAACTCTCTTAAAGAAGGTAACTCAGTAGCATTAGTTGGTTTCGGTACTTTCTCAGTAAAAGAGCGTGCAGCGCGTACTGGCCGTAACCCACAAACTGGTGCAGAAATCCAAATCGCAGCAGCAACTATCCCAAGCTTTAAAGCGGGTAAAGGTCTTAAAGACCAAGTTAATCCTTAATAGGGTAACTTACTAATTATTGAAAAAAGGGCTTATAGCCCTTTTTTTGTATCTTGCGTTTTGTCGCGTTAGCGAAAAAGGCTTATGCCTTTAACGCTTTATCACCACGACCAATACCAACCGCACCTGAACGTACAACTTCAATAATGTCTGATTCGTGACGCAGGGTATCAAGGAAAGATTCAACCTTTTCTGTGCTCGCTACAAGTTGCAGTGTGTAACTGTGGCGACCCATATCTAAAATAGCACCTTGGAACACATCAGCAACACGCGTTACCGCTGCTCGAGTGGTTTCATCTTGGGCAAAAACTTTCACCAATAATAGCTCACGCTCGATATGCGCCATTTCGGTTAAGTCAATAATCTTAAGAACATCTACCAGTTTGTTAACTTGCTTAGTAATTTGCTCAACGATGCGATCATCACCCATAGTTGTAATGGTAATACGCGAAAGAGAATGATCGTCAGTCGTGCCAACAGTTAGGCTATCGATGTTGTAAGCGCGCTGTGAAAATAGGCCTACAATGCGCGATAACGAGCCAGGTTCGTTTTCTAATAAGATTGATAAAATACGGCGCATTATGCTTTTACTCCTTTACGTAACCACATATCATCCACTGCCCCTAGCTTGATTTGCATTGGGTAAACATGTTCTTTTTCATCTACACAGATGTCTAAAAATACCAGTCTGTCGTTAATAGACATGGCTTTTTCAATAGCAGTCTGAAGCTCATCAATATGATCAACACGAATACCTACGTGGCCATAGCTTTCTACTAGTTTTACGAAATCAGGAAGTGATTCCATGTAAGATGATGAGTGACGACCTGAATACATCATATCTTGCCATTGGCGTACCATGCCCAGTGAACGGTTATTCAACGACACAACTTTCACAGCCAAATTGTATTGTAAGCAAGTTGATAGCTCTTGAATGTTCATCTGAATTGAACCATCACCCGTTACACAGATAGACTCTTTATCAGGGAAGGCAAGCTTAACGCCCATTGCTGCAGGTAAACCAAAGCCCATGGTGCCTAAGCCACCAGAGTTGATCCATTGGCGCGGATGTTTAAACGGATAATACTGAGCAGCAAACATTTGATGCTGACCTACATCAGAGCTAATGTAAGCATCCCCATTGGTTGCTTTGTAAATGGCCTCGATAACCGCTTGTGGTTTGATTTTATCGCCATCCGTGCTGTAACTTAGGCATTTTTGTTCACGCCAGCTAATAATTTGACGCCACCAGTCTTCTTGTGCTGAGCGATCAATTGAAATAGGGCTCTTATCAATCGCCGTTTGTAACTGTTCAAGCACTGTTTGTAAGCAGCCAACAACCGGGATGTGCGCTTTAATTGTTTTAGAAATTGAAGTTGGGTCAACATCAACATGAACAATCGTGGCATTAGGGCAGAATTTTTTAACATTATTCGTTACCCGATCATCGAATCGAGCACCTAAAGCTAAAATAACATCAGCGTTTGCCATGGCTTTATTTGCCTCAAGGCTACCATGCATACCTAACATACCAATAAAGTTAGGGTGAGTACCGCTGATACCACCTAGACCCATTAAGGTGTTAGTGATAGGCGCGTTTAATGATTCAACCAAGTGAGTTAGTTGCTCAGAGGTATTTGATAGAATAATGCCGCCACCTGAGTAAATAACCAACTTTTTAGCTTCTAAAATAGCGTTCACTGCTTTACGAATTTGTTTTGAGTGACCTTTAGTATTCGGGTTATAAGTTCGAAGCTCAGTGGTTTTTGGAAATTCGAATGGGAACTTTAGCTCAGGATTAAGCATATCTTTTGGTAATTCAACCACAACCGGACCAGGGCGGCCTGTGCTGGCTAAGTAGAAAGCTTTTGCTAAGATGGCAGGGATCTCTTTTGCACTTCGACAGTTATAGCTGTGTTTTACGATAGGGCGAGAACAACCAACAATATCAGTCTCTTGGAATGCATCATCACCAATTAAACCAGTAGGAACTTGGCCAGATAACACCACCATTGGAATAGAATCCATATAAGCAGTCGCGATACCAGTAATACAGTTTGTAGCCCCAGGGCCTGAAGTTGCAAGCACCACACCGACGTCACCAGTAGCACGAGCATAACCATCAGCCATATGAGTTGCGGCTTGTTCGTGACGTACTAGGATATGTTCAATATCTTCTTGTTGAAATAACGCGTCGTATAAATCAAGAACTGACCCACCTGGGTAGCCAAAAATATATTTAACATTCAATTCTTTAAGTGCCCGAACAACTAGTTCGGATCCATTGTATTCAGTTGTACTCATCCTCATTCCTCTGTGTGTGCAAGCATAAATGCATAAAAAAACCCCCGCATATGGCGGGGGTTTTTTAAAAAGCGTGCTTTCACCTTTTAATAGCCTCCCGCTGGGCTTGTAACTAAGACCAGTACGAGAACGTTGACGACTAAAAGGTGACGGCGAATATTCATTATTTTTTAATTTTCTTCTAAAAAATGCACAGCCGACTAGATAGCTGCTGTTTAAAAAATGTTAGGAGTATTTTTAAGCGTTTTGGAAACTGATGTCAACCGCAAATGTGGCTTTTTGCATTAATTTTTCTTTATTTCGATTTTTTGATATTTTTGTTGCATCTACATGCTTAATTGTCATTGTTTTTAGGTGGAACTATGCGTTGAATTGTTCGTGTGGCAAATTGCTAACTATACCAATAGATAATGCATTTACATTACTGCCTTGCATAACTTAGCTACTATCAGAATCGGTTTTTTTTATAATTAGACACTCACTTTATTTTTAATAAGAATCAGATAAAGGAGATATTTAGACACCCACTTTAATACCTCGGTACAATAAGGTTTGGCTTTTTTAAAAAGACAGCCAACTTAAATTTAACCAGACACCCATCTTATTTTTAATATGATGCAGCTTAATATAGATGTGAATTATTGCGAACAAGTTGAATTGCTAGGAAAGTAGTGATTTTTCATTGTCATCAATTAAATTTCAGCCTTATGTGCTGAAATATTCTTGAGTTTTGCAGATTGGATATCTCTAGTTGCATAAGTCATTTTGCCTCTCGAATGAAAAGGATTGGATCTGTAAGATTGATTTCTAGTGTCGAATGCTCAATTAAGCAAATAAGGCTAAGCTATTTGCTATAGAGCTTCTTCGTTTTCGTTTCATGTGATTTGTATAAGCAGTTATAGCTTGCTCTTTACCCGCTGTATTTTTAAATGAACGTGTAAAAGAGGTGGTGAGTGTAAGCCAGTTATCAGTACAAATATTTAGTCTTTCAAGAATTGGTAACGCATCTTCTGGGATTTTACCTGGCTTATCTTCTCGTATTGAGCGGCCCGTCCAATCAACAAGTTTTAGATATGTTTTGAGCTCAAATGGTAGCCCTCTAGGCATGTGTTTGCGTGGTTTACCTGCAAAGCGCATTAGTGATTTTGGTTGTTTATTATTTTGTGCTGCATTAATTCTAGATTTAATACTGGTGTAGTCAGATTCTTCTGGTAAATCAGCCGCTTTTGCTCTTACGGGGTTTAAGTCAACATAGGCAAGGCAAGCAGCTAGTGCTGCTTCATCAAGCAAAGCTTGTGATTTAAAGCGACCTTCCCAAAACCGTCCTTTGCATTCATCTTCTAGATTCGCTTTTCGTGCAATGCTTTCATTAAGCACACGCATAAACCAACTAATACTGCTGAGTCGTTCTCGATATAAATCAACTCTGGCATTAACTACAGCGAGTTCGGCTTGTGTTAGCAATTCGCCATTTAAGAATCGTTCACATAAGAATGTACTTTTAAATAACTTGTGCCACCTAATCAGAATCGCTTTATTATTCAAGCGCTTTGCTTTTGCTATATCGATGTGAAGGACCAAATGCGTGTGGTTACTCATAACGGCGTAGGCGCAAATATCAATACAAAATATCCTGTCAAGTTGAAGAAGTTTGTTTTCAACCCAATCGCGCCGGTGTTCATATGAACGGCCAGTTAGTGGATCTAGTCCGCACAAATAAGCGCGACGAACACAGCGTGAAATACAGTGATAGTAAGGGGTGTTTGAAACGCTAATTAAGTTTCTACGAGGGGTTGCCATGCTCTTCTCCTCCATGAGTTGAACAGTATAAGTTTAGTCATAGTTTTGAGAAGTGAGAAATATTAAGTTGGATGTCTATTTAGTTTTGTGGAAGAGCAAAGGGTAAAGTGGGTGTCTAGTTATGTTTTAGATCTTGTTAGAAAAAAGTGGATTAAAAGTGGATGTCCAAATAAGAATCCAATAATGTAGGGCAACAAAAAAGCCAGTCGGAGACTGGCTTTTGATAAAGAGGTGTTTAAGGGTTATTTGCTTCTAATAAGCCTTAAACAAGAGTTCTCTTATAGACGCTCAATTACAGCTTGAGTGAAGTCTGTAGTACCGTGGCTGCCGCCAAGGTCGCGAGTTGTACGGTCGCCTGTTTTGATAACATCAGCAACAGCGCTGCGGATACGCTCTGCAGTGTCAGCCATACCTAGGTGCTCTAGCATTTGGATAGATGCTAAGATCACTGATGTTGGGTTTGCAAGGTTTTTACCAGCGATGTCTGGTGCGCTACCGTGTACAGCTTCGAAGATAGCTGCATCTTCACCAATGTTTGCGCCAGGAGCCATACCTAGACCACCAACAAGACCAGCACATAGATCAGATAAGATGTCACCGAATAAGTTTGTAGTAACGATTACATCAAACTCATCAGGAGTCATAACTAGTTTCATACATGTTGCATCAACAATCATTTCAGTTGATTCGATTTGTGGGTAACGCTCAGCGACTTCACGTGCAACTTTTAAGAATAAACCAGATGTTGATTTAAGGATGTTAGCTTTGTGTACAGCCGTTACTTTTTTACGACCTTCACGAACCGCTAGTTCGTATGCAAAAGTGACGATTTTTTCAGCACCTTCACGGGTGATTTTTGACATTGCTTCTGCTTCGTTACCATCTTCAGAAACAACTTGGCCAAGACCTGAGTACATACCTTGCGTGTTTTCACGAACTGTAATGATATCGATATCGTCGTAACGAGCTTGCGTACCTGCGAATGATTTAACAGGACGAACGTTTGCATAAAGGCCAAACTTTTTACGTAAAGTTACGTTGATTGATGTAAAACCTTCACCTACTGGTGTCGTTAATGGACCTTTTAAAGTGATCTTGTTACGCGCGATTGTGTCGATTGTTTCTTGCGGAAGTAACTCACCAGTTTTTTCTAGGGCAGCAAGGCCAGCATCAACGAATTCATAATCAAAATCGCAACCTGCAGCTTTAAGGATCTCAAGTGCTGAATCAATAATGCTAGGACCAATGCCGTCGCCTTTGATCACTGTGATGGTTTGTTTAGCCATTTACTTTTCCTATTTATGAGTAGATAAACACGTAAACTCGTCGCGAAATAGCATGCGATTTACTTGTTAGAAGGTTTACGTGGATGTGTTTGAAAATTTAAGCGGCTTTTATAGCAATTTATTCAGCTTTTTGCCAGTTTATCCTGTGAATACTGACTATAAACAGACTAAAGTTCATATTTATTTAACGTTTTCGCACTTTTTAACAACACATTCTAAAAATTGTCTGCAAATTCACAGTTTTTCAGATATGCATAAAAATCTGCTTTTGAGTGCCAACCAGCAGCCGATAAACTGTCGAAAATAATCTGTTCTTGCCAACTACTAAACAGCGCCTTAGGCTGAAAAACGTAATAGGTAAATAGCTTAATCGCGACCCAATGCTTTTCATTGATATCAAGCTGTTGTTTCTTTTGTTGCTCACTGCCAAGTAAATGCTGTGTCCAGCTATTATCACCAATCAGTTGATTTAAATACTCTGTCAAAGGAGCCTGATCTAGGTGGTTTACTCCAAATAAACAGGCAAGTGGTGGGCTTATTACCTGCTCTTCGGCCTGCTCAAATACGGTTTTGCGAGAAAGGCTCGTTGCTTGATGCTCACAAAGGTATAAAACATAAGCATATAAAGGTAAAGCAACCTGCTCAAATTGAACGGTCTCTGAGTGTTTAAATAGCGCCTGAATAATTCGCACCATATTTTCTAGGCGTTTAGAAATATGCTGAAAAAGCGGGTGCGATGTGGTTGCAACTAAACGCTGAAACAAGACTTTTTGGATAATTGCAGGGGCGTTATCGTATCCGACCATTGATAAACAATGGCGTAAATCTTTGGCTCTTTGCTGTTCTTTATTGTATGGCTTCACAGCAATTGTAAGTTGCGTAATCAATTCAGGGTAGGGGCTCAAAAGCTTATTTAAGCCACTGTAGCTGTATTCTTTTGATACTTTTAGCGCACTTATTAACGTTAAATAGTGCTGCCTGCGCTGCTGATTAAGTGGTTGTGACTCAGCAAAGTTAATGTTTTCACTAAACCATACTGTGTATAGCAAACGAGTGTCTTGGCAAGGTCTTTGTTTATCAAATATGGTTAGATTTGCTTTAAAGCGATGCCAGCGAATCTTTTCAGGGCGGCTGGCATCAACCAAAATATGGCGACCATGTTCATCAGTGGTTAAATAGATAAGCACTTGTTCCGCATACTTTACTTCACTGGCTGGAATATAAGGGCCAATATGCGCAATCAGTTCTTTTATTGCATTTTGAGCAAACTCGTTTGGTGTCCGCAAATAAATATCAGCTAAGGCTTTATGCACACTAATGTGACCACCTGATTCGCGATAAGTCGTATTCATGGCAATAATATTAGCCAAAGCAACTAGGGTTGTTGCGCCATCGTAAATCATAATTTTTGGCGCGCTTAATAGGGCTTGCTTATATTTATTTAAACGCGCTAATAAATGCTGAATCGAGAGTGTATGTGGGCCTGAGTCTTTTAGCAATTTTGCTGCTAACTGATGGCGACACTGCCAAAGCTTTTTATCTTGATGCGTCAGTGCCTGACCTGCGGCCAATTTATTACTTTGGGATTGCACGCAAAGATAGTTTGCTAAACAGCAGCTAATAATTTGTTCACTAATAGCTTGGTTGTAGTTAAGACTACGACACAATATACAAGCTATAACACATTGGTTTACGACTAAATTTGTGGTGTAGCCGTGGTTTGATACATACAGGCTTAGTTGCGCTTGCATCCCTTTTGGGCAAGCTTGGTATATTAGGTAATACCGCTCAGCAAGGTTACTTAATAAAGGGAAAATTTGTGACCATTTTTGCTTTTGATGATAAAGCTTAAGTAGCTGGTGCGTACTATCAAATAAGCGTGCCAATTCCCGTGGCGTCACGTTTTCCATCATAAGCGGTTAGGTTTCTTGTTGATAGCTTTCATAGGCACTTGGCCCCCATAATACCAGCTGACCATTTTTAAAAAGTAGGCCTGTGCATTCATCTATGGTGGTTATCCCATCAGATTTAACATGCTGAGTGCGGTAAAAAATAATCTGCCAAACATTGTCTTTGACTCGTTTAGCATAGGTTAGATCGGGGCTGCCTAAATAATCAAGCACCGCATTAAGGTTTTCAGGCTTATCAATCGTTAGTTTTGCGATGTAGCGTTTATTAAAAGCTTCACGGTCTTGCCAGATCATGGCTTGCGGATCATCTTTATAAAAAGTGATCACAAGGGTTGCTATCAGTGCATAAACACCTAACCCAAGTACCAGATATTGGAAAACCTTTTTAAACATGTGTAACTCTATAAAACTAACGCGAATTTTCAGTATACGCTCAGTTAGCAAACTGTGCTACGAGATTGCGACTAATTGAGTCTTAACTGCTTTAAACTAAAGCCTAAGTTAATATCGGTACGCAGCATAACGAGGTTTTTTGATATCACAAACATGTCCATTTCTGAACTCAGCTTGCGTTTTAGAGTTGGGTTGAGCTCATCATCGTTAATGGCTGCTTCTATTGATTCATAATCATTTATTAGTTGCTGCGCCGACTTATTACCTATCCCTTTAACGCCCGGAATATCGTTAGTTTTATCACCAGCTAAAGCCCAAAAATCAGCAAGTCGATGCTTTGGTACATCAAAGCGTTGCTTGATATCTTCAAGCTCAATGTATTGCTTTTTGAAGTAATCAAAAATGGCAATTTGCTCAGATAAAAACGGTAAAAACCCTTTGTCGGTAGATACAATCGTCGAAGCTACATTGTTAGTCGCGGCTTTGTGAGCAAGGGTGGCAATGATATCGTCGGCTTCATCGTTATCAGGTGAAAACACCACAATGCCAGTTTCTTCAATTGCTTGTTTAAAGCGTGATAAGTTTTGCTTGAGGGTGTCAGGCATTGGTGAACGTGTACTTTTGTATGCCTCGAAGTAATGATAGCGCCAGCTTTTCTCGCCATCAAACACGGCAATAGCATGAGTCGCATTACACTGCTGGCGTAATTTTTTACAAGCATGTGCCACTCGGGCACAGCTTGCTTTTATCATATGTTCTTCACTGTGATGACTCTGATTACTATCAACAGCATAGATGCGCCTAATAAGATTTAGCGCATCTATTAAAAGTAATTGGGTTGTCACATTGGCTCCTGTTAGGCTTTGATCTCATAGCAAGGAATGTACTTACTGCCAGGTAACTTCATACGGCCTTGCTCAACAAATGCTGCCAGCAGTTTGTCCATATCAGCCATAAGCGCGGGTTCGCCACTTAGCACAAAGCGGCCATGTTGCTTAATGGCTTGTAAGCCTTCATCTTTAACATTACCAGCCACGATGCCTGAAAACGCACGGCGTAAATTTGCTGCGAGTTGCTGAGTGGGTTGATCTAAATGCAAATCTAAGCCCGACATATTAGCATGTGTTGGAGCAAACGGCTGTTGGAAATCATGATCGATTTTAAGTGTCCAGTTAAAGTAATAAGCATCACCTTGGCTTTTACGGTATTCACGTACTTCAGCCATTTTGGCTTTAAGCGTTTTACCAACGCGTTCTGGGTCATCAATGATCACTTCAAACTTATCAAGTGCAGCTTTACCCAATGTTTTCTCAACGAATTTACACAGCTCAATAAAGTAATTTTCACTTTGTTTAGGGCCAGTTAAGATCACAGGTAAACACTGCTTTTCGTTATCTGGGTGAAGCAAAATACCTAAAAGGTATAACAGCTCTTCTGCGGTACCCGCACCACCAGGGAAAATAATAATACCATGGGCAGTACGAACGAATGCTTCTAAACGCTTTTCGATATCTGGTAAAATCACTAGCTCGTTTACAATCGGGTTAGGCGGCTCAGCAGCAATAATACTTGGTTCAGTTAAACCTAAGTAACGATTATTCGTAATACGCTGCTTGGCATGACCAATGGTGGCACCTTTCATCGGGCCTTTCATTGCCCCAGGGCCACAGCCAGTACAAATATTTAAGCCACGAAGGCCAAGCTCATAACCAACTTGCTTGGTGTATTTGTATTCAACTTCGTTAATGGAGTGGCCGCCCCAACAAACTATCATGCTTGGGTCGCTATTTACTCTTAGCGCACCTGCGTTTCGCAGCATATCAAAGACCATATGAGTAATGGCTTTTTGCTCTGTTAAATCTTTTTCGTACTTTTGACAAATAAACAGTATATCGCGAATAACCGAGAAGATATGTTCATGAATACCGGTAATAATTTCGCCATCAACAAAAGCAGATTCAGGTGGGTTTTCAAGTTCGATTTTAATCCCACGTTCGCGGCTTAATAAGCGAATATCAAAGTCTTCGTATTTATTGTAAATTTCAGAGCTTGAGTCGGTGTGGCTGCCCACATTGAGAACCGCGAGCACACAGTTCCTAAATAATTTATAGCGCTCGCTGGTGGATGATTGTTCGAGTAGATCAACTTCTAGTTGCGATAGTAAATCCAGTACACCTGTAGGATTCAGTTGTTTTAACATAAGCACTCTCCCGGCTCGTCAATGAGCCTTTATCATTGTGTGTCAAAGACCTCACTTAGTAAATGAGGCCTTTATTTGCTAATGCAAACTTTATTTCGTCCCTCGTTCTTGGCTTTGTATAGTGCTTCGTCTGCACGGTCAAAGGCAATCAGCGGGGTATCACCTTTTTTCAATTGGGTTGCACCAATAGAAATGGTGATTTCTACTTGCTTATCTTTAAATTTAAACGGAATGCCTTGAATTGTTTTGCGCAGTTTTTCAAGCGGCATAGCGGCATTTTCAATCGACATTCCTGTCATTAATAACACAAACTCTTCGCCACCGTAACGGGCAATAAAGTCTGATTTACGAATTGATTTTTGTAGTGCTTTAGCAATCACTTGCAGCGTTTTATCACCAGCACTGTGGCCATATTTGTCATTGATTGATTTAAAGTGGTCAACATCTATCACCACAAAGGTAATGTCTGATTCTTGCACATTAAATAAGTTAAATTCATGACTAAAACGCTCATCAAAGGCTGCACGGTTTGGCAACTTAGTTAGGCCATCGAGTAAGCTTTTAAAGCGCTGCTCATTGAGGCGCTGTTTGTAGGTCGAAAGCTTGGTTTCTAAATGACTAATGCGGCTATTAATATCGTTAAAGCTTGCAAGTAAGTTCTCGCGTTCTGCTTGTTCTAGTTTTTCTTTCGCAATTAAATCATCACTTAATGATTTTAACTCTTCTTCTACTAGCTCTTTAAGTGACGAAATAGACGTGGCTTGCTGCGTTTGCGTGTGCAAGTTTTTAATTTTAGCTTCAATTTGTTTGTTAAGCGTTTCGTATTCAGCGCTGAGTGATTCTGAATGCTTACTGGTAGAAACAATAGAATGATGTAAATCTTCGATTGTTTGATTTAAAGAGATCAAAAAGCTTTGAGCAGATTGGCGCTCTTTACTCATATTACGCGTGACAATGCTGATAATGTTCAGCGCCGAATCAAGCAGGTCGTCAACACTATCATTATGAGTAATTTGACTTTTGATAGTCTTAATTTGCTCGGCACTTTCATCTTCAAGCACTAAGTCATTTGCTAGGGTTAGTAGCTGTCTAGCAAGTTCAGGTTTGATTTGCGCCTCAGCTGAACTTGTTGCTGCAAGCTTAGCTTGTAGGGCTTGATGATAGATAACCACTAGCTTTGAAAGTAGTGGTACAAAGTCATGATTAGACTGAATATTATTTAATTCGTGATCGAGTAAATAGCGTAATGAGCGACGGGCATCATCAGGTAAGCCTTTTACTTTTTGTAGCTGTTTACCTGCATCTGTAACGCTTTGGTTCAATTCGCGTTGCAATGTCATCTGCTTGGTTTCTTGTTGCCTTAATAGGCCAAGCACGTCATCGATAAATGGCGTTAGCAATTCAAACTTAACCCCTTTCTTAAGGGCATTTCTGAATTTAGCTAAACGATTGTCTAACTCAATGTCTAGTCCTTTACAGCTGAGCGAGAGTTTCGCTGCGAACTGAGAAAGTACATCAACTTGATGCTTGCGCGCGTCCTCGACCACTGTTCGAGCGTCGATCGCTTGCTTTAACTTTTTATTAAGAACATCATGCTGCTGCTGCACCTAGTAATACCGCCATCAAGATTCAAATTGCTATACGCTAAGTTTACAACAAATTAATACGAAATGTAGGTTCCAAGTCAAAAACTTAGCTATTTTGTCTATCAAACTTGTTGCAATGGCAGTTTATCGGTTTTTAATTCACATTTTTTCTCGCAATTGTTAGGCTATTTCGCAATTTTGATAGTAATAAAAAGAGTTGTTATGAAAAAGTTTTTGGCAATGTCTATTTTGGCGGCCTGTTCTAGCAGTGCGTTTGCAGATGTAAACTACTCACTGTCTATTACTCAGCCTGAGCATCATCTAGGTAATGTGAGTGTTGAATTTCCCCAAACTGCTCAAGCACATTTAGATATTAAACTACCTGCATGGCGAACTGGTCGTTACGAAATTTTAAACCTTGCCAATGGCGTACGCTTTTTCGAAGCAAAAGACGATGACGGTAAACCACTAAAGTGGGAAAAAATTGATCACAGCACTTGGCGTGTTCACCTAAATGAGCCAACTCAAGTTAATGTGGATTACCAAGTGTACGCAAACGAGCTAGGTAAACGTGCTCGTCACATTGATGACAGCCATGCATTTATTGATGCATCGGGCTTTTTCATGTTCAGCGAATCATTTCGTCAAGACCCGGTAACCGTAAAACTAAATGTACCAAAAGCATGGCGTTCAGTATCGGGAATGGAAAACGCGGGTTCTAAACACAGCTTTAAAGCCGCTGATTACGATATCTTAGTCGATTCACCAATCGAAAGTGGTATCAATGAGCTACATAAGTTCACCGTTGATGACCGTGAATACGAACTCGTTATTTGGGGTGATGGCAATTACGACGTAGATAAAATGCTAACCGACCTTAAAAAGCTAGTCACAACGGGTAATGTTATTTGGGATGGTTACCCGTATGAGCGTTATGTATTTATGGTTCATGCTACGTCAGGTGCCGGCGGTGCCACCGAGCATTTAAACTCAACAATTATCCAGCGCCCACGTGACCGTTTTGGTTCTCGCAAAGATTACCTTGCGTTTATCAGCACCGCAGCACACGAATTTATTCATACGTGGAACGTGAAAGCGTACCGTCCTAAAGGTATTGCACCTTACGACTACACCAATATTAACTACGCAAAAACATTATGGATTGCAGAGGGCTCAACCAGCTACTTTGAAGATCACTTAATGGTGCGCTCGGGTATTGAAACAACGGATGAGTTCTTTGGTACGTTAACAAAAACGATTAATCGTCACTTACAAACACCAGGTCGTGAAGTGCAAAGTGCAACCGAAACAAGCTTTGATAAGTGGATCAACCAAGGCGGCGACCACGCTCGTAACTACAGCACCAATATCTATTTAGAAGGTTCATTGATCTCAATGGCACTTGATATTGATTTGCTAGAAAAAAGCGATGGCAAAATCAGTTACCGCGATGTTCACCGTGCACTTTACAACAAGCATCGTTTACCAGATGGCTTTACCCCTGATGATGTAAAAGCGATTTTAAAAGAGCTAACAGGTCGCGATTACAGTGCTTGGTGGCAAGCGAATGTGGATGAGCCAGCTGCTATCGACTTTGATTCGCTACTTGCAAAAGTCGGTTTAGGTTTAACTCGCCCAGAAGGCGCAAAATCAGTACCGAGTATTGATTCTATGGCAAAAGATAGCGGTGAGTTACTAACTCTGACTCATGTTCGTCGTGGTGGCGCTGCATGGCAAGCGGGCTTAACGACAGATGATAAAATTGTCGCGTTCAACAAAAAGCATGTGGGTAAAGATTTAACAGCCAGCCTTGAAACATTCAAAGCAGGCGACACAGTCACTGTTGATTTCATTAGACGTGATGCACTTCAAAGCACGACACTGACACTGAGCGAAGATTTTGATAAAGAGAAAAAGGTCAAAGCATTAAAAGATGCAACACCAGCTCAAATGGCATTGTTTAAAGCATGGATGGGTGTTGACCACCCAAATCAAGCTAAATAACAGCCAAGCAAAATAACTCGTTAATGATTTTTGATTGGTAAGAGAGGAGCTGCGGCTCCTTTCTTTTTGTTCGGTGTTTGCTGCGCTTTTACAAACTGCTTTGTGTATTGTGCGTTTAATAGTGCACTGTGAAGTTGCTGCTTTTTACGTCGCCAAAACGACTTTTTAACTTTGCTTGATCTATCACGAATATCGCTTTGTGAATTATCGGGTTGTGATACCGGGTAGGGCAGTAAAGAGTATCCATATACGCCAGTTTCCCAAACGTGCTGTAAATCGCAGTCTACGGGGCGGCCAAATGTGGCAGTGGCTTTTAATAGCGCTTTTGCTCCGGCCAAACTAACAGCCGTTGCACAGCAGCCAGACATAAGCTTTTTATGAATAACTAAATGTTGCTCATCAGCAAGGGGTTTTGTAAAAGCAATGTCGCGATTACGGTCTTTATAAGCTGCCAACTTTATTAGTTGCCAAGGCTGTTTCAAAGTATTTATGTTTTCAATTGCACTGTGAATTGAGCGGTCGAGAACAAAGTCATCTTCTAAAATAATCGCGTATTCTAACTCCCTATCGACAATAGTTTGCCATGCTTTTCTGTGACTCAGGTAGCAGCCAATTTCACCCTTACTCAAGGGCTTATGATATTTTTTCAGGTTTAAATCAGCACTGTAATGCTGGGCAATCGCTGAATCCGACAGTGTCCTGCCATCAATTGCATCAAGGCGTTCAAATGCCAAATTTTGTGCGTTGAGCTCATGGCTTACACGGTTTAATCGTTCAGTAGAGCTTGCTAAGTTGATTACAAAAATAGCGGTCATTATCGTTACCTGATGGTCAGTTTTAATCAGGCTAACAAGCTTTAATGACGCTTGGGTGTCAGAACTATTTCGCTTTTATGTCAGGACGGGGAGTGTTTAAAATCGCTTGTTTTTCTTGCTCGGATAAAATGATCCAATCAAAAATTTCATCATTACTGCGACCACAGCCAGTACAAAAGCCGTTTAGGCGATGACATTGACCGATGCAATCTGTTTTAAAGTGGCTGGTTGGTATTTTTGATTTTGTCATAGTTAATGTGAAGGCTAATGTCTATTAGCCTTCCAAAGTGTATTACTTACCTTCAACTGGCTTACCAATTTCAAGGGTGGTAGACCAAGGCTGTTTACGCGACAGGGTTTTACCCGAGTGAATTGAAATAACAGGGTTGTTTTCGTCAAGTACAAACGTGGTGCGTAACGATTCAGCAGATTCTTTTTGTGTTTGATGCCAATTATTACCTGCTAAACACGCTTGGGTAAAGTTAACCGCACGGGTGTGATCAGCGACAGCTTGCTGCTGTTGCTCATAGTTGCCTAAACAGCGGTAGGTGACATTGTCTTTATCAAGCGCTGTGATTTGACAGTTATCGGCAATAAGGTTGTATTTTGCTGTCCATGTTTCCATGTATTTTGTATTTACACGGCTACGTTTTAAGCCTTCAAAGCGGTTGTCGTAAGCACCTAATAGGGCATTGATTTTCTCGCAAGGGGTTAGGTTATCAATGGCCGCTTGTTGTTCAGTTGTTAGTCCTGTACAACCCGTTAAAACAAGGCCAGTTAGTAAGGCGGCGAGTGGCTTTTTCATATCAGGCTATCCTTTTAAATAGCAGTTCCTTAAACGTTTCCTAAAGGATACCTAAGCCCTTGTAAAAATGCTAATAAAGATTGGTGATTACAATTTAAAATGCCTTCGCAAAGGAAGGCATTTTAGTTGCTAATAACGGTGAAGCGTGGGCTTAAATCTTAGTTTTACCAGCAATGTTGGTCACTTTTACTGAGCCAGAACCATCACTTAGTAACTCAAAGTTTGCTGCGGTATCAACGCGAATGCTGCCCGAACCATCTGAAACGACAACATCACCCGAAATATCATTTAAGTCGATACCGCCTGAGCCATCGTGTACTTCAATATTGCCCTGTGCTTTAGCAACATTAATATTGCCAGAGCCGTCATGAATTTTAATATCATGGCTTACATTACGGACATCAATGCTACCCGAACCATCATTGATTTCTAATGTGCCTGTAATGTCATTCGCGGTAATTGAACCAGAACCATCGTTGATCACTGTATTAGCGACTTTGCTGATAATAATTTCACCCGACCCATCGTGCACATCAACATTAAATGAACGAGGGATAGAAACAGTTAAATCAATGCGAGTTTGTTTGTTGGTTTGATATTCACATTGGCCTGCACTTAGCGCAGCACGCTTATCTTTAGCTTCAAGCGTTAAGCAATACTCATCATGTGGCTTTTCTTGATAAATCTCGGCTTTAACGGTCACTTGATCACTGTCACTACCGGTAATGTGTAAAAAGCCTGAGCCTGCCTCTACTTTTAAAGCACTTAATGATGCTGCATCTAGCGTTAGGTTTTTAGTTGCTTGTAGAGGCATTTCACCCCAAGCAAATGTCTGTGCTGATAATAAGCCTGCGGCAATGAGTGAGAGTGTTTTTACTGTACTTAACATGGTTCTTCCCTTTCAAATGTGTGGTGTTATTAGCTTAGTCGCAGGTGCTGATAAAAAGGTTTAAAGGGTTTAAAAATTCTTTACACAAATAGGCAAGAATGCGCGAGCTTCAGGCATTTATGGTTTTTCGCGATGCTTTAGACTGAAATAGTAGACCATAACCTAAGCAAGCCAAGGAGAAACACATGAGTGATTCAGCGCAAACAAACGATATGCAAGTGATTAAGTCAGGTTCTCAAGATCCAATTGCAGGGCCAGCCGAATGTTTCACAGGTAAAGTGCAAATTAGTACTTTATTTAATGCCCCTGCACCTGCACGCGTTGGTGTTGCTGTGGTGGAGTTTTCAAAAGGTGCTCGCACCAATTGGCATTCTCATCCACTCGGCCAAGTTTTATTAGTTACAGAAGGTCAAGGTTGGACACAGTGCGAGGGTGGTGAGAAAACAGTCATCAATCCAGGTGATTTAATTTGGTGTAACTGCGGAAAAAGGCACTGGCATGGTGCAACAGCTGATAGTGCAATGAAGCACGTAGCAATTCAAGAAGCACTGGATGGTAAACCTGTTGATTGGTTCGAAGCTGTTTCTGATGAAGATTATTTAGCATAAGGTACATTGGAATGTGTGACAAACATGAAACGCAAGACTTATCACGTCGTAATTTTATTAAAACGAGTTCGGCTTTAGGCGCAGGCCTGTTATTAGGTGGCTTTGCGGCGCCTTCGTTTGCAGCATCATCTGAGCAGCTTGCAAATGGCAATATAAAATCTCGAGGCTATGCGGCTTTTGATAATTCAGGCTTACTAAAACCATGGGAGTTTGAAAGACGCCCAGTTGGTGATAACGATATTTTAATCGAAATTAAATTCGCCAGTATTTGCCACTCAGATATTCATCAGATGAAAGGCCATTGGGGCGCACAGCAATACCCTCAAGTACCGGGTCATGAAATTGCAGGTATCGTAACTGCGGTCGGTAAGAATGTGACTAAGTTTAAAGTGGGCGACCGTGCTGGTGTAGGTTGTATGGTTGATAGCTGTCTTGACTGCAATAGCTGTAAAGATCAAGGCGAGCAATATTGCCCAGTAACAAAATTCACTTATGGATACCCTGATGAGCGCTCACCGACGGGTATCACACAAGGTGGTTACTCGAATAACATTGTTGTTCGCGATCATTTTGCAGTGCATATTCCTGAAAACATGAGTTTAGAGCATGCTGCTCCTTTATTATGTGCCGGCATTACAACGTATTCTCCGCTGCTTAAATTCAACTTGAAAAAAGGCGATAAAGTAGGTGTTGTTGGTATTGGTGGGCTTGGGCACTTAGCTGTTAAATTGGCTGCGTCGCAAGGTGCTGATGTCTACGCGTTCACTAGCTCTAAAGACAAAGTAGCCGATATTAAAGCCTTTGGCGCTAAAGTGGTTGTTGTGGACGGTGAAGACGCTTACAACGAACATAAGTCGCAGCTTGATTATTTAATTAATACCTTGCCAGTTAAATATGATGTCGCTAAATATGCTTCATTAGTAAAACCATTTGGCACCTACACCCAAGTGGGGATGCCAGAAGAATTTTCATTAAACATGAATGCATTAGCATTGGCTGCAAGCCGCGTAAACTTTAATGCTTCGTTAATTGGTGATATGCAAGAAACGCAAGACGTTGTTGATTACTGTGCTAAGAATAATATTCTGCCAGCAACCCAGTTAATCAAAGCCTCTGAAATCAATAATGCATGGCAAAGCGTGGTGGATAAAAAAGCGCGCTATCGTTATGTCATTGATGCCTCAACATTTTAAATAATTTTTAGATTGAGTAAGCCAAACGCCATACCCAGTATGGCGTTTTTTGTTGTTCCTTTTTTATTCGGCGATTTGTCGCTTAAAGAGCGAATACTGCCGTAAAAACATATCATTATTTTTTTCTTTTGCTAATTTAAACTCTTTGGCCCCCAAGGAGTAATAATGAAAAGAATAACCTTCCTAAGTACGTTGTTGTGCACCAGCTTTTTTGTTTGTAGCGAAGAAACAGATACAACCTTAAAAGCCTATGCCGCTGGGTACGTCGCCAATTTTACCTGTAGTGCCACGTTTAACGCTGGTAAAAGCAAAGATCAAATCGATATTGATGAACTTACCGGTATTTACCCTTTAATCGCAGACACCGTAAAAACACTGCAAGCGAACATTGATACTGAGCACAAGCGAGTCATTGTTGATTACGATAAAGATAAACAGCGCATATCGGTGTGGCGTCCTCGTTTAGGCTGTGTTGATTTACCCGTAGGGGCAAGCCTTAAAGCTGCAACACTCGTGCAAGCACCGTTTAAAGAAAATTTAGCCTACCAAAAGGATGATGGTAAGCCTTGGCAAACGTTAAATGGTGTTAATAAAGCAACGGGTAATAAGGCGCTTGATGAGGTTATTGCTCAGGCTTTTACTCGTCATTATGGTGAAGGCGCACGCACTTCAGCAATTTTAATAGCAAGCCCTGAGGCGATTTTAGCAGAGCAATATAAAGCAGGCTTTACCCCAGAAACCGCACAGCGTACTTGGTCTGTTGCAAAAAGTATTGGCGCGAGCATCATTGGTGTGGCGGTAGCACAAAAACGACTTGATGTTACAAAGCCTGCGGGGCTTGAAAGCTGGTCTCACCCGCTTGACCCTCGTGGCGAAATTACCCTTGAAAATTTGCTTCACATGGCATCAGGCTTAGACAGTAATAAAGCGGGCAACCGGACAGACCGTGTGTATATGGGCGGCGGTTTAGTGTCTGATACTGCAACGCATACCGCATTAGAAGTAAAGCCAGGTAGCCGCTGGAAATACGCCAATAATGACACCATGTTAGCGCTACGTGCCTTACGAGAAACGTTCAACGATGAGGCGAGCTATTTGCGTTATCCGTATGACAATTTACTCGATAAAATCGGTATGCAGCACACATTTTTAGAGTCAGATTGGCAAAGTGACTTTATTTTGTCATCGCAAGTGTGGACTACCTCAAGGGATCTTGCTCGCTTAGGGCTATTACACCTCAATAATGGCCGCTGGCAAGGGGAGCAAATATTACCAAAAGACTGGTTAAGTTATATTAGTAAACCTGCCCCAGCTCAACCCCCAGAAACAGCACCAGGGTATGGCGCACAGTGGTGGCTTTATAACGGACGTTTCCCTGAATTACCAAACGACACCATCGCAGCGCGAGGCAACCGTGGTCAATATTTGGTTATTATTCCAAGCAAGCAGTTAGTGATTGTTAGGCGAGGGTACGACCTTGCAGGACTTAAAGGCTTTAGTGAACATGACTTTACCCGTGATGTTTTAAAAGCACTGGGTAAAGTCAGTCACTAATTTAGATTTGAGGTTAATGGCTAAGTGGCGTTAACCTCAATTGCAAGCGGTAGTGTTGCTGAACACTTGGCTCTAAACGGTAATTGTCATAAGGCTTAGCTCCCCAACTGTTATCACCACCGACACCACGTTGGCGTAAATCAATATTTAGCTCAGTCAATGGTCTTGGAGTGATATCGGTAGCATGACGGTTTGAGCCAGTTTTAGGATAGTCAAAGTCGGCAACCGTATTATGGTGTGCAGTAAAGTCGAATTTTGGCTCTCCCTGAACTTTTAAACCAACCCCTTGCGAATTACGAATTTCAAGCCAGCGGGTATCGCTGCGATTTCCATTTTCTTGTGGACGAATATACTGGGTGTATAAATCGGCTACTGAGCTTGAGTATATACCTAAATCCGCTGCATATTTACGGTCCTGATAGTTTTCCCATGGTCCTCGACCATACCACTTTACAAAATCAAAGCCGTCAGGCATTTGTAGCTGTAACCCAAAGCGAGGCATTTCAGGTAGCCCTTTATCAAGGGTTGCTTGGTAATCAATGTCGACTTGGCCAAATTCGCCAACAGTGTAACTTATTTGGGCATCACTATTTAAACTTGGAAAATGAAGCGTGAATGTCACCTTTGCTTTACCTGCTGATGAGACAACATCTACATGCGTAACCTCAGCAAGTTGCGATGCATTTTTATAAGCTGCAGCAGATTTTTCCCATAACCGGTTGCCATTATCTTTGTCGGTCATCGCTCGCCAAAAATTTGGAAATACACCTTGCTTGATTAGCTCTACTTCGTTTGAACGATAGCTCGAAAGTCGCCCTGTCTCTTTATTAAATATCAGCTTAGTTTTAGCTGTACTAACTGTGACCTGAAGGTCAGATTCTGCAACTCTTAGGCTGTCATCAGCTTTTAAGTGGGCAAGAGACAAACTACTTTGTAAAATAAATTGCTCGCTTGCGACGACCAGCCCTTTATTTCTAACGCCTTCTTCTTGTTTTAGTTTGAATTGAATATTGAGAGTATATTCTGCATTTTTTAATCGCGTGTAGTCATTGAGTTCACTAAGAGTAATCAACTCACTTTGTTGAGCGGGTGTACTTAATTGCTTTAATGAACCTTGCTTAACAACTAAGCCATTTTCAAGTAGCTGCCAGTGTGTATCTAGATAGCTTAAATCACGGAAAAAGTTTCGATTGCTGATCTTAAATTGGCTTGCTGAAACCATTTTTACAGCGACATTCTGATAAAGCTTTTTAACTTCAAATAAGACTGGGTGAGGTACTCGGTCTGCACCAATTAGACCATTTGCCAGATAATTATTAGCATTTCGTGTACCTTCAGGTTCAAAATCACCACCATAAGCGAGTATACGTTTGCCTTGCTCATCCGTTTTATAGAGACCTTGATCCACCCAATCCCAAATGCTACCACCTTGAACTTGCGAATGCTGGTAAACGAAATCCCATAATTCTTTTAGATTGCCACCGCTATTTCCCATGGTGTGGGCGTATTCAACCCAAATGAAAGGTTTATCAGGGTAATTACCTAAGTATTGGCTGGTAATTTCATTTCGGTCAGCATACATCCATCCAACAACATCAGTCATGGTTTCTTTATACCAGTTAGCTCGGGTTTCGTATTGTACAATGCGATTGCTGTCTTTTGATTTGGCAAGAAGATAAGCCTCACGAATACTCGAGCCTGGGCCTATCTCATTTCCTAAAGACCACGAAATAATAGAAGGGTGATTTTTATCTCGTTCAATCATGCCATTTACGCGATCTAAAATGGCTTCTTTAAATTGTGGATCATTACCTAGGCTATCTTCTTCAAAGCCATAACCATGAGATTCAACATTTGCTTCATCGATGACATATAGACCATATTTGTCGCATAAACGGTACCAGTAAGGATCATTGGGGTAATGTGATGCTCTTACGGTGTTGATGTTATTAAGCTTCATTAACTCAATATCTTTACGCATGCTTTCACGACCAATTGCTTGGCCATTTTCAGGCTCATGCTCATGACGGTTAACACCTTTAATCACAATTGGTTGGCCATTTACTAACAATAAGCCATCTTTTATTTCAACATTTTTAAAACCAATAGCTTCGCGAACGACTTGTTGCTCTTGCCCATCTTGTGTCAAAGTAAGCTGTAAGTCATACAGCTTAGGGACTTCAGCCGACCAAGCCGTGATGTCTTTCAATGTTGTATTGAAGCTAATCGTGTGTTTTTCTCCAGCTTCGCTTTTTAGTTTTTGTGTGTTTTGCCAAAGTAGGGTGTCACCATCGAAAATAGCACTATGTAATGTTGAGCTGCTAGCATCATCGTTCGTATTTTCTACAGTGACGTCTAAATTAAGCAAACCATCTTTAAAATTGTTAATTAGCGATGTTGCAGCATGGAAATCCCATAATTGAGTTTTTGGCACAACTTGCAAGAAAACGTCACGTTGAATACCACTAATTCGCCACATATCTTGATCTTCTAAATAACTGCCGTCACTCCAACGGAATACTTCAACAGCAAGTGTGTTCTTACCAGGCGAAACAACCTCTGTTATATCAAACTCGGCGGGGAGTTTACCGTCTTGGCTATAACCTAGTTTTTTACCGTTCACCCAAACATAAAAAGCAGAGCGAACTGCACCAAAATGAAGGATAATACGCTTATCTTGCCAATCGTCAGCTATCGTGAAATCTCGTCGGTACGAACCGACAGGGTTATAGTCAGGCGCATAAGGCTTATTTTTTTTAAAGCCATAACCATGATTAACATAAATAGGGTAGTCGTAACCTTGTAATTGCCAGTTCGAAGGAACTGGTGTGGTAGGCCAATCAGAAACGTCAACACTCGGTTTAAAGAAATCCATAGGACGTAAACTTGGTTTCTCAGCAAAATTGAAGTGCCAGTCTCCATTGAGCGTATGGTATTGTGATGATGCTTTGTCATCAGCAAGTACCGCAGCATTCTCTGAATTGTAACTTGCAAAATACGCACGATCTGCGAGTGTCCCGACAGAAAAAACAGCCGGGTTTTCCCAATCGTTTTTAGGACTGCTTGATACATTACTTTTATTTACTTTGGTTGAGTTTTGCTGACATGCAGTGAGTAGGAATGAGCTGCTTAATAAAAGTAGCGGAAGTTTAAACTTGCCAAAAAGAGAGCGGTTCATTGTAAGTCCTTTAATTGTGTGTTCTTTTTATTGTTAATACAATATTACTTTTTAGCGTGATTTGTAAAGATGAAGCAAAAATACCAAGACTGATTGGCTTTTGTTTTTTATTCATAAAATTCAGTTGGTTATGGTTGTGTAGGATGCTGTATGAAGAGAGCTCGGACAAACAGGCAAGAAAATGAGAGTATTAGGCAAGATAAAAGCTGCTTTTAGAATGCATAAAAAGCAGCTTTGCTAACTGGAGAGTTAGTATCTACTACAAGGGCTCTATAGTGACATCCGCTTGGCCTAAACTTTTAAAAAATTGACTATCGCCCGTTATTTTACCAAGTTTTATCAGACCATTTGCATAACTTTGCTGCTTATAAAAGAGCGCAAGGTTACCCCAAGGTGCGTAATAAGTAATGTCTCCTGCGTTAGCATCGGTGCCAGCAGGTAAGCCTTGTAGATTTAATTTCTCTGGTAAAGTGGCAATTTTCTCAGCATTGGCAAAGTCTTCTACTTTTAGAGTCAGTGGTAGAAGTTGATAAAAATGCTTAGCGGCATTGTTACTTTCTAGAGTCGCTTGCATAGTTTTGCTGTTACTGGTGAACTTTATTTGCATTTCACTTACCATCTTTACTGCTTTTTTAAATATTGCTTATCTGTTACTGGCTCTAACCAATCAACAACCTTACCATCTTTTGATTCTTGAATAGCTAAGTGCATCATGGCTGTTTTATCTGTAGCACCGTGCCAATGTTTAACATTAGCAGGAATATGTACAACGTCACCTGGTTTTATAACCTGAGGTTGTCCATGCCACTGATTAACCCAGCCCATACCTGATGTAACAATTAAGGTTTGGCCAACAGGGTGGGTGTGCCAGTTTGTGCGAGCGCCGGGCTCAAACGTTACCATGGCACCAGCGGCTTTCGCTTCGCCATGAGCTTGGAAACTAGGCTCGACGCGTACTTTGCCCGTGAAATACTTGTCGAGCCCAGTCATTGGGTACTGAGTGCCATTTTTTTGCACTGTGATTTGCGGTAATTCTAAACGTTGTGAAGAGGCGTTTTCTGCATGACTAAATGCACTCATCGTTAAGATAAGGGTACCGATAATATACTTCATACTTTTCTCCATGTGTTTGTAACCGAACGAATCTTCATTTTGGCTAAAAACTGTGCCTTTAAAAAGCACAATGCACGCAAGTTATTGCCTATTAGTCCGAGGCGGCAAATTTACCACTGGTCAATATTGTATAACCGAGCGTATAGTTAAGTATCTTGAATTTAATTGGGTTGGTTATGCATTCAGATTATGATGCTATTGCTAAAATGAGCGCTGCTTTAGCAGATAAGATTGCGCCGCTTATTGGGCAGCAAGAAACCGCTGATAGCGTGATTGAGGATTTGTTTTTTTATCGACAAACACAGGCCGCCACCTCTTGTTCAATGTGTGTGGTTGAACCAAGTATTGCACTGGTGCTACAAGGGGCAAAAAGCATGACCTTGGGCGAAGATGTTTTCAAGTATGACCCACACAAATATTTGATTACCTCTATTGATTTGCCTGCAAAAATGCAAGTTCTTGAAGCAAAAGACGACGCACCTTATTTAGGCTTAGTGTTAAAGCTTGATTTGGCTATGTTAGGTGAACTGATTTCGCAAATACCGCTCGACAAATTAAACAAGCAATCACTGAACAAGGGGATGACCTTAGGCAAAATGACAGAGCCGCTACTTAACGCTTTTACGCGATTAATTGAGCTGGTTGATGATCCTGAGTCTATGCCTGTGCTGGCACCATTAATAAAGCGCGAAATTTTTTGGCGTGTACTTAATAGTGAGCATGGGGCGGAGCTTCGCTATATAGTATCGACAGGTAGCCAAGGGCTGAGAATTGCACGTAGTGTTAAATGGTTAAAAGAAAACTATGATCAACCCTTGAGTGTAGAGGACTTAGCGGGTCTTGCGAAAATGAGTAAATCGACTTTTCACCATCATTTTCGAGATCTAACTTCAATGAGTCCGTTACAATATCAAAAGCGTTTAAGGTTAATGGAAGCAAGAAGGTTGATGGTTGGCGAGAGTATGGATGCGTCAGGTGCTGCTTTTAAGGTTGGCTACGAAAGCCCCTCACAATTTTCTCGTGAGTATTCTCGGTTTTTTGGTTTATCACCAAAACGAGATGTTGAGGCGTTTTTAGCAACGGCTAAATAGCCCGTTACTTATAATACCAATGGGCAATAATAGTTAGTTAAACGAATTGGTATAAAAAACGAATGGGCATATCCCTATGTCCCATTCGTTACCATGACACGCTTTACTTAAAGACTTGCTGTGAAAAACTCAGCAATCTTAGTGAATGGAATTAAAGCCACATCATCATATAAATCAACATGACCTGCATTTGGCACAACCAATAATTGCTTAGGCTCAGCAGCTAAATCATAGGCTTGTTGGCTAAACTCAAATGAGTGAGCTTGTTCACCAGCAACAAACAGTAATGGACGTGGTGAAATAGTTTCAATATCGTTAAATGGATAAAAGTTCATAAAACGCAGATTGCTGCTTAATGTTGGGTGTGTAGTTAAATCTGCTGATGAGCGCTCTGGTGTATATTCGCCACGCTCAGTGCGATAAAAGTCATAAAACTCTTTTGCAATTGGGTGTGAGCTTTCATCAATGTGATGCGGACAGCCACCTGTGTACTGCACTTCGCCACCTAGGTACTCAACATTACGTTGCTCAGCGGCTTCATCAAGCATACCTTTACGCATATCAAGATCGATAGAGTTACCTAAACCATTGCGCGTCGCGCCACCCATGTCATACATACTCACTGTTGCTACAGCTTTGATACGTGGGTCAATTTTAGCGGCACTAATGATGAAACCACCACTACCACATACACCTAAACCACCAATGCTTTCTTTGTTGACGTATGAACGGCTAGCAAGGTAATCGACACCAGCACTGAATGACTCTGCGTATAAATCAGGCAGCACAGTATTACGTGGTTCGCCGTCACTTTCGCCCCAGAAGCTAAGATCAATTGCCAAAGTTACAAAGCCTAGCTCTGCAAGTTTAGTTGCATATAAAGTAGCACTTTGCTCTTTTACCGCACCCATAGGATGACCAATTACAAGTGCCGGATGGTTCGCGCCTTTCTCAGCATTTTTTGGTGTAAAAAGATTACCGACTACATTCATCTGTAATTGGTTTTTGAAAATTACTTTTTCAAAGTTAACAGCATCGCTTTGGTAAAAATTATCCGTTGAGGTAGTCATAACACTCTCCTATTTTGTGATTAACAGGGACTGCAATTTGTTTTCACAATGCAGCTTTGATGAGGTTATTGTCGGATATTTATGCAGTTTGGCGTTATATTAGAACAGTCGATTTATTGCCTAAAAGTGTCGAATGTATAAAAAGCTGCAGCAAGCGCTGCAGCTTATTCATTTACTTGTGGCGGCCTTGTAAACAGCTCACCACATCAGCCAGCGATAGGCCTTGGCGCTGCAATAACACAGTTAAATGATACAGTAAGTCTGCCGATTCATTGGTTAATTCATCGTTATCATGTTTCATGGCTGCAAGGGCAACTTCAACACCTTCTTCACCCACTTTTTGGCAACTACGGCTTAAGTCTTTTGCAAACAAAGACGCTGTGTAGCTTTTGCTTGGATCATCGTCTTTACGCGAAACAATCACTTGTTCAAGCTCAGCTAAAAACGACAAGCTAGGTTTAGCATCATCGCCAAAGCAGCTTTGTGTACCTAGGTGGCATGTTGGCCCAAGTGGGTTTGCCAGTACTAATAGTGAGTCGTAATCACAGTCGGTGTGCACAGAAACTACTTCAAGGTAGTTTTCTGATGTTTCGCCTTTGGTCCATAAGCGCTCTTTAGAACGCGAGTAAAAGGTTACTTTTTGCTTGTCGAAAGTGGCAGCTAATGCATCTTGATTCATAAAGCCTTGCATTAAAATTACCCCAGAGCGTGCGTCTTGCACGATAGCTGGGATCAATTCGCTTTTGGCAAAATCGACTTGAGAAAGAGTATCTTTGGTTAATTGCATAGTCTTGCCGCTACATTATTATCAGTTAAAAATTGTTTTAGTTCGCCAATATCAATGACGTTCTTGTGAAATACGCTTGCAGCGAGCGCGCCATCAACTTGGCTTTGTTGAAATACATCAACAAAGTCTTGCATCGTCCCTGCGCCACCTGAAGCAATCAGAGGAATATCGCACAGTGCACGCATTTTTGATAGCTGAACATTGTCGTAGCCTTTACGCACGCCGTCTTGGTTCATGCAGTTAAGTACGATTTCACCAGCGCCTAGATCTTGCACACGCTTAACCCATTCTTCAGTTTTATAGCGAGTACGGCTTGATGCATTTGGGTCGCCAGTCAGCTGATACACTAAATACTCGCCAGTGTTTTCATCATAAAAGCTATCTATTCCCACAACCACGCACTGTTTACCAAACTCATCGTGTAACTCTTTGATAAGCTCAGGGCGTGCGATAGCAGGGCTGTTAATACTGATTTTATCTGCGCCACGTTCTAAAACACGTGCTGCATCGGCAACAGATTTAATGCCGCCAGCAACACAAAATGGAATATCAATGTGGCGTGCAATATTCTCTACCCAATTAACATCAAGTAGGCGTTTTTCGACGCTGGCACTGATTTCATAAAACACCAGTTCATCCGCACCGGCATCGCTGTAGGCTTTGGCAAGCGTTAAAATATCACCAACCACTTCATGGCCTTTAAATTTAACGCCTTTAACGACTTGGCCGTCTTTTACATCTAAACAAGGGATTATGCGTTTTGATAACATGCTAGCGCCTCCTCAACATTAAAGGCACCATCAAGCAATGATTTACCTAAGATAACACCGCCAACGCCCAGTTTTTTCAGCTTTGCAATATCATCCAGTGAGCTTACACCGCCTGAAGCTTGAACTTTAATCTCGCTGTTGTGGTTGGTTAAATCTTCATAAAGTGCAAACGAAGGACCAGTCATGGTGCCGTCTTTACTGATGTCAGTACACAGAAAATCAACCACGCCCAGTGCCACGTAAAAATCAACAAGTTCGAACAAACCAAACTCAGATTCACTTAACCAACCATGTGTTGCGGGTGCCCAGCCGTTGTCAGTTTTATTAACATCTAGTGCGATAACAAAGTGAGAGCTGCCAAATTTTTCAATCCACGCCTTTACTTGTTCGCGCTTTTCAACGGCCATTGAGCCGATCACGACTTGATTAGCACCGGCTTCAAGCCAGTCAGCAACATCTTGCTCAGAGCGAATACCACCGCCCACTTGATAAGGCACATTAAGCGCTTTAGTCGCAGCTTGAATATGCTGCCACTGTTTTTTATTTGGATCGCGCGCGCCTTCTAAATCAACAAGGTGCAGCTTACCTGCGCCGCTATTTGCGTACTCTTGTAAGCGTGCGCCAAGTTCGTAAGGGTAAAATTGTGCTGTATCATACTTACCTTGGTATAAGCGCACAATTTGGTTTTGTAATACATCGAGTGCTGGAATAATCACGTTTATTTCTCTTATTTTTTGCTGCGCTTACAGCTGCCAATCTAAAAAGTTTTGTAAAAGTCGCGTGCCTACTTTGGCGCTTCGCTCAGGGTGGAACTGCATGCCTGCGTAGTTATCTTTGGCAACAATCGCAGAAAAAGCTTGCCCGTATTCACCGCTAACTAGGGTGGCATCGTTTACTGTGTGCGCAAAGCTATGCACAAAGTACACTTGATCTTGCGCAGATAACCCTTTGGTAAGGGCATGCTCTTTTAACACTCTTAGGTCATTCCACCCCATGTGTGGTGAGGTTAATGTGCCCACTTCTAAGTGCTTAACAACACCCGGAATTTTGCCAAGGCAATCAACATTACCTTCTTCTGTGCTGTCGCAAAGTAATTGCATGCCTAAACAAATGCCCATTAGCGGGCGCTGATATTCATCAATTGCTTGCTGCCAACCACCGTCTTTTAAGCGTTTCATCGCAACAGATGCATGACCTACGCCAGGTAAAATGGCACGTTCAAAGCCTTTTAGTTGCTCAGGTGAGGTGATCACCTCAGGCGTTTTCCCTAAGCGCTCAAAGGCAAAACGAACTGAGTTAATGTTGGCACAACCGGTATTAATTATGGCAATCATAAACACCCCTTAGAGCTGGCAGTTTGTTGTGAGGCATCTTTTGCAATCGCAGCGCGAAGTGCTCTTGCAAACGCTTTAAAAAGGCCTTCAACTTGGTGATGACAATTACCATCGCTAACCGACAAAATAAGGCTCATGGCGGCATTATCACTTAAGCTTTTAAAGAAGTGTTCAACCATTTGCACGTCTAAGTCGCCCACTTTTTCACGGCTAAAATCGGCATTTAATACAAACGAGGCGCGGCCCGATAAGTCAATTTGCGCTTCTGCTTTACATTCATCCATAGGGAGTGCAAAGCCATAGCGACCAATTTGCGTTTTTGTTCCTAGCGCTTGTTTAAGGGCAAGGCCAAGTGCAATGCCGATATCTTCAACTAGGTGGTGTTCATCAATGTGTAAGTCGCCAGTGGCTTGAATATTAAGTCCGATATTGGCGTGTGTACGAATTTGGTCAAGCATGTGGTCGAAAAAGCCAAGGCCAGTGCTAATTTCGCCATTTTTTGTTTGGTCTAAATTTACTTGCACATCGATTTGCGTTTCTTTGGTATTGCGAGTGACGCGGCCTTCACGGTTCGCGGTTGTCAGCTTAGTGACAATGGCATCCCAACTGCCATCATACAAAATACCTTCGCAGCATAAGTTATTGGCAAGTCCGATGTCTGTTTGGCGGTCACCAATCACAAATGAGCGTGCTAAATCGACTTTACCCGAGCGCATCAGCTCAGTAAGTAAGCCTGTTTTTGGTTTACGGCAGTCACAATTTTGCTCATCAAAGTGCGGGCAGATCAGAACGTCATCAAATTTAATCCCTTGGCTGTTTAAGATATCCATCATCTTGTCTTGGGCAATATCAAAATCAGCGGTTGGGAAGCTATCAGTGCCTAAACCATCTTGGTTTGAAACCATCACAAGGCGGTAACCTGCCGCTTGAAGTTGTAATAGAGCAGGGATCACATCGGCAAGAACACTAATTTTTCTAGGCTATCAACCTGTTTGTCGGTGATAGGCTCTTCGATAATCGTGCCATCGCGGTCAATAAATAAATACGGGTTGCTCATGATAATTCCTGTTCTACTGTATTGCTGGTCAGTGATAAGCCATCTAACCAAATTTTTACTTGTTCTAGTTCTTGCTCGTTACCGATAGAAATTCGTAACCAATCATTTTCGCCATATAAAGTGAAGGCACGCATCACGAGTCCTTGCTCAAGTGCGATATTAAATGATTGTTTGTCTTTTAGTTTTAAGGTGACGAAGTTACCTTCACCGCTCAGTACTTTGATAACAGCAGGTGATTGCTCAAGCCAGCTTTTCAGTTTGGCTTTTAAGCTATTTAGAATAGTCACCTGACGGCGCATTGAAGCGATGTTGTCGCTACTTAATGCATCTGCGGCAATGCTCGCCACCACCGTAGATACAGGGTAAGGCGCAATCACTTTACGAATAGGTGCAAGTAGCTCGCTGTTGGCTAGCGTGAAGCCTGTTCTTAAACCCGCAAGTGCAAATGCTTTTGATAAGGTTCTTAATACCACAAGGTTACTAAACTCGTTGATCAGGCTTGCCGCTGTTTGTTCTGGGCAAAATTCTATATAAGCTTCATCCACCACTACAATCGCTTTACCCACAAGTTGTTGGGTGATTTTTCTGATTTTGTCTAGGCTTGTCATGCTGCCGGTAGGGTTATTTGGATTACAAATAAACACCAGCTTTGAATCAGCAACCGCAGTGACAATCTCATCAACGGTGCCTTTTAATAACAGCTCTTGACTTAAACCGTTAATCGCAATGTTGTGGGTATCAGCAGTGACTTTGTACATGCCGTAAGTTGGTAAAAAGAGTGAAATGCCATCTTTAGCAGGGCTACAAAAAGTACGTACTAATAGCTCAATACCTTCGTCAGCGCCACGAGTCATCAGTACTTGCTCTGGCTCTAAATTAGCATAGCAAGCGTAACGAGTGATCACTTGCTGAGGCTGCGGATCAGGGTAGCGATTTAAATCAGTTAAATTGATATTTGGCGTACGTGAATACGGGCTTTCATTGGCATTTAACCACGTTGTGCCTGTTAGTTTTTCACTTTTCGCTGAACTATAGGCTGTAAGCGCTGCAATGTTATCTGGCAACAGCGTTTTTATTTTTGAATTATCGCTCATTGTTCATAGCCTCAAGACGAATTGAAACAGCATTAGCGTGAGCATCAAGCCCCTCTGCTGCAGCTAAAGGTAAAATTGCTTTAGATAATTCACGTAAGCCATTTTTACTGATGGTTTGCACTGTGTAAGTTCTAAAGAAGTCCAGTAAGTTTAAGCTCGAATAAGTCGCACTGTAACCATACGTTGGTAGTACGTGGTTCGTACCCGATGCATAGTCTCCGGCAGACTCCGGAGTGTAATCACCCACAAATACTGAACCGGCATTTTTCACTAAGTTTAAATAAGGCTGCGCATCAGCAAGCTGTAGAATAAGGTGCTCAGGACCATATTGCGCAGACACCGCAAAGGCTTGCTCAACCGAGTCGACTAATATCAAGCTTGAGTTAGCAAGGGCTTGCTCGGCAGTTTCTTTACGACTTAATTTTGCTAGCTGCTCTATTAATGCTTGCTGTGTTTTTTCAATAATGCGCTCGCTGTTACACAGTAAAATAACCTGTGAATCGGCACCGTGCTCCGCTTGCGATAATAAATCTGCCGCAATAAATTCAGGGTTTGCACGCTCATCAGCGATCACTAGCACTTCAGAAGGGCCCGCTGGCATATCAATCGCCATGCCCGGTATAGTTTGCGCAACAAGTTGTTTTGCCATGGTGACAAAGCTATTTCCCGGGCCAAAAATCTTGTTCACTTTAGGCACTGACTCTGTACCGTAAGCCATAGATGCAATCGCTCCGGCGCCGCCACTTTCTATAATGGTTTTAATACCACATAGTTTTGCCGCATATAAAATGGCAGGGTTGATAGTTTCATCGGCTTTCACAGGTGTAGTAAGCACAACGGTTTGTGCACCACTTAATTGTGCAAGCACCCCTTGCATGATCACTGACGATGGCAATGGCGCACTGCCACCTGGCACGTAAATACCTACCGCTTCAATGGCTTGATATTTAAGTTCACACAATACGCCTGGTTGTGTTGTTAACTTAATGTCTTTAGGTAATTGTGCTTGGTGAAAACGTTTTACATTGGCGTAGGCCGTTTCGATGGCGGTTTTTAACTCGTTTGATAATAAGTGCTCAGCTTGGTTTATTTCTTCAATTGGCACTAATAAGCGCGGTGTTTCGCGCTTATCAAACTCTGTTGCCATCTTTAATAACGCTGCGTCACCTTGTGTTTTAACTGCATTTAAGATGTCGATGCAAATTGCTTCAACCTCTTTACTTGCCGTAACAGCAGGGCGGGTAAGTACCGCCTGCTGTGCTTGTTGACTTTCCTCATTCCAGCGAAACATGGATATTTACTCCATCATTTTTTCAATTGGCATAACAAGAATTGAGTTGGCACCCAGTGCTTTTAACTGTTCCATAGTTTCCCAGAAAAGGGTTTCGCTGCTAACCATGTGTAGTGCAACATAATCGTCGCTACCAGCAAGCGATAGTAAAGTAGGTTGGCCAGTACCCGGTAGTAAGTCGCACACTTCATCAAGCTTTGCTTTTGGTGCGTGTAACATGATGTATTTACTTTCTTTTGCTTGGCGTACACCACGTAGACGCGGCATTAACGTGTTGATTAAATCAAGTTTGCTTTGATCAGTAAGGTCTTTGTTTTGAATTAAACATGCATTTGATTCTAAGATGGTGTCGCCTTGCATTAAGCCGTTTGCTTCTAACGTTGCACCAGTAGACACTAAGTCACAAATTGCATCAGCTAAACCAGCACGCGGTGCGACTTCAACAGAGCCCGTTAACATGACTGTGCTTGCGTTAATGCCTTCGCGTTTTAGATATTGGCTTAAGATTTCTGGGTAAGTAGTGGCAATGCGTTTACCTTCGAACCAGCTTTTATCTTGCGGGCCAAGTTCTTGTGGCCATGCAAGTGCTAGGCGGCAGTAACCAAAATCAAGTTTAGACAGTTTATTTACTTCAAATGCCACACCTTGGCGTTCGCGCTCGGCTTGTACTTCGACAAGTACGTTTTCACCAACGATACCTAAGTCACACACACCGTCCATTACAAGACCCGGAATATCGTCATCGCGTACACGAAGTACATCAATTGGCATGTTGGTAGAGTGTGCGATTAAACGTTGTTCACGAAGATTTAATTTAACACCAAGTTGTTTTAGTAACTCTTGGCAGTCTTTTGATAAGCGGCCGCCTTTTTGGATGGCGATTCGTAAACGGTTGGTATTGCTCATTATTCATTTTCCTTTAATTCAAAAACTAAAAACCCCGAGGGAACCTCAGGGCGAAAATAAATAATTTGGTTGATTGCTCGCCAGAGGTTCCTTTTAGGAATAACCTCTCAGCGAAAAACCTGACAGGCTATTCCGGTGAATGATGGTGATGATGGATAGTTGTCAGATTGAAGCGCATAATTTTTCCTGTATTGCACTCGTTTGTGTAAACCAGTGCGTAAATCTGTTTAAATAAGTTACGTATATAGATAAACATGCTTTGCTAATCTTTGGCAAGCATTTTTTTGCGAAATTAAAGTATATGCTATAACTGCCGATAATAAATGGATAGATAGGAGGTACAAATGGATATCATGATCCCCTTTTTAGGTCGAATTACGCGCTTACAGTTGGAAAGTAAAGGTGCGTTTCATATTGCGGGCGTAAAAGATGCGAACGTGCAGCGAATTGAGCTTGAAAAGCGTCAAAAACGTGAAATAGAACGCCGTAAAAAAGCCGTAAAAAAAGAAGATAAAGGCAACAAAAGTGTCATAGAAGAAGATGAAGAGGGTAATAAACACCTAGATACATGGGCTTAATACTCAATATAAAATTTGTTTTTATGCAACTGTGCGGTTTTTTCTGCTAACGTTAAGAAACACTTGTGTTGTAACTTACAAGGCAATTCAATGGAACGACCCTCAGTACCATTAAATGAGCAAGCTAGGCTTGAAGAGCTTCGCTCATTAGATGTTTTAGACTCTCAAAGTGAACCCGCCTTTGACCGAATCACTCGCCTTGCCCAGCAATTTTTCTCTGTACCTATTTGTGTTGTCAGCTTAATTGATGAGCATCGACAGTGGTTTAAGTCATGTGTGGGGCTTGATGTAACAGAGACCGCAAGAGACATTTCATTTTGCGCCCATGCTATTTTATACAAAGACCCGCTAGTGGTTGAAAATGCCTTAAACGACAAGCGCTTTGCACACAACCCACTGGTAATGGGTGACCCAAATATTCGCTTTTATGCGGGCTGCCCAATTACACTTAAATCAGGAAATAGGATAGGCACTTTGTGCCTTATCGACCATCAACCGCGTAGTTTTAACGAACAAGAAACTAAAGCGCTAATAGACTTTGCTGCAATCGTTGAACGAGAGTTTGCAATCATGCAGTTAGCAACTACCGATGAGCTTACTTTATTGCCTAATCGTCGCGGCTTTATTGGCACTGCAGAGCATTACCTTGATTTATGTATTCGCCAGCACTTAAAAGCAAAATTAGTGTTTATTGATTTAGATAACTTTAAAACAATTAACGATAAATTTGGTCATGCCGCTGGCGATAGAGTACTGAAAGATTTTGCAGGATTACTTGAAAACTGTTGTCGCAAGGCTGATTTATATGCACGTTTGAGCGGTGATGAGTTTGTGATTTTATTTACAGATTTAAATACCAGCGAATGCGACACCATAATGCAACGCTTATTGTTGTCATTCAGTGACTTACCTAATAGCTTTAATAACCAAGTTGAACTTGGCTTTTCTTATGGCATTGCCGATTTTTCTGATCAGCAACCTTGTTCACTGACGAAGTTACTCGCTGTTGCAGACGCGCGAATGTATGCCGATAAAGCACAAAAAAAGGCTCGATAATCGAGCCTTTAAAGTAAAAAGCAGTGCTTAATTTTTCGCTTCTGCGGATTGAATACTACTTTGGATCAGCGGCGAAATTGTTAAACCTTGTACGATAATCGAGAAAATCACTACCACGTAAGTGACAATAACAATTAGGTTGTGAAGGTCTGAGCCTGCAATCATTACTTGATCGCGTGGGATAGCAGCTGCCATTGCCAGCGCTAAACCACCCCGTAAGCCACCCCAAGTGAGTATTTTCACTGAGTGCTTATCGTATTGGCGATACTTTTTAAAGAATACAAATGGCGCACCTACACTTAAAAATCGCGCTAGCAACACCACAGGTACCATCAGTAAACCTAAGCCAATTTCTTCAAGAGTAATCGGCATAGTGACGATGAGCATACCGATAATCAAAAACAGCAAGGCGTTTAAAAAACTATCGGTGGCATGCCAAAAGTCTTTCACGTAGCGAGTATCTTCAGGTCCCGTACGCTCTGTTGCTTTTGAACGAGTAATATTGCCAAGTAAAATACCACTGGTGACCATAGCAAGCGCACCTGAGATTTCCCAAATATTCGCTGCTGCAAAGCCGGCTGTTGGAATGGTCAAGGTTAGTAGCAAACGAATGTTCACATCGCGGCTATTAATAATTAAAAAATGCCCGACTAGTGCAATCACGAGACCAAACACGATACCGCCAATTGCATCAACTAAGAACAATTCAGCAACGTCAGTAAAGGTGGCTTCGGTGCCATAAAAGGCCACTGAAAATATCGTTGTGAAAATCACCAAACCAATACCATCATTAAACAAAGACTCACCTTCAACTTGCACAGAAATACCTTCTGGGGCTCGCATTTGTTTAATAATGGCTAACACTGCAATCGGGTCGGTTGGGCTGATTAAAGCACCAAACAACAAGCAGTAAATAAACGGTACAGGCCAGCCTACAAAAGCAAACAAATAATAGCTTAAGTAACCAACAATGACCGTTGAGGTTATGGTTGAAAATAACACTAATGCGGTAATTTCCCAGCGTTGCTTACGAAGGGCTGCTAAGTTGATTTCCAGCGCACCTGCGAACAGTAAAAAACCGAGCATGCCTTTTAATAGCAACTGATTAAAGTTGATACTTGAGACAATTTGAGTCATTTCGAGGGCCGTGCTATCACCGAGCATTTTAACCGCAAGTATAAGAAGTAAAGAAATAACAACAGAGCCTGTTGTTATAGCAATCGTGGTTTGCATTTTGAGGATATATTGGTTAGCAAAAGCAATAAAAATAGCTAATGCTGAAAGAAAACAAATGAGGTACCAAGCATTCATTGTTTGACCTTAAATATTTGTATAACAAGACGCAGAAAGCTGTCACTTTCTGGCCGCATATAGTACGCCTCTAATATAGGTATGTCACAGTGTTTATGCGATTTTTATGACATTTTAGAGTAAAAATTCAAGGGGTTGATTGCATATGTATAATCGCTGTTAATAATGTCTCAAAAGAGACAAAATAAACCTGATAAAAGCGCAATAGTGATAACCTCAGTTAGGTCAATCAGCCTGTTTAAATTGAGCTGATTCTTGGCTGGTATTAATTGCCCTAATTGGATAAGGGATCACAATTCCTTCTTCTGCGTAACGTTGATGTAATGCTTTGATAAACGCAGATTTCACCCAAAAGCGATTAAAATACTCTTTTACTCTTAACATGACTGTAAAGTTGATACTTGATTGATCAAAGGTATGAAAGACCACAAAGGTCTCGTAATCGTCGATGCCCCATTCATGGCTTTTTAAAATCTGTCTTGCTACATCCAAAGTCACTTGCTCAACTTTTTCAAGGTCTGAGCCATAATGAACACCCACCTCAACGGGAACGCTGAGCTCTTTTTCGGGATAAAAGTAGTTAATGATGCGTGATTTAGACAGCTGACTATTGGGGATCACTATCATGTTGTTCGGCAACATTTTTACCCAGGTTGAGCGCCAACCAATTTTTTCAACAAACCCTTGGTCGCCACTTTCAAGTTCTATAAAGTCGCCGACCCGAATCGGTTTATCAATGACCAACTGCACGCCAGAAAAGAAGTTTTCGAGTGTCGGTTGCAAAGCCAAAGCGACGGCAAGAGAGGTAATGCCCAAAGAGGCAATAATTGGAGTGATTGATATGCCTAACGTACCTAATAACACCAATAAGCCAACACACACAATTGCACAACGGATCAAGCCCTTAATAATGCTATGACTATTCGAAACCACCACTGAGCGAGCACTGTAATAATCAACGGTACCAAATAAGAAATGGTCTAAAAATAACACTAAGGCAAAAATACAAATGGCTTTAGCGGTGGCCGCAATAGGTAAGGGGTGTTCGGCCATAAAGCCGGTGGTGTTTAATAACTGACCAAAAACGATCACAAGCACCATCATTGTGCATAAGGTTAATGGTGTTGAGAGTGAGTCAACCAGTAACGAGTCGAACACAAAGTCAGTACGTTGCGTCCACTTTTTTAGGCAGTAGATGATTACAAACTTTAATAAAAACAAAGTTATGGCAGCTAAAACTGTGCCGCCAATGACGATTAACCAAGGCTCATTTAGCCACTCGCTTTGTATCAGTTCAGTAATCATGCTTAGTCCTTAAACCCTAGGTACTTAGCTTTGCTGCAAGTTATGTACCTAGGGAAAATATAAGGCTACGCGGGTTGTAAACTTGGTTTTTTACTGCTGAATAATAAGATTAACGGCGTGGCAGCTAAGGTGATCCACATCATTAATCTAAAGTCTTGCAGGTAGGCTAATGTTGCAGCTTCTTGATTAACCATGGCGTTGAGTTGGCTAAGTCCTTTTGCAGAATCAGTATTGACCAGACCAGCATTCGCAGCCTGTTGTAAAGATTGATTAAATGGCGTTATAAACTCGCTGAAAAATGCATGATTGATCTGCATTCGCTGCGCTAAGTAAGTCATCACAATCGAAATACCAATACTACTGCCAATGTTACGCATCAGACTAAATAAAGCGGTCCCTTCATTGCGGTATTTTGGCTCTAATGTCGCAAAGCTAATAGTTGATAGAGGCACAAATAAAAAGCCTAATCCCATGCCTTGTATCACCCCAGTACTAATAATATCGAATGAACTACTATCACGGGTAAATAACGTCATTTGCCATAGCGAAAAAACGGTTAAGCCAAGCCCGAGTAAAAGTTTGTAACGAATGTCGACTTTACCCGAAAGCTTACCTACGATGATCATCGCAACCATGGTGCCCATACCGCGTGGAGCAAGCAGTAGCCCAACATCGATTACTGGGTATCCCATGAGTGATTGCATAAATGGGGGGAGCAACGCCATAGTCGCAAGCAAGATAATACCGATGATAAAAATGAAGATAATACCAATGGTAAAATTACGGTCTTGAAAAATGGCCGGGTCTATAAACGGGTGTGATTTAGTAAAAATATGTGCAACAAACAAATAAAATGCACCTATTGCTAAAATGGCTTCAACGACGATTTCTGAACTCGCAAACCAATCTTCTGATTGGCCTCGGTCTAGCATCATTTGTAAAGCACCAATCGCGATAGCTAAAAAGGCAAAGCCCAGGTAATCAAAGCGCCTTGAATTATCAATCGCAGTTTCCTTAACAAAACTTGAGATACCTAACCACGCCAAAATACCAAACGGTAAATTGATATAAAACACCCAGCGCCAGTTATAGTACTCAGTCAACCAGCCACCTAATGAAGGGCCTAAAATTGGCCCAAGCATCACACCGACGCCCCACATCGCCATGGCTGAACCATGTTTTTCTACAGAGTAGGTATCGAGTAACACTGACTGAGAAAGCGGGACTAAACTGGCGCCAAAGACACCTTGTAATAATCGAAATAAAATTATTTGGTCAAGATTTTGCGCCGCACCGCAAAGCATTGAGGCCACGGTAAAACCAATTACCGACCAACTAAACACGCGTTTTCGGCCAAATTTAGCTGTTAAAATACCGGTTAAAGGCATGCATATTGCGGCTGCAACAATATAAGACGTTAAAACCCAAGAAATTTGGTCTTGGCTTGCCCCCATGGCACCTTGCATATGGGGCAAGGCGACGTTGGCAATAGTGGTATCGAGTGCTTGCATAATCGTTGCAAGCATTACTGAGATGGCAATCAGTCCTTTGTGGCCATCAGCGTTCTCGTTGCTATCTGCTGTGGTTGATTGCGTCATGGTAGGCCTACAGCGTAATACCGAAAAGGCTGCGTTTATGACCTGTTTCAATATGTGGAATTGCGCTTAAACCTGCTCTTAACTCAGGTAAATCAGCCGATTGCTCAATACTAATGCGAACAGGAACACGTTGCGCCACTTTTACCCAGTTACCAGTACCATTTTGCGCCGGTAAAATTGAAAACTCTGCGCTGGTGGCTGGACTTAAGCTATCAACAACCCCATGCCAATGCAGATCTGGGTAGGTATCAATCTCAATATCAACAGCTTGCCCTTGACGAACATAAGTAAGCTCTTTCTCGGTTAAGTTAGCCTCTAGCCAAAGATGCTGACGAGACACTTGTGTCATCGCTGCATTACCGGTCGCAAGGTATTGGCCATGCTTAGGCGGCTCGCTAACAATCCCCGTCAATGGTGCATAAATGTTTGTTCGCTTAAGGTTTAACTTAGCTTGATCGAGTTGAGCAATCGCGGCTTTGTAATCCGGGTGTTGTTCAACGGGTGCATCGACTGAGCCACCTAATGATTGAGCGATACGCTCAAGATCCGCTTGTTGTGCTACAACACCTAAGCGGGCTAGATCACGGTTTTGATCTGCTTCATCGTATTCAGAGGCTGAAACATAATGTTTTGTCAGTAGGTCTTGTTGACGCTTTTGCTCTTTTTCAGTGAAATTTAAGTGGCTGTTAGCTAACGCTATAATCGCTTCTTTTTGATGGTAACTCGCTTTAAGCTCAGCAAGGGTTGTTTTTACTTGCGCAACTTTTGCTTCTGCTTGTGCAACAGCCATTTTATAAGGCGTTTGATCTAAACTAAATAACAGTTGGCCTTGTTCGACAACTTGGTTTTCTTTGACAAAAACTTGATCAACCACGCCCGAAACTTCTGGGCTTACACGCACTATATCAGCCTTTACATAGGCATTATCAGTTTCGACGGTTTGACCTCCAGCTAAATATAGATAGCCACCAATAACAGCCATTACTGCCGGTATTCCAACTAACAGAAAGGCACGTTTTAAGCCATTGCTTTTGCTCGACGCTTGCATAGTTACTCCTGCATTATTCTTTGTTTAGCAAAGTGTTACGGATAATTTGTAGGGCGTGTTTAAACTCGTCAGCTTGCTGTTGGCTCAAATCACCAAGAGCATGTTCGATGACCTTATTACCCGCTAGCTCAATTTCTTTTAGATGATCATCAGCGTGCTCGGTTAAATAAATAAGGTAGGCACGACGGTCACTCGGATCAGGACGACGCTCAACTAATTGTTGTTGCTCAAGTTGGTCTATTAGCCTTGCCAGAGTCATAGGTTGTACTTCGAGTTTGTCGGCTAATTCAACCTGTCTAACACCTTGTTGTCGGGCGACGTACTTGAGTGCTTTTGCTTGCGCGAGGGTTATTGATGAGCCTTCTAATTGCTGGATAAAGTTTCGGCGCATTAATCGCGTAACATCCGCGAGTAAAAAGCTGCAGTTGTAATTAGACATAGTAAACAAACCATATAGTAACGTTTGCTTATTATATGCTTGGCTTTGCTTTTTTCAATACTTAATGATGATCTATTTTGTTGTAGCTAAAAATAAAACAGGTACGAATGTATCTAATTTGTTAACGATCTGTAATTATATTTTTACATTTTAAGGTTGTTCAGTTAACAAAATAATCACAAATATATATCTAACTCATTGTTTTTTAATAATATGCATGGTTTTTTGAATGATTTAAATGTAAATTTTTTGTTTCATTTTCAATTTCGCTCCATTCAATCTAGGCTGGTCACTAATCGGGAACAGTGCAGTCCGGTTACTAGGAAAATATTAAATACATAACAATCTAACGGAGCGTAAACGTGAATTTATCTAAAATCACATTAGCAACTCTTGCTGCTTTTGCTTTGACTCAAGCAACAAGTGCAGTAGCTGCGAACAAGAAATACCTAAACGAACAAACAGGGATCAACCAAGCTTTGCAAACCAATGCATCATCAGTATTGAGTGCAAATCCAAATCAGTTAGTTGGTTTAGGTGCAGGGAATGATTTAGTTGTATTAAAAGAAATCAAAACCAGTAACGGCAACACCACGCGCCGTTATCAACAAATGTATCAAGGTCTACCTGTTATCGGCGATACGGTTAGCCTTACATTTGATGGTAATGGCCAATTAAAACGTGCACATGGTGCTGCGGTGTATGACATTGCGGCAGACATCGACTCAGTCTCTCCGGCACTTAACAAGAAAAAAGCAATGGCAAAAGGCCTTGCTAATTCACCTGCTGCAATTAAATCGGTAGGGTTAAAAAAGCATAATGAACAGTCACGTTTAGCTATTTGGCTAGATGAAGACAGCGTTGCACACCTAGTGTATGAAGTATCTTATGTGACTTATGGCGATAACCCATCTCGTCCGTATCAGATTATTGATGCCAACAGCGGTGAAGTTTTATTTAGCTTCGATAACTTACAACATGCTAGTGCAACAGGCCCAGGTGGTAACTTAAAAACTGGTAAATACATCTACGGTACTGACTTTGATAGTCTAGATGTTACCCAATCTGGCAATACTTGTACGATGAATAACGCCAATGTAAGAACCATTAACCTAAATGGTAGTACAAGTGGTTCAACAGCGTATTCGTTTACATGTCCTGAAAATACTTTTAAAGAAATTAACGGTGCGTACTCGCCTTTAAATGATGCGCATTATTTCGGTAACGTAATTTTTAATATGTATAACGATTGGGTAGGTACTGCACCATTAACTTTCCAATTAAAAATGCGTGTTCATTACGGCAGTAATTACGAAAATGCGTTTTGGGATGGTAGTGCTATGACCTTTGGTGATGGTCAAAATACCTTCTATCCACTGGTAAGTCTTGACGTATCAGCGCATGAAGTAAGCCACGGTTTTACCGAGCAAAATTCTGGGCTTATTTATTCTGGTAAATCAGGTGGTTTGAACGAAGCGTTCTCTGATATGGCAGGTGAAGCGGCCGAGTTTTACATGAAAGGCTCAAATGACTGGTTAGTGGGTCAGGAAATCTTTAAAGGTAACGGTGCATTACGTTACATGAATAACCCAACCCAAGATGGCAGCTCAATTGATCATCAAAACAACTATTACTCTGGTATGGATGTACATTACAGCTCAGGTGTATTCAACAAGGCATTTTATAACCTTGCAACCACACCAGGTTGGGATACGCAAAAGGCGTTTGTTGTGATGGCGCGCGCTAACCAACTTTACTGGACTGCCAGCACAAACTGGGATTTAGCAGGTAACGGCGTGATGGATGCGGCGTGTGATTTAAGCTATGACCCAGCCGATGTTCAAGCGGCACTTGCGGCGGTTGGTGTGACTTCAAGCTTAAGTGCGGGTAGTAGCTGTGGCACAACTGAGCCACCTCCGGGCGGTGATGAAGAGCTAACCAATGGCGTTGCACGCACTGGGATAAGTGGTGCGGCGAAAGATCAAATGTTCTTTACTCTTGAAGTACCAGCAGGTGCAACGAATTTACAATTCAATACAACTGGTGGAAGTGGTGATGCAGACCTTTACGTTATGTACGGCGCAAAACCAACACTGAGCAACTTTGATTGTAAAAGCACTTCATCTACTAGCACAGAAAGCTGCGCTATTAGTAATGTGCAAGCGGGTACTTACTACGTAATGGTAGAAGCGTGGAATCAAATTTCAGGTGTATCACTTACTGGTAGCTTTGATTCGGGCAGCGGTGGTGGTGTAACACCAATTAACCGCACTGAGTCTAACTTAAGTGTTGGCACAAATAGCTGGACTCGTTTCACGCAAGACCTAGATGCTGGTTATTCATCACTTGATGTGACTATTTCTGGTGGCTCTGGTGATGCTGACTTGTATGTGAACTTTGGTTCTCAATCGACAACATCGAGCTATGACTGCCGTCCTTATAAAAACGGCAATAGCGAAACTTGCACATTTACAAACCCACAAGCGGGTACTTGGTATATCGACCTTCGCGGCTATCGCGCTGCAAGTGGTGTAACACTCACCATTTCGGCTAACTAGCCACCCTTTTAGGGAGCTTCGGCTCCCTTTTTTATTTTCATTAAAATGCAAATCATAAAAGGATTGATTATGACAACCCGCCTAACACAGTGCTTAGTGGGCTTTGCCACACTGTCACTGAGCCAACTAAGTAATGCAGCGCAAGACGAAACAATTTGGGTCACCATTGATGCCCTGGCTGCAGAGCACTTTCAACAAGATACACTGAGTAAACGTAAATTAAACAGCAATTTTGCGATGCAAAAATCGGCTTTGAATCAAGTTAATTTTATGCGCGTTAACAAGCAGGATATAGCTGGGTTAAGTGAGTTTATGCACGATAACTATCATCGCTGCGGTGGTTTTGTAGCCCATGATTCATTAGTAGATGCAGAGCTCTATACTCAGCAATTAAATGCTGTAGCTCAGACAGCTATGAATGCGAGCCTAGTAAACTACAGTATTGATAATGCCGCGACAGTTAACGCGCTACTATCATCGATTGATAGTAGCGAACTGAGCGATACGGTTAATAGCATGATGAACTTTCATAACCGATATTATTCAGTGCAAAGTGGTGTTGATGCAGCGGATTGGTTAAAGAGCCATTGGCAGCAAATAGCCAGTAGCCGCAGTGATATAAGCGTTGAGTATTTTAACCATAGTTTTTCGCAATCATCAGTTATTGTGACCATTCCTGGTGCAGAAAAAGCAGATGAAATCGTCGTTATTGGTGGTCATTTAGACTCAATCAATCAGTCTAATCCAAGTAATGGTCGTGCTCCTGGTGCAGATGATAATGCCTCTGGTATTGCAGTGCTCACACAAACCCTCAAAGCAATTGTGGAAAATAACTACCAACCTCAGCGAACCATTCAAATTATGGGGTTTGCCGCTGAAGAAGTGGGTCTTAGGGGCTCAAAAGATATTGCTCAGAGTTATAAAACTCAGGGTAAGAATGTTGTAGGTATGGTGCAGTTTGATATGACTGGCAATAACGGCAGCAGCACAGATATTGTGATGATGACAGATTACACAAACTCTTCGCAAAATCAGTATTTATCGCAGTTGCTCGATGCTTACCAGCCCACAGTGAGCTATGGCTTTGATCAATGTGGTTATGGCTGCTCAGATCATGCCTCTTGGTATCAACAAGGGTTTGCCGCCTCAATGCCATTTGAATCAACAATGAGTGATATTAACCCATTGATCCACACATCAAATGATGCTCAATTTGATGCGGCTCACGCGAGTAAATTTGCAAAATTGGCAATGAGCTATGTTGCTGAAATGGCAAAGAACGCTGGTGATGTGGTAACTGAGCCGACTAATCAGCTTGAAAATGGCGTAGCTAAAACAGGTTTGTCGGGCGCAGCAAAAGAGCAGCTATTCTTTACGCTTGAGGTACCTGCAATGAGCAGTAACCTTGAGTTTGTAACCGAGGGCGGTTCGGGCGATGCCGATTTATACGTTAAATCTGGCAGTAAGCCGACCTTACAGGATTTTGATTGTAAAAGCACAACCTCTACAAGTAATGAAAGCTGTGTGATGTCGTCAGTTCAAACTGGCACGTATCATGTCATGGTTGAAGCGTGGAATGAGATTTCGAATGTGTCACTCACGGGAAGTTATAGCACCTCAGGTGGCGGCGAAAACGTTGACCGAACTGAGACAAACGTGAGTGTGGCTACCGGAAGTTGGCAGCGCTTTACTCAACAAATACCCACAGGCCTCAGTAATTTAACGGTGACTATTTCAGGCGGTAGTGGCGATGCAGATTTGTATGTTAATTATGGCTCAGCGTCAACAAGTTCAAATTATCTATGTCGGCCGTACAAAAATGGTAACGAAGAAAGTTGTCAATTTGATAACCCACAAGCTGGCACTTGGTACATAGATTTACAAGGTTACCGAGCAGCATCGGGCGTTACATTAACGATTCAAGGACAATGATTTAAACCCAATCATACTTTTAACCATGAGGAAGCCTTGCTTCCTCATTTAGTCTTGCCCTTGGCAAGTCAGTTACGTAAAATCTGCCCATCACTTTTAATCTATTGGCGAAGTTTATCAAACAACTTTTCAGTGCCACTGGCCCCCTTGCACTTTCTCTTGATGGATATACTCCTCGGCAGCCACAAATTGACATGGCTGTTGCAGTTGACGATGCCTTAAAAAAACGTCACCAATTAGTGGTTGAGGCGGGCACAGGCACGGGTAAAACCTATGCTTACTTAGCGCCTGCGTTAAAATCAAAAGGCAAAACCATCATCTCAACGGGTTCAAAAGCACTACAAGAGCAGTTGTTTCACCGTGATTTACCCAACTTAGTCAAAGCACTGAGCGCAACTAAAAAAGTCGCCCTTTTAAAAGGCCGCGCGAATTATTTGTGTACCTATCGCTTAAGTCAGCATGTTGCGCATGTACCAACAGATGATCCAGATGTAATGCATCAACTCGCGATGGTGGCAAAGTTTGCAAGTGAAACCCGTTCAGGCGATTTAGCAGATTGTATTGGCATAGAAGAAGACGCCAAGGTACTGCCTTATGTTAGCTCAACCGCTGATAACTGTTTGGGTAAAGAGTGCCCCGATTTTCAAGATTGCTATATTCGTAAAGCCCGCTTAAACGCCATGGAAGCTGATGTGGTGGTGATCAACCATCATTTATTCTTTGCCGATATGGCTGTAAAAGACACAGGCTTCGCTGAATTAATGCCTACGGCAGATGCCTATATTTTTGATGAGGCGCATCAGCTTAGTGAAATTGCCAGTGACTATTTTGGTGAAAGTGTTAGCACTAAAAAGCTGGTGGATTTAATTAATGACTTACGAGCAATATACCGTGCAGATATCCCGGATATGCTGCAATTAGGTAAAACCCTCAACAAGTTAGAAACCAGCGTGGCAGATTTACGCTTGCAGTTTGGGGTTGATGGTAGCCGTGGTGATTGGCGTGAAAAACTGGCCGATAAAGAGATTTGTGCAGCACTGCACCGGGTCATTAGCGACCTCGACTTTTTATACCAAGTTTTAAAGTTATGCTTAGACCGTAGCGAAAAAATAGAGCATCCGTTTGAGCGTACACTGGCCTTTAAAGGTCAGTTAGAGCGGGTATTTGATACCGCACAAACGGGCTATAGTTATTGGTACGAAACCACTCGCCGATACCTAACGGTAAACATTACACCACTTAATGTATCGGCTAAATTCGCACAAATGATGAAAGACACTGGGGCAGGTTTTGTGTTTACATCGGCCACTTTATCGGTCGATAACGACTTAGCGCACTTTAACGCTAGCCTTGGCTTAAAGCCAACGCAAAGCATGATTGTTGAAAGTCCGTTTGATTATCAACAACAAGCGCTACTTTGCTTACCACGCTACTTACCTGAGTCTCATGCGAATAATATGCCTCATGCTATTATCAAGCTGACCCTTGAGTTGATTAAATCAGCAAAAGGTCGCTGCTTTGTGCTCTTTACTAGCTATCGTATGATGCACTTAGTGGCTGAAGGTTTAACCACACAAATGGATTATCCGGTTTATATGCAAGGGCAAATGTCTAAACGCATTATCCTTGAGAAGTTTACCCGTCACGGTAATGCCGTTTTACTCGGCACAGCCTCATTTTGGGAAGGCGTAGATGTTAGAGGCAGCACATTAAGTTGTGTTATCATTGATAAATTGCCGTTTGCCGCACCAGATGACCCATTATTGCAAGCAAAAATGCAAGATTGCCAGTTACAAGGCAAAGACCCATTTGCGCATATTCAATTACCCCAAGCGGTCATTGCATTAAAGCAAGGGGTAGGGCGACTTATTCGCGATAGTAAAGATAAAGGTGTGCTGGTTATTTGCGATAACCGCTTAGTAACACGCCATTACGGCCAAGTATTTTTAAAAAGTTTGCCGCCCATGCGCCGCACACGCGATTTAGCAATGGCAAACGCGTTTTTAGAACAGATCAATTAGAGTAACTTAGATGATTAAACACAATATTCTTGCCTTAGATGCATCAACTGAAGCGTTATCGCTGGTGCTACATTATCAAGGGCAAACATTTCATCATTTTGAAGAGTGCCCACAGCAGCACAGCCAAAAGATTTTGCCTTTAATTGATGAGTTACTGGCAAAGGCGCAATGTAAACTAACCGACTTAGATGTTATTGGCTTTGGTCAAGGACCGGGTAGCTTTACTGGCGTGCGTATTAGTGTTGCGATTGCTCAAGGTTTAGCGTATGCCGCACGCTTACCTTTGGTTGGCGTATCAACATTGCAGATGATGGCGCAACAAGCGTTTGAACAAGACCAAGCCAGCGATGTGTTTTCTGCCATTGATGCACGTATGGGTGAGATTTATTACGCTCATTATAAAGCTGATGATAATGGTTTAATGCTGCTTGTTGATGAAGAGCAAGTCATTAAACCTGAGTTGCTTACGCTACCTGAAATAGCGGCAACTGCGGTGGGTACGGGTTGGCAGACCTATCCTGCACTTGTTATAGAACTTGCAAATGTAAGTCTAAATGAGAACATTTTATTGCCTGATGCAAAGTACATGCTGGCCTCGATTGCAACTGCCTATGCTCACGGTGATACAGTGACTGCAGCGAATGCGCAGCCTAAATATGTTCGTGATACAGTGACTTGGAAAAAGCTACCAGGCCGAGAGTAACAGAGAGAGTAACGGGACTTGCGTGCCCGTCAGTTATGGCACATAATTTAGTCATGTTTGATGTGGAATTACGAGTTTGACTTTACCTATTGGCTCAGGCTTTTATACTGGTGACATTCCCGGTCAATATAGCCGTAAAAATACCGTTACTGATAAGCCTAAAGCGATATCAGACCAAACGGCTGAGCAAAAATCGTCAACAGAGTATGTTAAATCAAGCCCTCAAGCTGTTGCTATTGCTGATGAGTTTAAAGCTGAGTCGCAAAGCTATCAGCAAACAATTTATGACAAACCAAGCAACCCAAAAACCAGTCGCGCTATTTCAACCTATACGGAATTTGCTAACTTAGAGCGTCGCGCCGAAGTGCAAAGCCTTATTGGCGTTGATGTATATGCTTAGCTAATTGCTAATACTGAATTCACAAAAAAGCCTAAACAAAATGTTTAGGCTTTTTTTATGATTGGATTGGATTACTAAGGTATATAAATTACTGCTTAATAAAATCAATCAGCTTGTCGGCAATCGCGGTATTGTTTTGCGAACCGTAGAAATCTTCTGCACGTTTACCATAGGCAAACACTTGCACATCAATAGCGGTGTGGCCGCCAGTAGTCCAACCCGTGAAGCTGGCATGATTGATGATATCTTTTACAGCAAGTAGCAGTGCTTTCTCGCCCATTTTCTTAGCTTCGCTTAGCTTAATGCTGTTAGCATCAGTGAATTCGATATCAGAATACTTTTGCCATACTGCTTTTAAGTCATCGCTTTCAAGTAGATCTTTTGTGATAGTGCCAGCTGTTGCTTTAACACCTTTAATTACGTCAGTTTCCCACTTATATTGACCATGAGCACCAAGTGTTAAGCCACCTGTTGAGTGGTCGGCAGTGATAACAAGCAGAGTATCAGGGTTTTTATCAACATACGCTTTTGCTTGTTCAATCGATTTAGCAAAGTCGTCCATTTCGCCCATAGCACATGCGATGTCGTTTGCATGACCACACCAGTCAATTTGGCTGCCTTCGATCATCACAAAGAAACCTTTGTCGTTTTGACCATCAAGTAAATCAAGCGCTTTAGTTGTCATTTGCGTAAGGCGCGTTGGATTTTCGTCAAGCGCAAACGGTAAACCTACTTCAGCGAATAAACCAAGTGCTGGAACCTGTTTTAAGTCACTCATTGCTGCAAAGTCATCGCTGTACTGATAACCTGCTGCTTTAAACTCTTCCACTAGGTTACGGTCTTCACGAACGTAATATTTCGTGCCGCCACCTAACATTAAATCAACCGGTAATTTACCCGCGATTTTGTTATCGATATAGTCGTTAGCAATCTCGTCGTAGTTACGGCGTGATTCGTTATGTGAAGCAAAGCTTGCTGGTGTAGCGTGGTTAATTTGCGAAGTAGCTACGAGTGCTGTTGTCATACCGCGCTCTTTGGCAACTTCAAGCATGGTTTTTACTGGTTTTTTATCAGTATCAACAGCAATTGCACCATTATAACTTTTATGACCACTGCTCAGTGCTGTTGCACCAGCAGCGCTGTCTGTTACATAGGTATGATCGTCTGGGTAGGTATGAGCCATACCACGTAAAATCGTATCGAAAACAGTTGGGTCAACAACTTTAGTATTTGGATCATCTTTAAAGTAACGATATGCAGTTGTGTACGCTGGGCCCATACCATCACCAATCATATAAATGATGTTTTTTGGTGCTGATTCAGCCATTACTGAGCCTGCTGAGCATAATAATGCTAAAAGACTTAATTTTAATTTCATTGATGTAACCTTATTATTGTGCCCTTATTTATACTGCGAGGATTATTGTATACTAGCCAGACGATAAATAAACGCCTTTAAGTTGAAACGCTTAATAAATAGGAGCAATTGTGCAACCTTTTTCTTTTCAAACTGGCACTCAGGCAATGCATGGCCTAACCTTTGGTCATGGCGAAGAGGTTGTGATTGCCTTACATGGTTGGCTTGATAACGCACATAGTTACATACCTATGTTACAAAATGCGCAGCTAAATCAGCGTTGGTATTGTCTTGATTTTCCTGGCCATGGTTTATCTGATTGGCGAAGTAGTGACGCCCATTATTACTTTATTGACTACATTGATGACGTCTATAAGTTTATTGAGTCGCTTGATGTAACGAAAGTGCATTTAGTTGGTCATTCTATGGGCGCCATGGTGGCTGGCGTTTTTGCTAGTTGCTTCCCTGAAAAGGTCGCATCGGTAAACTTTATTGAGGGGATCGGCTGCGCTACAACTAACAGCAATGAAGTGAGCAGCCAACTTCGAAAAGCAATATTAAATAGAGCGCGGGTAAACAGTAAAGGCCCTCGCGCATTTGACTCAATAGCGCACATTATTAGTGCAAGGCTTGCAAGTGGTGACCTTGAATACCCACAAGCAGAGCTTTTAATGACACGAAATAGTTACGAAAAAGCAGGTAAGTGGTATTTAACAACCGATCCTAAGCTTAAAAATCACTCAGGATTTCGCTTTGATGAGGCGCAATGTATTGCAACCATCAAACAAATTAACGCACCATGTCAGCTTCTCTTAGGAGATAAGGGTTACCCTTTCGTTAGGGATAACCTAGAGGCATATGGTAAATATTACAAGGAGTTAAAAATTCATGAGATACCTGGAGGTCACCATTGCCATATGCAAAGTCCTGCATTAACCTTAGAGCACATTCATGCATTTATTGGGCAGTATAAAGCAAGTTAATTGTATAATTGCACCAAATGTGGGATTATCTGCACCATTAGAGTATTTACTCCATTGAGAAACGGCCTTAGTTAGATTAAGGTTATTAAAAAATATAATTATAAACAGGAGCTAAGAGTGGAAAAAATCTGGCTTAAACGCTACCCAGAAGGTATGCCTGAAACAATCGACCCTGAGCATTATCACTCGCTACTCGACTTGTTTGAAAAAAGTTTTGCTGACTATAGTGACCTTCCAGCCTTTACCAACATGGGTAAAGTGTTGACCTATAGTGAGTTAGACAGTGCAACAAAACGTGTTGCGTCGTACATTCAAAATGATCTTGGTCTGAAAAAAGGCGACAAAGTAGCGGTTATGATGCCGAATCTACTGCAAACGCCTGTGACTATTTTAGGTGTTCTTCGTGCAGGCTGTGTAGTGGTAAACGTAAACCCACTTTACACCGTGCGTGAATTAGAGCATCAGTTAAATGACTCAGAGTCATCAGCAATTTTCATTCTTGCTAACTTTGCCGATACCCTAGAAAAAGCATTACCAAAAACCAACGTTAAGCACATTGTGGTTACCCAAGTGGGTGACATGGTGGGCGGCCTTAAAAAGCACATCGTTAACTTTGTGGTTAAGCACGTTAAGAAAATGGTGCCTAGCTACACATTGCCAAATGCAATCAAATTTGCAGATACGCTTGCTGGTAACGAAGCAAGCTATAAAAAGCCAGCAGTTGATTTAAATGACTTAGCATTCTTGCAATACACAGGTGGTACAACGGGTGTATCTAAAGGTGCAATGCTATCGCATGGCAACATGGTTGGTAACCTTGAACAAGTATCAGGTTGTTTAGACAAAGTATTAGAGCGCGGAAAAGAAGTGGTTATTACGGCACTGCCGCTTTACCACATCTTTGCTCTGACTGCGAACTGCCTAACATTTATGAAATACGGTGGTTTAAACGTACTTATTACCAACCCTCGTGATATGCCTGGCTTTGTAAAAGAGTTAGCACAACACAAGTTTACCGCGGTAACGGGTGTAAATACGCTATTCAATGGTTTACTAAATACCCCAGGTTTTGCTGAGCTTGATTTCTCAACATTAAAAATGTCACTTGGCGGTGGCATGGCGGTACAACGCCCAGTTGCTGAAAAATGGCAAGCTGTAACGAAAACCAAATTAATGGAAGGTTATGGCTTAACTGAGTGTGCACCACTTGTTACGGTCAGCCCTTACGACCTTGAAGGTTATAACGGTTCAATTGGTTTACCAGCACCTAGCACTGATATTAAGCTTATGCTTGAAAATGGTGAAGAGGCAGCAAAAGGTGAGCCAGGCGAGCTTTGGGTTAAAGGCCCACAAGTTATGCAAGGTTATTACAACCGCCCAGATGCAACAGCCGAATGCTTAAAAGACGGTTGGTTTGCAACGGGTGATATTGCAACTTACGATGATGAAGGTTTCTTCTATATTGTTGATCGTAAGAAAGACATGATTATTGTATCTGGCTTCAACGTGTTCCCAAATGAGATCGAAGAAGTTGTAGCTATGCACGAAGGCGTGCTTGAAGTGGCAGCTATTGGTATCCCTCATGAGGTCAGTGGCGAACAAGTTAAAGTTTTTGTCGTGAAAAAAGATCAATCTTTAACTGAAAAAGATATAATAAAACACTGTCGTGATAATTTAACGAACTATAAGGTGCCTAAACTCGTTGAGTTTAGAGATGAACTACCAAAAACAAACGTTGGTAAGATTCTAAGAAGAGCCTTAAAGGACGAAAAGAAATAATTAAAGCCGGCATTAGCCGGCTTTTTTATGGTATAGAAAGGGGTATAAGTGCAATATCAACTGATCGAAACACAAAATCAATTAAATGATTTTGTAGAAAAAATTACAGGTAAACCGGTACTGGCAATTGATACCGAGTTTATGCGTCGTCGTACGCTTTACCCTGAAGTTGCACTTATTCAAGTATATGATGGTGAGCATTTAGCGTTAATTGACCCTCTGGCTGAGTTGTCGCTTTTTGATTTTTGGCAAGTACTCAAAAACCCAGAAGTGTTAAAAGTATTGCATTCACCGTCAGAAGATATTGAAGTGTTTCAAAAATACGCTGGCTTTGTACCAACACCACTGTTTGATACTCAATTTGCACTGCAAATATTAGGTCATGGTAACTGCATGGGCTTTGCGCACATGGTTAAAGAGTTGCTTGATATCGAAATTGATAAAAGCGAATCACGCACTAATTGGCTACAGCGCCCACTAACAGAAAAGCAACTAGATTACGCCGCTGCCGATACGTATCATTTACTGCCTTGTTTTGAAATTATTAAAAAACAAATTGATGAAGCTGGCTTTTTTGACATCGTGATCAGCGAAAGCGAGTTAGTTGCGCAAAAACGTGCTTACCAAACACCTGCAGAGCAGCTTTACAAAGACATTAAAAATGCTTGGCAATTACGACCGCACGACTTAGCTGTATTACGCGAGCTTGCTGCATGGCGCCGTGAAAAGGCAGAGCGCAAAAACCTCGCTCTTAACTTTGTAGTAAAAGAGCACAACATGGTTGAAATTGCTAAGCGTAAGCCTGCAAGTTTAAATGCGTTACGCAGAGTGCCGGGTGTTGAGCCAATGGAAGTGAACCGTTCGGGCGTTGAAATTTTAAAATGTATTGAGCGTGGTAAAGCTGTTCCTGTCAGCGAACAACCTGCACAATTAAAACGTTTAATTGATTTTCCGGCTTACAAAAAAGCCGCTAAAGATATTAAACAAAAAATTACTAAAGCTGCAAAAGAGCAGGGCATTCCTGAAGATGTATTGGCCTCTAAAAAACAGATTAACCAGCTTATCAGCTGGAATTGGAAGCTCGATGCTGATGAGCGTAAAGCTGCATCAAAGCCAGATCTGTTTAACTCATGGCGCTATGAGTATGTGAAAGACGTACTTAAAGAGTGGCAAAACTAAGTAACTAACTTTTTAAAGGGCTTTTTATGCTTTGACTTGCATTAAAAGCCCTGAAACTTACTGCGTTTACGCGTAACCTCTAACCAATGCAGTAAGTTATTATCATATCGTTTTAATCGTTGTTTTTGTTTCGACGTTAAATAATAAAATGGCGCGAATATAAAGTAGCCATGACCAATGATTACTACACAATTAAAACCATATTTAGAAAATTGTTTAATTTGTTTAGTTTTGTTTGGCTCAATATGAACATTACCAAACGCTGAGCTATAAAAAATACCGTGACGACATATAGTCAGCTCATTTTTACTGCTCAATACCAAAAAAGTAATGACTAACGATGTAAGCATAAAAGCCAGCAAAAGTAGCTCATAGAGCGGATGCTTTTGGGATGTCGCTTTTAGAATAGACAATGTTAAAACAGCTAAAGTCACGAGGATCGCAAGTGTGCTTTTCTCTGAACTCTTCCTTAAATTCAATACGTTCATTCTCAGTCCTTGAGAGGCTTTTTTAATATAGTACTTCGCTACTTAGATAAAACAATCTGCCGAACAAATGAAAGTAAACACTACTTTTAATGTTTTATTATTATTTTTTTGCAGTGTAATTTATTTAGCTTGTTGAAATTAAATGAGATATTAAAAGGTAAATGGTTAGATATAAGAATAAATAAAATAGAGTAATAAAAACTCTAAATCCTGTTTCTGCATGTGTTTGAAGATTAAGTGTTCAATAGTCCATCTTCCTTTTAGCTGGCAATTAGTTATTGACTCTGGTAGTAATATCTTATTCAGAAAAACGAGCCGTACTACGGCAGAAGACTACGAAATTCGTTCACTATAAAATGTTTTATTATTGGAGGCTTTATCGACACGTTGGCATTAATCATCGGCTCAATAATATTCTTTGTTTTGGTCGTAAAATTGGAATCTTTGATACCTATTAACTTTATGGATAAGGCGCAGAGAACGTTCGTTGATTTAGGTGATGCCGTAAAAGTGAGGGCAGGTGCGAACGCTCGCTTTTTTAACACCAAAGGGCAATTGATTAAAAAGCAGGATATTGTGAAGATTCAGAAAGCAGGCTGTCTTTCTTTGTTCACTTACTCAAATAATGCAATCGATATCACAGTACACCCCCTGAACAGGAATTCTGTGTTTGACGAGGCTAAACGATTATTTCCAAAGGCTAAAATTGTTGAAATTGACATGGAAAACTAACAAGTTAAAACGTTATGTGCAGGGAAAACGAAGTGAATCAAGGTCCAAAAATCAGTAGCTATTCTATAAGTTAAATATACTTCATAACTCAGTGTGTTTGGTATAAATCGTTTTAAGAGACAGGATTGCTAGCGCTAGATTAGGCTCTTCTTCGCTTCACAGCATTATTAGCCCTCATATGGGCGTTAAATTTTAAGGAAGATTCGGCATTGGAATCACTAAAGTTAAAAGACTTTCTTCACCCAAGACCTTCTCCAAAGGGGATTGATGTTCTATGTAAGTTACAACATTTTGCGATTATCACTTACGCTGTAGAACCTTCGAGGTTTTGTGGGATTTTTCCAAATCGATTTAAACTTGATACTTTAACAATTAATGGTCAAGAAAAAGCTTTAATATCTGTCGTTCCTTTTATTGATGTTGACTTTACATCAGCGGTATTCCCATTTCCTAAATTCACTATGGGGCAAACAAATTACCGAATTTATATCATCGATAAAGAAACAAATGAGCGATGCGTTTGGTTTTTGGGTACGACGTTAGATTCATGGACACTGGCGGTGCCAAGATTTTGTTGGGACTTACCTTGGTATAGCGGTAAAGTAAAATTTGATTGTGAATATGATGAAACACAACAAATATACCGTAAATACAAAATGACCACGGATGCTAAATGGGCTCCTGCCAGCGTAGAGTTATCTCAAAAACAGGGAACAACTATAGATTTAGCTGGTTTTCCTGATACAGAAACAGGGCTCGTCTATTTAACCCATCCATTAGCTGGGTTTTATCATCGTCGAGATGGCAAGCTAGGAACTTATCGAGTATGGCACAAGCAATTAGAGGTTTCTTCAGCAAATCTTGTATCCGCAAATTTTGGTTTGTTAAGCAAAACAGGGTTAGTAACTATTGAAGAGCAGCAAGTTGCGCATAGCGTACTTATTGAACCTATTAATGAATTTGCTATTTATTTACCGCCTAAAGTGTTGAAATAGAAATATATAAAATTAGTAACTGGAAGTTTGATATTTGACTAACACTCGTTCTTCGCTATTTTTGCCATACTTAAAACGCGCCATATTGTGGTGCTATGCATAAAGGTGTACTTTTGAGATTGTTTATTCTCTCTTTTATTATTTTTTTTAGTAGTACATCAATCGCACAAGAGAATGTATGCCCTGTATCAGATAATGAGTCTTTGGATAAATTGAAAGAAAGTGACTTTTCAAAGGAATCATTGGAAAAAACACTCGGGGACCTCCAGAAGTTATTTGATGGAAAAATCGATGTCGCTGATGAATTTATATGGCAAAGCCAGTTGATAATTGAAGGTGCGTACTATCGGATGGAAGTGGATAAATGGAAGGATGAACCCACCAAATATAAATATTCGGTGGAACGTTTTTGTAATTTCATGAAAGAAAGAGCTTACTACGTACATTAATACGCAGAACAAGCTGCTGAAGCCATGAAGGCGAAAGTAAGTTGTCTTTTAGCAAACGGCGTTGGTACAGAAAATAGTGTAATTATTAAGAATGAAGACACTCGACAAATATATCAAAATTTATCTCGAGCTTTGAGAAAAATTTCCAAACCTTATCATAGCCAACTACTAATTAGGGTTTGATCTGTCAGTGTAATGTTTCAACAATTAATGCACTTAATTAGCAGTAACGCAAAGAAGAGAAGAAAATATGGAAGTTTACGAATACGATTTAGTAGCACTAGTACTTCTTATCATTGGGCTTTATGTTCTAAGCAAGAATGAACTTGAATTTACTCTGTCTGTAGGCCCAACGAAACTGAATGGGTCTGTGGATGATAACAGTAAGTACACAAAGAGTAGCAAAGGCAATTTGGGAAAGGTTCAGACTAAAATTATTGGCTGCACGTTTATTGCTACTAGCTTACTAATATATTCCACCGTTAAAGGCGAGCTAGTTTTTTTACTGTGAATCAAGAGTCTATTTGTTATTGAAAATATCCAACTATTAAATTTCCACAATGAAGGAAAAGTAAAGGTTGGCTTGTTGCTCGTTTAACCTGGCATTATATTCTAGAGGTTCTTTCATATTTGTCGGTCTCATAGGGGTTGAAAAAAAATTCCTAAGAAGTGGCATGCATTCGAGGCAAGTTTCTATGTAAATTCAGATCAGGAAAAAGTGATACAACTTTACCTCATATAGCAAACTTGGTTTTTTGGCGTTGGTATTTTTAAAATATAAACAGATGCATTGAACGGAAATTTAGGAGTGCTTTTGTGAAAGGGACTGCATTCATTCTTCTCATCGTAGCAGTTTTCGGTATTCTTAAACTCATTGCTCCGAAGATTGTGGCGTTTTTGCCTGAGTGGGCAAATGGGCTCATTTTTCTCATTGTATTTTTAGTTTTATGTTTTCAATTTGGACGATTTATCTTTAGACATCGAAGAAAGGACGATTAGCTGTTTGTTTTAAAGCGTATAACAAACAATTTAAGCTGTCGTTCAGTCGTTTCCACAGCGTGTTTACAACACTTTAGAAATAGTAAGGAATAAATTTGCGTATTAATTTTCCAAAGGTGAGTCCGACTCTGCGGACTTTGTTTTCTTTAAGTGTGCTGCTAATTTTGGCTGCGCAGTTTTACTACGTGGGTCAATTTAACGTTATAAACTCAATATTGTTAAGTTTATGCTGTGTATTTCTAGTAGCTTGCTTTTTAGTTTTATCGCGTTGGAAAGCATATATTAATTTTTTGAAGCAGATCGGTGAGAAAATCGAACGTGATAGGTTTTATAAAAATGAACACACGGTATCGGCAGTGCCATTCAAAAGCTTACCAATAGCAGTTCATGCTTGTATGGATGATTCGGCCTTATTAATCAAAAAGGCAAATAGCTATATAGCTGTTAATTTTGAAAATATTCACTCGTTTCAGCCAACGGAATATTGTGGGCATCCAATTGCAAAAGTAGTTTTAGTTGAGCAAAAAGATCTGGAGTTTCCATTGTATGTACCTTGGAATGAAGAAATGGCGCAACATGTTATTTCTGACTAAAGCGTAGAATAGAGCAATCTCACAGTACGTTTGCTATTAAACTATCTAATACCAACCCGCAATAATACTTAATCATTTTGAGGGATTAAACCTGTCGCTAACTGCGTTAAAAATTTCTCATTTAGAACAACTAAATAACGAAATTTTTGCCTTGTTATCAACGAGGTTTTATTGCCTCAAAATAGACTACATAATTAAACGGGTTGGTATAAGGAAACAGATTATTAGAGTTATATGCAATAAGTAATAATTGCGTGTATCTAACAGCTACACTACAATATGTGTATCAATCAGATACACAGGAGTTCACAATGGCTACTAAAACAGCACCAATTAATATGCGAGTAGAGCCATCAGTTAGAGATATAATAGATGCTGCAGCAAGTTTAATGAAATTAGACAGAACCGTGTTTATCCAAAAAGCTGCATTAGCTGAAGCACATGAAGTTATTTCTAATCATAGAGACTTTATTCTGGCTGAACAAGCGTATGATGCTTTTGAGCAGGCGCTAACTGCTGAGCCAATAAAAGACAAAGGAATGAATGAGCTATTGAATAGGAAATCACCTTGGGAATAAAGGCCCCAGAATTACTGACAGATGAGCATGTGTTAGATGTGTTTAGTTGCGGTAAACCAGAATTAGACGACTGGCTTATAAAAAAAGCGCTAAAAAACCATAAAAGAAATAACACTAGGGTGTATGTGGTTTGTGATGACAATAATAAAGTAATAGGATACTACGCCATTGCTATGGGGTCAGTGCAAAGAGAAAGCGCTTTGTCATCTCTTAAAAGAAATAGCCCCAATCCAATCCCTATGGTTGTTCTGGCAAGGCTAGCAGTTGATGAAGGATATAAAGGTCGTGGGATAGGTGTGGGCTTATTGAAGGATTGTGTCTTACGCTCTGTACACGCGATGAATGTTGTTGGTGGAGCTGGAATCTTAGTTCACGCTCTCGATGACGAAGCAAAGGCATTTTATAAAAGGTTTGGATTTAATGAATCGCCGATTGATGCTATGACTCTAATGGCGAGAGTTATTGATATCGAAGCTTCACAGACATAAAAATATGTTTTTATATAGCGCGGAGTAGTGAAACTGTAATATTAAAAATCAATGCTTTAACTCTCTCCTTCAAATTAAATCCAAGTCATGAGCTCACGTGTTTAAAGCGAGCTCATTCCTAAATAACCTTATAAACCAAGTAAGATCTTATCTAAGTTTTGTTTTGATTTAGCAACGCTTTGTAGTGGGGTTAACCCGTTTGGATATTCTTCTTGCTCAAGTACTAACCATTTTGTGTTGCCGTGCGACTCTAAAGTATCGATGATGGCAGGCCAATCAATGTTGTTTTCGCCGATTATCGGGCTCATGTTGCTACCCTCAATCGTACGAACTTTAATGTGCGTAGCAAGCGTGCGGTTAGGGTACTTTTTAATAAAGTAGATTGGATCTTTAGCTGCGTAATTAACCCATCCAATATCTAACTGCAATGGCATGGTCTTGGGTGTGTTACTGGCAATATAATCCCAAAATGTAGCGTTATTAAATGCATTAAACTCTTTATTATGATTGTGAAAACCGATCTTCATATTAAAGCGAGTTGCATAATCACTAACTTTAGTAAGCTCTTTAACCAGAGATTTAACTCCTTCAGGGTGCCATGCTCTTTCATCCCAAGGTACATAAAGTGTAGTAACGCCAAGGGTCTTGTAAAACAGCAGGGTGCTATCAATAGTGTTTTCACTGAGTGCATCAAAGCCGATGTGGGCACTACTGGCAACTAAACCTAATTCAGAGAGCTTTGCTTTTAAGGCCGCTGGGTTATCAGAATAAGGGCCAAAATCTCCGGCAAACTCAACGCCGTCAAATCCCATTTCGGCAAGTGATTTAAGCGTACCATTAAAGTCATTTTTTAAGGTGTCTTTGACTGACCACAATTGCACACTCACTGGCAGTTTAGCGAATAATTGACCACTAAATACAAGGCTAATAATGAGCAATAAAATGCGGGTTTTAAACATTCTTCAATCCTAAAAAAAGCAGGGGGCTGACCCCCTGCACTGTGTTAAAAATAACACAAGGGGGAAAGTTAATCGATATAGGCGTACTCGCTTAAACCAAGCTCAGCTAAAACCTGATCTAAATGGGCTTTTGCTTCATCAGAAGGCCCAGGGTAATCACCTGCAATAGGCACATTGCCAAGGTAACCAATGTCTTTACAGCCTTCAGGCGTACAAAAAAATGCTGCCAGCACTAATTCTTTAAAGCGTAAAAAGGCTTTACCAATGCGCTGAAATTGAGCAGGTGTTTGCTCGTTTAAAAACGCAATATCGTCTAAAATCGCGCGATGTTGCTTTTCGTTAAGTGCAACAAATTGCTTTTTAAAACGAAGCTGTGCCTCATCGTTAAGCCACGCTAATGAATTTAAAATTTTAATTCTATCGCGTTGTTGGCCTTCATACGGTGCGCTCACCCATTCATTAATAACAGCCGGTACTTGTAGCTCACTGGCTGAAGGAATAGCGCCTTCGCGCGGTACAATGTAATCAGATAAAAGCGCTACTAACGTGAGTTCGTCTGCGGTTAAGGTCAGTGGCCAAGGTGATTCTGGTGGCATAACCAAATTAGGATCTTGACCATAGCCTTTAGCGGTTACAGGCTTGATATCTAAATCAGGCCAATGCTCTTTTGCAGAGACTGCAACGTCATCTTCCAGTGCGTTTGTGCAGCCAGCAGTTAAACCAATCGCCGAGCCCGCAGCTAATAGACCAAGCCATTTTAAAGACTCACGGCGGCTCATGTTTGAAACATAGTTATATGAGTCGTGTTCGTTACGATGATGCATAATTAAAGTACCCCGTTATCAATTTGTTGAGCAAGCCAAGTTGAATTACGCATTGCCAGTGTCATGATGGTGAGCGTACAGTTTTTATGAGGGTTAGAAGCAAATACACCGGCATCCATTACAAATAGGTTATTACAATCCCATGTTTGACCCCATTGATTGGTGACAGAGTCTTTCTTTGAGCTGCCCATTCGTGTGGTGCCCACTTCGTGAATGATTTCGCCACCTTTTGAAATTGCTTTTTCAGCAGGTGGGAGTTCGCCAACGGTCGCACCCATGTTTTCTAGAATTTGCTTCGCAGTTTTTAAACCATGTTCGATTTGCTTTAATTCTCTGTCAGACCACTTAAAGTGGAACTTTGATACCGGAATACCCCATTTGTCTTTAACGTTTTCGTCAATTTCCATGTAGGTATCTTTGTTCGGTAACATCTCACCACGCAGAGCAAAACCAACGTAAGAGCCATATGCATCACGAATTTGCTGTTTAAGGGCAGGGCCATAGCCTTGTTTATCACCCGATACACCCGAGCCTGGTTGTCTAAAGCCACCGCCAATTTCAAAGTGATAACCACGTGGGAAATCTAATTCATTGTTAGCTTGTGCTTGATGACCCCACCAAGGAATAAATAAGTGATTAGCGGTATGTCCATCTTCGTTATAACGTGGGCGACCTTTAAGTGCCGGAATTTGCGCACCTAACCATGCACCCGTCGAATCCATCAAGTTTCGACCTACTTGGCCACTTGAGTTAGCAAGGCCTTTTGGGTGCTTTTTATTCTTTGAGTTTAATAAAATACGTGCTGATTCACAGGCGCTGGCGGCTAAGATAACCACATCGGCATCAATAGCATGTTCGGTTATTGTGTGTTTATCAACATAGGTGACGCCAGTGACTTTACCTTGCTCATCAACTTTGACTGATTTAACCATGGCATCGGTAATAACTTTTAAGTTGCCGGTGGCTTTTGCCATAGGTAATAGCGATGTAGTAGTTTGAAAAGCAGCACCAATTGAACAACCAGAGCCACAAGGCGTTGCATAAAAACAGGCCATGCGATCATCTTTCGGGCGGGTTAATACCGCACGGTGCATAGGCACTGCTTGAATGCCCATTTTCTTTGCAGAAGCGGCAATTAAAAGCTCAGGAACACGCGGCTTTGGTGGTGGCTGTAAAATACCCGGTGACGAATCAGGCATATCTTCATGGCCAGTATTGGTGCCACATACACCCACAAGTTCTTCGGTTTTATCGTACCAAGGTGCTAAGTCAGCGTATTCAAATGGCCAGTCGGCACCATGACCATCACGGCTTTTGCCTTTAAAATCGTGTTCACTAAAGCGTAATGAATAGCGGCCCCAGTGGTTAGTTCGACCACCTAACATACGTGCGCGCCACCAATAAAAGTCGCTTCCTTTGGCGCTGGTATAAGGCTCATCAGGTACTTGCCAGCCGCCATCAACGGTTGCGTCGTAAAAGCCAAAGTTTTTGTCTTTGTTACCTGCACCCATAAGTGGGGCTTCGTTGTTACGACGAAACATCGGGCTTTCTGTTTTCGGGTCATAATTACAGCCCGCTTCAAGTAATAACACCTTGTGACCAAGCTTGGTTAACGTGTATGCGGCCATTGCACCGCCAGCACCAGAGCCAACAACTAATACCTTATGTTTAAAATCAGACATCTTATAGCTCCTTGATTTTTATATTTTTAAACCACACTTTGTCACCATGGTCTTGAAGCCCGATATGACCTTGTTCAGCCGTTGCAAAGTTTTTCCAGGTTGCAAACTTACTGCCTTTAACAAGGGTGTTCCATGTTGTACTGCCAATTACAATGCTGGTGGTGCTAATACCGTTTTGCCAAACTTGTAAGTGGTTGTCTTGCATTTTAATGCGTACATGGTTCCAGCTATTTGCTGGTTTGTGCGCCGCAACTGGCGCAGCAAATAAATCGTAAATTGACCCTGCTAAGTGCGAGTCAATTTCGGTATCTGGGTGTTCTTCGTTATCGATATTTGAATTTCAGGTGCATGAGAGTAAATCATCTGTCCGGTTTCATCAGCTAATACAAAAATACCGCTATTGCCTTTAGTAGAGATTTTCCAGTCAATCTGTAATTCAAAGTTTTGGTACTGCTTTTTAGTAAGCAGATCACCGCCACCTTTGGTTAATGTCATAGCGCCATCTTCAACGACCCATGCAGGATTTAAAGATTCGCTTTTAAAATTACGCCACTGCGACATATCTTTGCCGTCAAACAACAACTGCCAGCCAGCTTGCTTTTCTTGTTGTGTTAGCTGATTGTCAGCCGCATTAGCGAGTGCACAGCTACTAACGGTGAGCATTAAAGTCAGTGCTTTAAGAGATTTAAACATAGTGTTCCTCGACGATTTACTTGCTTAAGACGCACATTTTTCGGTGCGTTTGTTTTTATCAATTACTAAATGCAACCCAATGAATGCGACGATTAAAATAATTGGGAAGATCAGTAGGTTTTGTAATACAGCCTGTCCGGCTAAAATTTCAATTTGTTCAGCGCTTGCGCCACTTGCTTCTGCTGATGAGCGTGCCGTATCTATCCAGCTACCAATTACAGGGTTCCAGATGCTCATAGCAAACATGCCTGCACCGCCCATTAACGACATACCCAGCGCCCCTGACTTTGGAATGTATTCAGCAACGCAGCCAAGCATGGTCGGCCAAAAGTAGGTTACGCCAAGTGCAAAAAGCATCGCTGCTAGATAAATCATGCTGCCCTCGGCTTGGCTCATCATAAAGATACCTAAGCTTGCACAAATGGCAGATCCAAGTAATACACCAGTAGGGTTGAGCTTATGCACAATGGGGCCTGCAAAGAAACGACCAACCGCCATTAAGCCGGTGATCAGGGCTAATACCACCATAGGAGAGGCACCCGATGAACCTAAAATACGCTCAATCCATTGTTGTGTGCCAAATTCAGTGGTTGCGGTAAACGTCATACAGGCAATTAAAAAGATGTATAACGGCGTAAATAAGTGGCGAATATTGCTGCTGGTAGAGTGAGTACGCGTATCAAAGCGTGGAAATTGTGCTTTGATCAGCATAGCGCCATAGATAACCGTAGGAATTAAAATTAACGCTACTTGCCATTGCCAGTTTAAACCTGCTCCCGACATAAAATTCGAAGCAAGTGCGCCAATCACAATGCCACCTGGGAACCAAACATGAAAACGGTTTAGCATAGTGGTGGTGTTTTTAGGGTACATTTCTGCAATTAGTGGGTTACAGCCAGCTTCAACAGCGCCGTTGGCAAAACCAATTAAAAAGGTAGAAACTAGTAAGCCCCAAAAACCATCAGCTGTTATTGTCAAAACAAGACCAAGTAAATGACAGATAAACGCTAACGCCACTAATTTTTTCGCGCCAATGGCATTATAAATAATACCGCCGACCATAGTCGCGACCGGAAAGCCTAAAAATGCCATGGCATTAACCCAACCTAATTCGGTGTCGGTTAAGCCAAACTCACTGCCAAGTTGACCCAAAATACCAGCACGAATGGCAAAGGTCATGGAGGTCACAATCAGTGCTATACAGCAAAGCCGAAAGACAATGCGGTTATAATTATTGTTGTCCATATTGTGTGTCCTGTGTGTTCTATTGTTGTCGGTTTTATAAACCTAAAATTCGATTATTACGCTCAGTGTTTGTTGCGCCACTGGCAAAATCGTCAAAGGCTTTGTCGGTTGGGTTTATTAAGTGTGCTTTAATAAACTCAGCGCCTTCTCTTGCCCCATCCTCTGGGTGCTTTAAGCAACATTCCCATTCAAGTACAGCCCAGCCATCAAAACCATATTGAGTTAACTTGCTAAAGATTTGCTTAAAATCTACTTGGCCATCACCTAAAGAACGAAAACGCCCTGGTCGGTCTTGCCAGTTTTGAAATCCGCCATAAACACCTGAGCGGCCATTTGCGATAAATTCGGCATCTTTGACATGAAACGCCTTAATGCGCGAATGATAAATATCGATAAACGCTAAATAGTCGAGCTGTTGCAATACAAAATGGCTCGGATCATAAAGAATATTAACGCGTGGGTGATTATTGGTTGCTGCTAAAAAGCGCTCAAATGTCACACCATCATGCAGGTCTTCACCCGGATGTAATTCATAACACACGTCCACGCCATGCTCGTCAAAGCAATCTAAAATGGGTAACCAGCGCTTAGCAAGTTCACTAAAGCCTTGTTCAACAAGTCCTTGTGGACGCTGTGGCCAAGGGTAAAAGGTATGCCATAAAAAAGAACCCGAGAACGTCGCATGGGTTGTTAAACCAAGGTTTTTACTTGCTTTAGCAGCCATCATCAGTTGCTCTGTTGCCCACTTTGTTCGCGCTGCTGGGTTACCTTTTACATGCTCTGCGGCAAAGTTATCGAACATTTCATCGTAGGCAGGGTGAACAGCAATTAACTGGCCTTGCAAATGTGTTGATAGCTCTGAAATTGTAAGTCCATACTCTGTAGCAATACCAGTGACTTCATCGCAGTAATGCTGGCTTTGAGCTGCTTTTTCTAAATCAAAAATAGTCGGGTTTGAGGTTGGCACTTGAATCGCTTTGTAACCTAAACCGCTTGCCCACTCACATAAACCACGAAAGCTATTGAAGGGGGCTTGATCTGAAATAAACTGCGCCAAAAATATTGCTGGCCCTTTGATTTTATTCATTCTTTTTTATCCAATCTGTAATTTGTGCCATTTAGTATCTTGCTTCGATGAAGCAACAACATGCTCAATAAACGCCATACCACGCACAGCCTCATTGATGCCAGGCACATCAAATGCTGAATTTGTTGCGTTATCGCCTTGCTTAAATGCGTGGATCTGCGCTGCAAAATTGCGGTAAATATTGGCAAATGCCTCAAGGTAGCCTTCTGGGTGACCGGCAGGGGCGCGTAGGGCATTTTGCGTGTCAGGGTGTAATTCACCCACGCCCGCTCTAAGTAATGTTGCGGCTTGATTGTGGCCTCTTAGCCATAAGCTATTCGGCTCAAGTTGCGACCACTCAAGACTGGCTTTATCGCCATAAATACGCAGGCGTAAGTTGTTTTCATCGCCAATAGCAATTTGGCTTGCCAGTAAAACGCCTTTACAACCATTATTGAATCTAAGAAGCACGGTGCCATCATCATCAAGGGCTCGGCCTTCAACCACATGATTTAAATCGGCGCAAAGCTCGGTGATTTCGAGATCAGAAACATACTCGGCTAAGTTAGCTGCATGCACGCCAATGTCGCCCATACAACAACTAATGCCAGACTTACTGGTGTCTAAACGCCAGCTTGCTTGTTTTGAACCTTCGTCTTCGCTGTGTGCTAACCAGCCTTGAGTGTACTCAACAATGACTTTACGTATGCTGCCGAGCTCGCCTGCTTTTACGCGATGCTTGGCTTCTTTGACCATAGGGTAACCGGTGTAAGTGTGGGTTAACCCATATAAAACCTGCTGTTTTGCAATAATGCTTTGTAATTGCTCTGCTTCTGCGAGAGTAAGCGTTGCAGGTTTATCTGAGAGCACATGAAAACCATGTTCAAGCGCCATTTTCGCGACCGGAAAATGTAAGTGGTTTGGGGTGACAATAGCCACAAAATCAATACGCTTATCAGTAGGTAATTTTGCTTCTTCGGCAAAAAGCGTTTGGTAGCTGTCGTAGCAACGGCTGCTATCAAGCCCAAGTAGTTCGCCAGTTGCTTTACATTTTTTTGCGTCTGAACTGAATGCGCCTGCAACAAGCTCTATCATTCCGTCTAATCGCGCTGCAATTCGATGAATAGCGCCAATGAAGGCACCATCGCCACCGCCTACCATTGCCATGCGGATCTTAGCTTTGCTCATCTTAAGAGCTCCTAAATTTAAATAGCGTCTGCTACTGTTAATGTCATGTTATTGATAATAGGAAAGCTTAGCCAATAAGCGCTAATAAAAATTCGGTTGACAATGCAACAAAATCGGCGTTTAAAATATATAGGGCTGTTATTTATTGAGACAAAATTAAGCGATGGATATTCAAGAAATAATAAAAAAAGCTGGCGTAAATCAGCTAATTGCTGCATTTGATTTACTGCCAGATATCCTCTTTTGGGTAAAAGACACAGATAGTAGAATCTTGCATTGTAATCAGCATTTTATTGAGCATCAGGGTTATAAAACACTGGAGCAAATATTGCTAAAAACAGACTTCGATTTTTCACCAAAGCACCTTGCGTTTCAATACGTCAATGACGATAAACGGGTGATGGAAGGCTACATAGTAACTGACCGTTTAGAGCTGAACCAAACCCAACAAGGTGAGCTTGGTTGGTTTTCTACATCAAAGCATGCTTTAAAAGATCACGATGGCAATGTGATTGG